>CANITF010000005.1 GCA_947470515.1 Flavobacteriales bacterium
CGGTTGTGAATACTGTAAATACTCAAAAATTGAAAAATCATCACATATTAAAAAATATGGAGGATATTCAGGAAAAATTAATTGGCTCTTAAATTTAGCGTTAATTAAAAGTCTTAATGAAAAATATCAAATCTTTCTACTTTTTATATTCCTTTAATATCTTTCTCCTCAATCAAAACTTTTTGTCCGTCTTGCAACATCACTTCTAGTTTGGTTTTGGTCAACGAAAGCAATTCAACTTTTGTTCCTTCTTTGAGTTCTAATTCGGCTTTTTCCCCAAGATCATTCATGTAAGTTGGAATCGACTTCCGTGTTACAATTGCAAAACGTTCTGCTGTTAAATAGGTACTTGATGTATTTGTTGCAACCAAGAACGCGAGTAAAAAAACCGTTTCTCCAAAGAGCAGCATGAAATGAAAACGCTTCCAGGAGTTGTTTTTCATTTTGAATAAGAGAAAAATAGAAATTCCCATCAAGATACTGATGACAATGGAAAGTATTGCCCAAGTTGTTGGTCCAACACTATAAATTAAACGTTGTAAACCGTTTGTATGCGGCGCCCATTTAGTGGTGTCGTTTAATTTTTTATAGCACATTTCAATGTTAGATGGAGCTTCGCTATCTCTCGGTGAAAGTTTTAAAACACGCTCGTATGCCCAAATTGCTTCACCGTATGATTTGTTTTGATAATAACAATTCCCAAGGTTGTAATAGGCAGCAACATTGTTTTGTTCCTCCTTAATTACTTGATTGAACAAATTAATTGCTTGGGTAATTTTTTTATCATTTGCAGCTTTCAATCCTTGATCAAATAAATCAGAAGAATAGGAGTGAAGCGCACAAAGTGAACTAACTAAAACAATAATGAGACGTTTTAATCTACTCATGAATGCAAAATTGAATGCGTAATTTGCTTCGCTGAAACGATGAGTGTATCTCTGTCTTGCTCGTTGATTCCAAGACCATAGCGTGCTTGTTCACAGGTTGACAATAAATTACTTAATGCTGCAATTTTGTTTGGATCGGTGTCACGTTCCTTTAAGTGCCTAAAAATTTCGGAACTACTTAATATCACTGTATCATCACTATTCAAAAACAAAGATAAGGAGCGTTGAACGCCTTTTTCAATGAAGCTATAATAGTTGGTGTAATCTCTTTGTGAGAGTGCTTTCTCCGCTTCAGAAAATAAATTTTGAACAGCAATTTGAGCATTTTGTTTTGCAACTTTTTGAGAACCAGTTGTGTTGTTTTCTTCTTTTTTCCGCATCCATAAACCAAAAATGAGCGCAAGTATTAGGGGAGAAGAAACGCCAATCCAGAAGCTTTTTTGACTGAAATTCAATGTTTGATTGGATAAATTACCACTATCGCGACGCAAAGGAAAAACTTCCTCTTGAAGTTGATTTTGAGGCAATGACGCCAAATCATCCGTTCCTGGTTTGAATTGGCTATTTTTCTTGATAACCAACAAATCACTTTTGGTACTTACTGTGCAATACTTTTCTTTGTTCGGGTCAAAATACGAGATGCGCGTTTCAGGCAGTGTTTGCTGTCCGAATTTGGTGACTTGTATATTGTATTCATACGTGATTTTTCCTTCGGCACCTTTACTACCAAAAACAAAATCTTCTTTGATAATCGGATCGCCGTATACCACAAATCCTTTTGGTAAAGATAAAGTTGGTTCAACGATGTTTTGTAAGTTTCCAACGCCTGTCACTTCAACTAAAAGGGTAAATACATCACCTTGTTTAAAACTTCCCGATTGAACAGTTCTAGTAACACTAAATTGACCAACACCGCCTATAAAATCGTTTGGCACATTTCCAGGTAAAGGTTTAATTTCGATTGTCGCACCGCTTGATGTTAAAGGCATACTTTCATAGCCACGACGCAATAGCAATTTAAATGGATCAATAATGATTTTGCCTGTTCCAGATGGAAATACTACTTTTTTATCGTATTCGAAAGTATAATAAGTAGCGTTTCGAATGTTTTCCTCTTCTACCATAATGCGGGTTGAAGACCCAATATCGTGTTTGTCTAATGCGCCGTTTATAGTGTATTCCTGATAATCTTCTAAATGAGAAGGATTGAATTGAGCATACACTTTCGCATTCAAAATAACACATTCACCTTCATAAATAGATGATTTTGATTTTTCAATTAAGGCAAAAGCTGGTTGCTTGAGTTGCTTTGCCGATAAATCATTTCCTGTGGTAACTTTTGAATCCTCTTTTCGAATGGTTACTGATACGGCATTTGATTTGTACACTTTATTTCCTTTCTTCACATAGGCCGGACCGAATTTAAAAGTTCCAGCTTTCGGCATAGCTCCTGTTTGTGAAAGGTGATAATAGGTAATAACTTTTCCTGTATTGTAATCAATTTCTTGATTCATCCCGTTTGAAATATTATATCCATGAACAAAGCCACTTGGAAAATCAATATCAATTTCTCCTTGCACATTTGATTTAATAATGATGGTCAACACTTCTCCAATCTCAGCTTCTTTAGGCTCCACTTCCAACCAAACCATCGGTTTTTGCGCTACCGCCTTAAATGCCGCAAATAAAATTATTATATGTAAAAGTGCAATTTTCATCACCAATCTTTCCCTGATTTTATTACATCTCCTTCTTGTCTGCTACCACCCATTTTACGTTTGGTTTCTGCTTCAGATTTCATCAATTGATCCAACATGCGTTCTACAGATTTATTCGGCAAGCGCGATGGATTTTTACCATCCTGTTCTTTGCCATCCTTATCTTTTTTCTGTTGGTTAGGAGAATTTTGTTGCTTCTTTTGGTTTTTATTGTCTTTCGGATTTTGCTTATCCTCAGGATTTTTAGGTTGATTCTGCGGTTGATTTTTATCCTTGTTGTCTTTGTTGTCCTTCGGATTTTTCTTTTGTTCGTCTTTCAACCTGCGAATTGCTTCCGATAAGTTATAACGTGTTTCCTCATCAGAAGGATTGTTTCTTAACGCTTCTTTATACGATTCAACTGCTCCTTGGTAATTTTTCTCTTGCATGCGAGAATTTCCCATATTATGGTAACTTTTCGCTTTAGCTGTTTTCGATTTTTTAGAACTTGCATTTTGCTCGTAAATCTTTTCAGCCTTTTCAAACTCACGTGCTTTGTAAGCCGATTGCCCCATTTCGTCAGAAAGATCAACGTCATTTGGTGCTTTCTTTTGAGCTGATTGATAATATTTCAAAGCTTTCACATACTCCTGCTTCTTGTATGAATTACGCGCAACCTTCAGTGAATCTCTCCACTCTTGCGCTGAAACATTCATCCCAATCAAAACAAATAGTATGTAAATTAAATTCTTCAAACACTAATTTTTAAAAACGCATTACTCATTACTTTTTTCACCACATAGCGATGCACTGAGTTTATCGAAGTGGCACATAGAATACATAGTTATAAACTACAAACTATCAGTTCTAAACTCATCACTCATCACTTTTTTCACCACATAGGCACATAGACCACATAGATATAAACTTTAAACTATCAGTTCTAAACTCCTCACTCCTCACTCCTCACTTTTTTCACCACATAGGAACATAGACCACATAGTTATAAACTATAAACTACAAACTACAAACTACAAACTACAAACTATCAGTTCTAAACTCCTCACTCCTCACTTTTTTCACCACATAGCGTTGCACTGAGTTTATCGAAGTGGAACATAGAAAACATAGTTATAAACTATAAACTATCAGTTCTAAACTTATTACTCCTCACTCTTCTTCCAAAAAACCCTTTCGAGACACCCAAAAACAAACACCAAAATAAGATGGATACAAATAACGGAATTTGATAGCGATTCTCTTGTATATCAAACTCCAAATCTTGGACCTTAGACCGCTTCATTTGGTTAATTTGTGTTAACAAATCCGATAAATTCGGAAATGGGTCCGAACTGATGGTATATGCCCCCCCAGATTTAGACGCAATTGACTGAATAAAAGAAGGGTTAATTCTTGAAATAACTGTTTTTCCAGCAGCCGTAGTTTTGTATCCCAATTCTGGTCTTTCAGGATTGACAGGCACAGGCCCACCCATTTCTGTTCCCAAGCCTAAAACACTTAATTGGATGCTTTTATTTCTGATTTCAGTGAAAATTTCGTTTGGATTTTCCTCATGATTTTCTCCGTCTGTTACAAGAATGATTCCTTTGGTTGTTTTTTCAGGTGAGAACATTCCAGCAGAAACGGATAACGCTGCGGCAATATTGGTTCCTTGATTAGAAACCATGTCCGTTTCAATTTCATTGATGAACATTTTTGTTGCACTGTAATCTGCTGTTAGGGGTAATTGAACAAAAGCGCCACCAGCAAAAACAGCGATACCTATTTTCTCTCCGTGTAATTTATTAATCAATTCATTCAAGGCGCGTTTCGCAATTTGTAAACGGGTTAAATCCTTCGAAATATCCTTTGTATTCATGGAATTCGAAACATCCAAACAAATAACCAATTCAAGACTTTCAAGTGTTCCGGAAACTTTCTTTGTTCCTAAAGCTGGTTGCGCCATGGCAAATATCAAGAATACAATGGCATTTCTAAATAGGAAATATTTCAGAAAACTGTTCAACGATGAAACAGGTTGTAAGATGAATTTCTGCACCGATGGATGCGCTGACTGCGCCAATGAATTGGTAGAATAAATTGTAAAAAAGTACATTCCTAAAATTGGAAGCATTAACAGCAACAACCAGAAATTCTCTGGATCTTTGAAACCAACTTGTTCAACAGAAGGCGATTGATCGATGTAGCCTATAAGTGCTAAAAGTGATCCAGTCAAAAGCCAAAATAACACTTCCCACACCAGTATTCCACTGATGATAAGCTTCAATCTATATGTGTATTGCTGCTTACTCATACATTTTGAAAAAATAACGGTTGGTAAGCCACGTCATTATTGCCAAGATAAATGCCCAATTTAAAAATCCCATTGGAGATGCCGGAGGCTCCGTTTTATATTGTTGATCCAACATCTTACGTTTTTCTAATTTTTCAATTTCCTTGTAAATGGACTTTAAACTTTCCTCATCCGTTGCCCTGAAATATTGACCGTTCGCAATCTCAGCAATTTTCATCAAGGTCATTTCGTCTATTTCTACCTCTAAATTCTCATATCGAATTCCAAACGGAGTGATAACTGGCGTAGGTGCTTTTCCATTGCTTCCAACACCAATTGTATAAACTCGGATATTTTTTGCCCGAGCCAATTCAGCAGCTGTCAAAGGATCAATGTCACCAGCATTGTTACTACCATCTGTCAATAAAATAATGACTTTGGATTGCAAACTGTCACTGCGTAATCGGGTAACTGCAGTTCCTAATCCTGTTCCAATGGCTGTTCCACCTTCAATATTTTCGCCTGTGATTTGATCAATTTGTTTCTTTAAAATGGTGTAATCCAATGTTGCAGGACAAGCTGTATATGCTTCACCAGCATAAACAACTAAACCTATTCGATCTCCTCTGCGTCCATCAACGAATTCTTTTGCAACACGTTTTGCTACTTCCAACCTGTTTGGTTCAAAATCCATTGCCAACATGGAGGAAGAAACGTCCATTGCTAAAATGATATCAATTCCGTTTTTGTAGTTTTCATCCACATCATCATAATCTGACCAATGAAATGGTTTGGCCATAGCGAAAATGAGGCAGCACAAAACGATTCCGTTTAATATGATTAAGATCCTTCTGAAAGAAACAATCCAGCGCGTTGAAAAGCTTTTTTGACTTGCTGCACTTCCAGAATATTTCCATTCTCCTTCTTTCCGCCTTTCATTGCGGAACATCAACAGTAGAATTACTGGCACAACCAACAACAACCACAACCAATGTGGAGAAAGGAAATCGTATTCCCAAAAGCGGATGTTCCAGTTATTCAGCATGATCAAACTCTATTGGACTCGTTTCTGCAATTACTTGTCTGGCAAGATGTGATACTTTTAAAATCGCTAATTCTTCTGGTTGTGATTTAGCAAATTTCACTAAGTCAGCTTCACTTAATATGGAAACAATTACACGAATGGTCTCAGTATGTAATCCTTTTTGACCCAAGAGCAGCTTTGTTTCGTGTGTTGTTTTTTCTAATAGATTGATTTCATAACGGGAAGAAAGGTACGATCTCAAAATAAATGAAAGTTCAATATAGTGTTCTTTTAAGCGCTGTTTTTCCCACAAACGTTCTTTTTCTAATGCATCGATTGCCAATAAAGTTCGTTCCTTCAACGACAAAACCACAACCGGTTTCGGAATGTCATTGAGCCTTTTGCGCTTATTTCTATAAATTAGAATCAACGGAATAAGAACAACAAGCAACAACCACCACCAGTTATTTTTGGCAAATGTTTTCAAAGAAAATGGTTCATCAGGAATATCTGAAAAGGATTCTTTGATGTCATATAAATCTTGCCCTTTTTTTGCTTTTACAAGTTCGGAAGTCAATTCAACGGATGGAAAAATGATAGTCGAATCATCGATGATAATTGTGCATGGAGCTAAAACATATCTTCCAGAATCCCAAGCAGTGATTTCATACGTTCCAATCCATACTTTGTCTTTTCCTTTCGAAATGACAGTGTCTGTGAACGGTGTTAAGATTTCAATTTCATCCGTTGTCTCAGTTGATAGAATTCCAGTTTTGGATTTACGGTTACTTGGAATAATGGAATTTTCCGGAGTGAATTTAAAGCTGTTTTTTTGAGGAAAAGTAATCGTGTAAACAAGCGAAATTTTCTCACCAACCAAAATATTTTTTTCGGATAAAGTTGTTGTTCCTTGCTGCGAATAGCCGGAAAAAGTGACCGCCAAAATTAAGATATGGAGCAAAAGGTTCTTCATCAACGTTTTTGAAAAAGCGCTACAAGTGGTTTGATAATGTCTTCATCTGTGCGACAAGAAACACTGTCAATTCCTGCTTTTTTGAATTCTTTTAAAGTGCTTGTTTCGTTTTCTTGAAAGTCTTTTTGATATTTTGCGCGTACATCTCTTGAACTTGAATTTACCCAAGTAGTTTCGCCTGATTCAGCATTGAATAATTGAATCAATCCTACATTAGGTAATATCTGTTCAGCAATATCTGAAAGTTTAATAGCAATTGTATCGTGGCGTTTCTTCGTCAAACGCATGCCTTCCATGAAATTATTTTGATCGATAAAATCACTAATCACAAAAGTAATTGTACGTTTTTTTTGTGTGTTTCGGAGAAATTTCAATCCTTCGTTGATATCTGTTAATTTACTTTTCGCTTTGAATTCAATCAGTTCCCGTAAAATAATTAAAACATGTTTTTTCCCTTTTTCAGGAGCAATGTAGCGTTCCATTTTATCTGAAACGAGGATCATTCCCACTTTGTCATTATTTGAAATAGCTGAAAACGCTAAAATTGCGGCTATTTCTAACGCTAGATCTTTTTTCGTTTTCTCTATTGTTCCAAATTCCTCCGAACCAGAAATGTCGATTACCAACATGACGGTTAATTCGCGCTCTTCTTCAAAAACCTTGACATAAGGCGAATTGTATCTAGCAGTAACGTTCCAATCAATTGTTCTTACTTCATCTCCAAAATGATAATCCCTGACTTCACTAAACGCCATACCTCTTCCCTTGAACGCCGAATGGTATTCCCCCGAAAATATATGTTTGGTCAAGCCTTTCGTCTTGATTTCCAAACGGTGTATTTTTTTAATGAGGTCGCTAGTTTCCACTTTCTAAATTGAAATTCTTACCATTGTAATTTTGAATTTTCCCATATTTAATTTTTGTATGATACCGGTCTGAATTTGGTTTTGCTGGATTTTATTCCAGTATTATCAAATACGAATCGGCATCAATTAAGGAACTTCTACTTTGTTGATGATTTTATTGACAACATCAGTCGTTGTAATATTCTCTGCTTCTGCTTCATACGTCAAACCCATTCTGTGGCGCATCACATCTGGTGCAATGGCACGAATATCTTCAGGCACAACAAACGCTCTTCCTTGTAAAAACGCATATGCTTTTGACGCAAGTGCTAAGTTGATACTTGCTCTCGGAGAACAACCGTAACTAATCATTGGTTGCAATTGTTCTAACCCATATTTTTCAGGCGTTCGAGTAGCATAGACTAAATCAACGATATATTGCTCCACTTTTTCATCTAAATATACTTCTCTAACTAATTCTCGTGCACGCATGATATCACTTGGTGCAACGACTTTCCCAATTTTCGGAATTCCACCAACTTGCACGTTTGTACGGATAATTTGTTTTTCTTCTTCTTTGGTTGGATACCCTAGAAACACTTTCAACATAAATCGATCGACTTGTGCTTCAGGTAAAGGATACGTTCCTTCTTGTTCAATTGGATTTTGAGTTGCTAATACCAAGAAAGGTTTTGGCAAAATAAAGGTCTCTTCACCTATTGTTATTTGACGTTCTTGCATCGCTTCCAACAAAGCACTTTGAACTTTCGCTGGTGCACGGTTTATTTCATCAGCCAACACAAAATTCGAAAAAATAGGTCCTTTTTTAACCGTAAATTGCTCGCTTTTCTGATTGTAAATCATGGTACCTGTAACATCTGCAGGCAATAAATCTGGTGTAAATTGTATTCTACTAAAATCAACATCAATGGCATCAGCGAGTGTTTTTATGGCCAATGTCTTTGCCAGACCTGGAACACCTTCTAATAAAATGTGTCCGTCAGCGAGTAAAGCAATCAATAAACGATCAATCATATATGTCTGACCTACAATTACTTTTGCAATTTCTTCGCGTAAACGTTGAATAATTACTACCTCTAATTTTATTTTCTCACTAAGAATCCTAAGCGCTTCAGCTGGGTTAATTGGATTAACTGCGTTGCTGCCTTCGACGTTGGTCGTGTTTTCTGTCATATATTGAATAGTTGAATCTACAAAGGTGACAAAGATTAACTGCTGAAAGCTTGATTTTGCTGTTAAATATTGTTAACATTGCTTAGCACTAAACACACGAAAAGAACGCAGATGGAAAAGAGAACTTGCAAAGAATGCGGACAGAATTTAACGGGTCGTAGAGATCAGAAATTTTGTTCAGATTACTGTCGAAATTCATTCAATAATCGTCAGAATGAAGATGCAACTGCTTATGTCCGACGAATCAATAACATCTTACGTAAAAACCGTCGAATCTTAGCTGCGTTAAATCCTAAAGGAAAAGTTACGCTTGATGGAATAACGCTCGCAGAAGAAGGGTTTAATTTTCATTATTTCACCAATATCTACAAGACCCAAAAAGGGTCACAGTATTATTTTTGTTATGATCAGGGATATATCAAGATGGATAATGATCAATACATGTTGGTGCAAAAACAAGATTACGTGAAATAGTTTCTATTTTGGTTCGACAACGATTACGTATTCATTCGCAAAGCACACACCAGTCAAGAATTCATTTCAAATAGGTGAAATTTTAAAGTTACTACGTGAATACTAAGTCAAAAAAAAAACCATAAACATATCGCTACATTTACGGATTTTTAACTATTAACCACTATTAATTACTACAACAAAATATTGCTAAAAATGTTTAATTATATTAAAATAAACAATAAGATGCTTATTCTGTTTTATTATAAAATACAACTATGTATCAATTAAAACGCACTCAATTTGTGAAAACTGACTTAGCAACGTGCTGGGATTTTTTTTCATCTCCAAATAATCTTAATAAAATTACTCCCAAAGAAATGGGTTTTGATGTCTTGACTGAAGGAGTAGAAAACATGTATGAAGGATTGATGATTGAATACAAGGTGCGTCCTTTATTGAACATACCTCTTAGATGGATTACAGAAATTACACATGTCAAGTATCAGGAGTATTTTGTGGACGAGCAACGCAAAGGACCATATAAACTCTGGCACCACGAACATCATTTTAAAGAAGTTCAAGGCGGTGTAGAGATGACAGATATTGTGTCATACGAATTACCTTTCGGAATTTTAGGCAAAATGGTACATCCGTTAGTTGTTAAGAAAAAACTTGATCAAATATTTGCCTACCGTTTTAAAATTGTGGACGAATTATTTGTTTGATTGTACTGTTTTTACCAAGTCAAGAGCTTTTGTAATGTGGCCTTCCGTGTCGGTCATTGAGTTGTAAATTCCGCTAATTTCACCTTTTAGGTCGATGATATATGTCACTCTTCCGGAAATAAGTCCAAATAAACTTCTTGGAACACCAAACGTATTTCTTACTTCTTGTTTTGTATCGGCTAGTAAATTGAAGGTTAGTCGGTTTTTTGTGGCGAATTTGAGATGTGAGCTAGCAGAATCTGAAGAAATCCCAAATACTTCACATCCTAAGTCTTTGAATGCTTCGTGGCTATCCCTAAAGGAGCATGCCTCTTTGGTACAACCGCTTGTATCATCTTTTGGGTAGAAATAAATAACGAGTATTTTTTGACCAATAAAATCAGTCATGTTGATGGTTTTTCCTTCTTGATTTTCTAAACTGAAAATTGGACAGGTATCGCCTATTTGTAATGGCATATTTAGTTATTTAGTGCTTGTTTAAATCGTTCTAAAACTCTTTCTCTGGCAAATTTGTGTTCAATTATTGGTTCAGGGTAATTAGAAGTACCGAATTCTGGAACCCATTTTTTTATGTATTCAAAATTTTTATCAAATTTTTCTTGTTGGGTCGTAGGGTTAAATACTCGAAAATAAGGTGCTGCATCACATCCACAACCTGCAGCCCATTGCCAACCTCCAACATTGCTTGCCAATTCGTAATCCAACAATTTTTCGGCAAAATATGTTTCTCCAATTCTCCAATCCAATAACAAATGTTTTGTCAGAAAACTTGCTACAACCATTCGAACACGGTTGTGCATAAATCCGGTTGAATTTAATTCTCGCATACCTGCATCAACTAGAGGATAACCTGTTTTGCCGTTACACCATGAATCGAAATGTGCTTCATTGTGTTCCCATTCTATGCGGTCATATTGTTTTTTGAATGAATCTTTTGCAGAATGTGGAAAGTGAAAAATGATCATTTGATAGAAATCACGCCAAATCAATTCATTCAAAAAAGTTGGATTATTAGAAAGGGCGGTTCTCACTAATTGACGTATGCTAATTGTTCCGAAACGCAAATGTAAACTTAAATGACTTGTAGCATCCAGGGAAGGAAAATCTCTTTTATCAGTATAGGATTGAATAAGTTCAATTGGCACTTCACGAGATGGGAACGAAACTTTTTTTATTGATTCAAAATCAAGTTCTTTTATGGTAATTAACACTTTTCCCCCCGTTTTAGATAAGTTTCCCACGTATTTTTCAACTTGGTATTCAGAAGTAAAAAATGGGTTTAATTTTTCCTTCCATTTGCGCGAGTAGGGAGTAAATACGGTGTAAGGTAAACCGTCTAATTTCGAGATTTCATTCTTTTCAAAAATCACATGATCCTTGGCACCAATAAACTCAATATTTAAATCGGAGAGAAGTGTGTGAATCTGAGTGTCCCTTTGTAAAGCATATGGCTCATAATCTCTATTGGTATAAACAACTTTTGCATTAAACTCATGCGCAATTTCAGGAATTAAGAGAACAGGATTGCCAAAGTATACTTTTAAATCAGATCCGAACTGTTGGTATTGCTTTTTTAAATGCTCAACTTCTTGGTGAATAAACAAAACCCGTTGATCATCTTTCTGAAGTTTTGAAAGAATTGCATTATCAAAAATGAAAATTGATTGAACAGATTTACTGTTTTTCAAAGCTTTATACAAGCCTGCATTATCATTTATGCGGAAATCTCTGCGATGCCAAAAAATAGATGTCATTGACCGTTATATTCTACTATGTTATTTTCAGTTTCCCAAAGGCGAATCATTAAATTGTATTTGCTATCAATTTTTGGTCTTAGAATATTCCAAGCAACCAATGCGATATTTTCTGCTGAAGTTTTCATATCTTTAAACTCTTCGCAATCTAAGTTCAAGTTTCTATGATCAAAACGTTCAGTTACATGTTCTTGAACCAAATCTTTTAGATTTTTTAAATCGTAAACAAAACCTGTTTCTTGATCTATTTCTCCTTCAATCCATGTTTCCATAACATAGTTGTGTCCATGATAATTAGGATTACTGCATTTACCAAAAACCTCTAAATTTTTTTCATCACTCCATTCTGCATTAAACAAGCGATGTGCAGCATTAAAGGTCAATCTTCTACAAACTTTCATTTTCTATGTGTTTTTTGAGTTTATCGAAATACTCGAGTATTATTAATTTAAACCAAAATGTATAGTCAGAAGGTTGGTCGATAATTGACTTTTTTAATTGATCTAAATTCAACCATTTATAATCAATTGCTTCCTCTTGATTTAAAATTGGATCTTGGTTGGAGTGCCCAACAATAACATGATCTAATTCGTGCTCTATTAAATTATTGTCAAGTTCAGCTTTATATATAAAATAGAAGAGTTCCTTCATTTCACAATCAAAACCCATTTCTTCTTGCAATCTTCTATGGGCTGCAGATAAATTAGATTCACCAGGATTCGGATGACTGCAACATGTATTAGTCCACAATCCTTCTGAATGATATTTACCAAACGCTCGTCTTTGGAGCAATAATTCTCCTTTATCATTGAATATCAAAACAGAAAAAGCACGATGAAGTAATCCTTTTTGATGGGCTTCCAATTTCTCCATTTGACCAATTTCATTATCAGATAGGTCAACCAAGCTGACTTGAATTTCTTGATTCTGATTCAATTAAAGAAGATTTAAATTATGTTTTAAATAGGAAGTCAGAAATAACCGGTATTTTTTATTATTTGGTATTCTTATTCGTTCATTTAAAATTGAATGTGCAGATGCCGATTTTATTTTATTGAATAGTTTGTAGTAATAAATATACGCCATGTAAACACCAAATCGCGCATTTTTAGGAAGCTTCATTATTCCTTCATACCCTAATTTGAAATCCAATTCAATATCAGCTTCAATTTCTTTTTTCACTGTTGAACTAAAATCATTCAAATTGATTCCAGGGAAATAGGTACGTCCCAAATCCTTGAAATCTGCTTTTAAATCTCTCAAAAAGTTGATTTTCTGAAATGCAGACCCTAATTTCATAGCGAAAGGTTTTAAGCGGGTATACTCTTCTTCACTTCCATCAACAAATATTTTTAGACACATTAATCCTACTACTTCAGCTGAACCTAGTATATATTGTTCATATTTATTGACATCATACGCCTTTTTGTCAAGGTCCATTTCCATACTTAACAGGAATGTTTCGACTAAATCTAAAGGAATCTTGTATTTATTGACAGCCCATTGGAAACTGTTTAATATGGGATTTAAGGATATACCTTGATCAATAGCTTTGTATGTTTGAATTTTAAAATCGTTCAATAATTCTTCTTTGTCAAAATCGTGAAATGAATCAACGATTTCATCGGCAAAGCGCACAAAACCATAAATTGCATAAACTGGTTTTTGTATGTCTTTGTGCAAAAAAGAAATGCCCAATGAAAAAGAAGTACTATATCTTTTTGTTGTTAATTGGCTCATTTCATGAGAGACATTGTCAAATAATATTTTCATATCAATGTTGAGTTAAATTAAACATTGGATTGTTGAATTGCCTGTTTTTGGTTGCCATAATTTTTTATTATTTCATTCGCAACGACTTCGCCAGAAATAATTGACGGAGGAACTCCAGGTCCTGGAACTGTAAGTTGACCTGTATAAAACATATTTTTTAATTTCTTGTTTTTCAAAGAAGGTTTTAAAAATGCTGTTTGCCTTAATGTATTCGCTAGTCCATAAGCGTTTCCTTTATAAGCATGGTAGTCATTTTTAAAATCACTGATGCAATAGCTCTTTTTGTAAATGATATGTTCCCGGATAGCATTGCCGGTTTTTGATTCAAGGCGATCAATTAGAATATCAAAATATCGCTCTCTTGTTTCTTCATCATCTTTTAAATCTGGTGCAATTGGAATTAAAAGAAATAAATTTTCCATACCTTCTGGAGCAACAGTGGGATCAGTGATTGACGGAACACAGGCATAAAAAAGAGGAGCAGATGGCCATTTTGGATCTTTGTAAATATCTTTTGCATGTTGCTCGAACGCTTCGTCAAAAAATAGATTATGGTGATTTAATCCAGAAATCTTTTTGTTCAATCCAAGGTAGAATAACAAGCTAGATGGAGCCATCGTGCGTTTTTCCCAATATTTTTCTGAGTAATTTGCTTTTGTATTCAATATTGAAGAATCTGTGTGCTGATAATCCGCGCCTGAAACTAAAATGTCTGTCTCATATTCTTTGTCACGTGTTGAAACATGTGTAACATGATCATTTTCATATTTAATACCCGTGACTTCTTGATTTGTTAAAATTTTGACACCGTTTTCAACTGCTATTTTTTCAAATGCTTCAATGATATTAAACATTCCACCCATAGGATACCATGTACCAAGTGAAATATCAGCATAATTCATTAATGAATATAATGCTGGAGTATCTTTTGGCATT
Source organism: Flavobacteriales bacterium (assembly GCA_947470515.1). Lineage (GTDB taxonomy): Bacteria > Bacteroidota > Bacteroidia > Flavobacteriales_D > Crocinitomicaceae > M0103. The sequence goes on from CANITF010000005.1 coordinate 14,558, forward strand.
GCGCCCAGAAATAGGATAGGAAATTCTAATAAAGAAAGAATTTTATCATTTTTAAAATAGCTTCTTATATATTTTGAAAAAGAAGAAAGCAATTGAAGTTTAAAAAGACCTTTCAAAATGCGCATATCTGCAAATTCTGATAGTTTTAAACTTGGCTTAAAAACCAAGTCTTTCATTCCTACATCATACTTATAAGCAGCGTCTTTTAGAAACTTTTTGAGCTTTATTGAGCTGCCTTTTTCGAGCGTTTCGAACCAATCGAAAAGTTGACTTTCGCTTGCAGGAATTTCAGAATTTGTTCCGTCTTGCCAAAAAACATTGTATGAAGGGTCTAATCTTTTAAGTTCATAAAAATCGGAAGTGGTATAACCAAATTTCGAATAAAATTGTTCAAAAACATCAGGCATCCAGTACCAGCTTGGACCCATGTCGAAAACGAATCCGTCGATTGTAAACTGGCGAGCTCTACCACCGATAGTTGGGTTTTTTTCCAAAATAGTTACATCATAACCAGCTTTTGCTAAAAATGCGGCAGATGATAAACTGGAAATTCCAGCACCAATTATAGTGACTTTTCTCACCATTAGGCCATTGAATAATTATAATCAGGTAATGAATCCATAAGTTTTTTTCGAGCAATGAATATACGACTTTTTACTGTCCCAATTGGAATATCTAATTCTGAAGCAATTTCTTTATATTTAAATCCATTAAAATGCATTTCAAAAGGTTCTTTATATTCGTCACCTAATTTTTCAATTTGTTTGTTAACTTCCTTCTCCAATATAAAATTAATTGGTGAATTAGATGAATCAGAGCTGTTCAACATAAATAAATCTTTCGATTGATCAAATATTGTTCGTGATTTCACCTTTCTTCTATATTGATTAATAAATATATTGCGCATAATGGTGAAAACCCAAGCTTTGAAATTGGTCTGTGGCATATAATAGTTTCTATATGTTATCGCTTTCAGCATTGTTTCTTGTGTCAAATCTTTAGCATCATCTTGGTTTTTAGTAAAACTTATAGCGAAAGATTTTAAATTATCTTCCATTCCAATTAATGCCTCGTTGAATTCTATTGTTGACATATCCATTTTTGTTTAATGTTTGCGATGTAAAGTTAAACAAAAAATGTTTAACAAAACACAATAAAAGTTAAACAAAATGAATTATTTCAAAAATAAAAGTGAATATTTACTGTTAAGTGACTCATTATCAATATATTTAAATCATCTATTTGTTCAGAATCTCCTTTCCAAGATTTAAATTCTGATGCACTAATTAAAATATTTGATTTTATATTAGCGAAAGTGACATTATTAGCGTGTGATCACTTTGATCCCTGATTTCACAATGTGTGCTAATTGCTTTACTTCATCTAATGATTTCCCTGCAATTGTTACATGTCCCATTTTTCGATAAGGTTTGGTTGTTGCTTTCCCATAAATATGGGGATGAATTCCAGGAACGGCCATGAATTTCTCTAAACCGTCATAGTAAACTGGTCCTTCGAATCCCTTTTCTCCTAACAAATTAATCATTGCTCCCGCTTGAATAATTTGAGTCGAACCTAACGGTAAATTTAAAACAGCCCGCAAATGTTGCTCAAATTGAGAAGTTACATTGCATTCTATTGTGTGGTGACCACTGTTGTGAGGGCGAGGAGCAATTTCATTAACTAATAATTCGCCTTCAGCAGTTAAAAATAATTCAACTGCAAGAATTCCTATCATTCCCAATTTCTTTATTACATCCTTGGCAAGTTCAGTGGCTTTTTGTTCAATTTCAGATAAAATGTCTGCTGGCGCAAATAGAAATTCAACCAAATTAGCCTCTTCGCTAAATTCACACTCAACTGCTGGATACGATTTTATTTCTCCTTGCTCATTTCTCGCAACGATGATTGATAGTTCTTTTGTAAAAGGAATCATTTTCTCCAAAATTGAAGGAGCTGCAAAGGCTTTTTCAAAATCAGTGATAGTCCGTAATGCTTGCACCCCTTTTCCATCATAACCACCTGTAGTTAGTTTTTGCATACAAGGTAACATATCTAGATGATCTGCTAGTTCTGCTGAAGATCCAAGAAAACAAAAATCAGCGGTAGGTATATTGTTGTCAATATAAAATTGTTTTTGAATCCCTTTGTCTTTAATGATTTTCAATACGCTTGGTTGTGGAAACACTTTTTTACCAAGTTTTTCTAATGCTTCAAGCGCTTCTATATTAACGTTTTCAATCTCAACAGTTAGCGTGTCTTTGTCTAATCCAAATTGATATAACGCATCATAATCTGTAATAGATCCTAACGTAAAAGAATGTGCAATATCTTTACATGGAGCATTAATGTCTGAATCTAATACATGCACATGTACATTAAAATTAATTGCTTCTTGAATAAACATCCGGCCTAATTGACCTCCACCAACCATCCCTAAACGGGCAGTATTACCATACCAGAACTTTTGCATTGGACAAAGATAGCAGGGATTTTTTGAGTGGTTGATAAGTTTTAGAATAAAAATTGAAGTTATTTTTTTAATTAAATAGTACCTTTGCTATTCACAAAAGACGAATAGGTGATTCAATTAAACGATAAGTCATTCGATGTGTTTATTCAAGAAAAGGAAATTTTGAAAGAAATTTCTGATTTAGCAAATAGAATAAATACTGATTATAAAGGGCAAGAAGTAACTTTCATTGCAATTTTAAACGGTGCGTTTATGTTTGCTGCGGATTTGTTAAAATCAATTACCATTCCTTGTGAGATATCTTTTGTTAAAGTCAGTTCATATCATGGCACTGTTTCAACAGGCAGAGTTGATGAATTAATTGGTTTGAATACCGATTTAGAAAATAAGCATGTTATTATTTTAGAAGACATTGTCGATACTGGAATTACGATTGACAAAATCATTACCTTGTTAGGGTCGGAAAGTTTAAAATCAGTAAAAGTGTGCACATTACTATACAAACCAGCGTCATTTTTAGGAAAGAAAGCACCAGATTATGTTGGTTTTTCAATTCCTAATGCATTTGTTGTAGGTTATGGTTTAGATTATGATGAAAAAGGAAGAAATTTTCGGGAAATATATCAATTAAAAGAGGATTAACCTCAGTCAAAAAGTAGTATGTTGAATATTGTTTTATTTGGACCTCCAGGAGCAGGTAAAGGAACTCAGTCAGAGAGATTGATTGAAGAATATGGACTCGTGCATCTTTCAACCGGTGATGTGTTTAGAGCAAATATTAAAGGTGAAACAGAATTGGGAACATTGGCAAAAAGCTACATGGATAAAGGTCAATTAGTTCCGGACGAAGTCACAATTAAAATGTTACGGTCTGAAGTATTGAATCATAAAGATGCTAAAGGTTTCATTTTTGATGGATTCCCAAGAACAAATGCACAAGCCGAAGCATTGGATTCTTTTTTGAAATCAATTGATACAAAAATTACTGTTATGCTCGCTCTTGAAGTGGAAGAAGTTGAATTGAGAGAACGATTGAAAAGAAGAGCTGAAGTAAGCGGTAGATTAGATGATGCTAACCCTGAAGTTATTCAAAACAGAATCACTGTTTATAACAATGAAACTGCTCCAGTTAAGACGTTTTATCAAAAACAAGGGAAATTCACTGCGGTAAATGGAATTGGTTCTATTGATGATATTACGCAACGTCTCTTTCAAGAAATTAATAAATTGTAATAGCATTAACTCATTTTATTGAAATGCCATCCTTATATCAGGTTGGCATTTTTTAGTTTATTGATTGAATAATCCTACCTTTGTAAAAAATCCCTTTATGGCTTCTGATAATTTTGTTGATTACGTAAAAATTCACTGTACTTCTGGAAATGGAGGAGCGGGTTCGACGCATTTTCGTCGTGAAAAGTATATCACGAAAGGAGGTCCTGATGGAGGTGATGGAGGACGTGGAGGACATATTATTGTTCGTGGAAACAAACAACTTTGGACCTTGCTACACTTAAAATTCAAAAAACACATCAAAGCTGGTCATGGAGGACATGGTTCTGGTAATCTCCAAACAGGAGGACAAGGTCAAGATCAATACATTGACGTTCCTTTAGGAACAATCGCTAGAGATTTAGAAACTGGAGAAGAATTATTTGAAATAACTGAAGAAGGAGAGGAACGAATTTTACAACCGGGTGGACGCGGAGGCTTAGGAAACAATCAATTCAAATCGCCAACCAACCAAACACCCCGTTTTGCACAACCAGGTGAAGAATCGAAAGAAGGTTGGAAAATTCTTGAATTAAAAGTATTAGCTGATGTTGGTTTAGTAGGTTTTCCCAATGCTGGAAAAAGTACATTATTATCAGTTGTAAGTGCTGCAAAACCTGAAATCGCAAATTATCCGTTTACAACCTTACGTCCAAATCTTGGAATTGTAAATTATAGAGATTACAGGTCATTCATAATGGCTGATATTCCAGGAATAATTGAAGGAGCATCTCAAGGAAAAGGTCTTGGATTGCGTTTCTTAAGACATATTGAAAGAAATTCTTTACTACTGTTTATGGTTCCCTGCGACTCTGATGATATTCACAAAGAATACAAGATTTTGTTAAATGAATTGAAGCAGTATAATCCGGAATTAATGCATAAAGACCGAATTTTGGCTATTACAAAATCGGATATGATTGATGATGAATTAATGGCTGCACTTAAAAAAGATCTACCGAAAATCCCATATATTTTTATTTCATCTGTTGCTCAACAGGGCTTAACAGAGTTAAAAGATATGATTTGGGAACACCTAAACAATGATTGAGTATTTTGAAGAAATAGACCGTCAAATTGTTCTCGCTATTAATAGTTGGCATTCTCCTTTATTGGATGAGGTTATGTGGTGGATTTCGGCGAGAATTACATGGATACCCTTATATGTTTTCATTTTAATTCTAGCATTCAAAAAATTAAATAAGCAGCATTTTATTTTCTTTATTTTATTGGCCGTAATTGCCGTAATTGTAACAGATTTAGTCTCAGTTCATTTATTCAAAAATGTATTTTTACGCTATAGACCATCTCATAATTTGCTGTTAGTAGACCAGTTACATTTTTATCAAATAGCTCCTGGAAATCTTTATCAAGGTGGAGAATATGGCTTTATCTCTTCACATGCAGCAAACTTTTTCGCAATTGCAACAGCCTCGATATTAGTGCTCAATAAAGCCTATTTACACCTGAAATGGTTGCTATTGTTCGTTGGGATAATTATTTGTTTCAGTAGAATTTATTTAGGTGTACATTATTTGTCTGATGTATTATTTGGTGCAGCAATTGGTTTTTTAATTGCATTTTTACTCTATAAATTTTGGTATTTAAGATTAACTTCATCTAAAAAATAAAAATGAATTGGGTTTTAATATTTATTGGTGGAGGATTAGGAAGTCTTTTGAGATATACGATTGGAATCGTTTCAATAAAATTTTGGACCACTTCTTTTCCTTTAGGAACCTTAATAACAAATTTTCTAGCTTGTTTATTATTGGGATTAATCGTCTACGGTTTATCAGAGAAAATGAATCAATTTGATTGGATTAAACCACTTCTTTTAATTGGTTTTTGTGGCGGATTTAGCACCTTTAGCACCTTCAGTTATGAAACTGTTCAATTGATCAATTCAGGTAGTTTTACTATGGCTGTATTAAACATCCTCATTTCCCTTTTTACCGGAATCGCAATTATTGTTTTCCTAAGTTCTACTGTTAAATAAGGTAAATCAAGCAAATGGAATTTGGACATGTATTTTATCCAATAATTCTTTTCTTTTAGATACGATTTTCGAAAGATCCATTTTTCCAATTACTCCCTTCTCTTTGAAGCGCATAAAATTGACCCACCACATGTATGCAGCTAAGCCTAATACCCCAATCAACGCATAATAAAGAAAACCTAACCAATAACTCGGGAAAACGAAATGGTAAAACAAAAAGATGAATGGTATATTAATTAATCCCATAAAAATCATTCCTAAAATAAGTTTGACTGAAGCCCAAAAAACGCGTCTTTTAAATGTTTTTTCCACAAATCGTTTTACAATAAAGTAGGGAATGCTGCAGTGAAGAAATCCAAGAATCGCAAATGGCAATAACAAAAATAAGTATGATAGTTCTTTTGTTCGTTTCAATTTGCCCGTTTCACTTACTTCATATACATAGTTTTCATTCACTTTTAATTTGCGTAAAAGTGAAAAATAACGCTCCATTTCATCTTTTAATCCTTGAAGATTTTCTAGTTGCTCTTCTTTTTGTTCGTTTAGCCAATTAGCAAGGCGCTTAGAATATTTCCAACGTTCAATTAAAGGAATTCTAATATCGCTGTGTTTAGCATTCATTCCTTTTCGTGTCAATTTCATGATGTTCTCATGGAAATTTAGCAAGTTTTTATCCTCAACATGTGTAATTTGGTCTTGCATTAAAGACTCAATTTTTTTTGTAAGGTCGTTAATTACTTTATTGGGATTAGCCTCGAATTGTTCCTTGTAATCATTTAAACAGATTTTGTCTGATGTTGAGACTAACACATCGCTTCGCATTTCATTAGGATCTGAATAATTGCATCCAACAGCCGCTAAATAAACTTTTTCTTTCCAATTGATAGCTTCCAGCGTGATAAATCCGATTCGAACAGCTCCTTTTTTAACAGGCTTCAATCTCCGAACGAAAATATCATCTGTAAAACCTTCTCCAAATAGCAACAAATTTCTACCTCCCGTTAATATTTTAATACATGTTGCAAATACCTTTTCATTTTCATTTTTTGTATTTACACCATCATGCTGACGATAAATAGGAAGACTATGTGCTGCCCATAAAACAGGTCGTGAAATAGGAGTGAAGACATCAGAACGCGTCATAAAGAAAAGGATTGGCGAATTATATGTTGCAACAACCAAAGGATCCATAAATGAAGCGCAATGGTTACTTACATATATTGTGCGACCTAAGAATCCCTTTGGGGAGTTTACTTTCTTTATTCCAGGATAAAATATTCTTAATGCATACTTCAACGTAAAGTATAGAATTGCATATAATGGTCTCATAAGCCTATGGAAATCGATTAAAGTTTTTCAGAAGTCTTAGAATTCTCCTTTAATTCCTTGTCTATATTTCTATTTTTTCCTAAATAATATCCCAATTGAATTTCGTGTGTTGAATTACCAGCTGTTCTAATTTTCCCAACCGACTGTTCAAATGCATAACTAACATATAGATTCTTAATTAAGTTCGTTCCGACTTGAAAAATTAAACTGTTTGAAGTTCGAAATTGAACACCTAACCAACTGCTGTTTTTATATAAAAAACGGGTTCCTAAGTCCATAGAAATTGGACTATTGGCAGTCATTTTAACTACAACAGATGGCTCAATAGATAAATCTGAAGTTGCTTCGAATTTATATTTTGTTATCATGAAAAAGTGCCTGTTAAAATTATTAGTTGTCACTATTTGGTTTAATTCAACTTTGTTATTCAAAATTTGCGTTCCGCTGATACCAAAAAACAATTTCTTTCCATAAACCACTAATCCAGCCTGTGCGTCCCCTAAATTTTGTGTAGCAGTATTACCTTGGAATTGATCATAGGTATTATCATTAGCTTGGTTTAATATCACTTTTGAATCGTTGATTCTGAAATTACTGTATCCCAAACCAATCCCAAGACCAAAATTCAATTTTTTAGTCAATGGCAAATGATAGGCGTAGCTGCCTTGAATAGAAGTTTTTGAGAATGGACCAATTGCATCATTCCAAATTTTTCCACCAATTATATGCTTGCGTTTTGCTGAGGTTATTTCAGGGTTTTTGAAAAATTTATCATTTTTTACATTGAATTCAGTCAATGCATTTCCGCCATTTTTTTTAATTCCAATTTGACTATTTCCAGAAATTATTACTGTTTTAGGTCCTCCATCATATCCAATCCATTGCATGCGTGTTGATGCTTCAAAATGTATTACATCAGTCAATCCGCCAGCTGCTGGGTTTAATAAATAGGGATTGTTCACAGTGTTAGCAAATTGATATTCTTGCTGACCTCTAGAAATAAAAACTATCAAACAATTTATGATAATCAGGCTTGTAAATTTCATACTATATCTCATCCTGTTATATATTAATGTATTATACTGATTGGGCCATTATAAACTGTTGAAGCCTCATCGTTCAACTCAATTTTATAAAAATATGTTCCCATTGGTAAGACTTCTCCATTAAATGTCCCATCCCAAGGATCTTCATAACCAATCGATTCAAAAATAATTGAACCCCATCTATTAAAAATAATTACCCTACATGTTGGATAAACTTTTTCTAAATAGTTAATAACAAAAAGATCGTTTTTACCATCTAAATTAGGCGTAATTACAGTTGGGAAAATAGGGTTAAACCCATCACAAAGCGATGTGATAATTGTAATCGTATCAGCTGTGCTATTACATAATGGATGTTCCAATTTATATACTAAAATATTGGTTCCTATACCAAGATTTTCAACAGTTGTAGTGGGTGAATTTATGCTAGATAATTGGCCTGAACCTGAAATAAACGCCCAAGTCGCTGTTTGATCTATTTCTGGAATTGTACCATTAAGACTAAATACTAGATTCTCTAGACAAATTGTTGTGTCTTGTTCATTAATTGTCGCTTGTGGAGATGAATAAACATGCATTGTATCCGACGTTGTAGGACATGCCCCATTGGCGATTAACCAAATGAATTGATTCCAACCTGCGCCTAAATTACTTGCTGTTGTAGTAGCGGAATTAATATCACTTATAGTAGCTCCTAAATCAGTAATCCAAGTACCGATTCCATATAAAGGGACATTAGCTGACAAATCAACTGAAAATGAATTACAGGAATAAACTGTATCCAAAGTACTTGCTGTTAATGGTGTATGTGAAACAATTACAGAGATGGTATCACTTGTACTTCCGCACGACAAAGAAGATATTGTCCAAACAAAAACATTTGTTCCGTAACCTAAATTATTTACCCCTGTCAAATTTGCAAACTGATTGTTAAATATTCCTTGTCCACTTAAAACAGTCCATTCTCCTGTTCCACTTGTTGTTGGAATTGCCTCAACTACTGCACTTGTAATGTCACACAAGGAAATCGAATCTGCCAATATTGTTGCTGTAGATGGGAAATCTAAAACTTCTACTTGAAATGAACACGTTTGTGAATTAGCAGAAGAATCTTCAACAATATAACTTAAAGTGGTTATTCCAACTGGAAAAACATCACCAGAATTATAACCTGTCCCATCTGTCTGAGTTAAAAATGCAAAACAGTTATCACCAAAAGTTGGGTCAAGATATGTGACAACTGGATCACACGTGCTTATATTTGTGGGACAGTTAATTGTAGGTATTATTCCTTCTATAACCGTTATATTAAAAGTGCATTGAGCAAGATTTCCTCCAGCATCCATTACCTCTAATTGAATTGGCTGTGTTCCTGACTGAATAATGGTTCCAGGTGCTGGAGTTTGTGTAATTGAATACCCAGGGCAATTATCAAGAACCAATGCAGATGAACCAAAATTAATTAATGTATAATCGCAGTTCGCACCATTGTTAATTGGTGCAGGTGAAGGACATGTTATTAAAGGTACTTCGGTATCAAAAGGGGTCATCATCGTTATGCACGTTGAACTATTTCCATTTTGATCTGCTAAAGTGATTAAAACTGCTGTCAATCCAGTTGATAAACTACCTACAATTGGATTTTGTGTAATTGACATATTTGCCAAACTACTGCAATTGTCAGTTCCTGTAATTAAACCACTTACGTCAGGTATGGTATATTGACAACTTGAATTAATAGCTATGTCAACAGTTGAAGGACACGTTAAGACAGGATCAGTATTATCAATTACAACAGCAAAAAATGTACAAGTTGCAATATTATTTGCTGCATCTGTAATAGTCATCATGATTTGGGTATTTCCATTAATTGTGCTACTCGGTGCAGGTGATTGGTTTATTGTTAACTGCGCCAAGGAAGAACAATTATCACTTACCGTTACAAGTGAGGTATAATTGGAAATATTTCCAGAACAATTAATATCAACACTAACATTTTGAGCTGACGGGCAAATTACAGTTGGGATTGTTTGATCTACAACTGTTAACTGATAATTACAACTTGCACTATTACCTGACAAATCATAAACTGTAAGTGAAATTGTTTGAGGGCCAATTGGCAATTGGGACCCAATGGGTGGTGATTGTGAATATGTTAAAGCTGCAATTGACGTGCAATTGTCAGAAGCTGTCGCTAAAGATGAAACATTTGGTAATAAATAATCACATGCCGAATTTGTATTCATAGAGGTGTTCACTGGGCATAATATAGTTGGATTTGTAGCATCAATTGGTGTTACTGTAAATGAACAAGTTCCTGAATTCCCCGACTCGTCAGTTCCAGTCATTGTAATTGTAACTGCACTATTAAATGTTGTTGTTGCAATAGGGGATTGAATATATGTTATATCTGTTGTGAAGAAACAATTTTCAATATGAGAAGTTAAAGGTATAAAATTCGGTAAAGTCGCAAAACAACTTGCATTCAAATTGATTGTCTGATTCGATGGACAAACAAGTTGTGGACGTATCGTATCAATCACCGTTTGAATAAAACTGCACGATTTTGAATTCCCTGCTTGATCAGTAGCGGTTAAAACTACCGTTTGGTTAGTTGAAGTATAGGTACCCCCGACTGGTGTTTGTGTAAATGTCATTAATGCAGCAGAAGAGGTACAATTGTCTGACCAACTTAAAGTTGAAGTGAAATCAGGAATAGAAGTTTGACATGAGGCATTTAAATACCTAATTGATGGCACTGGACAAATGACATTGGGTTTGATTGTGTCAATTAAGTTAACAGTAAAAACGCATGATCTTAGCGTGCTAGGTATACCGCCAGAAACTGTAAGTGTTATTACTTGATTTGCAGAAATAAGGGTTCCTGAAAGAGGAGATTGGTTTACTGAAAGTAATGCATTTGAAACACAATTATCATTCACGACAGCTAATCCTGTATAGTCCAATATATTCGCTTGACAGCTATTATTAGCATAAATCAATTGATTGGCTGGACAAATTATTGTTGGCAATATAGTATCAACAGTAGTAGTGCTAAATAAACAAGTTGCGAAATTTCCTGATGCATCTGTTGCCGTTATTGTTACTGGTGTAACAACTGCTTGACCATTAATAACCTGACCAACAGGTGGGTTTTGAGTGTAAATCAAAGGTCCGGAACAATTATCTGTTGCAGACGCTGCAGTCATATAATTTGCTATTAAACCATCACAATTACTATTAACATAAATATTCGTTGCACCCGGACATTGCGTAAAAACTGGAGGGTTTAAATCAACTATATTTAAAGAAAAAGAACATTGTGAAGTATTGCCTGCTTCGTCCATCGCTGAAAGAGTAACAGTCATAGAATTACCAGGAGTTATAGGAATTAAAGAAAATTCAAGTGGTACTTGTGTTACTAAAATATTTGCAGAATCTGTACAGTTATCAGAAATTAAAATCATTCCTTTCGTATAATCATCGGCATAAGCTACACATGCTGCATTAACAGGTTGAGTAATACTTGTCGGACAGATTATAGTTGGATTAACAGTATCTGTTCCAGTTACTTTGAAGTTGTCAATTGCTAATGGAAAACCATTGATTACATTGTTGTCATAGGTGAATCTGACACCTAATAAAAAAGTTGAAAAATTTAAACCCACTGGCAATGAAATGGTTGTTGTAGTCCATGCAGAAGAAATTGTAAAATTCGCACCAATTGGAATCCATGTAGAACCACCATTTGTACTGTAGATTAACTCTGCAAAATCTTGAGATAAAACACCTTGAATTCTGTAATCGAAAGTTGCTTGCAAATTCGAAGCACAATTTCCTACAATTGTAGTATATGCAATTGCTTGTTTCACTCCAGATGCTGAGTTAGTATAAGAATATTGGTCTTGATTTCCAACACCACAACCTAAACCAACACCACCTTCTGAAATATGAAAAGCTGTAACTCCTGCGCCACTAGGGCCGTTTCCAGGGCACGAACTTTTTTTCCATTGATTTGGCGCAAGATCACCAGAAATTGACCAATCAACAAATGGTGGTTCAAAATCTGCAGAATAAAGGGTGGTTTGCCCATTCGCATTCATAGCAAAAAGAACAATCGAAGTAATAATTATATAGCGCAACATAGTTTGTAATTATGTGGTTTCGTTTTTAAGATTACAAAGATATAAAACAGAACTGTTTTATAACTGTTTTAACCTTGTAGCTTTTCAACAATTCAAGCTTGCTATCATTATATTATGAGTTTAAATCTCTCGAATAACAGAAAAATTTTATCTAATAATTAACATTTTTTTTTTAAGAAATTCAATAAAGTTTGAAATCAACAATTCATTTGCTAATAACTTTTTATAGGTCTTAGGATAAACAAGATGATTTACATTTAATTTCGTCAAAACAAATTGCATGAAGACGGTAGGTATTTTTTGTGGTGGATTTTCATCAGAATGGGAGATTTCTTTAAAAAGTGCTCAAACAATTCAAGATAATTTCCCAAAAAAATTCTCAACAGTTAAAATTGTTGTGGAAAAGGATAACTGGTTCGCTTTAATCGGGGAAGATTCTTTCCCTTTTGATTTAAATACAATGACTTTCAATGATGGGAAGTTGATGAAAATTGATATCGGCATCGTATATATTCATGGGGATCCAGGAGAAAATGGTAAAATTCAAGCCTTACTTGAAATGAAAAACATTCCTTGTTTAAATTCAGGACCTTTAGCTTCGGCTTTGTCTTTTGATAAATGGTATTGCAATCAATTTTTGAAAGGATTTGGGATTAAAGTAGCAAAATCATTGTTTTTAATGCAAATTAATCAAGTTTCACCTGAAAAAATTATTGAAGAATTGGGATTACCCGTTTTTGTAAAACCATCAGATTCAGGTTCTAGTTATGGCATCTCTAAAGTAAAAGTGGTAACCGAAATGTTGCCGGCTTTAGAAAAAGCATTTAAAGAAGGTCGCACAGTTGTTGTTGAATCATTTTTGGATGGCACTGAAGTTACATGTGGAGTTTACCGCCGAAAGAATGGGGTTTATGCTCTACCGCTAACAGAAATAGCTTCTGAAAATGAATACTTTGATTACGAAGCGAAATATTTAGGAAAATCTCAAGAAATTACGCCAGCTCGAGTTGATGGTAAGGTTAGGGCAGAAGTTCAAAAACAAGCTAAATTTATATATGAATTGCTGCAATTAAAATCCATAGCAAGAATTGATTTTATGCTTGTGAATGGTATTCCAAATGTCATAGAAGTAAATACTACTCCTGGATTTTCATCTGCGAGTATTGTTCCTCAAATGATCAAATGCGATGGTGGAAACATACACGATTTTTGGCAAGAAATTATAGAAGTGGAGCTTAATCTTTAAGGTTGGAAGTTATTAATAAACGGCTAATGCATTTAAAACTTTTTCCATTTTATCTACCACGTCATTACTAGAGTTGTTAAAATTACTTACTGTAATCGCAAATGCTATTTTTTTTCCAGAATTAGAATTTATATATCCGGCATAAGATTTTATTCGTGACATTGTCCCGCTCTTTGCAACCACTTTGCCTTCTCCCTGTTGATCTTTACATAATCCACTGATTGTTCCAGATTTCCCAGCAATCGGAAGTGTCGAAAAATAGACTGAATGATTTTTAGAAAGGGACATTGCTTTTAAAAGACTGCAAAAATGAGCTGCTGAAATTGCGTTTGATCGCGAAAGTCCACTTCCATCAGTCAAGTTTAAACCGTTTAAACTAAATTTTTCAGACCAATATTTTTCTATTTGTTTCAAGCCTTCCTCCGTACTTCCATTCCCCGTCAATTTGTATCCAACTAAACAAACAAGTTCTTCGGCAAATAAATTAATACTTTTCATATTTGTCAATGTCGCAATTTCCGATATTTTTTGTCCTTTATTACTGTAAATTAATTTGTAATTGGTTTGATATCTGTTTTTAAGAATTAGATTTTCTTGTCGTACCGATTTACCCCCTTCATTCACACTAATTCCTATTGATTTCAATTGTTGTGTTAACTCATAAGCTAATTGAAATTCAGGATCTGGTAAACTGCCTTTCACTTCAAATGATACTTGGTTTAGAGGCAATGATCCATTAGAAAATCTATCTAAACAATATGGTCCTCCAAAAATATAGGAGTGGTCACCTGAAACATTATCAGAAGTGATATAATTGTGAAACACTAAGTTTTGCACTGTTGGGAATGTCGCTAACAATTCCGTTTTTGCGCCAGAATAACTTCCCGTTTTAAAAACGAATTTCAACATATTGTCGAAGAGACAAATCCCTGAAGGTCCAGCTCCATAGTAATTCCCCATGTCTGACCAATTCCATCCATCGGGTACACCCAAATAACCGAATTCAGATCCGTCTCCATAAATACTTCCTGTAACGGCTTTTATTCCTAATTTTTTTATCGTGTCTGCCCATGTAAGAAGGAAATCTCTTTGATGGCCTTCAGAATGGAAATACTTACTTCCTAGCGTCATATCACCGCCACCTCTAATCCAAATATTTCCATTTAATGTACCGTCTTTTTCAATTACACCATCTATGTATAAACGAGTTTCTGGCCGATAATTTGCGCCTAATATCTCAATTGCAGAGGCAGTAGAAAAAAGTTTGGCAGTTGAGGCGGATGCCAACGATAAATTTGGGTTGTGTGCTGCGATTTGGACCCCAGTAGCAAGGTCAATGGCTTGAAATGAAATACCTGCATTTATGAATTCTGGCGAAGTTGCAAATAAATTAATAGCGTTTTGAACAGCGTTTTGAGCGTTGATTGCGTTTAAACTGAACAAACAGTTGAATAGTAAAAGTAATCTTAGTATCTTCATCGCCTAGAATTTTAAGTAAAATTCATCATTATGGTTGTTTGTTTTTCATGGCTTGATAAAAATTTTCAACATTCCAATGAATGAAACAATTTTTTAATGAATTTTTAGTTAGTTGAATTCAAAAACAAAGCCATTTCTGAAAAAACAAAATGGAGTCGAAGAAAAAGATTAAAATATTACGAATCATTAATCGCTTTAATATTGGCGGACCAACATATAATGCTACTTTTTTAACAAGATTTATTTCAGATGATTTTGAGACTTTATTGGTTGGTGGTTTGCCAGAAGAAGGAGAATCTGATTCTCTTCATGTTTTACAAGAATACGGAGTTGTACCCTTGTTGATCGATGAAATGAAGCGTCAACCAAGTTTTCAAAATGATAGAAAAGCTTATTTGCGGATAAAAGAAATTATTAAGGAATATCAACCAGATATTGTCCATACGCATGCCTCGAAAGCTGGAGCCCTAGGAAGAAAAGCTGCTTTAAATTGCAAAGTGCCAATTATCGTTCATACATTTCATGGACATGTTTTTCATTCCTATTTTGGAAAAGTAAAAACAACCTTATTTAAATTGATTGAACGTCGTTTGGCTAAAAAGTCGACGGGTATCATAGCAATTTCAGATTTACAAAAAAAGGAACTGTCAAAAGATCATAAAATATGTAAAGATGATAAAATTACTGTCATTCCTTTGGGTTTTGATCTCAAAAAGTTTAACGATAATATAGAAGTTAACAGAGAATTGACAAGAAAGAATTTTTCAATTGCAAAAGAAGAAATTGCTATTGCGATTGTTGGTAGATTAGCCCCGATTAAAAATCACCAATTTTTTCTGGATGTGATTCAAGAGATTTCAATTAAAACAACAAAAAAAGTTGCGGTATTTATTGTTGGTGATGGATCAGAAAGAGAAGCGATTGAAAACAGAATTTCACAAATGAATTTAGGTTCTAATATTCGAGTAGAAATGACTTCTTGGATTAAAGAAATAGGTGTTTTTAATGCAGGAATGGATATTATGTGTTTGACATCAAATAATGAGGGCACACCGGTTAGCTTAATTGAAGCTCAAGCAGCATGCATACCGGTTATTACAACAGATGTTGGTGGTGTTAAAGATATTATTTTAGATGGGGAAACGGGCTTTATTGTACCTAAGAATTCTATTAAAAAATATACAGAAAAACTGCTTGTTTTAATTGAAGATGAAAATAAACGCAAAAAAATGTCACAAAATGGATGGTCTTTCGTAGAACATAAATTCCATTACACAACGCTTGTAAAAAATGTGGAAACGTATTATAAAAAGTTGTTAAATGAAAAAAAATAAATGATAGATACTAAAGCAATACGATTATTGACCTTTATCATTGTTGGATTACTTTTTCAGCAATGTGGCATAAATAATAACATTATGTTTAAAGCTCCTAAAGGTGAGCATGCACATTCTGATTCAATTCCAATGACTCCAATGGCAGATTATCAGATTTCAGTTGATGATAAATTGACTTTTTCTTTATCTACCAATAATGGAACGAAGATTATTGAAGCATTAAGTGGCATTGGAACTGGAATAGGTGGAACAAATAGTTCAGAATATATAGTTAGAAAAACCGGAAAGGTTGAATTACCTATTTTAGGCGAAGTGCCTGTTTCTGGGTTAACCATTCCACAATTTGAAGACACCCTTCAAAAACTTTTCTCAAAAGAATATCAAGAGCCATTTGTGCAAGTTAAAATAACTAATCAACGGGTTGTTGTTTTTCCGGGAAATGGCAGTGATGCGATGGTAATATTACTGTCCAATGCTAATACTACTTTGATGGAAGCGATTGCCGCAGCCGGAGGAATTACGGAAAGAGGTAAGGCAAATACAATCAAATTAATGCGAAAGGAAAACGGTATTAGGAAAATTTATAACATTGATCTTTCAACGTTGGATGGTTTGAAGTATGTTGATATGGTCGTTCAAGCAAATGATTATATATACATAGAACCAAATCCAGAATTAGCGAGAGAAGTGGTGAAGGAAATTGCTCCAGTATTGACCATTTTATCTAGTGTAATTTTAGTATTCTCAATCTTTTCAAAACTTTAATTTTGAATAAAGGAAGCGTTATAATAAATAAAGAATATGATTCAGATATTCTAAAGACGGTTGTCAAAAGATATTGGTGGTGGCCAATTTTATTCGTTTTTGTTTTTTCAACCGCAGCATACTTTTCTTTGCGATACACAATCCCAATTTATGAATCATCAATGATCATTCAGTTGGACAACAATGATAATGCAAAAGAATTAATCAACGTTGAAAATATTAATACCAGACAAAATGATATTTCATCTGAAATAGAATTGATGCGGTCACAATTTTTGTTTGAAAAAGCGATTAAACGGATTAATTATAATGTAAGTTTATTTTCTAAAGGAAATGTATTAACGGAAGAGCGCTATAACTCAAGTAGCTTTAATATTCAGCCTTATATATTAAGTGACTCTTCCTTAATTAATGTGCCTATTTTTGTCTATTTTGATGGAACTAAAGTCAGTTTGACGTATCAATTTCAAGGAAAAAGTAATGTTATTACTGGGAAGTTAAATGATCACATAAGAAATCAACACTTTGATTTAGTTGTTAAAGCAACAAATCAAAGCGAATTTCAAAAAGATTCTGAGAAAAATGAATTATATTTTATTTTTAATAGCATTGAGTCTTTCGCAGCAAGGTATTTGTCTTCATTGCAAGTTAATCCAATAGATCCAATTGCTAAAACTATACAAATTACTTTTAGAGGTAATAATCCGCAATTGTGTTATGATATTTCATTGGCTGTTTCAGAAGCATTTATAACTTTTGATGAAGACGTTAAAAGAAAAGGTTCAGAAAATATTCTCTATTTTATTGAACAGCAATTAGATTCTTTGTCAAATGAATTGAAAAATTCTAAAGACAGTTTAATGTATTACCAGCGAAAGTCCAATATTCCAGACCCAGAGGAAATTGGTTCCACAATCTCTGAAAATATTTCAAAATCTCAAGATCAATTATTTGAAATACAAGAGGAAATAAGATCATTAAGTTCTGTAAATAATAAACTCAAAGCTGAACCTAATAGGTTAGATGTTTATCGTTTATTGCCTGAAATGTTAGGTAAAAGCTATGAACAATCTTTATCTGCTCAAATAACGGGGTTACATGATTTATTAGAAAAAAAGGAAGATCTTTTATATAGAGTCACTGAAGAGAATAGCGAGGTAAAAGGACTAAATTCAAAAATTCAAGCTAAATTAAATTCTATTCGAAAAAGTATATCAGTTATTTTAGATAGATTATATAATAATAGTAAGGAATTAAACACTAAAATTCAAGGATTTGAGGGCGAATATTTTGAATTACCTGAAAAGAAAATGGAATTTAGTCGTTTAAAAAATATTCAGGATTTAAATGAAAAATATTTTACCTTATTAACAGAAAAAAAATTCTTGTATTCGATTTCTGATGCTGGTTATTCATCTAATAATCGAATATTATCAAGACCAATTATAAATTCTACTCCCGTTTCGCCGAACAAAAAGTTGATTTACACAACATTTATAATGTTTGGAATAATATTAGGAATGGCTGTTATGTTGTTTAAGTACCTAACTTTCAACGAGATTAATTTAATTGATGACCTCAAGAAATTACTTCCGAGCCAAGCAACTATTTTAGGAGGTGTTCCTCGAGTAAAAACAATGATGGAGTATTCTCAACTTGTTGTAACTGATTCTCCTAAATCGATGTTGGCAGAATCAATGAGAAAAATTCGAACCAACCTTAGTTACATTAATCCAAATTATAAGACTATTGCAATTTCATCTTCAGTTTCTGGTGAAGGAAAAACATTTGTTGCTTTGAACTTAGCTGCAATTATTGCAATGTCAGGAAAAAAAACAATTTTACTTGATCTTGATTTGCGTAAACCAAAAATCCATGTCGGATTGAATGCCAATAATATTTATGGTATGAGTGGTTTGATAATTAATGAATTCACGATGGAACAGTGTATTCAGCATTCTTCTACGGAAAATCTCGATTTTATTACTGCTGGACCAATACCTCCGAATCCATCCGAACTTTTATTGAGTAATAGATTCAAAGAAATTGTAGAGGAATTAAAAAAGGCGTATGATGTTATTATTATTGATAATCCACCTATTGGTTTAGTCTCGGATGGAATTAAAAACTTAACTGATGCTGATATTCCCATTTATGTGTTTAAATCGCATTATTCCAAACGTAATTTTGCTTTTCGAGTGAAAGAGCTTTTTGAAATGAAGCAATTGGAAAAATTGAATGTTGTTTTGAACGGAATTTCACCTACAAAAAAATCCGGATATGGTTATGGATATGGTTACGGATATGGTTACGGTTATTATGAAGGTGATAAACCCCCTAAACGTGCACAAATAAAAGATTGGTTGAAACAAAAATTAAAGCGTAAAAAATAACAATGCAGACATTCGAAATAAAAGATCTTTTATTGATTCAACCAAGAATATTTGAAGATGACCGTGGTTTTTTTTATGAGTCATTTAATGAAACGAAATACAAAGAAATTTTAGGCGCAGAAATTCAATTTGTTCAAGATAACATTTCTGTTTCAAAAAAAAACGTGCTACGCGGTTTACATTTTCAGAAACCTCCATTTGCACAAGGAAAATTAGTTACTGTTTTGAGAGGGAGTGTTATGGATGTTGCAGTTGATTTGCGAAAAGAATCTAAAACTTATGGTCAATATCAGTTAGTTGAGCTTTCTGAAAATAATAAGCTCCAATTTTGGATTCCCGCTGGTTTTGCGCATGGCTTTTGCTCCTTGGAGGATGATACAATTTTCTCCTATAAATGCAGCAATTATTATTCACCTCAACATGAGGAAACTATCATGTGGAATGATCCCGATTTAGCGATCGATTGGAAAATAATTAATCCAATTGTTTCAGATAAAGATAAAATCGGAAAATATTTTAATACATTTGATTCTCCATTTAAATAATATAAATGCTAGTATTAAGTATTTTAGAAATTGTTGGGTTTGGAATTGGTGGGTTTTTAATTTCATTTTTGTGTAATGGCCTATTATTGCGTTTTTCTCGTTCATTGGGGATAAGGAATAAAAATGATGTTACAATTCGCTGGAGCAATGAATCAAAGCCATCTTTAGGTGGTATTTCTTTTTTTATAGTTTTTGTTTTTTCTGCTATAGGATATTCCATTGTTTATTATGAAATTAATATTTTCCACAAAATAGAATATATAGGATTATTTGTAGGTGGATGTATTGCTTTTTTAATGGGTTTGGCCGATGATGCCTATAATACTCAGCCTCTAGGAAAGCTATTTATTCAAATCAGTTGTGGGATTATTCTTATAGCAACTAGAACTGAAATTGAGTTATTTCATAATCATTGGATTGATGGTGTTGTTACCGTCCTTTGGGTAATAATTGTAATGAATTCTTTAAACATGCTCGATAATATGGATGGTATAACAGCAACTGCGGTGTTGTTTATCCTTTTATCATGCTTAGTTGGTGGATGGATAATTTCTGGATTCAATGTAAATGTTTGGACGATTTCATTGATAGCAATTATTGGTTCAATTATCGGTTTTTTGTATTTCAATCTTCATCCAGCAAAAATATTTATGGGTGATGCAGGTAGTCAATTCATTGGTTTTTTTGTTGCTTTTTTTGGAGTAAAATTTTTATGGAACGTAAGTTCTTTAACAGAAACTAGTAGCTGGGCAAGTGTAATTATAACATTAATTGCATTTACTCCTGCTGCTGCAGATACATTAACTGTAGTTATAAACCGTTTAAAAAAAGGAACGTCACCAATGGTTGGTGGTAAAGATCATACAACACACCATTTAGTATATGCCGGATTTAATGACAAACAAGTATGGATTGTCTTTTTTGTGATAGGATTATTCTCTTTTATTTTGTCAGTTATAATGATTAACCTTATTCATTTGGGAATAATACTTCCAATTTCTTTCTTCGCACTTTATTTTATATTCGTTTTCAGTTATCTATACCGAAATACAATTAAATTTCCTCAAAAGAAACAAGATTAAGTCTTGCAATTTCGTTAATTTCGTTTGCTATTTTAATCAAATGAAATTAACTCTCTCAATTCTAATTATTCTCCTTTTTACAGCTTGTAATCAGACTGTGAAAAAGGAAACTTCTCAAACAGTTATTAAAAATGTTTCGGGGCATCATATTCTACCTAATCTTCCTAAAACGCTTGTTTTTTGTGGACAAACCTTAAATTTTGAAGATGATGATATACGGGAACGCTTAGACAAAGAATTGTTGGTGAACACCTATTTTCAAAGTTCAACAATTCAAGCTTTGAAACGAGCAAATCGTTATTTCCCTGAACTTGAACGCATCTTAAAAGCAAATGGTATTCCTGAGGATTTCAAATATTTAGCAGTGATTGAAAGCAATTTAATTCAGGCCGTCAGTCCGGCTGGGGCTCAAGGTTTTTGGCAATTCATGCCAGGTACAGCAAAAGAACATGATTTGATCATGAATGATGAAGTAGATGAAAGACTGAATATTGAGAAAAGCACAATTGCTGCTTGTGAATATTTAAAGTATGCGCACGATACCTTGAAAAACTGGGTATTGGCAGCCGCATCTTATAATCGGGGAATTGGAGGAGTACGAAGTGATATGCGTTGGCAAGGCACAGACAATTATTTCGATACGCATATGAATTCTGAAACTGGTAGATATGTTTATAGGATTTTAGCGGTAAAATTGATTTTTGAGAATCCTGAAAAATATGGTTATAACTCGAAAGAAATAGAGATGTATGAACCATTTTGCACAAAAAATGTTTTAGTAAAAAGTTCAATTGCAAACTTGGCAGAATGGTCAAAGGCACAAGGAATTAATTATAAGATTTTGATAAAATTGAATCCGTGGATATTGACGAATAAATTGACAAATAAAAATCATCCTTACACGGTGAAACTTCCGGCAAAGAACTGCAAACTTAAACCTTACAAATCATACAAATAAATTGAAAGAACCAGAAGAGGGATATATTGAAGTATTTGGAGCTAGAGAACATAATTTAAAAAATATTGATCTTAAAATTCCACGCAATCAATTGGTTGTGTTTACTGGTTTAAGTGGAAGTGGCAAATCGTCCTTGGCATTTGATACTATTTTTGCTGAAGGACAAAGACGTTATATCGAAACATTTTCTGCATATGCGCGTCAGTTTCTTGGAGGACTTGAGCGTCCTGATGTTGACAAAATAAATGGTTTAAGCCCTGTTATTTCGATTGAACAAAAAACAGTTTCTCGTTCTCCTCGTTCTACGGTTGGAACAATAACTGAAATATATGATTTCCTTCGTTTGCTATATGCTAGAGCAAGTATTGCTTATTCGTATGAAACAGGAGAGGAAATGGTGAAGTATTCGGATGATCAAATAGTAGATTTGATAATTCAGCAATATGAAGGGAAGAAAGTAATTTTCCTAGCACCAAAAGTGAAAGGTCGTAAAGGCCATTACCGCGAATTGTTTGAGCAAATCCAAAAAATGGGTTTTACAAAAGTTCGAATTGACGGAGAAATAAAAGACATTGAAAAAGGAATGCGCTTGGATCGCTACAAAATTCATGATATTGATTTAGTAATTGATCGATTACAAATTGCAGAAACAGACCGCAAACGAATTTATGATTCTGTGATTACTTCTATGAAACATGGTAATAAAGCCATGATGGTATTGGATTTTGAAACGGAAAAAGTACGTCATTTTAGCCGTTCGTTAATGTGCCCAACATCTGGAATTTCTTATCCTGAACCAGAACCAAGTTTGTTTTCATTCAATTCTCCTTATGGCGCTTGTCAAACATGCAGTGGTTTAGGTGAAGTGTCTGAAGCTGATATCACGAAGATTATTCCAAATCCAAAATTATCCATTAAAAAAGGTGGTTTTGCTCCACTTGGAGAATACAAGAAAACGTGGATTTTTGATAAGTTGGAGAGCTATTTAACGCAGGAAGATTTTTCAATCACTACTCCTTTGGAAGAAATTCCTGAAGATATCATGAACGTTTTGCTTTATGGAAATGAAGACATTGAACGCTCAAAAAAGAATAGCAATATCCTTTTCGAAGGAATTATCAATTTTGTTTCTCGGCATTCAGAAGAAAGTTCAGCGCCAATTCAACGCTGGGCGCAAAGTTTTATGAATAAAGTTATTTGTTCAACTTGCGAAGGAACACGTTTAAAAAAAGAGGCGCATTTCTTCAAATTTGATGACAAGCACATTGGTGATTTGGCTCAAATGGATTTGATTGAATTATCAAATTGGTTCCGGCAATTAGAGGCAAAAATGACTTCGGATCAATTATTTATTGGAAAGGAGATTTTAAAAGAAATCAAAACACGTTTGAATTTTGTATTGGAAGTTGGTTTGGAATATTTGACATTACATCGTTCAGCTAAAACACTATCGGGAGGTGAAGCACAACGAATTCGATTGGCAACGCAAATCGGTTCTGAATTAATGAACGTGTTGTACGTTTTAGATGAACCTTCCATCGGATTGCATCAACGAGATAATACACGTTTGATTAAATCATTGAAACGTTTGAGAGATGCTGGAAATTCTGTTATTGTTGTTGAACACGATAAGGAAATGATAGAAGCAGCAGATTTTGTTGTTGATATTGGTCCTGGTGCTGGAATTCATGGTGGACAAATTATCAATGCCGCACCAATCTCCGAATTGAATACTGTTGATTCTTTAACAACAAAGTATTTAACAGGTGAACTGAAAATTGAAATTCCAAAAAAGCGCAGAAAAGGAAATGGCAAACACCTTGTTTTAAAAGGTGCAACAGGACACAATTTGAAAAATGTTACGTTGAAAATTCCTTTGGGAACATTTTGTTGTGTTACAGGTGTTTCTGGAAGTGGAAAATCATCTTTGGTGAATCAAACACTTTATCCAATTTTGTTAGCTCATATTTATAATGGAGTTAAAAAGCCATTGCCATACAAAAGCATTGAAGGTTTAGAACTATTAGATAAAGTAATTGAAATTGATCAGAGTCCGATTGGTAGAACACCACGTTCAAATCCTGCGACATATACCAAAGTATTTGACGAAATTAGGTCGTTGTTTGCAGGTTTGCCTGAAGCTCAAATTAGAGGATATAAAGCAGGTCGATTTTCATTCAATGTTTCTGGTGGAAGATGTGAAACATGCAAAGGTGGTGGATTGAAAGTGATTGAAATGAGTTTCCTTCCCGATGTTTATGTGGAATGTGAAAATTGCAACGGGAAACGTTATAACCGTGAAACATTGGAAGTTCGGTTCAAAGGGAAATCAATTTCTGATGTGTTGGACATGACAATCGAAGACGCAACCGTGTTTTTTGATCAAATACCAAAAATCCACAGACCTTTAGCAACCATGCTTTCTGTTGGATTGGGTTATGTGAAATTAGGTCAACCGTCAACCACACTTTCAGGAGGAGAGGCACAACGTATCAAGTTGTCATCTGAATTAGCGAAGAAAAGCACGGGTAGTACATTTTATATTTTGGATGAACCTTCAACAGGATTGCATTTTGAAGATATCCGAATGTTGTTGGAAGTTTTACAACGCTTAGCGGATGAAGGTAATACGGTTTTGGTGATTGAACATAATCTTGATATCGTAAAAGTTGCAGACCATATTATCGATATTGGTCCCGAAGGCGGAAAAGGTGGCGGGTACTTAGTATGCGAAGGAACACCAGAAGAAATTGTAAAGAAAGCTGCGAAAACGTCTTACACGGCGCAGTATTTGGCGTTAGAAATGAAATAACAATTATGAAAATATTTTAAGTAATTTATTTCAACGCTTCTTTTACGTAAAATTGTTTACCGACACGGTTAATGTGTTCAATCAAACTGTCGGATTCCAACAAATGAAAAACTGAAATATCGAATAAATAAGGTGTATTTAAATTGTCGATATCCAATGATACTTTTGAGCGAATATCATCTGTTAGCAGCTCTCCTTTTAGTGTAATATCGATATCACTGCCTTCTCTATAATTTCCTTTTGCTCGAGAACCGTAGAGAATTACCTCCTCAATTTCGGGAAATTTAGTAAATACCGAATTGATATTGTTTATTGTGTCTCCCTTCAAACCAAAATTCATAGGAAGCCTTTCATTTTTTGATGAAATAATTCAAACAAAGGATAGTAACTATTGATTATCAAATTGTACTCTTTTTCCAAAATAGCTTCTAAATATGTGTGAACAGTTTTGTTTCGACTTTCGATCATGTCCATCCAAATTTGACCTTCAATAATCAATTCATTTTGAAAAGCCTGTTTTGTTGCATCTTTTGATCCAATTATTCCCTGTATTCCTTTGTCTTGTAAAAAATCTTTCATTACCTTCCATGCTAGTTCGTGGGTGAATTCAAAACGTTGTATTGTTCCCTCTTTTTCTAAGTTACTTGGGTTTTGAACATCAAGGACAGCTTCTTTTAAATGAGCTAATGCATCACAATAATTCTGAAACCGTTGTTTCCATCTTACATCTTCCTCCATTTTTATTTTTCTTAAACTAATGAATTTATTGAAAACCTAATTGTTATTTAGAAACCTAATAAAAATACATCAAGTCTACTTACTCAATTTCGCGTTTTGCTCCATGAATTGCTTGTAAGTCACCTTCTTATTGTCAGTCCATTGATAATCTCCAAACATCTTTTCAATTAACCATTTTGGCAATCCTTTTTCCAAAGTACGCATCATAACGATATCATATTTTCTGTGGAAATTGATCCAACATTGGTTACAACCATGTACGTGCTTGTTTTGAATTTCTTGAGATGCCAACGAATTGAAAATGTTATCTAGCGTATTCGTATTGACGTTCCCTAATTTTAAATCAAGGTTTTGACAAATTGGAACACTGCCGTCAGGATGAATAACGATACTGTCCAAAATACTGCGACACTTTAAATTCAATTTCTTTTTGCGCCATTCATCGTATAACAGCAAGAAATCATAGTTTTCTGTGGTATCAACAATGTTAGCCGGAATGCTATTCTTAAAATCGTTTGAATCCATGATTTTATTGTGATCATGCTTTGGAGTTTCAATTTCCTCTTTTTCAAGTTCATTCAATTTGTCATTCTTCTCTAAAATTTCATCTTTCACCTTTCGAATTGCTCCGTAAGTCAATACGTCTGTGTTTACAATAGATCCAATTTCTGTTTCATGCGCTTTTTCAACGGTGTCAAAAAATGAAATGTCGTTGTAAGTTCCAATACGAACGTCAATGTTATTTTTCTTGGCAATTTCAATAACGTGTTCCATGTCATCAAAACCATTGTAGGGTGATAATGTAAACATCAATGAAATTGGAACAAGGTCTTTACAGTTTTCAATTACTTTTAAAACATCGTTGTATCCATCCTTTCCACGCATGTATAAATACGTTTCCTTATTTCCGTCAAGTGAAATAAACAAACGTTTTGGTGGATATTTTTTAACTGCGTCAATTAAACTATCTGGCTTCAAACAATTGGAAAGCAAATCGAAGTTCGGGTGATTATTTGTAAACCATTCTAAGATTTCTAATGCTTGTGGGTGCAATAAAAATTCTCCTCCTTCTAATCCAACAGTTGTATGTTTTGAAACACATCTACTTTGCATTACTTCAACGATTTTTGCAATCGGAAGGTGCTTAACTGGACGTTTTGCCCAGATTAAACAATGTTTACAACCTGAATCGCATAAATCTGTTCCGTAAAACATCAGCGTTGATAAAGTTTTATGACCCGGACGAACCGAGTTATTCACGTAACGAAGACCTCTTCTTAAATAATCTAATTTTCCGTACATCGTTTATTTTTTTAAATTTTCAATTAGTTTGTAAGTCAATTGCATAGCAGATAATGGTGTAATGTTGTTCCCTTTTCCTGTTTCACACAGTTGTATAAATGTTTTAATTTCATCGTAATACCCAGAAGACACCAATTGGTTGCTTTCCATTACTGGATTAAAACTGTTTCTATTGTATAAAATTTCAATCGTTTCAGTGGTTTTCTTAATTTTTTCAATCGGAATAGAAAACAGTGTTTTTGATTTTTTCTCAAATGTGAGCGAATCCATATTTGTCATTTTGTAAACACCTGATGAGGTATTTAACGACAGATTTTCTTCTGCATTTTTCCAATTATAATGCGTCGATAATTCAATACTTCCAACAAAACCAGTGTGTTCCAAATGCAGAAAGTAAGTGTCATCATTCGACTTTTGAAGAGAAGCAATTTTATATTCTCCAAAAAGATGCCCAATCAAATCCAATGGGTGAATGAATAAATCCAATACTTTATCTCCTTCTGGGTATGGCCCCGTCACGTAGCAATAAGAATAAGAAAGGACGGAATTACCAGCATTCTTTTTCAATTCTTTCACAATGGGCGCATACCTTTTTTGCATTCCTACTAAACAGATACCATTGCTTTTTTGTTCAGCTTCAATTAGTTCATTAAGTTCAGTAGAAGTAGAACAAGGTGGTTTTTCAATGAACACATTTTTGTTGTGTTTCAGTGCTTTTAAAACCAAATCAAAATGACTTTTTGGATCAGCGCAAATGAGAATTCCTTTTATTTCAGGATCATTTAACACACTTTCATAATCTGTTGTACCAATAACTCCAGGGAAATTATTATCAATCAATGAAGCATTTTTTGAACTGCTCACAACGATGTATTTCAACGGAACTCTCAAGTGATTTAAAACAGGATACAAATTATTAATGCTGTGATTTCCAATACCAACAAATGCATATTTGCCTTGATACTTCAAATTCAAATAGCTTTGTTTGCGAAAATTCTTTAACTTTTTAATAATACTGTTCATAAATCCCATCTGATATTATCGGAAGTTCAAATTTAAGCAATTCTCTGAACTTGCGTGCTTGAAATTAACCTAAAGAACAAAGACTTAGTTCTGTAGTGCTTTTAAGTTGGAAATAAAGGTAATTTTGTATCACTTATTTGTACAATGAATAATTCGAAAAATCAACTTTTATTAATAACTCCTCCGTTCACACAACTGAACACGCCTTACCCTGCAACCGCTTATTTGAAAGGGTTTTTGAATACCAAAAACAGTCAATCTGTTCAAGCAGATTTAGGAATTGAAGTTATTTTGAAAGTGTTTTCCAAGGAAGGATTGATTAACTTGTTTTCAGAAATAAGTAAAAATACCAAAGAACTTTCAGAAAATGCTGAACGGATATTTGCTTTAAAAGAAGAATATATTTCCACGATTGACGCTGTAATTTTGTTCTTACAAGGTAAAAATCCAACGTTAGCTCACCTAATTTGCCAAGAAAGTTTTTTACCTGAAGCAGCACGATTTGACCAACTAGAAGAATTGGATTGGGCATTTGGAATCATGGGGAATCAAGATAAAGCAAAGCATTTAGCAACACTTTATATTGAGGATATTTCTGATATTATTGTTGAATGCGTTGACGAACATTTTGGCTTCAGTCGTTATGCAGAACGACTTGGAATGTCTGCTAATAGTTTTGATGAAATCTATGCGTCACTTCAAAAGGAATTGACTTACATTGATAAAATATTTCTGGAAATTTTAGCAAATAGGATGGAGATCGTTCAACCGCAACTGGTCGCTTTTTCTGTCCCATTTCCTGGTAATTTATATGCGTCTTTTCGAGCGGCACAGTTTATTAAAAAACACTATCCAGCTGTTAAAATCGCAATGGGAGGAGGATTTCCAAATACAGAATTGAGGTCATTAAGTGATGTCCGTGTATTTGAGTTTTTTGATTTCATTACGCTTGATGACGGTGAACGTCCGATTGAAAATTTGATTCAACATCTAGAGGGAAAAAGATCGATCACTGATTTAAAAAGAACTTTTACTTTATTGGATGGAAAAGTGGCTTATATCAACAATTCTAAAGATCCAGATTACAAACAAGCGGAAGTTGGAACGCCAGATTACAGTGATTTGAAATTGGACAGTTACATTTCTGTTATTGAAATTGTGAATCCAATGCACCGTATGTGGAGTGATGGGCGATGGAATAAACTGACAATGGCGCATGGATGTTATTGGGGGAAATGTACATTTTGTGATATTTCTTTGGATTACATCAAGCTTTATGAACCTGTCACCGCAAGTTTATTGTGTGATAGAATAGAGGAGTTAATTGCTCAAACAGGTCAAAATGGGTTTCATTTTGTTGATGAAGCTGCTCCGCCTGCCTTGATGCGTGCTTTGGCATTGGAGATTTTAAGAAGAAAACTGACAGTGAGTTGGTGGACAAACATTCGTTTTGAAAAAAGTTTCAGTAAAGATTTGTGTTTATTGCTCAAAGCTTCTGGTTGTATTGCTGTTTCTGGTGGATTAGAAGTGGCATCTGATCGTTTGTTGGAATTAATAGATAAAGGAGTTTCTGTTGCACAGGTTGCACAAGTGACAAGGAATTATACAGAAGCTGGAATCATGGTTCATGCCTATTTGATGTATGGTTATCCAACCCAAACGATTCAAGAAACAGTTGATTCTCTTGAAATGGTGCGACAATTATTTGAAATCGGAATTTTACAATCAGGTTTTTGGCATCAATTTGCATTGACAGTGCACAGTCCAGTAGGATTAGATCCATTGAAATATGGTGTTCTTAAAGAAACAGAAGAAATTGGAACTTTCGCGAATAACGATATTCAATTCAAAGATAAAACAGGAATAGATCACAATTTGTTCAGTTATGGTTTAAAGAAATCCTTGTACAATTTCATGCACGGAATTGGGTTTGATTTACAGTTGCAGGAATGGTTTGATTTTAAAATACCGAGAACAAAAATCCTGCACAATTTCATTAAAACAGCTTTAAACGAGGAAGATGCCATTTTTATAAAACCTTCCGCTAAAGTTGTTTGGATTGGAAATTCACCTTCAATTCGTTATTTCACCAAGACGAAAAAAGGACGAGAATTTGAAATGGCTGAAGTAAAAATTCACACGAAAAAGGAAGTGGTTGTTGTTGCTGTTTCTAAAAGTGAAGGAGAGTGGTTGATGTCAATTTTTGAATTAATTGCTGTTTCAAATAAGAAAGTCTTGTCGTTTCAAGAGGTGCGCGAGCATTATGAAAAATCAAATACTGAAGATTTCGAACCGTTCTTTTATGGGAAATCAATGTATGTTCTCAGGGATGCTGGGCTGTTGATTTTGTAAATCTCCTCCCTTGAGAGAGGATTATGCCAAATGTTAATTTTTCAAATGAGCTGTCGAATCAAAAACAATTTCTTCATCAAAGATTTAATTTTCCTCATACTTTTTTTCATGCAGAAAAAAGTATGCAAAAACTGCTTTTAAACTTTCATTAGGCATTTCCTTCGGATCGCGGTTTTACTTTTCTCTATGTGCGTATGCTCTATTACTCCGTCGTAAACTCCTCCGCGAGCCGCAACTGCGAGAAGTAAAATACTAATGCTTATGAAAGTTTAGAACTTTGGGAAATATTTTCATATTATTTGAATTTCAATAAAAAAATGTAGAGAACCTATCATCAATCTTCGATTTTTTTTGTGATTATTGTGGAAAATATCAATACTCATTCTAACAAAAGAAATAAGACTATTTCGTTGAGATAAGAAATGGCGTACTTAAAATTAGTTTTTTTAAATTAATAGTCATTTGCGACTTAGAATCGTCATCATTTCATCAGCAGAACTAGTCCGTAAAGCGACAAAGAAGAAAGATTAGAAAGCATAATCGTGATAATCATGAGCTTTATCGGCGGTCACAATTCGCAATGCAATGAAGGATTGGGAAGTTCCTTTGATGAAATGAAAAAAGCATTTTTTGTTTACTTTTTGTTGCTTTAGACAAAAAGTAAAAGAAAATAATTTGATTCAATAAATACCAATTTTTAGAAAAACAACACTACATTAAAGAAAGCGTCTCACTCTCAATCATCGTCACCCATTTCCCCATTTTTTTCTGAATGATTTTAAAATGGTGGACTTCTTCTGGACTCACAAATGAAATCGCTTCTCCTGGATTTTCTGCTCGACCAGTTCTACCAATTCTATGAATGTAATCTTTTGGAGAACGAGGAAGTTCGTAATTGATTACGCAGGGTAAGAAGGTGATATCAATTCCACGTGAAATCAGATCTGTAGCCACCAAAACCCGCAATTTTCCTTCTTTAAAATTCTCCAAAGCTTTTGTTCTTGCTTGCTGACTTTTCTTACTGTGAATTGCCATGGCATTGATTCCATTTTTCTGCAATTTATCCGTTATTTTATCGCAATTGAATGTTGAAGATGCAAAAACCAATACTTGCCTGAGATCGTTGGTTTTGATTAAATACCTTAAAAGTGGTCCTTTTTTTTCTTCAGAAACAAAGTAACCAAGTTGTGAAATCAAATCAATGTTGTTTTCCGCTTCTTCGATTTTAATCACCAAAGGATCATTCAATAAAATGCGATTAATTGAATCAACATCGTCACTTAAAGTAGCAGAGAAAAGTAGATTTTGACGTTTTTTTGGAAGCAAAGAAAAGATGCGATTCATTTCATCTTTGAATCCGAGATTCAGCATTTTATCTGCTTCGTCTAAAACCAACGTATCGATTGCAGATAGGGATACGGCATTTGAATCAATTAATTCTAATAAACGTCCAGGAGTTGCAACTAATATGTTGACACCCATCATCGCTTTCATTTGGGGATTGATTGCAACGCCACCATAAACCGCCATTGTTTTCAAAGGCGTTGTCAATGCAGAATTGAACAATTGAAAAACTTCCCGCACTTGAACTGCTAATTCTCTCGTTGGAACAACAACTAAAACGTTGATGTGTCTGTTTCTTGAAAGCTTATTTCCCTCCAGATTCATTAATATTGGCAAAACGTAACTTGCAGTTTTTCCGGAGCCTGTTTTTGCAATTCCAAGCACATCCTTTTTCTTTAAGATAGCAGGTATTGCCTCTTTTTGAATGGGAGTTGGTTCTGTATAATTTTGACGGACTAAAGCCTCAATTAATGATGAAGAGATTCCTAAAGATTTAAAAGGCATTTGATTGTTTTAATTACTTGGGTGCAAGATACGGGTAATATTAGAAAATACTTCTCCGTTTTACTCCTTAAAAGACTCCAGAGGACTTATAATATTGGAAACGACGGATGAAATCCGTCGTGTTGCTCTAAATGAAATTCAGTTTTGGCGTGTGTTTTTTATGAAAAACCATGACAAAACTAATTTTAGAAAAATAAATTAGATAATAATAAACTCAGTTATTCGGTTCAATATGAATCAAGACATGACCTAATTCAGGGATTTCTTGGCGCAAGGTATCTTTCAATTTGTGCGCTAAATCATGACCTTCTTTGACAGAAATTGTACCATCAACTGCAGCGTGCAAATCTACATGATATTTCATTCCTGCCTTGCGAATAAAACATTTTTCAGTGTCTTCTATTCCTTCGACGGAATGTGAAACTTGTCGAATGGTATCAATTAAATCGTCGTAAACGTGCTCGTCCATTATTTCTGCGAGCGCAGGACGGAAAATCAAATAACTGTTATAAAGAATAAATCCAGCAGCAAAAAGCGCTGCCCAATCATCTGCAGTTTCAAAACCTTTTCCAAAAAACAAAGCGACAGAAATGCCAATAAATGCGGCAATAGAAGTAATCGCATCACTTCTGTGGTGCCAAGCATCTGCTTTTAAAGATGAGCTGTTTGTTTCCCTACTTTTCTTAATAACGATGCGATAAGAAGCTTCTTTCCAAAGAATTATAGCGCCCAAAACAATTAATGTCCATGCTTTTGGTAAACCGTGTGGCGTTTGAATATTGATGATACTTTCATAACCAATAATCGTTGCAGATATAATGAGGAATCCAACAACCAAAAAAGTAATCAACGGTTCGGCACGACCATGACCATACGGATGGTTTTCATCGGCTGGTCGACTCGAATATTTTAATCCGAACAACACTAAAAACGAAGAAAAAATATCAGTGGTGGATTCAATAGCATCTGCTATCAAGGCATAAGAATTACCGAAATAACCAGCAACACCTTTGATCAAGGCCAGACTTGTATTTCCTACAATGCTGAAATAAGTTGTTTTGATAGCTGTTTCTTCGTGGGTCATTTTTCTTTTTTTGTTCCTAAGCTTGTCGAAGGGCCTTTTACCTTTTTTAAAGAAAGTAAAGGTCATAATAATTCTTCTTATAAACCTAATATTCTTCTTAAAAACGTTTCATGTTTTTCGAACTGTTTTTTTTGATAGCTTTGAATAACTTAAAATTTAACTCATGAATTTATTGATTCCAGCAGGTGTAATCGTATTGATTTTAATCGCCTCATTTATTTCTGTTCAACAAGGAACAATTGCTGTTGTTACGATGTTCGGTAAATATCGAAGAATTTTAACACCAGGATTGAATTTTAGAATTCCTGTATTGGAGAAAATATTTAGTAGAGTTTCAATTCAAAATAGAGCGATTGAAATGGAATTTCAAGCAATTACTCAGGATCAAGCGAATGTTTATTGCAAAGCAATGTTGGTTTATGCTGTTTTGAATGCTGATGAAGCAACTGTGAAAAATGTTGCCTTTAAATTCATGGATCAACGTAGTTTTTCTCAAGCATTGATTCGTACAATTGAAGGTTCTGTCAGAGGGTTTGTTGCTACAAAAAAGCAAGCTGAAATATTATTACTGAGAAGAGAAATCGTTGACGATGTAAAAAATAGTATGGATGTGACACTCGAAACATGGGGGTTCCATTTAATAGATTTACAATTAAACGATATTACTTTTGATACAGAAATTACTGCTTCGATGGCGAAAGTTGTGGCTTCAAATAACTTGAAAGCTGCAGCAGAAAATGAAGGTCAAGCATTGTTAATAACCAAAACAAAAGCAGCGGAAGCCGATGGTAATGCAATTAAAATTGCAGCACATGCTGAAAAAGAAGCAGCCCAATTAAAAGGACAAGGAATTGCTTTGTTCCGAGAAGAAGTTGCACGTGGTATGAGTGAAGCAGCTGAAAAAATGCGCGAAGCTAAATTGGACACTTCATTGATTCTATTCTCAATGTGGACTGAAGCAGTCAAAGAATTTGCAGAAAAAGGAAAAGGAAACGTTATCTTCTTAGACGGTTCTGTCGACGGAATGCAAAAAACGATACACCAGATGATGGCGAATGATATACTGAAAAAATAAACGTATGTAAGTTGAAATAAATTTCTGTGTCAATATTAAGTATTTATCCTGCCATAAAAAACGATGCGATTTCGGTAACCAGAGACATCATTTTTTTGAAATTTGATTATTACAATAGGATTCATTGCTTAATAAATGATTTGAGTATTTCATCTTTAGGTCGTTAAAAACAGCCAAAATATTCAACTAATAGAAAAAACACAAGTCAAGTCAATTTTTCCTTTCGTTTTGTAGAAATAAAATTATTTCGGTTTAATTCTCATGCATAGCAGGCAACCCATTTAATAAATTTACGTTAGATTTATGTAAAAATTAAATCAAGCATTAAGCTCAACAACTTAACTTCATATGAAAAATATACTTCTTTTTTTAATTCTATTGTCTTGTTCACAAATAACAATTTTCGCTCAAACTAATTCTGAACCTACTGAAATAGGAAATGCTTTTATTACTGATAATTTTTGTGTTACTTTAAATACGAGTGAAGAATTAAAGAAAACATACAAGATCAATATAAGTGCTTTAAATTTTCAGTCAGAAATTGACGCAAAAAAAGCATTCGGTAAAATAGCTAACAATTATCTTACTTATGTGGTTGACTTTGAGCAACAAGTTGTGTTTTTAAAAGTACATAGCGAACGAATTGAAACTGCTCAAACTGTAGATTGGTGGAATGAATATTTATATAAGAAATGCCATTAAACGAAAATCCAACAACATTCTAATAAAAGAAATCATGAAATACATATTATTACTTTTTTTATTCGCTTCCTTTTTATTTAATTCAAGAATCGTTGCTCAAATCAATGCAAATGGAGCATATCTCATTGGCAATAATATTGAAGTTGGGATCAATAATGCTGGATTCGAAGGCACTTTTGATTTGGCTGGTTCACATGCTCGTAGTGATCAATTTGATCCAGCAGTTTTTTTTGGATTTGTAGCCAATCCACAATTAAATGCATGGGCTACTTATGACGGTGATTTTTTTACTCCAGGTACACCAGAAAATGGCTTTGGCATTGAAATTAATGGAATAAATTATTCGAATAATGCAATTGATGGTAATTTTGGTTTTGGTATTCAGAATGAAATTCCAGGTACTTTATCGAATTATCTAGTGGTAGGTGATTGTATTTCAGTTGAATGGAATGGTACAATCAACAATGTGAATGTTAAAATTGTATACAAAATGGTTACAACAGATCTTTTTTATACTACTGAAGTAACATTGACTAATAATACGGGAGCTGCATTAAGCAATGTATACTACTATAGAAATGTTGATGCTGATAATAATGTTTTTTTAAATACTTTTTACGAAACGACAAATACAATAGATGCACAGCCAACTGGTGGATGTCCTAAAGCTTTGGTATCTGCTACGCAACCGATAATTTCAGGGGTTCAAGCATCTTATTTGGGACTTGCTGCAATAGGTCCAATGTTTAGAGTTTGTACAGGTGGATTTACAAATAGAGATGGTTCTGACATTTGGAATGGTATTGGATTTAATTCTGCTGTAGGTTCAAGTTTATATATTGATGAAGCGATAAGTTTGGGATATAAAATAACATCACTTGCCTCTGGCGCCTCTGAAACTTTCAAATTTGCGACTATTCTAGCAGCTACACAAATTGATGAAGCATTTTCTAATTTATATGAATTTGATTATCCGGGAGCTGTTTTAGGTTCTTCTTCGGCTTGCTCGCCTACAATTGATGAAACTACGATATGTGGAAATGCGCCATCTACGATTAGTTTGGTCGGACCAAATGTTAATGATTATACCTGGACTTGGTCGCCTGCGATTGGGTTAAATACATCAACTGGGCCTGTGGTTCAAGCTTTTCCGAGTGTATCAACTACTTATACTGTAACTGGCACTCCAGTAAATCCATGCTTAACTTTAGTTATTGTAAAAACAATTGTGGTTAATCCAGGTATTGATATTCAAATCACTGATCCAGGGCCACTTTGCGGAGATATTTCATTGTCGAGTTTAACCATTGTTGACTTGAATAATTCACCCGGTACAGTTATGACTTTCCATGGTAGTATTCCAACATCTTCCACTGATATGTCTAATCTATGGGGATCTCCAACTATTGGATTTGGAGACATAGTTTACGTAATGATTGCTAGTTCAACTGCAAACTGCTTTGATATTGAACAAATTTTGTTAAACTTTTCTGGAGGAACACCCGCAGGTCCAGATGTAGTTGCTACCTATTGCAACACTGCCGGTATTATCAACCTTAACACCTTAATTCCTTCTGGTATAAGTATCGCTGGAACTTGGATAGAAACCTCTCCAGCAACAGGTCAATTTACTGCTGTAAGTGGTGGTTTTGATTTAACGGGATTACCTGATGGTGCTTATACATTTAGTTATACTGTTCCAAGTTCCCCTCCTTGTGTTAGTCAGCAAGCAATTTACACTATTAATATTGTATCTGTAGCAAATGCAGGGTTAGACAACGCTATCACTGTATGCAATGGTTCGGGTGCAATAAACTTGAATACGCTGTTAGTCGGCGCAGATCTAGGTGGAACATGGTCAGAAACTAGCGCGTTTAATAGTGGTTCATTTGTGCCTTCAACTGGTTCATTCAATTCCAATACAGTACTTCCAGGTATATACACGTTTCAATATTTAGTTAATGCATGTGCATCTGATTTTGCTCTGATGACAATAACTGTAAATTTTCAACCATTGTCAGGCCTAGATTCTACTGCTACAATTTGTAATGCAATTGGTTCTTCTCTCGATTTAAACAACTTATTACTATTTGCAAATAGTGGAGGAACATGGTCAGAAACTACTGCGATTCCAAGTGGACAATTTAATGCGATTAACGGCGTTTTTGATGCAGCTGGTCTTGCAACAGGTGCTTATACATTCAACTATACACAAGCATCAAATGCACCTTGTCCAGGAAATTTTGCATTGTTTACTGTTAATGTAACTGGTACACCTGATGCTGGTTTGGATTCAACTAAAACATTTTGTGCTTCAGCTGGAGGTTCTATAAATGTTAATACATTGTTGAATGGAGCCATGCCTGGAGGAACATGGAATGAAAATTCTATACCTCTTAGTGGTCAATTTAATGCTACAACAGGTGTATTCAATTTCGGCTCATTAGCCTCTGGAACTTACGCATTCGAATATGTTTTAGCTGGAAGTACTGTTTGCCCATCAGACACTGCAATAATAACAATTGTTACAATTACAACACCTACAATTACTCCTTTACCAAATCAAGTCCATTGTGGTAATTATATCTTACCCGCTATTATTGGAACTAATTTGACAGGGAATGAAGCATACTATTCTGGAATAAATGGAACTGGAACTCAATTTTCCCCGGGTGATACCATCACTTCAACACAGACGCTTTACTTATATGATGCTACAGGAACATTGCCAAATTGTTCAAATCAACAAACAGTGAATATCGTTATTAATGGTGCACCTGTTATTAATTTTACCGCGAGTGTGACATCTGGTTGTGCACCACTAACAGTTACATTTACTAATACAACTGTTGGAGGAACATTAAACAATTGTACATGGGATTTTGGTCCTGTTTCACAATCGAATGCGTGTACTTCATTTACATATACCTATCAAAATGCAGGTGTATACGATGTTTCATTGAGTGGAACTAGTTCTTCAGGATGCAGTATCAATTTAACATTAATAGACTTGATTGAAGTTTTCCCAGTTCCAACTGCTGAGTTCACCTTAACTCCAGCAATTACTGATATCTTTGATACTACGTGTGTCTTAACTAATCAGTCAACTGGCGCTGATAGTTATTTTTGGGATTTTCAAGACGGTACAACATCAACATCAACGGATGAAATTCATTTATTTCCAGCAACTCCGAATGCTGGCTATAACATAACATTAATTGCAAGTACTATTAATGGTTGTACAGATACAGTTGTTCATCTGTTTACGGTTGTTGATGTAATATTATTTTATATTCCAAATACATTTACTCCAGATGGAGATGAGTACAACAATACTTTCATGCCAATATATGCATCAGGAGTAGACCCTTATGGATTTAACATGCAAATCTTTAATCGATGGGGTGAAATCATTTTCGAAACAAATGATATGACAATTGGATGGGATGGAACTTATGGTGGTGAATTGGTGCCAGATGGATCGTACGTTTGGACTTTAGAATTCAAAGAAACTATGTCGGATAGTCGACATTCTTACAATGGGAATGTGAATATATTCAGATAATCTCCTAACTTGACTGTCGCTCCGTGTTCGTTTAATTTAATGACTTACACCGAGCGAAGTTGGAGAGATTAGTTCCCTGATTCATAATTCAAAATAACATAGGGTGCAGGAATAGTCAATGTAAATTTAAAAGACTGTGCCATGCCACAAAGCAGGAAAATCCAAATTTACTTGTAGTTTATCCTTTCTTCAAAAGGTTATCTAATGCATCATCAATCTGTTCAAACTCAAACTCAAATCCAGTATCAATTATTTTTTGAGAGGAGATTTTACTTCCTTCTAATAGGATTGTTGCCATTTCTCCAAACAAAATTTGAAGTATGAACTTTGGAATATTGGGTAAAAAAAGTGGTTTCTTTAGCCGCTGTGCGATTTTTTTGGTTAATGCGATATTAGTAATTGAGTGAGGTGAAACAGCATTAAATGTTCCATCTATTTTAGCGTCATCAAGTATGAATTTAATGAGTTGAACTAAATCTTGAATATGAATCCAAGGCATTTGTTGTTTTCCGCTTCCTAAACCTGCTCCAAATCCATATTTTATTGGTTGGATTAATTTTCTCAAGGCTCCATCCTTTTGATCGAGAATCATTCCGATTCTTAGAATTCCTATTCTATTGGCAACACCACTTGTTTTAAAAGCTTTAGCTGCACTTTCCCATTCAAAGCAGACATCACTTAAAAAATCAGTTCCCTTGGGTGCTTGTTCATCAAAAACGTCATCAGTAGTTATTGAGCCATAGTAACCAATGGCTGAAGCAGAAATAAAAGCATCAATTGTGATTTTTCGGTTTTGTAATTCTTTTAAGATTAAACCGGCACTGTCAACTCGACTCGACAAAATAAGTTGTTTCCTTTCTTTTGTCCAACGGTTAGATGCAATAGATGCGCCAGCAAGATGTATAATACTGTTGACCCCAATTAATGCTTTTGGATCAATATAATTCGAATTTAAATCCCATTCATATTCGTTACTGCGCGTTTTTTTTCGGGTTAAAAAGCGTACAGTGTAATCTTTCTCTAATGCTTTTTCTAATTGTTTAGCGAGCATTCCGTTTGCTCCGGTTATTAGAACTGTTTGTTTCATCTCGTTCTACTATGATATATTAAATTTTTAATACTTGAATTCGCAGATTTTTGTTGACTTTATTAAATGTAACAACATAAAAGGTCCTATTGTTTGATTTTGTAAACTTATTAACTAAAGTTAAAGAAGATTTGAACTAGACTATTTAGTGGTTATTCGAGCAGATAAAACCCATAATTCCACTTCTTCTTCACCTCTCCAATGTTGGTTTCTGTTGGTTTTTTCGGATGCTTCTTTGACTGATTTTTTAAGGCATTTTTCTAATACAAATCGTCCCCCAGAAAGAAGTTCTTTTTCGATTGGATGTTCCGTTGTTACATGTGTAATTTGTGCTAAATTGGAGAAAAGAATCACTATTTTACCATCCGGAAGCAAGTGTTTATGTGCTTCTTCAAAAAAGTCTGGGAAGAGTTTTTCGTTGTAGTAGATTGCTTCATCGAGGCGATTCAATTCTTGTGTTGTGGGTAACCACGGTGGATTAAACACAATCAATTCGGTTGGTTTTTCCCATTTGCCAAATAAGTGTCCAAAATCAATTTCTATTTTTCGCGCTAATTTTGTTCCTTCCATGGATGCTGTCAAACCAATAATCGCATTGGTATTGATATCCGTTCCAAATGATTTTTGAAACCCATGTTGCACCATCATCAAAGAAAGTACGCCACTTCCAATTCCGATGTCATTGGCCGTTTTTTTAGGACCTTCGTACCGTTTTAACCAATTGTCAAAAAGAATTAAATGTTCAAAACGAGTAGGGAAATAAACGCCATAATAAGGGTATATTTTATTGCGCAGAACTGGAATATTGATTCCGTTTTTATACCATTGCCATGCACTGTTTAATCCTTGAATTTGAGGAAGTGGTAAGAAAAAGTCATTCAATTCAGGATATAATTTTTCTAACCAGCCAATCATTGGAGCTTTTCTAACAATGAGTTTATGTCCTTTGACATGGATTAAAATGAGATTGGATAATTTTCTAAACTCCGCACGAAAGGCCCGCTGTTCGATAAAAGTTTCATTCGGAAGGGTGTTTTTGAGATATGTCGTTAATTCTCGAAGTAAGTATAAGCCGTTGCTATAAAATTCTTCAACTAAAATTTGTTCACCTGCAAGTAAGGCCTCTATGGTTTCTGGAATATCTGATTCTCGAGTAAAAGATCCTATTTCAATTCCTGATTTGATAGGTTCAGGCCTATTTACTTGCAATAAGTTGTTAATCATTCTTGCAAGATAAGAAGAAACTTAAGTTGGTTGGATAGAATTTATTTAAAGTTGTGTGATTAAGTTTTCTCCAAAATCTTTTCATACGCTTTTCGTGGACTTCCTCTGAAATGTACTTCTCCACAATATACATAGCCAGATTTATCAAAAAGATTCAACATGGCACCATTGTCAAAATTTGTATCTGCTTTGATGCTCAATATGTTGTTGTCTTTTGCAAATTCTTCAATGAAGGTAAAAAGTACTTTGGCAAATCCTTTTCCTAAGTGAGTTTCTGCAATTGCCACTCGGTGAAAAACAACAAAATCAGTATTCGAAATCCACTTCCCGACTATGTTCGCGTATTCAGGTTCATCGTTTATTAGGATGGCACAATATCCAATGATCGAGTCATATTCTGTTAAAACAAAACCAACTCCTTTTTCAATGTCTATTTGCACTGATTCTGGATTTGGATAACCATCTTGCCATTGATTACTTCCATCTTTTTTTCGGCGCAAAATGGCGTCTTGTAATATCTCCCAAATTGGAGCAATTTCAGTGCTAATTGCTTTTCTAAAGAAGTAATTCATTTATGATGGTATTGTTAATTTCAATTTTAGATTTATGGAAGAAATTAAGTGCTAAAAATTTTATTCCTTTACATATTTTTGAACAATCTTTGATTTAGGTGTTATCAATGTAATAAAATAAACCCCACTTGAAAAAGTACTTGTGTTTATTGTTGCAAAATCTGTTTTACTTGAATAAATGATTTGTCCTTGTGAGTTGAGAACTTGAATTTCTTCCGCTTCAACATTAACGTCATATTCAATTGAAACGAATTCAGAAGAAGGATTTGGAAATAACTTTAATTCAGCTCGTAAATCATTATTTAAAATCGAAGCAGAACATATTGTTGTAGGAACATTCCCAGACAAGGCAATTTTTGTAGCAAACAAATTAACCATATTTTGAGTACGTAAAAATAGGTTATCGATGGAATGCCCATTTGAAAAACAATTATTCAAATAAGCATAATTTTCGATTATTTCAGATTGATAAACAGGAGAAAGTGTTCCCAAGGAGATGAAATAATTTTCTATTCCTTTACTACCATATGCATATGGATAGAAAAAGTAGGTTTGACAAATATTTGTTTGTGCGAAACATTCCCAGCTAATTCTCCCTAATATTTTTCCGTAATTATAATTGACAATTACATCAGATCCCTGGTGAAATAAATATACAGCAGGTGTATCAGTAATTTGCGGTACAATGTTTAAATCCAAAAGACCACCATAAAAATTCCCTACTCCTTTCACTGTTGCATCAAAAGCACCTAAATTGAGTGTTCCCTCAATACTGCCTAAATCAGGTCTGCTTAAACTCAATGGAGTTGGAACACAACCATATGTCGCCAAATCCACATCGGGAGTAGGAGCGTCCGCAATTTCAAAGCATGAAACATGTTTTTCACTAAGTTGATCAGTGAATGCTGTTGCCATAGAAACAAAACCACCTGCACTTTCACCAGCAATAAATACATTGTTGACGTCTATAGAATCAAGTTCATTCCTACCTTTTAAAAAACGAATTGCTCCTTTTGCGTCTTGCATTCCTCTATAGTTTGCTCTGTAAACTTCAGAACTATCTGAAATATATCCGCAGGGTGCAGATAATGAGTTGTTACAAAGGGCATACATTGTGTAATTTGACGCTTTATGTGTGCCTAATCGATAATTAATTGCACCAACAACCCATCCTTTTTTTGCTAATTCGCGGGACATATTTATCATTTCTTCTTTGCTTCCACCAACCCAAGCTCCGCCATGAACCAGAATAATTGCTGGTCTTTGGCAATTGTTATTTATTGGTTTGTAAATATCCATTTTAAGAGCCACTGAATTTCCAGCATAATCAGTTGCCGTTCCATAATCAACGTCAATTATGCTGTCGTAAGAAAACTGAGTTTGTGTGTATGGATCTTGAGAAAAGAGCGTACTTGAAAAGCAAAAAAGTAGAATAAATAGTTTTATTAGGTGCATTGTTGTATTTAATTATTTGATAATTAGATGTATGACAAATATAAGGCTTTATAATTAAAGTTTACTCCTTTAAATATTTTCGAATAATTTTTGTTTTAGGCGTTTTTAACTCAATAAAATAAACACCACTTGAAAAGGAACTTGTGTTGATTGTTGCAAAGTTAAGTTCACTTGAATAAACAATTTGTCCTTGTGTATTGAGAACTTGAATTTCTTCCACATCTAGCTTGTCGGCAAATTTAATTGTCACTATTTCCGACGATGGATTTGGGTATAACCAAAGTTGTTCACCATGCGTAGAATCTATCTCTAGATATTCATATACTGTTATTTTATCTGTAGCCGAACCAAAATTATTGATAAGGTATATTTTCTTGCCATTTGGAGAAATTGCGATATCTCTCAAACGGCCATTTAAGGCTTGATCTTCTCCGAAAAATCTCTTAGGATTGGGATTACTAAAAGTTGAAGGTATTAAACTTCCATTTGCGTCTAATTTAAATTGATAGACTTCGCAATCTGTAGAAGCTCCATTTTTTAAAGTGGTAATTAATAAACTATTTGTCCATTCAGTAATTGCTGTGCTGTTGTAATGCACACCGTCTGATGGAGCCACAGTGCACCAGTCTAAATAATTGTTTGAAACATCAGGTGGCGTTGCGCAAAAGGAATAGAACGGTTGGACCAAAGAATCATTTGGAATATTAATATCTGGCACATAAGAAGCAATATATGATGCTTCACCAGGATAATTATTATCGGAATGAAATCCACGAACATTTTTCCAACCGTAATTCATCCCTTTGTACAAGATATTAATTTCGTCATCAGTTCTGTCCCCATGTTCTAAATCATAAAGGATATCTAATGAAGAATTGTAGATTAATCCTTGCGGATTTCTGTGTCCTCGTGTATAAAATGAATTTCCTGCAATAGGATTATCACTAGGGATTGACCCATCCATATTGAACCGGTGAATTTTACCGTTTTGCGTCGTTGGATCTTGAGCGAAATTATTAGGATTTGTTGATTGAGGGAAATAACAAGTTGGACTACTATCCTCTGATGTACCATGATCTCCAATTGTTAAGAAAAGGTAAGAAACACCATTTTGCTTAATCGCAAGCAATCTTCCCCCTAAATGGTCATAACCAGTAGAAATAGAATCAACCAAATCAACTGAATTTGTGACCGTATTTGTTGGAGAATTCCATGTTAATCTTTTTATTTTGAAATTTGTTAAAGGGGCGGAAACAGTACCTTGATT
This sequence comes from Flavobacteriales bacterium, assembly GCA_947470515.1. Lineage (GTDB taxonomy): Bacteria > Bacteroidota > Bacteroidia > Flavobacteriales_D > Crocinitomicaceae > M0103. Next base: position 58,733 of record CANITF010000005.1, read on the forward strand.
GTATGAATACACAAAATATATGAAAGAACTATCAGGATTGAGAAAATCGGGATGTAAGGTTAATCCCAAAGTTCCTGCACCAATCGTTGGGTTGAAACAAAGAGGTGATTGTTCTAAAAGTGAACCGCCAAAATAATCTGGAGCAGTATAAATAATTGTTTTTGAACCATCTTGCGGATCTATTCGAGCAACTGTTCCTCCCGCTTCACTAACCCATAAATAATTATCTGGGCCATAGGTTATTTCCCAAGGAATGTTGAGTGAAGTTGGTAATTCTGACCGTGTAAATTGTTGAGCCTGCGCAAAATTGAAGCAAAAAATGATAAGCCAAAAAATACGGTTCATTGAATAAGTTTGAATAATAACGTTACAATTTACAAAAAGGTAAAGTATTATTCCTCAAATTTCTTAAATATAATACTTGCAATGTGTCCACCAAAACCAAATGTATTACTCATGGCGTAATTCAATTTTTTTGGTTCAGCTTTTCCTAGCGTAAAATCAAATAAATCTTTGAATTCAGGTTCAATGTCTGTTGTATTGATTGTTGGCGGAACAATGTTCTCTTGCAATGCCATTACACAAGCTATTCCTTCAATTGCTCCTGCAGCACCTAATAAATGACCTGTCATTGATTTTGTTGCAGAAATCGATAACGATTTACGTTCCCCAAATACACGTTTCGCTGCGATTAATTCTGAGTTATCACCTTGGTGTGTAGATGTTGCATGCATGTTGATGTAATCGATTTGATCTGCAGAAATTCCTGCTTCTCTCATCGCTTCCTTCATACCTAAAACGGCTCCGTCTCCTTCTGGATGAGTTCCCGTTAAATGATATGCATCAGCAGCCATTCCACCACCCACAATTTCACCATAAATAGTTGCACCACGTTTTTTTGCGTGTTCGTATTCTTCTACGATTAACGCTCCAGCTCCTTCACCCATCACAAATCCATCTCTTGAAATATCAAAAGGTCTAGAGGCTGTTTGAGGTGAATCATTTCTTGTAGACAATGCTTTTGCTGACGAGAATCCTCCGATTGCAGATTCTGTAATGGCTGCTTCTGAACCACCAGTTATAATCATGTCTGCTTTATCCCATTTGATATAGTTGAAAGCTTCGATCATTGCAGTATTGGATGTTGCACAAGCTGAAACAGGACAGAAATTCACACCTCTTAATCCATATTTTATGGAAATGACTCCTGAAGCAATGTCGACCAAAATTCTTGGAATGAAATAAGGTGTAAAACGAGGTGTTCCATCACCATCACAATACTCCTTCATCTGATCCTGGAATGTTTGAATTCCACCATTTCCAGACCCCCAAATAACGCCGATTCGATCTCTGTTTAATGTTTCAAAATCAATATTTCCATGACGTACAGCTTCATCAACCGCAATCAAAGCATATTGAGAAAATGGGTCATATTTGCGAATTTCTTTGACATCAAAATGATCCTTCGCGTCGTAATTTTTAAGTTCACACGCAAAAGTTGCCTTAAATTTCGAAGTATCAAATTTGGTTATTGGAGCAGCGCCACTCACGCCGTTTTTTAAACTTGTCCAATAATCAGCTAAATTATTGCCTATCGGAGTCAATGCCCCAATTCCTGTAATTACTACTCTTCTCATGCTTACCAGATTTGTACTTACCAGATTTGTGATTCGGGATTTGTGATTCGGGATTTAGAATAAAAATTAAATCTATGTTCTCAAAGAAACCCAAGTTCCAATTTCGCTTCTTCACTCATCATGTCTTTATCCCAAGGTGGATCAAAAACTATATTTACTTTAGATGATTTTACCCCTTCAATTAGGCAAACTTTATCCTCAACTTCCTTCGGCATTGTTTCGGCCACAGGACAATTAGGTGAAGTTAAAGTCATTTCAATTTCCACATTTTTATCTTCGTCAATTCTCACTTCATAAATGAGTCCAAGTTCAAAAATGTCGACTGGAATTTCTGGATCGTAAATCGTTTTTAATACATCTACAACGGTATTTTCTAAGTTTACTATTTCGTCTTCCATTTTGTTATTTTCGTTAAGCGTTGTTATCAAGATTTAACAAAGCTGTCATTTTCATTTTTTGAACCATGCTCAATAATCCATTTGCTCTAGTTGGAGAGAGGTGTTCTTGCAATCCAATAGTTTTGATAAAATGTAAGTCTGCTTTTGCTACTGATTCAGGTGTTTCATTATTCAAAACACGAATCAACAAGCCAATAATTCCTTTTGTAATTATTGCATCTGCGTCTGAAGTGAATTTCATTTTACCATTTTCAACTGTTGCATCAAGCCAAACATTTGATTGACATCCGCGAATCAAGCGATCATCCGTTTTTTTATCTTTATCAATCAACGGAAGTTCTTTGCCAAGATCAATGATGTATTCATATTTATCCATCCAATCATCGAAGATTTGGAATTCACCAATGATTTCTTGTTGTTTTTCTTCTAATGTCATCATGTCAGCTTATTTCAACATGTTGATACTCTTCTCAACAGCAGCTATGAAAATATCTACTTCTTCCCGCGTATTATAGAAGGCAAAAGATGCTCTTACTGTTCCTGGTATTTGAAAGAAATCCATTAATGGCTGAGTACAATGGTGTCCAGTTCTGACAGCAATCCCTTGCTTGTCTAATAAAGTCCCTATATCAAATGGATGAATATTTTCAACTACAAAAGACACAACACTTGTTTTCTTTTTTGCTTCACCGATAATGGCTAATCCCTCAAAGGTATCAAGCATGTCTTGCGCATATTCGGCTAATTCTTTTTCATATTTTTGAACAGCATCCATGTCTAATTCAGACAAAAATTCAAACGCTTTCCCTAAACAGATTCCTCCAGCAATATGAGGTGTTCCTGCTTCAAATTTGAACGGCAATTCATTGTAGGTTGTATGTTCAAATGTAACACGCGATATCATGTCACCACCACCTTGATATGGAGGCATTTTATCCAACAACGCTTCTTTGCCATAGAGTACACCAATTCCTGTTGGACCAAAAACTTTATGCCCGGAAAAGACAAAAAAGTCACAATCCATGTCAACAACATCAATTGACATGTGTTGAATACTTTGTGCTCCATCCACCAATATTTTCGCACCTACAGCGTGTGCTTTTACTGCTAATTCCTTGACTGGATTAATTGTGCCAAGTGTATTTGAAATATGTGTTACGGCAACTAGTTTAGTTTTTGAATTCAATAATTTATCAAATTCTTCAATAATCAATTCTCCTTTTTTATTGATTGGAGCAACGCGCAGTGTCAGATTCTTACGCTGACAAAGCATTTGCCAAGGAACAATATTTGAATGGTGTTCCATTGCTGTGATCAAAATTTCATCACCAGCAGATAGTAATTCACCGAATGAAAAAGCAACAAGGTTAATACCATCTGTTGCTCCTTTTGTGAAGATTATTTCTTCTGATTTTTTAGCATGGATATAATTCTGAATTGTTACTCGAGCTTTTTCGTATTCCGTTGTTGCTTGTTGACTCATGAAATGGACGCCGCGGTGAATATTCGCATTGTCTTTTGAGTAATACATGTTGATTGCATCAAGCACCACTTGCGGCTTTTGCGAAGTTGCACCGTTATCAAAATAGATAAGGTTTTTGTCGTAAATCAACTGTCGAAGCGCTGGAAATTGTTGACGAATTTCTCTAACGATGAATGGTTTTTTTGTTCCTTCTGTCATAACTATGTGCAAAGATACAACAATCGTTATTTTGAATTGTTCTAAAGAAGAAAAAAATGGAAATACTTTTACATAATTATAAATTGCTCGTTACAAATTATGAATTGATGCGTTATCAATTATATTTTGTGAAAAAGCATTAAAAACTCTTGATTTCCGTCACCACCGAGGATAGGCGAATCAATTTGCTTTTGAAAAATTAAATTGTTTACTTTTCCGGCTTCTTTTATATCTTCTAACATTTCTGGGAAAAGACTTTTGTTTTTCACAATTCCTCCTTTTCCAATATTTGCTTTACCAACTTCAAATTGTGGTTTAACAAGCGCTATAACATAGCCATTTGGCTTTAAAAAAGAGTGGATAAAAGGAAATATTTTCCCCAGTGAAATAAAGGATACGTCTAAAACACAGCCGTCAATTGGCTCTTTAATAACGTTTGCTGTTAATTCACGAACATGGGTTTTTTCAAGATTAACAACGCGCTCATCATCATTTAAACGAGGATGTAATTGATTCTTTCCAACGTCAACGGAGTAAACACGGGTCGCACCGTTTTGTAATAAGACTTCTGTAAATCCGCCGGTTGACGCACCAATATCCATAAAAACACCATCTTGAATCGTTGGTTTCCAGTTTTCAATCGCTTCCAATAATTTCAAAGCTCCTCTTGAAACCCATGGAATTTCTTCTTCAATCATTTCAATCACACAATCGATAGGAAATTTTTTACCTGTTTTTGTTACCAATTTACCATCTACTTTAACTCCAACTTCACGAATTATCTTCTCTGCTCGCACTCTAGTTGTTACTAATTTGCGCTGTAAAATAATCTTGTCCAAACGTTCTTCCATGCTGCAAAGATAAGATTTGTGATTGTGAATTCCGAATTCCGAATTTCAAATTCCAAATTCTAACTATCTTTGTACTTTAATTGAATAGTTTGAAAACAATATATATTACACGACGAGAGACCTTCAATGCAGCTCACAAATTGTGGAGAGAAGATTGGTCAGAAGAGAAAAACTGGGAAGTTTTTGGGAAATGCAGCAATAAAAACTGGCATGGTCATAACTTTTCTATCTATGTAACTGTGAAAGGCGTTCCAAACGAAAATACTGGATTTGTCATTAATTTGAAAGAGTTAAGTCAAATTTTGAAAGACGAAGTTGTAGAAGCCTTAGACCATAAAAATTTAAATTTAGATGTACCTTTTTTAGCTGGAATGCTCGCTTCAACAGAAAATATGGCCATTCAAATCTGGGAGAGAATAAAAGAACCAATTGCTATCGCTGGTGGGGAACTAGTAAAAATCAAATTGGTTGAAACAGAAAACAATTACGTTGAATATTATGGAGGTAAAGAACCTTTTTAAGTTCTAATTGTTTTTAAGTAAATAAACAACATGTACGACGATAAAATAACAAACGATTTAGCGAAACATTACAAAGAGGTTCTTTCAAAAATTGGTGAAGACCCAGAACGAGAAGGATTGTTGAGAACACCAGAACGTATGGCAAAAGCGATGCAATTCTTAACGCATGGTTATGACATCAATCCAGATGATTTAATGAAACAAGCAATTTTTCACGAAGAATATTCTGAAATGGTGATTGTGAAGGACATCGAAGTTTATTCTATGTGCGAACACCATATGCTGCCATTTTTCGGAAAAGCACATGTTGCTTATATTCCAGATGGTAAGATTGTTGGTTTAAGTAAAGTTCCCAGAGTTGTAGATGCGTATTCACGCCGATTACAAGTTCAAGAAAGACTTACCATTGAAATTAGAGATTGTATTCAACGAACACTTAATCCGAAAGGAGTTGCGGTTGTAATTGAATGTTCGCACATGTGTATGCAAATGCGCGGTGTTCAAAAACAAAATTCAGTAACTACAACAAGTGCATTTACAGGATTATTTATGAATAATGATGCAACTAGAAGAGAATTTGTTAATTTAGTTCAAGCAAAATTACATTAACTATGAATGAAATAATAGATCAACACGACGGTTATACAAAAGAAATAACCAAAGAATTTTTTAGAGATGTTTACGGCTATATGTTTGCCGCACTAGGGATCTCGGGTATCATTGCCTACATGGTCGGAACTGGAGAATCTGTAACACTTGAGGACGGTAGGTCAATGCCTATTTTCTTTTTAGAATATTTTTTCAACTCAGAAGGAGGGATCTCTCCATTGTTTTACGTTGTAATGTTCGCCCCACTAGGTTTAGGCTTATTGATTCAAATGGCTTATAGAAGACTTTCATTGGTTGTGATAATGATTTTATTTATAGCCTATTCTTCATTAATGGGTCTAAGTTTAAGTACTATTTTCATTGTTTATTCAATCCCTTCTATTATATCAACTTTCTTTGTGTCTGCTGGGGCATTTGCAGGAATGGCAATATTAGGATACACAACTAAAACTGATTTAACCAAGTTTGGAAGTTTGATGTATATGCTTTTCATTGGCATTTTCATCGCTGGAATTGTAAATATGTTTATGCACAGTGAAATGATGGAATATGTCATTTCAATGGTTGGTGTATTTGTCTTCACTGGTTTAACTGCTTATTATATGCAGCAATTAAAAGGTACTGCCCAAGACACTTCTTTGTCGGGTATAGACAGAAGCAAGTTGTCTTTAATTGGCGGTTTACAATTGTATATATTATTCATTAACCTTTTTCTTTCTCTTTTAAGAATTTTAGGTTCAAGAGATTAAAGATTTGAAATAAGATTTTGTAGCCATCCATCAGCTGACGGATGGCTTTTTTTATTACATAAAATAAAAAAAAGTTATTTGTTCTATGATTTCCGTTCGAATAATTTTTTACTTTTGATAAAAAAAACGATTATGTCAGATAATTTCTTCGAAGGTTCAACTGCGGCAATAGGTACAATTTATACAATTTTCGTTATTGCAGTTATTACTTGGATAATGATTTGGGGTTAATCCCAATCTCCAAAAAATAAGTTAAGCTGTCGCGCCAATGGTGGATAGCTTTTTTTTTTGAGTTTTTTCTAGTAAATTATTCATGTTAAAGATGTAATTTTAGGTAATAACTTCTCAATCATTTTAGGATGCCTTTCAATTCAATTTTTGCTTGGATAATAAAAAAAAGAATTCATCAAATTGATTTATTCAAAAAGTATCCGTTTGAAGTTCAGCAAGAAACATTTGAAAAATTAATTGCATCTGGATTAAAGACCAAATGGGGAATTGAAAAAAAATTCTTTTCAATTAGGTCCTATCAAGAATTCAAAAATCAAGTTCCTTTGCAAGAATATGCTGATGTTCAACCAATCATTGAAAGATTAATGAATGGCGAACAAAATTTAATATGGCCTACAGAAACAAAATGGTTTGCAAAGTCATCCGGCACAACAAGTACAAGAAGTAAATTAATACCAGTAACAAAAGAATCGTTAGAAGATTGCCATTATAAAGGAGGAAAAGACCTTCTTGCAATTTATTATAATAATCATCCTAACGGAAAATTATATAACGGAAAACACCTTATTGTTGGAGGTTCAACAGAGGATAATCCGAATAGCACAGATTCCTATTTTGGAGATATTTCCGCAATCATCGTCAAGAATTTACCGTGGTGGGCTGGCATAAGAAGAACCCCTTCAAAAGAGATTATTCTCATGAATGAATGGGAATCAAAAATTGAGAAAATGGCACTAAGTACCATGAATGAAGATGTTCACATCATTGTGGGGGTGCCAAGTTGGACGATGGTTCTAGCAAATAGAATACTTGAAATTACAGGTAAAAATAATCTCAAAGAGGTTTGGCCAAATTTGGAATTATTCATGCATGGTGGCGTAAATTTCGAACCGTATAAAGAGCAATTCAAAAAGTTAATTCCCGATCCCAATATGAATTATGTGGAAACATATAATGCATCTGAAGGATTTTTTGGAATTCAAGATCAATTGGATTCAAATGAATTGTTGTTGATGTTGGATTATGGCATTTATTACGAATTCATTCCGATGACTTCTTATGAGGGAACGAAATCAACTGAAATCGTTAATCTTGAAGAAGTTAAATTAGGTGTTAATTACGCTTTAGTTATTTCAACGAATGGTGGTTTATGGCGTTATATTATTGGCGATACAATTCAATTCACATCACTAAATCCATTTCGCTTCAAAATCACAGGAAGAACTAAAAGCTTCATCAATACATTTGGAGAAGAGTTAATAGTCGACAATGCTGAGCTAGCAATAGCGTATGCTTGTAGTAAAACGAATTCTCAGATTAGAGATTATACTGCGTGTCCAGTTTATATGACAAGTGTTGAACACGGTGGGCATGAATGGTTAATCGAATTTATCAAATCACCCGAAGATTTGAATCGTTTTGGAATACTGTTAGATGAAAAATTGAGAGAAATCAATTCTGATTACGACGCAAAAAGGTACAATAATATGGTGTTAAATCCACCAATAATTAAAATTGCAGAAAATGGTACTTTTGATAATTGGTTGAAATCCGAAGGAAAATTAGGTGGACAAAATAAAATCCCGAGACTTTCAAATAATAGAGTTATTTTGGAACAAATATTGGTTCAAATGGCACACATCAAAATAAAGTAGAATAAAGTGAAAGCAATCTTGATATTCTTATTTTTTGCTATTTCAGTATCAAATGTTCATGCACAGATTTTTGATTCTTTGCATTGGGAAAAAAATGGGGAATATGTAATCAACCAAGATGATATTTGGTCCGTTGATGTTTTGGGAAATGTGTATATCGCCAAAAGTAAAGTTCTTCAAAAATTCGATTCTACGGGTGTTTTAAAATTTTCACAAAGTATAAAATCGTTCGGCAGAATCAAGGAAATTCAATCTATCAATACGATGAAATTGGTAACTTTTTCAGAAGAACAACAGACTGTTTGTCTTCTCGATAATACATTGACATTAAGTGAAGAATGTTTGGATTTATCAAATTTCGATATTGGAAATGCATCACATATAGCTATTTCTGGTCAATCAGATAAATTATGGGTGGTGGATCAACTCAATTCAAAGTTGTTGCTCTTAAGTTTAAACGGAACAAATCAATTTCAAGAAATAAAAAATTTAAAAGGTATTTTGAATATGAATCAAATTGAATCAATTCAAGAAGTGGAAAATCATTTATTTCTAATAGATTCGTCTGGGACAATTTTTGAATTTGATTTGTATGGATCTTTAATTAGAACCTATCAATTTGATTTTTTCAAAAGCTTGATTATCAAGGATAAATCGTTTGTTTTGTTGTTGAAGGATAAATTAAATATTCGTCAAATTAATGAATCTACAAATGATTTTATAGAGTTACCAACAATCGGTATAAGTGAAGTAAAATTGTCGGGTAAATTTTTCTATTTTCGTACGGAGAATAAAATATTAAAATACTCACTTACTTTACGCAATTAATTCTTGTGAATTAAATCAATTGTAGTAATTTAGGCAGTCTAAATTTGAATGAATATGCATATCGCAGTCGCTGGAAATATTGGGTCAGGTAAAACTACGCTAACAAAGATGTTGGCTAAGCATTACGGATGGGAAACGCATTTTGAAGATGTAGAACACAATCCATACTTAAATGATTTTTATGAAGATATGCAACGCTGGTCGTTCAACCTTCAGATTTATTATTTGAACAGTCGCTTTACGCAAATTCAAGAAATTCAAGAAACAGATAAGAACGTCATTCAGGATCGAACGATATATGAAGATGCTTTCATCTTTGCTCCGAACCTGCATTCAATGGGTTTGATGACAACACGTGATTTTGAAAACTATTTCTCTTTGTTTAACTTGATGGATTCTTTTGTGTCCTCTCCAGATTTGTTGATTTATTTGAGAGCAAGTGTTCCAACATTGGTGAATCAAATTCAAACGCGTGGTCGTGATTACGAAGAAAGTATTCGTTTGGATTATTTAAAGCGTTTGAACGAGCGCTACGAAGCTTGGATTTCAACTTACGATAAAGGTAAATTATTGATTATTGATGTTGATAACAATCGTTTTCCAGAAAGCCAAGAGGACTTAGGAAAAATCATCAATGCTATCGATGCTGAAATAAACGGTTTATTTTAAGAAATCACGAATCCCAAATTCTGAATCCAACGTATGATTATAGTTACAGGAGCAGCAGGCTTTATTGGAAGCTGTTTGGTGAGTCGCTTAAACAAGGCTGGACAAACAAATATTATTGTAGTTGATGATTTTTCAAAGACTGAAAAGGATCACAATCTTGAAGGTAAATCAATTACAGCAAAAGTTGGTCGAAAGGATTTTATTGCTTGGTTGAATGATTTTGGTGATGAGGTTGAGATGATTTACCACATCGGAGCACGAACTGATACTACAGAATTTGATACCAAAATATTTGATGAATTGAACCTGAATTATTCAAAAGATGTTTGGAATGCATGTGTGAAATTTTCAATTCCTTTAGTGTATGCTAGTTCTGCCGCAACGTATGGTTTGGGAGAATTTGGTTACAAAGATGACCATACACAAATTGAGAATTTAGTTCCTTTGAATCCTTACGGAGATTCTAAAAATGATTTTGATAAATGGGTATTGAAGCAAACGCAACATCCACCATTTTGGGCAGGTTTAAAATTCTTCAATGTTTATGGTCCAAATGAATACCACAAAGGAAGAATGGCTAGTGTAATTTTTCATGCTTTCTGTCAAATAAATGAAAACGGTGGAATGAAATTGTTCCGTTCGCATAATCCAAATTATACTGATGGTGGACAATTACGTGATTTTGTTTATGTGAAGGATGTCGTTGAAGTATGTCTGTTCCTAATGGAAAAACAACCAAATTCGGGAATTTACAATTTAGGTTCAGGTAAAGCGCGCCCTTTCCTAGATTTGGCAAAAAACACCTTTAAAAGTATGGATGTTCCTGAGAATATTTCATTCATTGACACACCATTTGATATTCGCGATAAATACCAATATTTTACTGAAGCTGATATGACTAAAATGTTAGAAGCTGGATATAAAGGAGGTTTCCATACACTAGAAGAAGGAGTAAAAGATTACGTTCAGAATTACTTGATAGGCGAGAAGTACTATTGATTCATCCTTAAGGCACGCAATACAGCGTATCATACGATGTCGAAAATCCTGCCCAAACTCCTAAAGCTCCTCCAACAATATTAGTTGGAATATTCGTCGGTGTTGCAAAAGGATTTCCACCTGTTGTCATTTGAACGTATTTTTTCTCAAAGAAATTAAAAACATCTCTGTCCATTTTTGATAATTTAATCACGACAGAATCACCTAATTGGTAATAACCTTTGTATTCGTCTGGCACAGTCGGATCGTCCCATACCATTGGGTTTTCATAAAAGAAATCAAAGGTTAAACCATCAAAGAAATCATCATCAAAAACAGGACTATATGTTTTCGTATAACTGGCATCTAGTGGTTGCCCATCAATTCCAACATTGATTCGTTTTACTTCCCACTTATACGAATCATATTGATTTGGAGTATCAGAAAGTCTTGCCCAAGAATAACCGTAATCAGTTAAAGTTCCATCTGGTTTCCAATATAAATTATCAAAAGTAGTGGCTGGCATTATTGTCGTTGATGAAGTATATGATTTCCCTTCAAATGTTACCGTTAAATAATAGGTTTTGCCAACTTGTCCCCACATACTTGCATCGAAAGTTGTGTATGCGCATAAATGGTAATTTGCTAATTCTGCAACTGGAATTCCAAATAATTCTGCCGCAATAGCTTCTGAACCTTGAGGTAAATTGTCAGTACAAATTTCTTCTAGTACAACTTCAGTAGCTCCGTCCCCAACTTTCACTGTAGCTCCAGAAACAAAAGAAGCAAGAAAAGCATCGATATTAGTAGGTGAATAAATGTCTTTCGAGCGAGAGAGCAAAACAACAGGCGGAAAATCAGTTTCAATACTTCCATCAATCACTAATTGTTCTTCAAAACCAGGAATATCAATCTTCACTTCCTTCGTGCATGAAGTTATTGCGAGAAGAATAATCAATAAGTAGAATGTTTTTTGCATTTTATATGTCTAATTTTCTATGTTTTCAACTTGTCTATGTGTTCTATGTTCCACTTCGATAAACTCAGTGCATCGCTATGTGTTTAATAATTTTTTGACTACAAATTCACAAAGTTCACAAAAGTGCATCAAAACTATGTTTTCTATGTGTCTATGTGTTTTAAAATTTTTTAACTACAAATTCACAAAGTTCACAAAAGTGCATCAAAACTATGTGTTCTATGTTTCACTTCGATAAACTTAGTGCATCGCTATGTGTTTAATATTTTTTTTCAAAACTCAAAATTCAAAATTCCACGTCACACTCGGTATAATTGGAAACAATGAAACTTGCTTAACACTAATTTTAAAATCCCCATTTAAAAAATCCCCGTTACTATCCACATACATAAAGAATGGATTAGCTCGGTTGTAAACATTGTAAACGGAAAAAGACCAATTACTTCTAAAACGTTTTTTAACCTTGATTGGTTCACCAGTTAATTCATCTTGTTTTACTTTGTACGATTTGTCATACAATGTTGCTGACAAGTCTAGACGGTGATAAGGTGCCATTCTTGTCGAATTTCTTGCACCATAATTGAAGAGTAAACTCTGTTCTTGAACGTACCAAGAAGTTGGCAATGTCAATGTGTTTCCAGTTGCATAAATAAATGCTGCTCCAAATGTCCAACGTTCATTTAATTTATAACCTGCAACAATTGACAAATCATGTCGACGGTCATATTTTGCAGGAAAAACATTACCAGTGTTCAAATCAGGGAATTTGCGTTCTGTTTTCGCTAAGGTATAACCAATCCAACCAGTTAATTTACCATACGCTTTCTTTACAAAAAATTCAATTCCATATGCTTGTCCAGTTCCAAAAACCAAGATGTTATCTGTATTGTCATTGACGTTATCTCCAGGTAATGCTCCTTCTTTGTACTCAATCAAGTTTTTCATTCCTTTGTAATACACTTCAACTGAAGTTTCATATTTATCATCCTTGAAATTATGAAAATAGCCCAATGACCCTTGCCATCCTTTTTGTGGCTTTGCCTTATCAGTGCTTGGATACCAAATATCTGTTGGCAATGAAACAGCACTTAAAGATGTCAAGTGAACATATTGGTAATTGTATGAATATCCTGCTTTTATAGAGCTTGTTTCAGATAGCAACCAACGACCCGAAACTCTTGGTTCTAGTCCGCTGTAAAACTTAATTAGATCTCCTTTTGAATAATTAACAACAGAATCTGGATTGCTTATATCTCCTTTGATGTAGCGTTTAAAAGGTCCAACATGTTGATACATACTGTAGCGTAATCCAGCATTTAGTTTAATTTTTTCGTTTAGATCAAATTCATCTAAAACATAAACTGCTGATTCATGACTGTACAATTTTTGTGCTTCACCTGTATCGAAAACAATGTCTTGAGAAGCGGCCGAAACACTCGTTGGATTGAATGTGTGATAGATATATTCTGCTCCCCATTTAAGTTTATGCCGTGTACTTGGAAAATAAGTGAAGTCAACTTTAGCACCAATATCTGTAATTTGAGATTTTAAAGCAAAACGAAATTCATCTTGTTCTGATCCAAATTTAAACTGATAATCAGAAAAAGTAGAAGTGACATTCATAAATAATTTATTGGAAAATAAATGGTTCCATCTCAGTGCTGCAATTCCATTTCCCCATGGCATATCGACAGAAAAAGCATCCGTTTTGTTCCCGTAAGTAAAAACATCTTTACCATAATATCCGCTTAAATAAATTCTATCTTTTTCTGTCAATTTGTAATTTAATTTTAAATTCAAATCGTAGAAATAATAACTTGAACCTGAGAAAGGAGAAGTTTCTGGAATCGCGGCTTTCATGATTACATCAATATACGTTCGTCTTGCAGAAACAATGAAAGAACCTTTGTCTTTTTTTAGTGGGCCTTCGATTGTTAAACGGGATGAAATAACGCCTAATCCACCTTTGATTTTAAACTTTTTATTATTTCCTTCATTCATGTGAACTTCTAAAACGGATGACATTCGACCACCATAATTTGCTGGCATTCCTCCTTTTATCAACGTCACACTTTTAATTGCATCAACATTGAAAACTGAGAAAAAACCAAAAAGATGTGCTGCATTGTAAACAACTCCTTCATCCAATAAAACCAAATTTTGATCTGGGCCACCACCACGAACGTAAAATCCTTGTCCACCTTCAGAAACGGATGAAACTCCAGGTAATAATTGAATCGCTTTGATAATATCTACTTCTCCCATGAAAGCGGGTAACGTTTTTATTTTTTCTACATCCAAATCTATTTGACCTATTCGAGCAGAATTTACGTTTTCTCCTTTTTTTGCACTGATAGTGACTTCATCAATACTTTTTATTTCGCTAGACATTTCAATATTGAAAATCACATCAGCCGTTAAATCAAATTCCTTTACAACGGTTTCCATTCCACCAGAACGAAATTCAATGGTATGTTTTCCACTTTCAACCGTCAACGAATAAAAGCCGTAAGTATTTGTTACTGCTCCTTGACGAATTGCTGGAATGTATATTTTAGCGTTTATAATCGCCTCACCACTCTCAGCATCTGTAATCGTGCCGCTCAATGTGCTTTTCTTTTGAGCAAAGGAAAATGTCAGGAAATAAAGACTAAAAAGGGCAAGTAGAGTATAACGCATTTGGATAAAATCAAATTTATTTGGTGTAAAAATACGCACAACAGAAAATACTTCATGCAAAGTTCATGTTAATTCTTTTTATTCGAAATGTTAATCTCTGATTAGTGCATTTTTTGACGTTAAAAATTCATTGAATTTCCTTAAATTCGCCATTCAATTTTTTGTCAAATACTCACACAGAATGAAAATATCATACAATTGGCTTAAACAATACGTCAAAACGGAACTTTCTCCACAACAAATGGATGGAATTTTAACGGATACAGGTTTAGAAGTTGAAAGCGTTGAAAAATTAGAAGCTGTGAAAGGTGGACTTGAAGGTGTTATCGTTGGTGAGGTACTTACTTGTGAAAAACATCCTGATGCAGATAAATTAAAAGTGACTACCGTGACAATTGGTGGAGAGCCTTTACAAATTGTGTGTGGTGCGCCAAATGTTGCTGTTGGACAAAAAGTTATTGTTGCTACTGTTGGTTGTACGCTTTATCCTACGCCAGATGAACCTTTGAAAATGAAAGTTTCCAAAATTCGTGGTGTTGAATCACATGGAATGTTATGTGCTGAAGATGAATTGGGAATGGGACAGTCACATGCTGGGATCTTGGTTTTAGATGCTGAAACAAAAGTTGGCACAACAGCCGCTTCCTTATTTGATTTGGAAGACGATTATCAAATTGAGATTGGTTTAACGCCTAACCGTGCAGATGCAATGGGACATATTGGTGTTGCACGTGATTTAATAGCGTATTTGAATTTCCACAAAAAGGAAAATTTGACACTTCAAATGCCTTCAATTGCTGATTTTAACGTTCAAAATACAAGTTTACCAATAACTATTGCAGTTGAGAATTCAGAATTGTGCCCACGTTATGTTGGAACAACGATAAAAAATGTAAAAATCAAACCTTCTCCAGCGTGGTTGCAAAAAAGTTTGCGTGCTGTTGGACTTTCGCCAATAAACAATGTGGTGGATGTTACGAATTACATAATGCGTGAATTGGGAACTCCTTTGCATGCTTTTGATGTTCGTTCATTGAATGGAAAAATTGTTGTTAAAACGGCAACTGAAGGAGAGAAATTTGTGACGTTAGATGGAGTTGAAAGAACGCTTTCTTCAGAAAATTTAATGATAACGAATGGCACTGAAAACTTATGTATTGCAGGCGTTTTTGGTGGAGCTGATTCTGGAATCAAAGACGATACCACCGAGGTGTTTTTAGAATCTGCGTATTTCAATCCTGTTTCAGTGCGTAAAACGGCGAAGTTTCATGGAATGAATACCGATGCAAGTTTCCGTTTTGAAAGAGGCGTTGATCCAAATTTGACTGCATTTGCGCTGAAGCGTGCTGCGCTTTTAATTCAAGAAGTTGCTGGTGGTGAAATTGCAATGGATGTTGTAGATGTTTATCCAAATAAAATTGAAAATAAGGTTGTTGAATTCAGTTACGACCGATGCAATAAATTAATTGGTTCTTCTATTTCAGTTCAAGATATCGATCGAATTTTAACCTCTTTGGATATCAAAATTCTTTCTGTTTCGAATGGAATTGCACAAGTTGAAGTTCCAGCTTATCGTGTGGATGTTACACGTGAGGCCGATTTAACGGAAGAAGTTTTACGCATCTATGGTTTCAACAACGTTCCTTTACCTGAAAAATTAAACACCTCAATTGGTGTTTTTCCTAAACCAGATTTAGAAAAAGTTCAAAATGTTCTTTCGGAAATGTTGGTTGGAAAAGGCTTAGTTGAAATGTTGAATAATTCTTTAACAACTTCGGTTTATACCGAGAAATTAGGAGGAGAAGTGCTTCAATCCCAACGCAATGTTCAAATGTTGAATCCTTTGAGTCAAGAATTAGATGTGATGCGTCAAAGTTTGATTTTTAATGCCTTGGAAGTTGTTCAGCACAATCAAAACCGTCAACATGCAGATTTGAAATTGTTTGAATTTGGAAAAGTTTACCATAAATGCGAAAGTGGGTATGCTGAGAACAAACGTTTGATCCTTGTTTTAACTGGGAAGAAAGAACAAGAATCCTGGAATGCATCCAAAGAGCAATTTTCCTATTATTCAATGAAAGGATTGGTGAATGCTTTGTTCAGCCGACTTGGATTGAATGGTATGTTGCAGGAAAGTGCATTGAAAAATTCGCTGTTAAACGATGGAGTTCAATTGACGATCTTGAAAAAGAAAGTGGGTGAGATTGGTTGGGTAAATAGTGCTTCTAAGAAACATTTCGGAATTAAAAATGAAGTGTTTATTGCTGATCTTGATTGGGATGCAATTACGGAAAGTCTACAATACGTAAAAGTGAAATACAGTGAATTGCCAAAAACATTTGCTGTTCGCCGTGATTTCTCTTTGCTTTTAAATACGGCAACAAGTTTTTCAGAAATTGAAACAATCGCTAAAAATTGTGACAAGAAAATTCTGAAAGAAGTTGGTTTGTTTGATGTGTATGAAGGCAAAAACCTAGAGGAAGGAAAGAAATCGTATGCGGTATCATTCACGTTCCAAGACCAAGAACAAACCTTGAAAGACAACCAAATTGATGCAATCATGGAAAAGATTCGTGTTGAGTTGGAAGGGAAATTGGGAGCGGAGTTGAGAAGTTAGTATTTTATTGCAATATTTGAAAATTTGATTTATCTGCAATAAAAAACAGAAATACGAAGATTTGAGATAAAATTCGTGTAATTTCTGTAATTACCTTCGGTGCTGTTTTGCGGACATAGACAAAAATTTTAAATCATGTCGAATAAGAATAAAAAATTCATCATTACAGGTATCGGAACCGACATCGGTAAAACGGTTGTGAGCGCCATTATTGCTCAATCGCTTGATGCATTTTATTGGAAACCAATCCAAGCTGGGGAATTAGAAAATTCTGACAGTATTAAAGTTCAAAATTGGACAAGTGATTCTGTAACTATTTTGCAAGAAAAATTTAGACTTTCTCAGCCAATGTCGCCTCATGCAGCTGCAGAAATCGATGGAGTTGAAATCGCAAAAGAAGCATTTCAATTGCCTTTGGTTGAAGGAAATTTAGTTGTTGAAGGAGCAGGAGGTTTGATGGTTCCTTTGAATCAAAAAGGATTGTTATTGATTGAATTGTTCGAAGAATGGAATTTGCCTGTTATTGTTGTTTCAAGACATTATGTAGGAAGTATCAATCATACGTTGTTGACTGTCGAAGCATTGAAAAATAGAAAAATAAACATTGAGGGAATTGTATTTGTTGGAGATGAAAATAAAGCAACAGAATCGTTTATTCTTAATTATACCGATCTCAAAATGATAACGAGAATTCCATTGACGAGTGAAGTGAACACCGAATTTATTCAAAATCAAGCACGAATTTTAAAAGAAGCAAACGTTCTATAAGATGTCAGAAATTAGTCAAAAAGATAAACAATACGTTTGGCATCCATTTACCCAAATGCAAACCGCTTCAGATGCAATTGAAATTGTCAAAGCAAAGGATGCGGTTTTGTTTGCTGCTGATGGAAAGGAATATATAGATTGCAATTCTTCTTGGTGGGTAAATGTACACGGTCACGGAAACGAACACATTGCAACTGCAATTTCAGAACAATTCAAAAAAATAGATCATGTAATATTTGCTGGATTCACACATGCTAAAGCCGTTGAATTAGCTGAAAGAGTTGTTCACATTCTACCAGAACCTTTGCAAAAAGTTTTTTTCTCTGATAATGGCTCAACGGCTGTTGAAGTAGCCTTGAAAATGGTGGTGCAATATTGGCATAATCTCGATGAACCGAAAAGAAGAATTTTAGCGTTGGACGGTGCTTATCACGGAGATACATTTGGCGCCATGGCTGTTGGACAAAGAGGATATTTCAATGCGCCTTTTGAACCGTTTTTCTTTGATGTGGCTTTCTTGGATTTTCCTACAGAAGAAAATGAACGAGAACAATTGGCGTATGCTGAAAAGCTATTTCAAACGAATGAATTTGCAGCTGTAATTGTTGAACCATTAATTCAAGGTTCATCTGGAATGCGCACTTATTCGAGTTCCTTTTTAGATTCTTTGATCAACCTAGCTAAAAAACACAAAGTACTCGTCATTTTTGATGAGGTTATGACAGCGTGGGGAAGAACTGGTAAATTATTTGCGATGAACCATTGCGCTGTAACGCCTGATATTGTTTGTCTTTCCAAAGGATTAACTGGAGGGGTTTTACCTTTAGGATTGACCGTTGCAACCAATAAAATTTACAACGCCTTCTTATCAGTAGACAAATCGAAAGCATTACTTCATGGTCATTCATTCACTGGGAACGCATTATCTTGTGCTGCGGCATGTGCAAGTCTTGATCTATTCGAAAAAGAATCCACTTGGAAAAATATTAAGAGAATTGAAGACGCAAATTTGGCATATCAAGCTTCTATTGTAAATCATAATGCAGTTTACGAAACAAGAGTTTTAGGAACTATTTTGGCAATTGAATTGGAAACGGGAGAAGGAAATACGTATTTCTCCAACATTCGAGACAAAGCATATAACTTCTTTTTAGAACAAGGATTGTTGATTCGTCCATTGGGAAATGTGATTTTCATTAATCCACCTTATTGTATCTCTAACGAGCAATTAGCGTTGATCTATAAAGCATTTGATTCTTTTTTGTTAAATATTCAGAAAGAAAAAACAATTTAAACAACACAAAACACGTTTTCATTCGTTATTCTATAAAATTGACATTTATGAAACTTAAAATCTTTTATTTATTCGCACTTGTCTTGACTTCTTGTCAAGGTCAAAATACACTTTCAACTAATTCAACAAAAGCTATGGATTCGACAATAAAATACAATGACTTAACGTCACAGCAAGAACAAGTTTTGGTCAACAAAGCAACAGATCGTCCGTATACTGGTGATTATTATGAAAAAAAAGACAATGGTTTGTATATTTGCCGTCGTTGCAATAATCCTCTTTACACATCAGAAGATAAATTTGATTCGCATTGTGGATGGCCAAGTTTTGATGATGAAATTAAAGGTTCAGTAACACGTATTCTGGATGCCGATGGAAGAAGAACAGAAATTGTGTGCAACAATTGTGAAGGTCATTTAGGACATGTTTTCCTAGGTGAACAAATGACTGATAAAAACACACGTCATTGTGTAAATACAAGTTCAATTTTATTTGTCCCAAAAGACAAAACAAAGGAACTTCCAGCAGTGATAAAATAGAATATTATCCTTATTTTCACATCTGATTAATCATAAATTAATGAGCTTCGAAAATATTTTTAGACAATTAGTAGATATTCAATATCAGGCAGATAAAATTCTGAAGTCTAAGGTTATTGAAGAAACTGCTATTGAGGATTTTGCGACTTATTCAAAAGATTTAAAATTAAGATTATTGACTATCGAATTGAACGAGGAATTATCAATTCACGTTAATGACATTGAAGCAATTGATCCAAAATTAAATCCAAAACCACCAATTGTTACAACGATTTTAGGTGCTTTGAGTTTTGGTGTTGCAACGAAAAGATATAGAAGTAAAAAGCGTCAGGAATATTTTCGAGAAAATGTAATGGCTACGAAAAATCAATATTCTTTTATTGATACATTGCTTAAAGAAAGCTGATTAATCGGCAGTTTCTTCTATTGCTTCCAAAATAATTTGAGCAGCTTTTCTGATTTCTTCTTCTGTGATTGTTAATGGTGGTGATAATCTGAAACTATAAGGATGCGATAAAAACCAAAAACTGATTAATCCTTTTTCAAGACATTTTTTAACAACCAATTCCACCCGTTCAAAAGAAACCATATCAAAAGCGAATAACATTCCGATTCTTCTTACTTCTTTGATTTCAGAATTTTTAGAAATTAATGATTCTAATAAAGCACCGAATCTTTCAACTTCATTCAAGTCGACTTCTGATGTTAATACTTCTAAAAAGGCATTTCCAGCGGCACAAATTACCGGGTGACCACCAAAAGTTGTAATGTGTCCCAACATTGGATTGTAGGTAAATTCCCACAAATTTTCTTTTGAAGAAACAACAGCTCCAATTGGCATTCCACCACCAAGCGCTTTACCTAATGTTAAAATATCTGGTACAACGTTGAAATGTTCGAAAGCAAAAAGTGCTCCGGTTCTTCCCATTCCACATTGAATTTCATCGAAAATAAGTAAAGCACCAACTTCAGTGCATCTATTTCGCAGTACCTTCATGAAATCTTTAGACGGAATTCTGACCCCAGCGTCACCTTGAATTGTTTCAATGATTACACCAGCAGTTTTTTCAGTTATTTGAGAAAGATCTTCTATTGAATTGAAACGTAAAAACCGAACATCGGGTAAAAGTGGTCGATATGCTTGTTTCTTAATTTCATTCCCGGAAACACTCAAAGAACCATGTGTACTTCCATGATACGATCCACGAAAGGAAACAATTTCTGTTCTTCCAGTAACTCGTTTTACAAGTTTTAATGCCGCCTCGTTCGCTTCTGTTCCTGAATTTACCGTGTAAACACAATTCAAATTTTGAGGTAGGAGAGAAGTGAGTTTTTTTGCAAAATCGTTTTGTGCATCTTGAATGAATTCGCCATACACCATAACATGTAAATGCTTGTCGATTTGAGCTTTTAATGCTTCTTTAATTTTCGGATGATTATGACCGATGTTATTTACAGCAACACCAGCAATCATGTCCATATAAGATTTGCCTGATTTATCGTAAATATAGATTCCATCAGCCCGATCAACTTCAATTAAGTATGGGTTTTGATTGGTCTGACCAAGTCTTTCAAGAAAATCTGTTGTATTCGACATATTAATTTTCAACTTATTTTTGAACCACATAGCGATGCACTGAGTTTATCGAAGTGGAACATAGAACACATAGTTATTAAATCACTTTATATTCAAAATAGTCATTGTGTATATACCAAATACTTTTTCCAACTTTCAGTTATAAACTATAAACTATAAACTATAAACTCATCACTCATAGTTCATCACTCAGAAAGAACCTATTTTCTCCCTATAGCCTTCAAGGCTGCATCAACCACATTTTGTGTGTCAATACCATATTTAGTCATAAGTTCCATTGGTGTTCCACTTTCTCCAAAAGAATCATTCACTGCAACATATTCTTGTGGTGCAAGAAAATTTTGTGCTAACACTTGTGCAACAGAATCGCCCAAACCACCATTCATCATGTGTTCTTCAGCCGTGACAACGCATTTCGTTTTTTGAACAGATTTCAAGATTGCTTGAACATCCAACGGTTTAATGGTGTGCATGTTAATCAATTCAACAGAAATTCCTTGTTCAGAAAGAATTTTCGCAGCTTCAATTGATTTCCAGACTAAATGCCCACAAGCGATAATTGTTAAGTCTGTTCCTTCTATTAAGACGTCAGCTTTACCGATCACAAAATCAGCATCAGCAGGAACAAAAATTGGCATCACAGGTCGACCAAATCTTAAATATACTGGACCAACATGTTTTGCTATTGCCAGTGTTGCTTGTTTCGTTTGATTGAAGTCTGCAGGAACAATTACGGTCATGTTTGGCAGCATTTTCATCATTCCAATATCTTCTAAAATTTGATGCGTGGCTCCATCTTCTCCCAAAGTAAGTCCAGCATGTGACGCACAGATCTTTACATTCTTCTGAGAATATGCAATTGATTGACGAATTTGGTCATAAACTCTTCCAGTCGAAAAATTGGCAAAAGTCCCTGTAAATGGAATCTTTCCTCCGATAGTCATTCCAGCTGCCACACTCATCATATTGGCTTCAGCAATTCCCATTTGGAAAAATCTTTCAGGATTTTCCTTTAAAAATGCATCCATTTTTAGCGAACCAGTAAGGTCTGCGCATAAAGCAACAACATCTTTATTCGTTCTGCCTAATTCAGCTAATCCTTCTCCAAAACCTGATCGGGTATCTTTATTTCCAAAAATTTCAAAATCTTTCATTACTATATTATTATTGTTGTTGTTTTATTCGATAATATTCTAAAATCCTTTTCTAATGTATATGTTGATGATTTTAGCGCCTTAGGACGATAAACCATTCGGTAATTTCCAGGCTGCAATTGAATTGATCCAGAATAAACGGTCTCATCCAAATTACAAACCCATTCGATTGAACCATCATCTTTTATTACGAATATTTGTGCAATAGCAGAATTTGTTTCACGATAAGATAAAAGTCCAGGAGCCATTATGTCAACATTTACAGTGCTGCTTTGAGTCACATCAACGCTGAAATAAGAGCGTGGTAAAGTCAAAATTTCAAGATCGTATTTCCCAATAATGTACTTATCAGATCTATTGATTTTTTGAACATTTAAGGTTAATGGTTTACCATTTTGCATAACCCTTGTTTCAATAGGATAGGCCTTTGTCGCATTGATAAAGCGTACTTTAATAAATCCTTGTGGCGCATCTAAAACAATCGTGTTATGTGTGTTTTTTTGAAGCACAATATTTTTCTTACTAACTTGTGGAATTGTATTTACAATTAAATCATATTTGAAAGCGGGGTCAATGATTAATGTGTCTGGATTCCCGAAACGATTAATTGTATGCACAAAAGTATATTTTAAATTTTTTGTTCCAGCCTCAAATAAAAACATCGTCACATCCGTTTCCTTCGGGTTTTTAGAACTATCATTTAAATTTATTTGTACAGTAGTATTTAATAGTGCTTTTGATACTACATTTTTCAGAACACTTCTAAAAGCATCTTTTGTTTCGGCATCAGCATATTCGCCAATACATTTAAATTTTTCAAGGTATGAAAGATCTAAACCTAAGCCAATAACGAATGGTGTCACTTTAACACCTTTATCTTTTAATTTCTTTGCTATAACACACGGATCATTATCACAAGCTTCAAGACCATCAGTTATAAGAATGATAATATTGCGTGAATTTTGATCTGGAAAATCATCAGCTGCAGCTTCTAATGAACGAGCTATTGGTGTCGTCCCTTTTGCTTCAATTGATTTGATTCGGTATTTGACTTTGTCAAAATTATCTACACCAAATGGAATTTCAAGTTTCGTGTCATTACAATCTTGGTAAGTTGCAGTAATTGGAGATTGATGACCATAAACACGAAGCGCAATTTCCAAATTAGCAGTACCCTTTAAACTATCAACTGCATTTGCTAAGATTTCTTTAGCTGCTTGAATTCTCGTTTGTGAGCCCCATTGCGCATTCATACTATTGGAAGCATCCAAAATAAAAAGGATACGTGTTAGTTGCTCTTGCCCATAAAAATAAGGGATGAAAAAAAGAGATAATATAAGTGCTAATTTCTTCAATTAATAGTCTCCTAATGTTTCTTCTAACTGTGATAATGCATTCACTAATTGCTCCGGATTAGGCGCAACACCATGCCATTTGTGTGAACCAACCATAAAATCAACACCTTGACCCATTTCAGTTTTCATAATGATTACAACTGGCTTGCCATTTTCGCATAAACTTTGTGCTTTTTGCATTACATTATTCATATCATTAAAGTTGTGTCCATCCATTTCAAGAACAGACCAACCAAAAGCTTGCCATTTATCGTGCAAATTGCCTAAAGAAAGCACATCTTCAACATCACCATCAATTTGTCGACCGTTGTAATCTATCGTTGCAATAATATTATCCACATTATTGGCTGCCGCATACATTGCTGCTTCCCAGATTTGTCCTTCCTGCAATTCACCATCCCCATGCAGACAATATACAAAAGAAGCATCTTTGTTCATTTTTTTAACTTGAGCTGCTCCAATTGCAACAGATAAACCTTGACCTAAAGAACCAGAAGCCATTCTAATTCCAGGTAATTTTTTGTCTGTTGAAGGGTGTCCTTGTAATTTAGAAGATAATTTTCTGAAGGTTCCTAAATCAGCAACAGGGAAATACCCAGAACGAGCTAGGACACTATACCAAACAGGTGAGATGTGACCATTCGATAAGAAAAACAAATCTTCACCAATTCCATCCATAGTGAAATTTTTAGGATTATGCTTCATAACGTCGAAGTACAAGAAAGTTAAAAAATCAGCACAACCCAATGATCCACCTGGATGCCCAGAGTTAACGCCTGCTACCATTCTTACAATATCTCTGCGCACTTGAGATGCAACTCTTTCTAATTCTATTCTTTCCATGGTTTCTTTACTTACTCGATTTTACTGCTACAAAACTAAGTTTAATAATCCATTGAGTTTCTTTTGAAAGCACTACAGTTATCCCCAAAAAGGTCTTTTTTTAAACAATTTTAAATTTAATTAAGGTTTTCTTATTGGGGAAATATTAAAAGATCAATTATGGTAATTTCTGAATGTGAAAATGCTTTAAATATTCTTGGTTATAAATATTAATCTTATTTTAGATGACTGAAATAAAATATAATTGTGCAACTATTTTTTTGAAAAATAAGTCTATTAAATTGAAACTATGAAATACTTTATATAATGACAAAAAAAATCACTATCCTTATTATGTTTGTTTTGCCAATTTGTTCTTTCGGGCAAACGTCTAAAAAGGCATCTGAATCAAATCAAATCTCCAAGAAATCGAATCAAACATTTGAAGAGTATTGTCTTATTAATGCCTTGAGTTACATAACAATTGTTCCTGAAAAAGCAAAAAGTTTTAAAGTTTCTGGAGAATTACAATCATTAGAAAACAGTAAAAAGTCAAGTTATATTGATTACGGAGTTGAATTGAAAGAAAATGAAACGCAGTATTTTAAATTAATAGGTTCAGAAAAAATATTGGCTATTCAATCGTTAAATGCTCTACGTTTAACTTATTCAAATACGAAGAAATGATTAAGATGAAAAATTCCTTTTCCAAACTTGTTGCATTATGCTTTGCTTTTATCGCTTTTAATGCAAATTCACAGTTGACATTAACTGGTCCTGATAACAATCAAACAAATCCATTGGATTGTGGAACAATATCGGCTATAACACTTAATTTCACTGATGGTGCTGGTAACTATGCATCCAATATGAACGAAACAATTGTCTTTTGCCCTGATTTAACTCAAGGAACAAAAGTTTCTATTGCATTTGCAACAAATATTGGGTTCGAATGGAATGTTGACCCTACAGATACATTATATGTTTATGATGGTCCGAATACATCTTCACCTTTATTGGGGGCGTATAATTCAGGAACTGATATAAACGGTTTTTTTGTTCAAGCTTCTTTTGATAATAATCCTTCTGGATGTTTGACATTAGTTTTTCATTCGAATGGTGTATCTGAAGGAACTGGTTGGGTTGCTCACGTTGCATGCAGTAATGCTCCTCAACCATTTTTTCCTCATATCACTGCATTTAAAAATGGTGTTGGTCCAAATGTCTTGAATCCTATTGACACAGGTTATGTTGATGTTTGTTTCGGAGATTCAATCATGTTTGTTGCTACACCTACATTCCCATATTCTTTGGAAACTGTAGGTTCTGGATATTCTCAAAATGTTGGAAATTGCACGTATGATTGGACAATTGGTGGAGTTGGTTCATTTGCAAATGATACAATGTGGTTCACACCTCCAGCAAGAACTGGATATTATATAGATTTGAGAATTACAGATATGTTCCCACAAATTGAACGAATCACTTGTAAAGTTAGGGTTTCTCAGTTGCCGATTTTTGCAGGGACAGGTCCTGTAGAGGATACTGTTTGTTTAGGTCAAAATACCATGCTCATTGGTGGTGTTACACCTACGGATACTGTAGGTATTGATATCCCCTTCGGAACGTTCCAAATAGGAGGAACTTTTGCTGGTTTAACATTTTTACCTGATGGTACTGGTGCCGTTTACACTACAACAATTCCTATTTCGGGCTTTGATGATACAACGACCTATCAAAATCCTGGGGATATAGATCAGTTATGTTTAGATATCGAACATTCATATTTAGGTGACCTTGAAATTGCTATAACATGTCCAAATGGAACTATGGTTTCACTTTGGAACGGTTTTAATGCTGGTGGTGGTGAATTAGTACCAGGCGGCTGTGGTAATGGAATAGGGACTTCTTTAGGAAATGATACAGATATTGATGGTGGCATTCCAGGAAGTCCGGTATGGACTTATTGTTTTTCGGAAGTCAATGCAACCTTCGGTACAATGTGTGCTGAAAATGCTGCGGGAAATTGGATTGTTAATGACTATGGTTGGCAATCAATGAACCCAAATGGAGTTTATTTACCTGATGGAAATTTTAGTGATTTTGTTGGTTGCCCTATAAATGGTAACTGGACAATCACAGTTCAAGATAACCAAGGAATTGATGATGGTTATATTTTTCAATGGGGATTATACTTTAATGCTGGTTTGTATCCCGATTCTGAAGGTTATCAAAATACTGTTGTAAGTGAATTTTGGACAAATGATCCAACAATTGTTTCTGGTCAAGGTGATACACTTTTAATTATTCAACCAAATACTCCCGGGGATTATTCATATACATATAATATTGTTGATAATTTTGGATGTCCATATGACACAACCGTTTCCTTGTTTGTAATGTCTTTACCTTCAATCTTTGCAGATACTACTGTTTGTGCTTTAGGAATGTTTGCTACTGGAACCCAAGCTTATGCTGGTGGAGAATGGTCATCAACTTCTTCGAATATTTCATTTGCACCAGATTCGGTCACCTTGAATCCAGCAATAAATGCAACCGTCGCCGGAACGTATACTGTTAATTTTACCGATGATGCTTGCAACCAGACGGTCTCCGCGGATATTTATTTCCCTCCTTATGCATATACGATGGTTCTTGATACCGTAATTTGTGCAGGGGCGCCTTATACCGTTTATGCACAAGAAAATTCTACGATAAATAGCTTTTTATGGAATACAGGGTCTACAGCGTCATCAACTGAAATAACGCTACCGGGTGATTATATTGTGTCTGTATCAAACATTTGTTATACATATATTGATACAGCAACAATTGGGACTTATATATGTGAATTAAATGCACCCAATATTATTGTTTTGTCTTCTCAAGCTGGGAATAATTCTTTCTTCGTTCAATATGATGGTGTAGAGAAATTTAACTGTGCTATTTTAAATAGATGGGGTAATACTATTTATGAATTTAGCGATCCTGCTGGAAAATGGGACGGACGCACTTCAGGTGGTAATTTAGTTGAGGAAGGAACCTATTTTTATATAATCAAAGCTACTTTCTTTGGTGGTGAGGAAATAACGAAGCACGGTTTTGTTCAGGTTAAGTATTAAAAAATGACATTACTTATATTGAAAGCGGTTTCCGAAAGAAACCGCTTTTTTTTGCGCAAAAAATAAAACTAGAAACCAAGTAATATTATTGAATTGTTTAGCGTTACTTTTGTTTACATTAGTTGTGTATTTGAATCAAAAAAATAAGTGTTATGAAAACGATTGGAGTTAATGGTTTTGGGAGAATTGGACGTTATTTTACACGATTGAGTTTAGATTCAAATGAAGTGAATGTAGCTGTAATAAACGATGTGTCTGATATTAAAACATTGGCTCACTTGTTAAAATATGACAGTGTTCATCGTGGATTAAAGCATGAATTTAAAATTGAAGGTAATGCACTTGTTTTTGAAAATGGGAAAAAGATAATTTTTCTTCAGGAACGAAACCCTGCATTAATTCTATGGGAAGAGCATAATGTTGATACCGTTTTGGAATCGACAGGTTTATTCTTGACAACTGAAGAGGCATCAAAACATTTAATTGGTGGAGCAAAAAAAGTTGTAATTTCTGCTCCTGCAAATAGTGAGGATATTAAAACTATCGTTTTAGGTGTAAATGATGCTATTTTAGAAAATACTGATGTTATTATTTCCAATGCATCGTGCACCACAAATAACGTTGCTCCAATGGTGATGGTTATGCGTCAATTATGCGAAATAGAAAGTGCATATATCACGACTATTCACAGTTATACGTCAGATCAACGATTACATGATGCTCCTCACAAAGATTTGAGAAGAGCGAGGGCAGCTGCAGAATCAATTGTTCCAACATCAACAGGCGCAGCAAAAGCAATCACAAAAATATTTCCAGAATTGGAAGGTAAAATTGGTGGTTGTGGTGTTCGAGTTCCTGTTCCAGATGGTTCTTTTACGGATCTCACTTTAGTGGTCAAAAATCCACCAACTATTGAAGTTATAAACGCTGCAATGAAAACAGCATCTGAAACATATTTGAAAGGAATATTAGACTACACTGAAGATCCAATCGTTTCAGTTGATGTTATTGGAAATCCAAATAGCTGTTTATTTGATTCAGAATTGACCAGTGTGGTTAACAATATGATTAAAATTGTTGGTTGGTACGACAATGAAGCAGGTTATTCGAATCGATTAATTGATTTAGTTCAAAAGGTTTAAGGCCATTTAAAAACCCACGCTTTTGATGAAATACTTCTTGCGCCTGGTAAAGCATTGTTAGCGGCTTCAATTGAGCTAAAGGATGCAATACTCACTATGTATAGATTATCAAATTGACCTATTATTATTGATTGATTGCCTTCAGAAACTAATCTATTTTGGTATCTATCAGCATTAGATTTCTCAATAAATGCTCCACCAATGATGTGATAACTGTTAGAAATAGTAACTGCTGGTTCAGGATTTACCTGTTCCACAATTGGCTTAACATTCTTTTTTGGTTCTACTTGGTTTTTTTCATTCAGACTTTCTTCTTCTGTCATTTTTGAATCTTCTTTTGGTGCAGATTTCTCGATTTCTGAATTGTTTGTTGAACTATTATTTTTCTCTTGAACAGTTGTTTCCTTTGCCATGAAAGGCAAGAATTTCTCCAAACTATTATAGAACAAACCGAAAGTCAACGTTCCTCCAACCAATAATACACCCGCCACTAATAATAAATAGAATACAGGTTTTCTGCGTTTTTTGTCCTTTTTAGTTTTTTCAATAATTGGTTTTTTAGGGCGCTCGATTTTTGCATTTAGCGGTGGAACATCTAAATCATCTGCCCATTGATCAGCTTCAGAATATGTTGCTGTTTCAATTATTTCGGGTTCTATTGTATGCTCTGTCAAAGAGTTACTTTCAAGTGCAATTGGTTCTTCAACATTTTCGGATAGTTCTTCAACTGTATTCTCTGAAATAGCGTTTTTATTCTCAATTTTTAATTCTTCAATTGGTTGAACTTTTTTCTTAACTACTTTTGGTTTTTTAATTTTTTCTGGAATTATTTCAATTAGAGTTTTTTCTGGAACACTTTCTATTGTTGCAATCTCTTCCGCACTAATAATTTCAACTTGAATTATATCTTTTTCAACGGTTTTTTCAATTGTAGGTCTTTCTTCAATAGTTTCCTTGTTCCAACAATTGAATTCGATATCGCCACTTGGGTTTTTAATGAATGATCCAAATTGATACATGTCATATGATTCTCCATTATTTAATTTAGCTTCAATTTCTCGAACATATTTGGCAATTAAATTTTTGGCATCGTTATCTGACATTCCTTCTGTTTCCGAAATGTATTGAGATAATTTGCCATCATCGTATTTCAAATAAGGCATGAATAAACATTCACCTGTTTCCGGATTCGTTAAATTGAGTGCTCCTAAACCAGGGATAATTATGGTTTTGAATGCTTTTAGAATTTCTACAAGGTACTTGTCCATGCCAAATAATTTATACTAATGTAATAAATTGCCATTTAAATATTAAAACATTTCATCAAATCGAAAAGTTTCAGATAATCGAACACCTTTTTCTGTCATCTGAAGTGTGCAACATTCATTCACACTATCATGCTCAAGAAATAAGACAAATTCATTTTTCACAGCATTGTTTAAAAACGTTTCTTTTTCACTCATAGTGATTAAAGGACGAGTGTCATATCCCATTACAAATGGTAAAGGAATGTGTCCCACACTTGGTAAAAGGTCCGCCATAAAAACGATTGTTTTATTTTGGTAAGTAATGTGAGGAATCATCATGCTTTCGGTATGACCGTCAACAAATAATACGTCAAAGTTTTCGAATACATTTTTAGTGAAATCTCCCGTTCTTTCAATGAATTTCAATTGTCCACTTTCTTGAATTGGTAAAATGTTCTCACTTAAAAACGATGCTTTTTCTCTTGAATTTGGTTCTGTTGCCCATTTCCAATGGTTTTCTGTACTCCAATAAGTAGCATTTTTAAAAGCTGGTTCGAACCCAGTCCTTTCTTTATTCCATTGAATTGCCCCCCCACAATGGTCAAAATGAAGATGTGTTAAAAAAACATCCGTAATATCATTCGGTGAAAAGCCGAGAGACTTTAAATTTCCAATTAAGCTATCATTTCCATGCATATAATAATGGGAGAAAAACTTTTCCGATTGCTTGTCTCCGATGCCAGCATCAATTAAAATCAGTTTATCTCCATCTTCAATTAACATGGAGCGCATTGACCAATCACACATATTATTTGCATCAGCTGGGTTGGTTTTTTGCCATAAAGTTTTTGGAACAACGCCAAACATTGCTCCGCCATCTAATTTGAAATTTCCGGTATTAAGTGGGTGAATTTTCATGCGTTAATTGTTTTAATAATTCAATAGAGATTTGCGAAATACAAAAGTACTATCGCGGTAATTGCTGCAATTAAACCTAAAATTTTTCGAACAGTAACATTTTCCTTAAAAGCAATAAAACCAACTAATGCAGCAATCATAACAATAGATACGTTCATTATTGCAAGCACTGTGGAATCATTCCAACCAGTTGATTTATAGGAAACGATTAACAGGTAAATTGAAAAGTAATTTGGTATCCCAAGGATAATTCCTGCAAGAATATTTCGAGAGGCGAAAACTGTTTTTTTTCTATAAATACGGTAGAGCAGAATTCCGAATCCAATACATCCTGCTAATCCAAATCCGAAGGCTGAAAAAAGTGAAGGAGTTAGTATATTTAATTCGTATTTCTGAACATAATTCAATACGAAATCTAAGAATCCACTGCCGATAAAAAGTATTAAGAGCATCCATAAGGATGTATTCGTCTTGTTTTCTGTGGTCTTAGAAAATGTAACTAAGAATACGCCTAAAAATGCAAAGATAATTCCTGCTATTTTCAAAAGGGAAAGAGGTTCTCTATATAAAACAATCATGAACATCATGGAGATTGCCATGCTCATTTTTACAGCAATCGAAGTAAGTGCTACTCCATTTTTCTGAGAACTAATTCCCATCAAAATAAACAAGGAAATAAATAGAATAGCACATAAAACAATATACCAATGCCAATTTCCAGAATCTAAAGCTGCAGCATTCCATTCCTTTCCAAATAGCAGAACACCACAAACGAACGCCGTGAAATAATTGAAAACGATGGCTTGAAAAGTATCAATTTTGAATTTGGGGAACAGTTTGAAAATAATAAAAATCAAACTTGAACATAGGATGGAGACTAGTAATGGAATCATTTTCTGAAATAATGATAAACAGTGTCTGTTGAAAATGGGTAGCTATATGCAGGAACTTTGTTGATGGTTGGAGCTTTTGTGCCTTCACCAAAAAGTGTATTACCTACAATAACACGTGCTTCATCCCAAACATTTCCAAAAATAAAATACTGCAGGGTTCTACTTCCGCCTTCCACAAAAACAGATAGTATGTTTCGCTTATATAATTCTTCTAATATTAGTTCCGTATTCGTTTCACTAATTTTTATCCATTCGGTCATTCCTTTAACTTCGTTTCTAGAACGATTGAAAATGATAGTTGGAGCATCATCGGAAAAAATATTGAGTTCCTCGGATAGTTGCAATTGGCTATCAATAATAATTCTTGTTGGATTCACGCCGCTAAATTCACGCACTGTTAGTGAAGGATTGTCGTTTTGTACTGTTTTTCTTCCTACTAAAATACTTTGTTCTTCAGATCGCCATTTATGAACCAGCGCTTTTGTTTCAGGCGCCGAAATCCAATTAACTCCTTGTTCTTCTGAATCACGAATTTTATCCAAATAACCATCCTTTGTTTGAGCCCACTTGAGAATAACATAAGGTCGTTGTCGTTCGTGAAAAGTGAAAAAACGTTTGTTTAGTTCTCTGCATTTTTTTTCAAGGATTCCAATTTGAACATCAATTCCAGCTTTATTGAGTCTTTCAATACCTTTTCCACTAACTTTTGTATGAATGTCTTTGCAACCGATAATTACTCTTGGAATTCCCATTTCAACTATTAAATCTGAACAAGGAGGGGTTTTTCCAAAATGAGAACAAGGCTCTAAAGAAACATAAATTGTTGAGTTTTTCAGAAGGGATTTGTCTTGAACAGCATTTATAGCATTAACTTCTGCATGTGCTTCGCCATAACGTTGATGAAAACCTTCACCAATAATTTTGTCATCGTACACAATTACAGCGCCAACCATCGGATTAGGAGCAACAAGCCCTTGTCCCAATCGTGCAAGTTCTATGCAACGCTGCATGTATATTTCGTCTGAATTCACAAGGACGAAGATACAGTATTCAATTTTAAGTTGCTAATTACAAGTTACAAGTTTATAACTACAAGTTAAGAATCGACTCAGGATAATAGATAGAAACGAACAATGAGGATATCGAGCGATAGTCGAGATGAGGAATTGTGAAATACGAAGTTCAATTCAGGTGAAAATGTTATTTTCGTTCTATGGAAAAAACCAAATTGAGAAAGAAAAATTTACAGATTGCATTGATATTAGTTGTGGCAGCATTGGGTTATTTTGTTGATATCTATGATCTTGTTCTATTTGGCGTCGTGAAAGGTGAAAGTCTAAAACAGATTATGCCCTTAGCTACGGATAATGCTATTGCGGCAACTGGAAAGTTTCTCTTTAATATGCAGATGTTGGGAATGCTTTTCGGTGGATTGCTTTGGGGAATATTAGGAGATAAAAAGGGAAGGTTAAAAGTACTTTTTGGTTCGATTTTATTGTATTCAATAGCCAATATTGCCAATGCTTTTGTAACGGATGTTTCAACATATGCAGTGATTCGTATTATTGCTGGAATTGGTTTGGCAGGCGAATTAGGTGCTGGAATTACGTTGGTATCAGAAATGATGTCAAAAGAAAAAAGGGGATATGGCACAATGATAATCGTAACTTTCGGTGCACTTGGCGCTGTCGTTGCTTCATTGGTTGGATCGAAAGGGGAAGTGATTGGCGATTTCTTTTATTCTACTATTGGGATTCAATTTGCTAATTGGCAAGTTGCGTATATTGTAGGAGGAATAATGGGGTTAGTGCTTTTATTGTTGCGTGTTGGGACAATAGAATCCGATTTCTTTAAAAATGTGAAACACGATGAAGGAGTGAAAAAAGGTGATTTGAAACTCATCTTTAAGAACAAGAAAAATTTGATTAAATACCTTCATTGTATTTTCATTGGGATTCCTATTTGGTTTGTGATTGGCTTGTTGATTATGAATTCGAAAGACAATTTTGGACCTTGGTTAGGTGTTGAAAATGTTGTAAATGGAAAAGCTGTAATGTATGCTTATATTGGTTTGTCATTTGGCGATTTACTATCTGGGATATTAAGCCAAATTTTGAAAAGCAGGAAAATAGTCGTTTATCTTTACTTGGTGTTTACGTTCATATTGACAATCATTTTCTTATTTGTTCTTAAAGATATTTCATTGAGCACGTATTATTTGATGTGTTTTTTATTGGGAACAGGAACAGGTTATTGGGCGATATTTGTAACAATAGCAGCAGAACAATTCGGAACGAATATCAGGTCTACAGCGGCAAATACAATTCCTAATTTTGTAAGAGGTTCAGTGAGTTTAATTACCTTAACTTTTGGAATGTTAGTTTCTTTTAATTTGAATGATGGCGCTGCTGCTTTTATTGTTGGAGTTGTGTTTTTGTTGATTGCACTTTATAGCATAAGCCAATTAAAAGAAACATTTGGTAAAGATTTAAATTACCTTGAAACGGGGGAGATTATATAATTGAACTTAGGTTAACTAATCTTTTTCCCAAAGGCGTTTATGTGTTCCTTTATGTTTTTCTCGTCTCCATTCATGTTCCTTCGCTTGGTGAATTAATTTTCTACGTACAATTTTGGGATAGAATATTTTCCTCCAAGATTTAAAGAATGAATATTTTTTTACAATACCTAGTTGTGCTAATATTTCATATGTTGAGGAACCACATCTGTAACCGAAAAAAGAATAATCATATGGAGAATTGTCGATGTAGGATTTGCAAATAGAATCAAATTGTAATCGCTTATCATGAGAAATAGGTATATGAATAACGAGTGTTTTCACACTGTCAACATCTTTATCCATAATATGATTGAATTCATGAATTGATTGAAAAGCGTATTTCCCATTTTTATATTTTTTGTGCTGAAAAATGTGAACATTTCCTTCATAGAAAAAACTCAAAAAACATGTATCGTTGTATCGAATGCCAACATGACCACCAAGCATTCCACCGAACCATATTTTCTGTTCTTTTTTATGCTCAGGTCTTGGTTTTGAACCGTATAGAAAACGCACTTGCAGCGTGTCCATTTGAGTGAACGCCGTTAGTGAGAAAAACATTAAATAGATATGTAATAAATACCTCATTTTGAAAAATAAAAAAACCGCTCAGATTAAAACTGAACGGTTAAGATAATACTATTGAAAGTTAATTTTAGTGTTTTCCTAAATAATCAGCAACTCCATCAAAACTTGCCTTCATTCCTTCATCTCCTTTGTGCCAGTTTGCAGGACAAACTTCCCCATTTTCTTCGAAGAATTGCAATGCATCAACCATTCTCAATGCTTCATCAACGTTTCTTCCTAATGGGAACATATTCACTAATTGGTGCATAACAGTTCCAGATTTGTCGATTAAAAATAATCCACGGTATGCAATCATTGGACCAGTTGCAGCCAAATTACCTTCCATATCATATTCATATTCACCAGCTAAAACACCAAATGCTTCTGAAATTGTTTTCGAAGTATCTGCAACGATTGGGTATTTAACGCCTTCAATTCCTCCTTTGTTTTTTGGAACTTGTAACCAACCCCAATGTGATTCTTCTGTATCTGTTGAACAAGCAACAACTTTTACTCCTCTTGATTCAAATTCACCTAATTGAGCTTGAAAAGCGTGTAATTCCGAAGGACAAACGAATGTAAAATCTTTTGGATAAAAGAAGAACAACACGTGATTTTTTCCTAAATATTGATCCAATGAAAAATCATTCACTATTTCTATTCCGTTAACAACGGCTGCAGCCTTGAAAGATGGTGCTTTTTTTCCTACTAAAACGCTCATTTTATTTTTGTTTTTAATGTTGATTTTCGTTGATGTAAATTTACTCCTTTTAAAAATTAGACAGATTAAATTTACGCTCAATCTTTGACAAAGATACCACCGAAATTCTATTGTTATTATCGATTAATTTTATATTTACATAAATTTAATCTATATGATTTCAATTCAACAAATGCAATACATTTTGGTATTGAGTGAACAAAAGCAATTTCAGCGAGCGAGTGAACTATGTTTTGTAACACAACCAACCTTGTCCATGCAAGTGAAAAAGGCAGAAGAGGATTTGGGTTACGCCATTTTTGATAGGTCAAAAAATCCAATAGAATTAACTATTTATGGCATGAAATTAATTCCTTTGATTCGGGACGTACTGAATGAAACTGGTAAAATTGAAGTGCTAACGAAAAAATTCAAAGGGATTTACAAAGAACAAGTAAGAATTGGAATCATTCCAACGATTGCAAGTTATTTAGTTGCTGATATGTTTTCTCTTTGGCAAGAAAAATTAAAAGGAATACAATTAATCATTCTTGAACAAAAGACAGAGGAGTTATTAGTTTCACTCGAGCGAAAAGAATTGGACATGGCTATTTTGGCGGGACCTCTTAATGATTCAAAAATGAGAACAATTCCACTCTTTAAAGAAGAAATTCTAGCATTTTGCCCAAGTTTAAAAAATAAAACAATCTTAACGAATGACCTAAATGATTTACATCCCTGGTTGTTGAGTAAAGGGAATTGTTTGCGAACCCAAATGATCCAATTTTGTGAAATTAAAGAGGATAATGAATCAGATTCTTGGAATTATGAAGGCGGAAATATTGAACTATTAATGAAAATGGTTGAGCAGAATGGCGGTTATACTCTGGTTCCTAAAAATTATCATTTAAATGAACATCAAAGGAAACAATTAAGGTCAATTAAAACAAGGGCCGGGGCAGATGAAGCAGTTCCAGCGAGAGAAATTATTGCAGTTTCACCAAATAAAACACTAAAATGGAATTCTTTAGACGCACTTATTCGTGAAGTTCAAGTGAATTACAACAAGCATAAAAAAGATTCAAAAATGACCATTTTAGATTGGAATGGATAGCAGTTGTTAAATGCCAAAATTATTTTCCAAATGTGAAATAATTTTGACCGTAGCACCTTTATTTTTTAAAACTGTTGCTGCTGTTTTGTCAGAAAGTTCAGCAATATTTTGTTCAATTTTTTTAATTGTATTATCGAATTCAGATGAATTATTCACTGTAAAACCAATTCCAGCATGGATAAACATACTTGCTTCAGGAAAGCGTTTGAATTTAGGCCCAAAAATAACAGGTAGTCCAAAAACAGCGGGTTCTAAGATGTTGTGCAAATTTCCAGAAAATCCTCCACCGATATAAGCGATTTTTCCGTATGAATAAGCATTTGAGAGATTGCCTATTGTATTTAGAATTAAAACCTGTGAATCTGAAAACGATTCGTCAGAATATCTTTGTGTCTTTCCAGTTAATTGTTGTTCAATCGAAACAATATGCGCTTCATCAATAGTATGGGGCGCAAGAATGAATTTTTGATTAGGATTCTTTAAAATGAAAGGAATTAGTATTTCTTCATCTTTTGGCCATGTACTTCCCAATATAATTGCTCTCCCGCCTTTTAAAAACAATTCGATTTTGTCATTTGGAACAAGCTGTTTTTTATTTTCAATAACGCGATCAAAACGGGTGTCACCAGTAGTAGTGAAGTTGTTAATTCCAATATCCGCAAGTAATAAAGAAGAACGTTCATTTTGCGTATAAAAGAAGTCAATTTGTCTTAATGTATCTCTGAAAAAACCGCCATACCATTTAAAGAAGCGATGGTCGTCTCTAAATATTGCGCATAAGGAGAATACTTGAACGTGTTGTTTTCTTGCTTCAAAAATATAATTCGACCAAAATTCATACTTCACAAAAAATGCTTTTTCAGGTTTGAAATGAGCAATGAATTTTTTTGCGTTTGCGGGACTATCGCTCGGCAAATAAACAGATAAATCAACTGAATGAATTCGTTTGTGATAGTGTTCCATTCCCGATGGAGAAAAGAAACTGACCAAAATAAATGTTGAAGGATATTTTTCTTTCAAACTATTTATTACCGGTAAAGCCATGTCAAATTCGCCTAATGAGGCACAATGGAACCAAAAAACTTTTTTGTCTGGAACCATAGGAAGATGCTTAAAATAATCTTTACGCCCTTTTACCCAAGCTTTAGCCTTTGGATTAAAATTTGCCGCAATATGAAGTGCTGCTTCATAAAGTTTAATGCCAAAATTATAGAGAATATGCATCAATCGAAATAATAATCTTTTGGCATACGTTTGTAGAAAGGGATGAACCAACCAATTTTAAAACCATATTGAAGATCCAATTTTCTTGCCGTTGATACTGGAATTTCTGGTTGATCAAAGTTGATTGTTCGCTGATTTTTTGTAAATCCTTGCTGAAAATAAAAACCTCCATAAAAATTCAAATATCCACCATTAGACATGAATGAATATCCAACAAACTCATGAACATTTGGTCCTATGGTCAAACGATCGTACCCTTTTTTATAATCCAATTCAATCTGTGGAACTACTTGATCTTGTGTTTCAATGCGAATGTGATGAAGTAAATAACCCATTCCTGCGTGCACAAAAATACCTGAGTTCTTATTTGGGCTTAAAATCGGAAATACTTTTCCTACGGCGAAGTTGGCATTGAATCCGCGGGCATAAACAAGTACTTTTGCTATATCACCATTGATATCTGTTATGTTACCATATGAATCTACCAAATCATCGAATAAACCTGTAACCCGCACTTGATTTCCGAACATAAAATTAGCATCGAATCCTAAAAACCAGTTTTTGTTTGTTTTATAACCAGCCAAAAATCCTACATGACTCATGTAACCGAAATTATCAGCTAAATCGCCAGATGTCCAATTACCACCATAATGCACTCCAACCCAAGGTGTACCGATAATAGAATCTTTCACATTTCGCTGTCCAATTACTGAAATGCCAATAAGAAAAAAAGAGAGTGTTAAAATGCTATTTTTCATGCGTCAAATTTAAACGCATTTTCTTGGTTTTATTGCTAAAAAATGTAAAATGTATAAATTATTGAATGAATGATCCCGAAACCTTAAATTTCCATCCTGAAACACGGAAAATTCTTTGTTCTTAAAACAGATATTCATAATTATAAATTATCTTTATCCTCTTAAATTCGTTAACACCATCCGTAGATGAAAAAAATACAAATGGTTGATCTAATATCGCAGTATCAGAAGATAAAGCCTGCGATTGATTCAGCAATTATGAACGTTATTGAAAATGCACAATTCATTAATGGACCAGAAGTTAGTTCTTTCCAGAGTGAATTGGAATCTTATCTTGGCGTAAAGCATGTGATTCCTTGTGCAAATGGAACAGATGCTTTGCAAATTGCGTTAATGGCACTTAATTTAAAACCGGGTGATGAAATTATTACTCCTTCATTCACCTATATTGCTACGACTGAAGTAATGGCCTTGCTTGGATTGAAACCCGTTTTTGTTGAGGTAGATAAAGATACTTTTTGTATCGACTCAACTGTTATCGAAGCAGCAATTACTTCAAAAACAAAAGCAATAGTTCCTGTTCATTTATATGGACAAGCTGCAAATATGGATGCAATCAATAAAATTGCTAAAAAACATAACTTGTATGTGGTTGAAGATAATGCGCAAGCCATTGGAAGTGATTATTATCATGAAGATGGAAAAGTTTCTAAAACAGGAACAATCAGCGATATTGGTTGCACGTCATTCTTTCCATCAAAAAATCTTGGTTGTTATGGTGATGGTGGTGCTATTTGCACGAACAATGATGCACTAGCTGCTAAAATGAGAATGATTGCCAATCATGGTCAAAGTAAAAGATACTACCATGATATAGTTGGCTGTAATTCACGTTTGGATAGCATTCAAGCCGCTGTTTTAAGAATTAAATTAAGAGAGTTAGATTCATACATTATAGCTAGAAGAAAAGTTGCAGATCATTACGATGCCTTCTTTTCAGCGTATAATCAAATTAAAACTCCAGCTAGAGGAAAAGAATCGAACCATGTATTTCATCAATACACCTTGAAATTAGAAGGATTAGATCGTGATGCTTTAAATGTTTTTTTGGCAACAAAAGATGTTCCTTCCATGATTTATTATCCGGTTCCTGCACATAGACAAAAAATGTTCTCGGCATTTGGAAGTGAAAATACTGTGCTACCTATTACAGACTGGTTAACAGAAAGGGTAATTTCGTTGCCGATTCATACTGAAATGGAAGCGGATCAATTGAATCTTATTTGTTCTTCAGTTGCAGAATTTATTAATCAACAATAGCCAAAATCCCAAATTGAGAATATGAAAAAAATTGCAGTTGTTGGCACAGGTTATGTTGGATTAGTCACTGGAACATGTTTCGCTGAAACGGGAAATCATGTAGTTTGTATTGACATTGATAAGAACAAGGTTGATAAAATGCTGAATGGGGAAATCCCTATTTATGAGCCGAATCTTTCTGTTTTATTTGAACGAAATATAAAAGCGAATCGTTTGAACTTTACAACGGATTTAGTAGACGGGATAAAGGATGCTGAAATAATATTTTTAGCATTGCCTACACCTCCAGGTGAAGATGGATCAGCTGATTTATCCTATATTTTAGGAGTTGCGGAACAGCTTGGAAAGATAATGACTGACTATAAAGTTATTGTAGATAAGAGTACAGTTCCGGTCGGCACAGCAGAGAAAGTGCACAATATGATAGCGAAAAATGCGTCAGTTGATTTTGATGTTGTTTCGAATCCAGAATTTTTAAGAGAGGGTTTTGCTGTTGATGATTTTATGAAGCCAGATAGAGTGGTGATAGGAAGTTCATCTGAAAAAGCACAGAAAATAATGGAACAATTGTATAAGCCATTTGTGCGACAAGGAAATCCGATTTTATTTATGGATGAAAAGTCGGCTGAATTGACAAAATATGCTGCTAATTCGTTTTTGGCGACCAAAATTACGTTCATGAATGAAATTGCCAATTTCTGTGAGTTGGTTGGAGCGGATGTTGATAAAGTGCGCATCGGTATTGGTTCTGATGATCGCATTGGAAAACGATTTCTTTTCCCTGGAATTGGATACGGAGGTTCATGTTTTCCAAAAGATGTTCAAGCTTTGGTTAATTCAGGAAATGAAAATGCTTTTTCATTTGAGATTTTGAAAGCCGTAATGAATGTCAATGAAAATCAAAAAACAATCTTACTACCGAAAATCAAGAACTACTTTAGAGGAAATTTAGAAGGTAAAAAGATTGCACTTTGGGGATTGGCTTTTAAACCAGATACAGATGATATTCGTGAAGCACCAGCGTTGTATATGATTGACGCTTTAACGAAAGAAGGAGCTACAATTTGTGCTTATGATCCAGAAGCAATGAAAAATATTGAGAAAGAAATTGGGGATAAAATTTCTTATGCAAATAATGAATATGAAGCTTTAATAAATGCTGATGCACTTGTTATTTGTACCGAATGGGGAGTTTTTAGAAATCCGGATTTTGATAGAATAGGTGAATTGCTGAAAGATAAAGTGATTTTCGACGGTCGAAATTTATTCGACTCAGAAGAAATGAACGAAAAAGGATTTTATTATAATTCGATCGGACGCAAAACAGTTAAATAAATTACAATTTAATCCATCTATGTGCACTATGTGCCTATGTGGTTTAAAATTGAGTATTGTGTTTTGAATTACGAATTACGAATCACGAATTACGAATTACGAATGTTGTTGATTAAACAAAAAAATGGAAGAACGTAAACGCATATTAATAACAGGAGCGGCAGGATTTTTAGGATCTCACTTATGTGACCGATTCATAAATGACGGATTCCACGTTATTGCAATGGATAATTTGATTACTGGACGTCTTAAGAACATTGAGCATTTATTCAATTTGGAGAATTTTGAGTTTTATCACCACGATGTTTCAAAATTTATTCATGTTCCAGGAAAATTGGATTATATCCTTCATTTTGCATCACCTGCTAGTCCAATAGATTATTTAAAAATTCCAATTCAAACACTTAAAGTTGGTTCTTTAGGAATTCATAATTGTTTGGGATTGGCAAAGCAAAAAGGCGCACGTTTAATGATTGCATCAACTTCTGAAGTATATGGAGACCCAACTGTACATCCTCAACCTGAAGATTATTGGGGAAATGTTAATCCAGTTGGTCCACGCGGTGTATATGATGAAGCAAAACGTTTTCAAGAAGCAATTACGATGGCTTACCATAATTTCCATGGATTAGAAACTCGTATTGTACGGATTTTTAATACGTATGGTCCACGAATGCGGCTAAATGATGGTCGTGTCTTGCCTGCATTTATTGGTCAAGCATTGCGTGGAGAAGATTTAACAATTTTCGGAGATGGTTCTCAAACAAGATCGTTCTGCTATGTAGATGATTTAGTTGAAGGAATTGTTCGATTATT
Organism: Flavobacteriales bacterium; assembly: GCA_947470515.1. Lineage (GTDB taxonomy): Bacteria > Bacteroidota > Bacteroidia > Flavobacteriales_D > Crocinitomicaceae > M0103. Next base: position 101,060 of record CANITF010000005.1, read on the forward strand.
AAACAGTGATTATGCTTATCCTGTGAATATTGGAAATCCTTCTGAAATTTCTATTAAAGATTTTGCTGAAGAAATTATTAAATTGACTGGTACATCTCAAAAAGTAATTTACACAGATTTACCTGTTGATGACCCAAAGCAACGTCAACCAGATACTACCCGAGCGAAAGCATTGTTAAATTGGGAGGCAAAAGTTGGAAGGGCTGAAGGTTTGAAAATTACGTATGATTATTTTAAAAGCCTTTCAAAGGAAGAGTTGATGCAAACAGATCACAATGATTTTGATAAATATATAATACGATAATGGGATATTTTTCACACGAAACGGCAGTGATTGATGAGCGTTGTGCTATTGGAGAAGGAACCAAAATATGGCATTTTTCACATATTATGTCTGATTGTACAATTGGAGAAGGTTGTAATATTGGTCAAAATGTTGTTGTATCACCAGGTGTTAAATTGGGGAATAATGTAAAAATTCAAAATAACGTTTCTCTTTATACGGGCGTTGAATGTGAAGATGACGTTTTTTTAGGACCTTCTATGGTTTTTACAAATGTTACAAATCCGCGCAGTGGAGTAAATAGAAGAGATCAATATTCAAAAACAATCGTTCGAAAAGGGGCAAGTATTGGTGCAAACGCTACAATAGTATGCGGTCACGATATTGGAGAATATGCCTTTATTGGTGCTGGAGCAGTGGTTACAAAAACAGTTCTTCCCTTTGCTCTTGTTGTTGGTAATCCAGCTCGTCAAATAGGGTGGATGAGTGAATTTGGACACCGTTTAGAATTTGATGAGATGGGCAAAGCAATTTGTACCGAAAGTCATCAGGAATATAGTTTGGAAAAAGGATTGGTTACTAGAATTAAATAAAATGGTAAAATGATTATGGTAGCGTCTACGATTCATCGAGACGGAATTCCAAATCACGAATCACAAATTAATAAATTGAGAAGCATGATCAAAGAAGATCAAAAAATTAAATTTGCGGTTATTGGTGCTGGCCATATTGGAAAGCGACATGCTGAAATGATTAGCCGTGAATCAGAAGCAGAATTGGTGGCATTAGTTGATAGCCGTTCGAAAGAAGAATGTGGTGCACATGATTTTAATGTGCCATTTTTCTCGACGGTTGAAGAATTAATGGCATCAGGATTAGATTTTGATGTTGTGAATGTGTGCACGCCAAACGGATTACATGCTGAACAAAGTTTGAAAGCTTTAGAAGCAAAAAAACATGTCGTTTGTGAAAAGCCTATGGGTTTAACGAAAGACGCGTGTGAAAAGATGATCTTTAAATCGCTTCAAGTTTCTCGACAAGTTTTTTGTGTAATGCAAAATAGATATTCTCCGCCATCGGAATGGATTAAATCATTGATTGAAAACGGAACAATGGGAAAAACATTCATGGTTCAATTGAATTGTTATTGGAACCGTGATGACAGATACTATAAAAAAGGAGGCTGGAAAGGAACACAAGATTTGGATGGTGGAACCTTATTCACTCAATTCTCTCACTTCATTGATATTATGTATTGGTTATTTGGAGATATTGATAACATTCAAGGAAAATTTGCCGATTTCACGCATAAAAATTCAACAGATTTTGAAGATTCTGGTTTTGTGAGTTTTGATTTTGTTGATGGTGGAATGGGATGCATTAACTATTCTACAGCTGTTGCCAATCAAAATCTTGAAAGTTCAATTACCATAATCGGAGAAAAAGGAAGTGTGAAAATTGGTGGTCAGTATATGAATGAAGTTGAAGTTTGCAACATTCAAGATTATGAAATGCCTATATTAGCACCAACAAATCCAGGAAATGATTATGGTGCGTACAAAGGTTCTGCAGCAAATCATAATTATGTTATTAGAAATGTGATTGATACGTTAAAAGGAAGAACATCAGCAACAACAAATGCTTTGGAAGGTTTAAAAGTTGTTGAAATTATTGAAAGAATTTATAAAGTAAGAAATGAGCAATTCAATTTATAATAAATTACTTAAAAAAGACGCAAAACTGGCCGTTATTGGTTTGGGTTATGTTGGTTTACCAATTGCCTTAGAATTTGCGCGAAAAATCAAAGTTGTAGGTTTTGATATCAATCAAGATAGAGTCGATTTGATGCAAAAGCAAATTGATCCAAGTAATGAATTAGAAGCTTCGGCTTTTGATGGTTGTGATATACACTTTTCAGCAGATATAAATGATTTAAAAGACGTACAATTTTTCATTGTAGCAGTTCCAACACCAATCGACGATGCAAATTTGCCAAACTTGAGACCGTTATTAGGTGCTTCTGGCACTGTTGGCAAAGTCTTGAAAAAAGGAGATTATGTGGTTTTTGAATCTACTGTTTACCCAGGATGCACGGAAGAAGATTGTATTCCAATTTTAGAAGCAGAATCTGGATTGAATTTCAAAGAAGATTTTAAAGTTGGTTACTCACCAGAACGAATTAATCCAGGAGATAAAGAACATACATTGCAAAATGTTGTAAAAGTTGTGTCAGGATGTTGTGAAGAATCATTGGAAGAAATAGCAAAAACGTATGAATTGGTCGTTGCTGCTGGAGTTCATAGAGCTACAACAATAAAAGTTGCTGAAGCTGCAAAAATCATAGAAAATACACAACGTGATTTGAATATTGCATTGATGAATGAATTGTCTATTATTTTTAATAAGCTGAAAATAAACACGTTTGATGTATTAGAAGCAGCAGGAACTAAATGGAACTTTTTAAAGTTTTCTCCAGGTTTAGTTGGTGGACACTGTATCGGTGTTGATCCATACTATTTAACACACAAAGCTCAACAAGCTGGATACCATTCAAAAGTAATTACAAGTGGTAGGTATGTGAATGATTCAATGGGAGCTTATATTGCTGATCAAGCTGTTAAGAAAATAATTGCTCAAGGAAAACATATTCAAGATGCAAAAGTTCTTGTTATGGGAGCTACTTTTAAGGAAGATGTTAGTGATATTCGGAATTCAAAAGTAATTGATGTTGTGAATGAATTAAAATCATTTTTAGTTCATGTTGATTTAATTGATCCACATGCTTCTTCAGATGAAATGTTTCATGAATATGGAATTGGTTTAATTGAAAAACCTGCAAACGATTATGATGCAATAATAGTTGCTGTAAATCATCAAGAATATAAATCTATTTCAGAAAATGATTTTAAAGATTTATTAAAGGATGGTAAAGGTCTTTTCGTAGATATCAAAGGGATATTTAAGAATAAAATCAAGGATTTAGAATATTGGTCATTGTAGGGCCGAATTGCATTAGACCATACAAATTACCAAAACACATTATATATGCCATTTTCAAAAAGAATATTAGTTACTGGAGGAGCTGGATTTATCGGTTCTCATTTGGTGCGATTGTTTGTCAATAAATACCCAAATTATCAAATTATCAATTTCGATAAATTAACCTATGCGGGGAATCTTGAAAACTTGAAAGATGTTGATTCGGCTCCTAATTATGTTTTTGTAAAAGGTGACATAGTTTCAATTAATGATGTTCAAGAAGTTTTTGAAAATTTTGCAATTTCTGATGTCATACATTTAGCAGCAGAATCCCATGTTGATCGTTCAATAGAAGGTCCCATGGATTTTGTGATGACGAATGTTGTTGGAACAGTAAATTTATTGCAGGCGGCAAAAGAAAGCTGGAAGGAAGGTGAGCATGTATTTCACCATGTATCGACGGATGAGGTTTACGGTAGTTTAGGGGATGAAGGATTTTTCACGGAGGAAACACCTTTCGACCCAAGAAGTCCTTATTCAGCGTCGAAAGCATCTTCCGATCATTTTGTTTCAGCATTTTTTCATACATATGGCTTGCCTATAAAAATGTCTAATTGTTCAAATAATTACGGCAGTCATCATTTTCCGGAGAAGTTAATTCCATTGATGATTCTCAATATTCAAAATAACAAACCTCTGCCGGTTTACGGTAAAGGTGAAAACATTCGTGATTGGTTGTGGGTGGAAGATCATGTAAAAGCAATTGATACCATTTTCCATAATGGAACGGTTGGAGAATCATACAATGTGGGTGGATTAAACGAGTGGACGAATATTGATCTTGTTCGTTTTTTATGTCGAATGATGGATGAAAAATTGAACCGCGAAAAAGGTGAATCAGAGAAATTGATTACTTATGTTTCAGATCGCAAAGGACATGATATGCGTTATGCTATTGATGCTTCAAAATTGGAAAACGAATTAGGATGGAAACCATCAATTACATTTGAAGAAGGCTTGGAAAAAACAGTTGATTGGTATTTGAATAATCAAGAATGGATAGAAAAAGTTACTTCTGGCGACTATCAGTCATATTACAAAGAAATGTATGCCAACCGCTAATAAATGAGCTTTTATTCAACTCTTTTTAAGAAAAAAGCGCCTTTAGAATTATTTGATCTTTCTAAAATTGGAATTGATATGCACAGTCATTTAATTCCTGGAATTGATGATGGTTCTAGAAGCATGGATGAAACAATTGCTATGTTGGCCAAATTTGAATCTTTGGGTTATAAAAAGATTATAACGACTCCTCATATCATGCAAGAAGTGTATCCTAATACTTCTGAAATTATTAATCTTGGATTAAAACAAGTTCAAGAAACAGCTAAATCTCTTGGATTATCGATTGAAATTGAAGCTGCAGCAGAGTATTATTTCGATGACCATTTAATAGAGTTAATTAAACAGAAAGATATTTTGTCTTTTGGCGATAATTATGTACTTGTTGAATTCTCATTTCATACGCCTCCAATTTTTGAAGACCAATTGTTTTTTGAAATGCAAATGGCTAAATACAAGCCAGTTCTTGCTCATTTCGAACGCTACCCTTATTTCCATGATTCTTTGGATAAAGCCAAGGAATATAGAGAGAAAGGTGTTAATATTCAAGTCAACCTCAATTCATTGACTGGTCATTATGGTCCACAAGTGCGTAAGCAAGCAGAAAAATTAATTGATGCAAACCTTGTCGATTTTGTCGGTTCTGATTGCCACAGAATGCAACACCTGATGATGCTAGAAGAACATTTATCAAATCCGTATTTTCACAAATTAGAAAAGTTGAATTTGAAGAATGGGGAGCTGTAAATAATATTTAAAAATAATTGATTTTTCCTTGAGAAAATTCGACTGTAACTTTACAAACAAGTAAATTGTTTTAGCTTAAATTCTTAAATGAGATACATACTACTTTTCCTTTCAACTGCATTATGTTTAAGTTCAAATGCTCAACAAGTATATGGATCAATTTCTATCGGCGAGCAATTGATTATTGAAGGTGATCAGGCAGCATTTTCGAAAACAAATGCTTATCTTCAAATCTCAACTCCTTGGTTATGGAGTTATGATTTTATTTCTTTTAAACGGTTGACTAATTTTGACCTTAGTTTTGGTTATTTAATGAATAACAATTTAGGCATCGAATTGACGTCAACTTATTTGAAACCTTCAAATTCTGAAGTATTTGCAAATTATGTAACAAAAACTCTATCAGGTAATTTTTTCAGGATAAATCCCAAAATTGTAGTGAATTTGAATTTGAATAAATTTCAATTCTATTCTAAAGTAGGATTTATTATTGGAGCTGGTCAGATTAGATATAATCAATATTTCCAAAATGATGGAACTATGAATGTGAGTGCTGAAAATGAATCACTCGTTTATTTATATAATGGAGGAACATCATATGGATTTAATACTAGCATTGGCTTTAGTAAGAAGGTGTCAAAAAAGATTTATGTTTATACTGAAATCAATGCCGTCAGTCAAAATTTTAGTCCAACAAAAGGGAAAACTATTGAACATAAAATTGATGGCCAAGATGTTTTGACAAATAATATGAAACCATATACAAATGAAATAGAATTTTGTAATGACCAGGAATTCGTGCCATTTACAGCGGATAATGCAAATCCACAAAAGTTATATAAACACGCATATTCCCTTGGAGGTTATGGCTTAACTATCGGTGTCAAATTCATTTTATGGAAAAAGTAGCAAGCATTAGATTCTGATCTTTAGAAGATATTCTAATCGTCTTTAATGAACTCGGCATCTCGACTGTCGCTCGATGTCCTCATTGGTCGGGGAGAGTAAAAACTCTAAACTCTAAACTCTAAACTATCAGTTATAAACTCGTCACTCATCTCTTATCGTTCATCACTCTAAAATCAAACCTTCCCTTTCACAATCTCATCAATAATTTCTGGATTCAACAAAGTCGATGTATCACCAAAGTTAGAAAAGTCTCCTTCACTAATTTTCCGTAAAATTCTTCTCATTATTTTTCCAGAGCGCGTTTTAGGTAAGCCATCAACGAATTGAATTTTATCCAGTTTTGCGATTGGCCCGATATGATCCGAAATCAATTTATTTATTTCTTGACGCAGGTTGTTATGATCGCGATTTTCACCTGATTCCTTCAGAATAATAAAACCGTAAAGCGCATTCCCTTTTATATCATGTGGGAAGCCAACTAATGCTGATTCCGCAACAGCTGGGTGTTCATTTATTGCATCTTCTATTGGCGCCGTTCCAAGATTGTGACCAGAAACAATAACCACATCGTCAACTCGACCAGTGATACGGTAATAACCAACTTCATCTCTAAAAGCACCGTCACCAGTAAAATATTTTCCAGGATAAGCTTTGAAATACGTATCGATGTACCGTTCATGATCTCCCCAAATTGTTCTTGCAATTCCGGGCCAAGGAAAGTTAATGCACAAATTACCTGTTACTTGTTCTCCTTCAATTTCATTTCCTTTGTCATCCATTAGTAGAGGTTGAACTCCAGGAATTGGAAGTGTGGCATAGGTTGGTTTTGTTGGTGTAATTCCTGCTAAAGGAGAAATTAGTATTCCACCAGTTTCTGTTTGCCACCACGTATCTACAATTGGACATTTTTTCTTTCCAACATGATTATCGTACCAATGCCAAGCCTCTTCATTGATTGGTTCACCAACTGATCCTAAAATTTTCAAGGAACTTAAATTATATTTTTCAACCCATTCGATATTTTCTTTAGCCAAAGATCGAATCGCAGTTGGAGCAGTATATAAATGTGTAATCTTATGTTTGTCAATGATTTCCCAAAACCTACCAAAATCTGGATAGGATGGAACTCCTTCAAATAGCACAGTTGTAGCGCCATTCAATAATGCACCATATAGAATATAAGAGTGACCTGTTATCCAACCAATATCAGCTGTGCACCAAAAAATATCTTGTTCTTGGTATTGAAAGACATTTTTAAAAGTATAACCTGTATAAACCATATATCCAGCAGTTGTATGAACCATTCCTTTTGGTTTACCTGTTGAACCAGAAGTATATAGAATAAACAATGGGTCTTCAGCATCCATGATTTCAGGAGTATTATTTATCGAACTGTTTTCCAGTAATTCTTCCATCCAATAATCACGACCATCTTGAATATTTATTGGAGTATTTGTGCGCTTAACAAGTAAAACCTTATCGACACATGGACATTTTACTAATGCTTCATCAACAATACTTTTTAAATCAATTGTTTTATTCCCTCTAAATCCTCCGTCAGCCGTAATTACTAATTTACAGTCTGAATCTAAAATTCTAGCGGCAATGGCACTTGCAGAAAAGCCAGCAAAAACTACTGAATGGATTGCTCCAATTCGTGCACAAGCTAAAACAGAAATAGCTAATTCTGGAATCATTGGTAAATAAATACAAACGCGATCGCCTTTGGAGATTCCTTGTTCTTTTAACACATTGGCCATTTTACAAACACGAAGATGCAATTCTTCATACGTAATATGCTGAGCAGCTTCATTTGGGTCATTTGGTTCGAAAAGAATAGCTGTTTTTTTACTTCTATTAACTAAATGCCTGTCAATTGCATTTTCAGTAATATTCAATTTACCACCTTCAAACCACGAGAATTTAGCTTCAGTCATATTGAAGTCTAAAACGTTATCCCATTTTTTATTCCAGCTAAAGTTATCAGCAATTTCACCCCAAAATTTTCTAGGAGTTCGGATTGAACGTCTATATTGTTTGAAATAATCTTCTAAGTCGTGAATTGTATAAGCCATTGTCGTCTTTTAAAAATAAATAGGAGCACCAATTAGTTTACCGTCTCTAATAATCAATGCTGGGAAAGGAATTTTTAGATAATTCAATTGTTTTAAAACTGTTTTAAGCCACTTTTTTTGAACTGGAATTCTACTAAAATCAATATCTAGGGAAAAGATGAATTCTCTTTGCGAAGAATAGGAAATTAAACTAATAGGATCAATGTATGTTTCTTGATCACCAACTATTTTTTGATTTACACTATACCCAAAAGATAAACAAATCCATTTTGGAATTGAAGTATTTTTTGTAAATAAAAATGGATTAAAACTTACCCAATAAGTTTGTCCATTGTAATCTTTTAAAAACCGTTCTTGAAAATTTGACCCTAGAACTTCGGGTCTTAAAGCAGCAAATTCTGTAGGATGATATGAGAATTTTAATAAAAAACGTTGCTCTTTCCATGCTAATTCTTGACCAAGATAAATTCCTGCACCAAGAGCATTGGAACTCATGTCATACCAGGAAAATCCCCATCCAGAGCTAAAACCATCAAAAATCTCTAAAGTAGTTTGAAACCCTAACCCAATTCCAGTTCCGATAACTGCTGCATTATTTGACTTCATTCCAGACCATTTGTAGAGATTACCCGCAAATTGACTTATTTGATAATTCGTGTAGACATGCCCTGCTTTGTCCATTTGTAACCAATTTGCTCCGTCATTGAATGTATGAAAACTTGTTTTGTCGTAATCTTTATACCATACTTGAGAAAGACCAACCATACTTCCAGCCCATACTGTGCTCGAGCCAATTGAAATAGGAATCAATCTTTTCTTGCTGAGTGAATCAGCTGTAGCTAAAAAAGTAGTTTGCCCAAACAATAAGTTTGCAGAAAAAAAACTGAATATAATTATTAGGCGAGAACTCATCTTTATCGAAGTTAAGTAAAAACTTAAATTATAAGGAATTTACTGTTGAAAAAATAAACAATTGCTTCTGTTGATGAATAGAATATATACTACCTTTAATTTTCAAACTGCGTCATTTGTAGAATTTCGTAAGGACCGATTGCACATAAAAATAACACGATGAATAAAATTAGGAAAGATTGGAATGATATAAGAGTGAACGATAGTTGGGCAATTTTTAAAATAATGTCCGAATTTGTTGAAGGTTATGAGAGAATGGCAAAAATAGGTCCGTGTATTTCAATTTTCGGCTCTGCTCGCACAAAACCCGACAATAAATATTATCAAATTGGTGTTGAAATTGCAAAGAAACTTGCTGAAGCCGGTTATGGTGTAATTACTGGTGGTGGACCGGGAATAATGGAAGCTGCCAACAAAGGGGCTCAATTAGGACTTGGTAAATCAGTTGGATTGAATATCGATTTACCTTTTGAGCAAAATCATAACCCATACATAGATCAAGAACACAATATTGAATTTGATTACTTTTTTGTGCGAAAAGTTATATTTGTTAAATATGCTCAAGCATTTGTCGTGTTACCTGGTGGTTTTGGGACATTAGATGAATTATTTGAGGCATTAACATTGATTCAAACAAAAAAGATCAATCACAGACCAGTTGTGTTAATCGGTGTAGAATATTGGCAAGGTTTACTGGTGTGGATGAAAGATTCTATGTTACATATGGAACAAAATATTGCAGAAGTAGATTTGAATTTATTTAAATTGGTTGACACAGCGGATGAAGCATTCAAATACATTGAAGACTTCTATAAATCCCATGCATTGTCACCAAATTTTTAAAATAGGATTGTTTCGATTTACTTTTATTTTTTTTACTTCTTATTGCTTATATTTGCGTGATTGATTTCAACATATGGAATTTTTAAAAAAACTCAGAACCTTTATTTGGAGCAAGCATTTTCTAAAACATTTTGGATTAATGCTACTTGCCTATCTAATTATAGTAAGTGTTACCGTATTTTATTTGGATTCATACACCAATCATGGGCAGCGCATTTCTGTGCCTAATATGATTGGTAAAAATGTCAATGATGTAAAAAGTACCTTAGAAGAATTGGGATTACAATACGAAGTTTTAGATTCCATTTATGACCCTTCAAAACCATCAGGAACAATTATCGATCAAGATCCAGATCCCACAATGTTTTCTCAAGTTTATGTGAAGGAAAGTCGTATCATTCGATTTCGTGTTTCTAAAAAGTCACGACTTGTTGAAATGCCTAGCTTAGTTGATAAATCACAACGATTTGCTGAAAGTATTTTGGAAAATAGAGGGTTGAAATGCATAATCCAATTTAAAGAAACAAATGAGGCGAATGGCGCTGTTCTAGAACAACGTTATAAGGGAAAAAGTGTTAGAGAAGGTGCTCGAATCCCAATTGGATCTACCATAGTATTGATTGTAGGAAAGAATGGACAAGGAGAACCAGTTGATATTCCAAATTTATATGGTTTAACAATATTTGAAGCAAAAGACCGTTTAGCAACCTTAGGATCATTTGGCTTCTTGCCTGTTTGTGAAGGTTGTCTAACGTATGAAGATTCTTTGGCGTCAAGAATAGAATCTCAATCGCCAGAGTATATTGAGGGAATACAAATTCCAGCAGGTTCTACAATAACAGTATATGCAACGAAGAACTTTACAGGTGATGGTCAAAATCCATAATTCTATTAATAAAAATTGAATGAAAGGAAAAATACTAGCATTGATTTTAATTTGTTGTCCAATAGTGTTTTTTGCCCAAGGTGAAGAAGTAGGACCATTAACTGGGAATCCTGATTTACAAGGTAAAAATAAAAAATCTAACAAAATAGAAAAAGCGAATCCAGGGACTTTTGACAGTACGTTTATATATAAACCTGACACCTTAAACCTGCCGTTTTTTGATGAATTCACTAAGAATCATTTTGAACAATACAATGCTGATTTTGCTGATTTAGGAGTTACGAGTGACAAGAAATATAGGATTTTAGATAATGTTACCTCCATACAAATCCCTAATAATCTTTATTTTTCTGGACAAGCAACATTTCGAAGAACATACGACGTTTTAACATCCACATATACAGATGTGAATTTTAGTCCTACTCAATTTAAAGTTGGTAGTTTGGCAACTTACCCCGTTAGCTATGCTACAACAGATTTATACCCACCTTATTACATTTATGATACGGTTGGAACACCGGATGTGTCAGATACAATTTGGATAGTTAGCCCTGAATTCTATCAAGATTCAGCAACGCAATTTTTCGCAAATTTAAACAACAGTGATGCGTTTTGGCTTGATGACCAAGCTTACCACAATTATCGTTTTGCAGTTGAACCTCCATCACTGGGTGTTGTAACTTTTGATGGTTTAGATGAAAATGGTTATCCATATGCCATTGGTTCAACGATAACAAATTATGCTGATTTTTTAACATCAAAACCGTTGGATTTATCTACTGTTAATGTCGCTGATTCAGTTTATTTGAGTTTCATGTTTCAAGCAGAAGGTTTTGGAGATGTGCCAGAAACAACAGATTCTTTAGTTTTAGAATTTTATGCGAAGGACTTAGATCAATGGAATTGGGTTTGGAGTGCCTCTGGACAGACTGTTGGTGATTTTCAAATTGGTCATATTCCTATAACTGATCCACTTTATTTTGAAAAAGGGTTTCAGTTTAGATTTAAAAATTACGGAGCACTGTCTGGAATGCTTGATATCTTTAATATTGATTACGTTCATCTAAGAGCATTGTCAGGCTATCAAGATACCATTTTTAAAGATTTAGCGTTTGTTTATCCAATTGGAAGTTTATTGAAAACATACACGTCAGTGCCTTGGGATCATTTTAAGAACAATTCAACAGGTAAAATGAATGATGCAGCTGCAATTACAATAAATAATGGAGCTGTAATTCAGGCAAATAATGACGATGGTCTTATTGAAGTTTCATACGGTGGTTTTGCAGAAGGGAATTACTTGTTGAATGGACAAACATTGGCAGGTGGAGTAGCACCTTTTAATTACCTTCCAGGAATCACAAGTTATTCTTACCATGATCTTTCTGGTGGTTATGTATATGATATAACGAAACTTGGAAACCACCAAACTTTTGATGTTTTAGCTACGGCAACAACTCCAACAACTACTGCAAATGATTATACGTTGAATGATTCAACAAGCGGTATTCAATATTTTTCAAACTATTATAGTTATGATGACGGCAGCGCAGAAGCGGCATACGGTCCAACCGGAACGCAATCTCGTTTAGCGATTAAATACAGTGCCTATGAAGCAGATTCAATTATTGGTATGAATATTCATTTTGTACCTTCTGTAGTTGATGTTTCAAACAAACTGTTTTTATTGACCGTTTGGAGCGACAGTGGAGGAGTTCCTGGATTGGTTTTGTATGAAGATGATGTTTTCTTTCCGCGTCAACCTGAATATGGATCAAGTAGAAATGAATTTAAAACATATTATTTCAAAGACACATTGAAGTTATCAGTTGGCTTAAGCTACTTTGTTGGATGGAGACAATTCGATGCAATTCGTCTAAATGTAGGTCTTGATAAAAATTTAGACAACTCAACTAATACATATTATAGTGTTGATAATGGTATATCCTGGTCGCAGTCCTCAATATCTGGATCTGTTATGATTAGACCTATTTATTCAACTGCAATGGATGTCGAATTGGGAATTGAAACAATAGGCAATCAACCAATCGTTAATTTGTATCCCAATCCAACGGCTGATGAAGTGAACATTGTAATAGAAAATGGTTTATTTGAAGGTGTGGAAGTTTATTCTATTCAGGGTACTTTATTACTTCAAACGATAGAATCTAACGTTTCTTTAATTAATTTTCCAGCGGGTGTTTATTTTTTCCGATTAAAAGGAATTGATAAGGTTTATAAAATTATCAAGAACGAATGAATGAAGAAATAGAAGAGGTTGAGAATGATGAAGAAGAGCTATTTGAACATTATAAAATTATCTCAGACCCAGGACAGGAAATAATTCGAATAGATAAATTCCTACTTGATCGGTTACCTAATACATCACGGAATAAAATTCAAAATGCCGCTAAGAACGGAACTGTTCTTGTTAATGGCGAAAAAGTTAAGCAGAATTATAAGATAAAACCGCACGACGAGGTTTCAATTGTTTTGCCATACCCTGTTAGAGAAATTGAACTTATTCCTCAAGATATTCCTATCGTCATTGAATATGAAGATGATTCTTTAGTTGTAGTGCACAAGCCTTCGAACATGGTTGTTCATCCAGGATATGGCAATTATACTGGAACATTAGTGAATGCACTCGTTTTTCACTTTGATAATTTACCTTATCGCATCCAAGATTATTTCGGTAGACCTGGCTTGGTGCATAGATTGGATAAAAATACAACTGGTTTAATGGTTGTCGCTAAAACTGAATTAGCATTGACAAAATTAGCTAAGCAGTTTTATGATCGCACAACTGAGCGACGCTATCATGCTTTGGTTTGGGGAGATGTAAAGGAAAACGGAACAGTGATTGGGAATATTGGACGTTCATTGAAAAACAGAAAGGTAATGACTGTTTTTCCTGATGGTGATCACGGTAAACATTCTGTTACGCATTTTAAAGTATTAGAGCAATTTGGATTAGTTACATTAATTGAATGTAAATTAGAAACAGGCAGGACTCACCAAATCCGAGCGCACATGAAACATATTGGTCATCCTCTTTTTAATGACAATGAATATGGTGGAGATTCGATTGTAAGAGGAACTCCTTCTTCTAAATACAAGAAATTCATAGAAAATTGTTTCGATTTAATTGATGGTCAAGCCTTGCATGCAAAAACACTCGGTTTTGAACACCCTGTTACAGGAGAATATTTAAGGTTTGATTCAGAATTATCTCAAGGATTTGAAGCTATACTTCAAAAATGGCGAACATATACTCTTCCAGAGTCTGACTAATTGTGCTATTTTGATCTTGTAAATAGTTTCATTCTTAAGATTTCAAGCATCTTATCTCTTTTTTTGCTGTTATTTCAAGAACTTTTTTTATTTTTACATTTCGTTGAAAAAACCTATTAATTAAATTACTTTGTTTTTATAGTTAAGAATTAATAAAAATTTATTTTCTTCGTGCTTACAATTCTAATTGAAAAAAAGAAACTATATGTACTACAAATTAGTATTACCACTTGTCTTTATTAGCCTTTCATGGCTTTCATTTGCTCAAAACAAATTTGTTTTAGAAGCAGAAACATACTTCATGAGTGAGAAATATTGTGAAGGAGCTGATAAATGCAGCTTAGCATATACAAAATTGACTCGTAAAGGAAATCAAGCGAAAAAAATGAAAGCAGATATGGCTTTTAAAACTGCTGAATGTTATCGTTTTACAGATAGATTTAGAGAGGCAAATGAATGGTATGATCGTGCATTATTGTTAGATTATCAAGATGTTGTTCCTGAAGTTCACTATTATAATGGTGAAATGTTGAGAATGATGGGCAACTTCGATAAAGCCATGATTCAATATGAAGATTATAAAAAATTAGTTCCTGCTGATGTAAGAGCTGAGGTTGGTATTAAATCATGTAGAGATAATAAAAGTTTCGTAGCAAATAGAACACGTCATAAAGTTGAGAACCAAATAGTCATTAATAAGGCTGAAATGGACATGGCTCCAATGTTTGCAGATAGAAAAGAATCAAAATTATATTTTGCTTCAAGTAGAGCTGGAAGTACTGGAAATGCATCTGATCCAATATCATGTGAAAATTACATGGACATTTGGATGAGTGAAAAAGATAAAAAAGATAATTGGGGTGAGCCTAAATTAGCTGATATTACTGGAAATGTGAATACGGAAGCTCATGAAGGTTCTGTTACATTTGATGGAAGGGGTAAAGTAATGTTTTTTACGCGTTGTCCTAACTTGAAAAAACAAAATCTTGGTTGTGATATTTGGACATCTGAATTGAAAGGAAAAGACGAGTGGGGTCCAGCAAAAAAGTTGAATTTAAAATCAGCTGATTCAGTTTCTGTTGGTCATCCGTGTGTTTCTGACGATGGGAAGTTTTTAGTTTTCGCCTCTGATATGGTAGGTGGTTTCGGTGGAAGAGATTTATGGTATACTACTTATGATAGAAAAGCAGATTCATGGACAGCCCCAAAAAACATGGGACCTGAAGTAAATACAGCTGGAAATGATTTATTTCCTACATTCGGTAAGGATGGTAGTTTGTATTTCGCAACAGACGGAATGCCTGGTTTAGGAGGTTTAGATATCTTCCGAGCAGCGAAGGTTGGTGAAGAAATGAAATGGGAAAATGCAAAGAACTTAGGTTTTCCAATAAATTCTGAAAACAATGATTATTCATTATATGAATATTCAGATCGTAAAGGTTATTTCACTTCTGAAAGAAAAAATCCAGATGGAAAATTCAATCCAGATATCTACAGTTATGAAATGCCACCAAACATCTTTGATTTAAAAGTTATTGTAAGTGAATTAGGTGATAAGACTATTAAAATTGCAGATGTTCGTGTTGTTGTTAAAGGTTCAGACAATTCAACTTGGGAAGGTTATACTAAAAAAGATGGTTCTATTTTTTGGGATAAAAAACCTGATGGATTGCGTTATGTGAATGAAGTAACTTCTTACACAATTAACATTTCAAAAGAAGGTTACCATCCAGATAAAAAAGGTGCGCAGTTTACAACTGTTGGTTTGAATTATGACCAAAACTTTATTATTGATATGGCATTATTGCCTAAGAAACCAATTCGTCTTCCTGAAGTTCGTTATCCATTAGACAAATGGGTGTTGTTAGTTGATTCTACTATTAATTCACCAGATTCACTACTATTTGTATATAACTTATTACAAGAATATCCTGAAATGGTTCTAGAATTAAGTTCTCATACGGATGCACGAGGAAGTAATGAAAGAAATCAAAAGCTTTCAGAAAATCGTGCTAAAGCATGTTATAAGTACTTGATTGAACAAAAAGGAGTCGATCCACGTAGAATTGTACCAGTTGGTAAGGGTGAAGTTGAGCCTAGAACGATTTGGAAAAAAGGAGGTATTTACATTTCATCTCAGCCTTCTGATATGAATGGTGTTGAAACAATATTACTGAACGAGGCTTACATTAATCAATTCAAAACTTCCGACAAAAAATTATTTGATCAATTGCACCAGTTGAATCGTCGAACAGAAGGTAAAGTACTTAGAATGGATTTTAATCCAGCAACTTCTCCTGCAGCGAATCCTGGATTATTGATTTTTGTTAAATACCCTTAACAATAAAAGGATTTTAAATTGAAAAGCGCTGATAGTTATCAGCGCTTTTTTTTGTATCTTCAAGAAGGTAAATTAATATAAATGCAAGAAAAATACCTTCATTATCTCTGGAA
Organism: Flavobacteriales bacterium; assembly: GCA_947470515.1. Classification (GTDB taxonomy): domain Bacteria; phylum Bacteroidota; class Bacteroidia; order Flavobacteriales_D; family Crocinitomicaceae; genus M0103. The sequence continues at coordinate 117,564 of CANITF010000005.1, forward strand.
ATACAAACTACTACCGCTTCATAAAATGGAATTGGTTGACGGTAGAATGTTTAAAGTTATTTCTCATGGGGAGCATAATGCATATGAAAGTGGGCCAGATTTTTTAAATGCAAAAATTGAAATTGACGGTTTGGTCTGGTTTGGAAATGTCGAATTACATCTAAAATCTAAAGATTGGTATTCGCACAAACATCAAAATGATTCTGCTTATGACAACGTTATTTTACATGTTGTTTTAGAGAATAATGGAGATGTATTTATAAAAAACGAAAAAATCCCTACACTTGAATTAATTAATGTTATTAAACAAGAACATTATCAGAAATTTGAACTTCTTTTAAAAAATAAAAAAACCATTCTTTGTGGTTCACTTTTATATTCAATACCAGATATACTAATTGTCTCATTGCAAGAAAGGGCTTTGATTGATCGATTAAATCGTAAGACAAACAATATTATTGTGCATGCAGGCTCATCTGATCCTAAGCAAATCCTCTATTTTTTAATGGCTAGGGCAATGGGTGCAAAAATAAATCAATTACCTTTTGAAGAATTAACGCATAGACTACCATTGCATGAATTAAAGAATAAAAAGATTAGAAATCAAGCTGATTTAATTGTTATTTCAAGTGGATTATCTTGGCCAGATTCAATAACAGATCATTTGGCGTATAACAGAATTATTCAAAGCGAAAAACAACTTATAAATGGATCTGTTTCTGCGCAGTCTTGGAAATTTGCAGGTACTCGACCCGGAAATTCACCGAAAATTAGAATTGTACAGTTCGCGAAAATGATTCAACAATTCGATTTTGAAGTGAGTTTTGTTTATCTAGATACTGAAAATTTACTGCAATACATTTTAAAATTACTAACAATTGAAGAGGAAACTCCTTCTCTTTTAAGCGGCTTTAATCAACTTTCACTTTCTTTTAAACATCAACTTATTATTAACTGTTTTGTTCCGTTCATATATTGGTTCGGACAAAAAAACGAAGATGAACTATTAGTGGAAAAATCTATTGAATTAATGCGTTTATTGCCTGCTGAGCAAAACGCAACTTTGGATAAATGGATAAAAAATAAAATTGTTCCACGAAATGCCGCTGAATCACAGTCAATGCTAGAAGTGATAAATGAATTGTGTTCAAAAAAAAAATGTTTATCTTGTGAGATTGGAATACGACTTTTAAGTAAATGAGAACCATACAAAAAATAATTTTTTTCTTTGAAATGCGTTCTTTTGGCGTATGTGCTTGGTGGGCCAGAAAATTGGGCATTAATATATCTAAAGTGCGTCTTGGATTTATATATGCTTCATTTATTACGATGGGATCACCACTAATTTTATACCTGGCAATGGCTTGGATTTTAGAGCACAAACATTACTTCAAATTACAACGGAAACGCAAGAAAACTATTTGGGAGCTTTAAGATGATTTTTAAGTATAAATTTTTCAAAAAGATTTATTTTTTTCTAATTCTCATGTTTTTGATTATTGGAGTCGGAACAATGGGATATGTTTTGATAGAAAAATGGAATTTTTTCGATTCATTTTATATGACAATTATCACTATGTCAACTGTAGGTTTTGGTGAAGTACATGAATTATCAGTTGAAGGAAAAATGTTTACTGCCTTTTTACTGATTTCGTGTTTTGGTATATTTGCATACACAATTTCGTCACTTACAAGTTATATTGTAGGCGGAGAATATAGAACAAACCTTCGTGAATATAAAATCATGAAAAAAATGAAAATAATGGAGAATCACGTAATTATTTGTGGATTTGGTAGAGTTGGAAAACAAGTTGCATTGGATTTACTGCAATTTGGGATTCCATTTGTGGTCGTAGAAAATGATGAGAAAACAATTGAAAACGAAACAACTAATGAATTTTTATTTATCAAAGGAGATTCAACAAACCAAGGGATATTGGAATCCGCAAATATTAATAATGCTAAAGCAATCATTTCATGCTTACCAAAAGATGCGGATAATGTGTATGTTGTTTTATCTGCTAGAGAAATTAAAAAGAATTTAACAATTGTCTCAAGAGCAACTTTGCCCTCAGCAATCTCAAAATTAAAAATGGCTGGTGCTAATCATGTCATTATGCCTGATTCAATCGGAGGGTCGCATATGGCATCTCTAATTAATAATCCAGATGTTATTGAATTCATGGATGCAATTAAAGTTCAAGGTTTTAGCGGTGGAACTAATATAGAATCGATTGATTTTAATGAATTACCAATTGAATTTCAAAATAAAACAATAGGCCAATTAGAAGCTAAACGATTGACAGGAGTAACAATTATTGGTTTCAAAACACCAGAAGGTGAATATATAATAAACCCAGATTTTGAAATTGAAGTAGTGCCTAAATCACAACTTTTTGTCTTAGGTTCTGCTGAACAAATTCAAAAACTAAATGCTATTTTCGGAATAAATCAGAATTAAATGCGCATATTAATTACAGGGTCAAATGGACTACTAGGTCAGAAAATTGTTGCTCTTTGTTTGAAGAATAATTTTCTTTTTCTTGCCACATCATTAGGCGAAAACAGAAATCAAGATTGTGTGTCGTCATTTTATCTAGGATTGGACATAACGAATGAAAAAGAGATAAATCATATTTTCACAACTTTCAAACCAACCCATGTGATTCATACTGCAGCAATTACAAATGTAGATTATTGCGAACAGAACGAAGCGGAATGTAATACAGTCAACACCAAAGCTGTTGAATATCTTTTTAATGCTGCAAAATCAGTAGATGCACATTTTCAACTGCTTTCTACGGATTTCGTTTTTGATGGTGAAAAAGGAAATTACACGGAAGAAGATAGTGTCAATCCATTGAGCATATACGGTAAATCGAAAGTTAATGCCGAGAAGATTCTAATTGAAAACAGTTATACTAATTGGTCAATTGTTAGAACGATAATTGTATACGGAACAGGAAATAACCTATCCAGATCAAATATTATTTGTTGGGCCAAAGATGCTTTAGCAAATGGGGACAAACTTTCAATTATTGACGATCAATTTCGTGCGCCAACTTGGGCATTTGATTTGGCTTGGGCATGCTTGGAAATTTGTAAACTTAACAAAAAGGGCATTTATCATATTTCTGGACCAGAATTAATGTCGGTTTTTGAAATTGTAAATCGCATTGCGAATCATTTTTCGTATTCAATAGAAAATTTAAGTCGCTCAAACAGCAAAGATTTAAATCAACCAGCAAAAAGACCACCAAAAACGGGATTTGACTTGTCAAAAGCACGAAAAGAGTTGAATTACAATCCCAAAAAAATCGAGGAAACCTTGGATTTAATCTGAGTTTTGATTTAAAATAAAAAATAGTATATTCGTCGTTCATTAAATAATAAGTAAGATGGCAGGTAGTCCTTGGCGGAAAAAGCCGATTTCAGCATTTGAAGCAGATATGAAAAAAAATGAACTTAAGCGTGTACTTACTCGCTGGGGTTTAACTTCCTTAGGTATAGGAGCAATTATCGGTGGTGGAATTTTTACCCTCACAGGCATAGCTGCTCACGATCATGCCGGTCCAGCTTTGGCGCTAGCTTTTGTTATAGCAGGTGTAGGTTGTTTATTTGCTTCATTGTGCTATGCTGAATTCTCTGCAGTATTGCCTGTTGAAGGATCAGCTTATGCTTATTCATATGGAACCGTAGGTGAACTTTTTGCTTGGTTAATCGGATGGAATCTTATTCTAGAATACATGATGGGAGCTACAACAGTAGCCGTTGCTTGGAGTGGCTATTTTGAAAAATTACTTCATCAGATGGGAATACATCCCCCCATTTGGTTAATGAATGATCCTATTACTGCAGCAGAAAAAACCCGTTTAGCTATTGAAGCTGCCGAAAAATCTGGTAACACTGAAGTTGTTAGTCAATTAATGAATCAACCCTCAATTGCCTTCAATTTGCCTGCATTTTTGATTACTTGGGTGGTAACATCTATATTAGTTCGTGGTATAAAAGAGGCTGCAAAAACAAACAACTTGATTGTAATTTTGAAAGTTGCAGTGGTATTATTTGTAATTATTGTTGGATTCTTTTTTATTGACACAAACAACTGGACACCTTTTATTCCAGATCAAATTGTTAATCTTGATGGATCTACGCAGTTTGGATGGAGCGGAGTTATAACCGCTGCGACGATTGTGTTTTTCGCATACATTGGTTTTGATGCCGTGTCAACACAGGCAGGTGAAGCAATAAATCCAAAGAAGGATGTACCATTTGCTATTATTGCATCTTTAGTGATTTGTACAGTTCTATATATTCTTGTATCCTTGGTCCTTACAGGGATGGTTCCTTATGGTGAACTAGACATGAAAGCTCCTGTAGCTTCAGCCTTTGAAGGGGTTGGAATGCCTTGGGCAACTACTTTAATCACAGTTGCAGCAGTAGCTGGATTGATGTCGGTTATGTTAGTTATGATGTTGGGACAAACTAGAATTTTCTTAGGAATGGCAAAGGATGGATTATTACCCTACAAGATTTTCGGGAAAGTCCACCCTAAATTCAAGACACCATTCAGAAGTACTGTAATTGTTGGTTTTGTTATTTCAATTGTAGCTTCCTTAACTCCTATTGATAAAGTTTCTGAAATGTGTAGTATGGGAACTTTATTGGCTTTCGCTATGATCTCTGGGGCTGTATTGGTTTTGAGATATAAACAACCAGATTTGGAACGTCCATTTCGAGTGCCTTATTTACCTGTTGTATCTTTTCTAGGTGTTGGTTTCAATGTGTTCTTAATGTGCTATGTTCGTCCAGAAACTTGGGTTGCTTTCCTTTGTTGGTCGGCCTTAGGTGTTATCGTTTACTTTACATACTCACGAAGAAATAGTAAATTAAACGAATGGGAATTCGAACAGTCTCTAAAAGGTCATGATTCTACACTTAATGCTTCAGAAGAGCAAGAATAAAAAATAAGTCCTGCATTTGTTGGACTTCCTTGAAATATGGAAAATAATTTAAAACGAACTCTCGGCTTACTGGATGCAACAAGCATCGTGGCGGGATCAATGATTGGCTCTGGGATATTTATTGTCACAACACCTATGATGAGGGACATTGGTTCCGCAGGTTGGATGATGGTGTTATGGTTGTTGACAGGTTTAATAACAGTATTTGCTGCATTGAGTTATGGCGAATTGGCTGGCATGATGCCGAATGCTGGAGGTCAATATGTTTACATTCAAAGAGCATATGGAAGAATGATGTCTTTTTTATATGGTTGGACAGTATTTACGGTTATTCAAACTGGTGTAATAGCAGCTGTCGCAGTTGCTTTTGCTAAATATACAGCCGTTTTTTTTCCCGAATTAAATAATGTAATTCTTACGATTGGAAAATCTTTTCAAATAAATTATGGTCAAATCCTAGCAATTGTCAGCTTAATTATTTTGACATTTATCAATACTAAAGGAATTCAAAACGGTAAAATTATTCAATTGGTATTTACTTCGGCAAAGTTGTTTGCACTGTTTGCTTTAATTGTTTTAGGATTAGCCATAGGTTTAAAAACAGATACGCTAAGTCATAATTTTGCTGATATGTGGAGTGCCAGTAAAACAACAATATCCGATTCTGGGATAATAACAGTTGCTCCGTTAGCAGGATTTGCTTTAGCAGGTGCAATGGGAGCCACAATTATCAATTCATTGTTTTCCTCGGACGCATGGAACAACGTCACATTTATAGCTGCAGAAATTAAAGATCCTAAGAAAAATATTCCTAGAAGTTTATTCTTGGGAACATTGATTGTGACCATAATCTATATTTTAGCCAACATTGCCTATTTGGCTCTTTTACCAATTAATGGAAGTCCAGAAGCAACGGATGCTTTGGGACAAGGAATTATGTTTGCAAGTAATGATAGAGTTGGAGCAGGAGCTGCGTCCGTTATATTTGGCGGATTTGGGGTTAGCTTAATGGCTATTTTAATCATGATTTCGACTTTTGGTTGTAATAATGGATTGATATTGGCCGGATCTCGTTTGTTTTATGCAATGTCTAAAGATGGATTGTTTTTTAAGAAAGCAGAAAAACTTAATCGTTTTCAAGTTCCTGGAATTGCACTTTGGATTCAATGTATTTGGGCTAGCCTACTTTGTTTGTCCGGAAAATACAGTGACTTGCTTGTATACTCAACTTTCGCATCTCTCTTATTTTATATATTAACGATTGCAGGAATTTTCATTCTTCGTAAAAAAGAACCAGAAACTGAAAGACCATACAAAGCATTTGGATATCCTGTTATTCCAATAATTTATATCTTGGTTACTAGCGCTATTTGTGTTGATTTACTCATTTATGATACAAGAAATACAGGATTAGGTTTATTAATTGTTTTGATTGGTATTCCTGTGTATTATTTCTTTAATAAAAATGAAAACAAATAACCCTTTATATATTTCGAAAAGAAGTAAAAATGGGGTTTTAATCGTGATTTTAATCGCACTAATCGTAGTTTTTATTCCGAGAGTATTGCAAGCGCTATCTCAAAAAGAAGTATTTGAAATTTCTTCAGAGGACATTAAAATACTTAAAGAAGAACAATTCCAAAGGAAGATTAAAAAATTTTATAAAAAAAGTAGTTTCAGCAAAAAGAAATTTTCTTGTCCACCGCATAAATTTGATCCCAATACTTATTCTGAAAGCGATTGGTTGAATTTGGGATTAAGCAAAAAACAAGTAGCCATTGTTTTGAAATTCACCGAACGGGGTATATACTCAAATGATCAACTTCAAAAAATATTTGTTATTCCACCTCAATTATTTGAATTGATTAAAGATTCAACATTTTATACAAAAAAAGCATTCGGCAAAGATCATTTACAAAATTTTCAATCTGAGAAAAAAGCAAAAATTGCAGTAAATGTGAATACAGCGAATCAAGAAGAGCTTGAATCAATTCCTGGTGTTGGTTCCTTTTATGCAAAGAATATTATAAAATACCGAGATCGTCTTGGTGGTTTTGTAAAAAAAGAACAACTTTTAGAAGTTTGGAAAATGGATTTGGATAAATATAATGCTATTGAAGAATTCATTTTTATCAATGCGAAGGATATACGAGAGATTCATTTGAATAATACTACTGCTGAAGAACTTAAGCAACATCCATATTTCAATTGGAATATTGCGAATTCAATTGTAAAAATGAAAATACAAAAAACTGCCTTCAAAAGTATTGATGAAATCAAAGAATCTGTATTAATTGATGAAGAATTCTTTGAAAAGATAAAACCATATCTATCTTTGTGACATGACATTAGAACAACGCTTAATAAGTACGATTCGTGACGTACCCAATTTCCCGAAAGAAGGAATAATTTTTAAAGATATTTCAACTATTATGTTGGACCCAATTCTTTCCAATGATGTTCTTAATCATTTGGTAGAATTTTATAAAGATAAAAATATTGAAGCGATTGCAGGAATCGAAAGTCGTGGTTTTCTTTTCGGTTACCCATTAGCAATTCTTTTGGGAGTTCCATTCATACTTATCCGCAAAGAAGGTAAACTACCCTATAAGAAGGTAAGTTATGCCTATGAATTAGAATATGGACGTGCCACAATTGAAATGCACACAGATGCAATTTCCGAAGGACAAAGAATTCTAATACATGATGATTTGTTGGCTACAGGTGGCTCAGCTGGAGCATGTGCAGCACTCATCGAAAAATGCGGAGGAAAGGTAGTTGGATTTAATTTTCTTGTTTCATTAGATTTTTTAAATGGAGAAGATAAACTGAAACCATTTTGCGACAATATTATTAATTTAGTGCGATTTTAAAATAAACATCAGCAATAAACCATAATAAACCAAACTTTACAATGAATTTTGAATTGAATGAAAATCAGAACATGATTGCACAAATGGTGCGTGATTTTGCGGAGAAGGAAATTAAGCCTAATATGAAAAAGTGGGACGATGAGGAAATATTTCCTATTGAAACAATGAAAAAAATGGGTGAACTTGGCCTTTTAGGGATTTATTTACCTGAAGAATACGGTGGGTCTGGTTTTAGTTATTTGGAATATTCTACAGCTTTGATGGAGCTAGGAAAGGTATGTGGAGGGATTGGATTGAGTGTTGCAGCGCATAATTCGTTATGTACAGGTCATATTTATTATCATGGTACAGAAGACCAAAAGAAAAAATACTTACCGAAATTGGCAACTGGTGAATTTATCGGCGCTTGGGGATTAACTGAACCTAATACCGGTTCAGATGCAATGCGAATGAAAACCGTTGCAAAAAAAGATGGTGATCATTGGGTGATTAATGGAGCTAAAAACTGGATTACTCATGGCTTATCAGGTGATGTGGCTGTTGTTTTAGTAAGAACTGGTGAATTACTTGATAGTAATGGAATTACAGCGTTTATCATAGAAAAAGGAACACCTGGTTTTTCAGCAGTGAAAATTGGCGATAAGTTTGGAGTTAGAGCAAGTGAAACAGCAGAATTGATTTTTGACAATGTACGTGTGCACGAAAGTCAAGTTATTGGTGAAGTTGGACTTGGGTTTAAGCAAGCAATGCAAATTTTGGATGGAGGAAGAATATCTATCGCAGCTTTAAGTTGCGGTGTAGCAAGAGGTGCTTATGAATCGGCTGTTAAATATTCAAAAGAAAGAGAACAGTTTGGTCAACCAATTTCAAACTTCCAAGCAATTGCATTTAAATTAGCAGATATGGCAACTGAAGTCGAAGCTGCAGAATTATTGACTTTCCAAGCTGCTGATTTAAAAAACAGAAAGCAAAACTTAACGAAACAAGGTGCTTTTGCTAAGTATTTCGCAAGCGAAGTTGCAGTTAAATGTGGAAATGAAGCAATGCAAATTATGGGCGGTTATGGGTACACAAAAGAATACCCAGCAGAAAAGTTTTTACGCGATGCACGTTTGATGACAATTGGTGAAGGAACATCAGAAATACAGAAAGTTGTTATTTCTAGAGAAATTTTAAAATAATTAGTGTGAATAAATATTTTATATATATATTTGCAACCCAATAAAGAAAAATTTAATATTCAAAATATGTTAATTATCCCGGTAAAAGAAGGCGAAAACATTGAAAGAGCTCTTAAAAAGTACAAGAAGAAATATGACAAGACGAATGTCATGAAAGAATTACGTCGTCGTAAAGAGTTTGTAAAACCATCGATTATTAATCGTCAGGGAAATATTAAAGCAGCTTATATTCAAAGATTACGTTCTGCAGAAATGTAGTAACTATTTTTCAAAAAATACGTTAAGGAGCCTATGGCTCCTTTTTTTGTGCTCGAAAAATTCATAAACTACCTTCAAGTAGAAAAGCGTTACTCAGATCACACAGTAATTGCTTACAATAAGGATGTGGCGCAGTTTATTGAATTTTCAGAAATAACCAACATCGAAGAATTTAAAGAAATTCGTTCAAACTTGATTCGGTCTTGGATAGTGAGCCTTATTGAAAATCTCATAGAGAACAAATCTGTAAATAGAAAATTGTCATCACTTCGAACTTTTTTTAAATGGCTAAAAAAAGAACAGTATATTGAATTAAATCCATTACTTAAAATTTCTGGTCCAAAACAAGTGAAACGACTTCCTTCATTTGCAAAAGAATCTGAACTCTCAGTTGAAAAAACAGAACAGTATTTTAGCCAAGATTTCGACGGAATAAGAGATCGGTTAATGGTAGAATTTTTTTATCAAACTGGTATTCGTTTAAGTGAATTGATAAATCTAAAAGATCACGATATTCAAGCCCAAAGTATAAAAGTATTAGGAAAACGCAATAAGGAAAGAATAATTCCTATTTCAAATGATTTGTTTGATTTGGCTGAAGAATATAGAAAAGCGAAGAAAGAATTATCTCTAAGCTCAGATATTTTTTTTGTGTTAATTAATGGAAATAATCTATATCCTAAATTTGTTTATCGGAAAATAAATATATACCTTGGTAATGCAACAAGTTTGGATAAATGTAGTCCACATGTGTTAAGACATACTTTCGCAACTCATATGTTGAATAATGGAGCTGGATTAGAAACATTAAAAGACATTTTAGGTCATGCGAATTTATCAGCAACACAGATATACACCCATAACTCTTTTGCCAAGCTTACCAATATTTATTCACAAGCCCATCCCAGGGGGCGCAAAACTAATTAGTCATGGAAGTACAAGTGCATGCAATTCATTTCACAGCTGATCAGAAGTTAATTGATTTCATCGAAGAAAAAGTTAGTAAACTTGAACTTTTTTTTGATAATATTATCGCTTGCGAAGTTTATTTAAAGCTCGATAAAAGTCAAGAAAAGGAAAATAAAATTTCAGAAGTAAAACTGTTGATACCTGGAAAGACATTAATAGCGAAAAAACAATGCAAATCTTTTGAAGAAGCTACTGACTTGGCGACGGAAGCTCTAAGAAAACAAGTAAAAAAGCATAAAGAAAAAGTTGTGTAAATTCAGAATAATCAATAAGATAGGAGCATGTTTTTAACTACTCCTATTTTTTTTCGAAAAAAAAAACAAAAATGCATTGTTATCACGGAATTCTTTCCTAGATTTGCAAACCCAAAAAGGGAGAAACACTTTAATTAGTTCTTTCAATTATTGAAAATACCAACAATGCGCCGATGTAGCTCAGCTGGCTAGAGCAGCTGATTTGTAATCAGCAGGTCGGGGGTTCGAGTCCCTCTATCGGCTCAAAAGTGTTGGGGAGATACTCAAGTGGCTAACGAGGACAGACTGTAAATCTGTTGGGCAACCTTC
>CANITF010000006.1 GCA_947470515.1 Flavobacteriales bacterium
AAAAACTTAACGTTCTTTCGTCAAGATTTTTTATTTCTACGATTATAGATTTTAATTTTTCCATCCCAAAATAATGTTTTAGAACTTTAAAATCATCTAATGTTCCTCTAGTAAGAACGCGCTCTGTAATAAATAGTGAATGTTTTTGAGAATCAATATCCTCAAAATTAACATCCCAAAAAAGTGATTTGGTTAAACTATGTTTAACATCTTCTTGCATGAATCAAATGTATGATAAATTTTCGTATAAACGAGAAAATCAAGATTGGATTCGTCAACGATTAACGCAAGCAAAAAGACCTGATTTGGTTGAAAAATTATTAGGTGATCAGCAAAAAACTTCTGAGAAAAAAGTGCCTAATTGGTTAGAAGGGCGCAGAAAAAGATAAAATATTCAGTTCTATTTAGGGAACTTAAAAATAATAATGCATTCGATAGCTTTGAACTAATAAAATAGTACACAAAAAAATCCCGATTGAATAAACAACCGGGATTTTAAAAGATATAAATTTTATCTTATGCTTCTGCTCCTTCTTCTGAAGATTCAGTTTCAGTAGCAGCTTCTGTACCTGCTGCTTCTTCCTCATCATCATCAGTATCAGCTGGTTTAGTAGCACCACGTGCCATTTTAACCGAAACAACAACTGCATTTGCAGGATCTAATAATTGTACTCCTGGAATGTTCAAGTGGCTAACACGAATAGATTGACCAATTTTCAAACCTGAAATATCAATTGTAATTGCTTCTGGAAGATCTTGAGGAAGACCTACGCAATTCAACAAACGGAAAACTTGCATTAATTTACCTCCAGCAATAACACCACGAGATGAACCTGTTAATTTAACTGGCAATCCAATTTGTACTGGTTTTGTTGTACTCAATTCTAAGAAGTCAACATGTAAAATATTGTCTTTCATTGGGTGACGTTGTAACTCACGAATAATGCTATTCGCTTTTTTACCATCGATATCTAAGTGTATTTGAAATACATCTGGTGAGAAAAAGATTTTCTCGATATCATTTCTCTTTACTGCGAAGTGAGTTTGCTCACCTTGACCGTAAAGAACACACGGAACCATTCCTGCATTTCTTACTGCGGCAGCGTCCTTCTTCCCTACGTTCGTTCTTAACGAACCGCTCAATTGTGCTGTTTTCATTTGTATTTATTTATGAGATTATAAAATGTGAACTAATGGACTGATTATTCACCATGCGACGAATCACATCAGAGAATAGATCTGCGACAGATACAACTCTAATTTTGTCGCTTTTTTGTTTTAATGGAATTGTATCAGTCACAATCAATTCCGTTAATTTTGAATTTTCAATACGGTCAAATGCTGGACCAGACAACACGGCGTGTGTGCAAAAAGCACGAACACTTAAAGCGCCATTTTCCATGAAAAGATCTGCAGCTTTTGTCAATGTGCCAGCAGTATCACACATGTCATCAATAAGAATAACGTCTTTTCCACGAACATCTCCGATCACCGTCATTTCAGCAATTTCATTCGCAACTTTACGTTGTTTATGACAAATTGCCAAACCAGTATTTAATTTTTTAGCGTATGAATTGGCTCTTTTAGCTCCACCAGCATCTGGTGCAGCCATAATTAAATTACCGTTATTTAATTTTTCCAATTCAGGAAAGAAAATCGTAGAAGCAAACAAGTGATCAACAGGAACTTCAAAGAACCCTTGTATTTGATCAGCATGTAAATCCATTGTCATTATTCGGTCAACACCAGCAGCCATTAACATATTAGCAACCAATTTTGCTCCAATCGCAACTCTTGGTTTATCTTTTCTGTCTTGACGAGCAAAACCAAAATAAGGAATAACAGTAATGATTTTTCTAGCAGAAGCTCTTTTTGCGGCATCTACCATCAATAACAATTCAAATAAATTATCACTAGGTGGCATTGTAGACTGAATGATAAATACATCCTGGCCTCGAACCGTTTCTTCAAAAGATGGTTGAAATTCACCATCACTAAATTCTTGAACCTTAACATCACCTAGTGGAATTCCATAGCCAGCTGCAATGTTTTCAGCTAAATGCTTTGAAGCTCTTCCAGAAAAAATTTTTACACCTATTGACATGACATCCTTATTGAGGGCGCAAAGGTAGGGAAATTATCTTGAAGAATTGCGTAAAACCACTTGAAAAACTTGAACTTTAACAGAATAAGTGGTAATTTTTGCTTCCAATTCAAAATAAAACATGTGTTTTAGAAATTCATCTACGTCGAAAAATTGGTTTTAATAAGCGATTAACGATACTATTTTGAAGTTACTAAATCATAATTTAATCTCCTCGTATTTGAAATTTTGTCATCAGCATTAAAATTCCATAATCCGACTTGTTTTCCTTCGTTGTATTTTCCTTTACATTCCAACCTGCCACTTCCGTAATAGAAAACCCAATCACCATCTTGCATATCATTTTTAAAATTCCCTTCGGTTTCCAGTATCCCATTTGGATAATACCAAAAAGCTTTTCCAGACTTTTTCCCAAAAACAAAATTTCCCTTCAGTAATATTTTTCCATCTTCACAATATTCAATTATTTGGCCATTTACCTTTCCATGAATGAAATTCAACGTAGCAAATAATTTCCCGCTAGGATAAAATTCCATCTGCATTCCATGCTTTTGTCCATCGATAAATTGCACTTTAAGAATAAGGCTGCCGCTGGCATCATAATATTTAAAAAGTTCTGAATAAAGCTTAGTAAAGCTTGAATCCTTATAAACACGTTGATCTATTTCATTAAATACTTGAGCGCACACCAAATAATTACTTACACAAATAATCACGGTTAAAAAAAGAGTTTTCATAGCTTCTGAGTTTAACCATAGAATTACAACATGTGAGAAAGTAACAAATGAGATGAATTATTGATAAGACTGCGATTATTATTTATCTTAAAAAACTAGAATTTTAGCAGAATATGTCGTAATTTTTGCTTCCTATTGAGAATAAAATATGTGTTACAGTAATTCGTCTACGTCAAAAAATATTGAATTAACCAAAAAATACGGGAAGAAAATCCCAAAAGGAATGGATGAAACTCCTGTGTTTTTTTCTTCTGGATTCAGCTATCCAACTTGGCGTATAGTGACGAAAGAATCAACTTTGGAAAACATGAATTGGGGATTAATTCCTTCGTGGTTCAAGGATGCAGATTACAAAGACATTGCATCAATGACGTTGAATGCACGCGTAGAAACGGTCGGTGAAAAAGCAAGTTTTAAAAACCTAATTCATCGCAGTGAATGCATTGTTCCTTCAACGGGATTTTTTGAATGGCAGACAAGTGGCAAAGAAAAGATTCCTTATTTTATTCGACCAGCTAATGGACCAATTTTTTCAATGGCAGGATTCTATGATGAATGGTTAGATCCATTTCTGGGAACTGTAAGAAAAACTTTTACAATCTTAACATGTCCAGCAAACGAATTAATGGCTGAAATTCATAACTCCAAAAAACGCATGCCTGTTATTTTAGAAACATCGCAAGAAAATTTATGGTTGGAAGGAAAAATCGATCTTAAAGATATGTTGATGCCTATAGAATCTGCATGTATCACAGCTCATGAAGTCAGTAAGAAAATTATTTTAAGTAAAGAAAATAATATCTCTGAAGTACAATTACCATTTGAAAATTCATTTTTTACTCAAGGAGAATTATTCTAATTGGAATTGGATTTCTTTCTTTTATTGACTTGAACATCTCGGTCATTAATCAAAACGTATCTTAAACTGATGAAAAAAGTATTTGTTTCTGCAAAATTTACTGATCTTGATAAAAAATGATAGCCCGTTTGTAAGTGAAAACCAACTAATTTAAATCCAATAACGGGTGTAAATCCAATACGATACTTCGAGAAATCCGTTCTCAAAACAAGATTTCCTCCATACGTTAAACCAATTCTATTTGGCTTAATCCAATAACCTAAATCATACCCCAAAACGTTATATTTGAAGTTGTAATTAACACCCATATGTACAGCTTGGTTTATGGATGATGATAATTTTACCTTTTTCCATTGCCTTTCAACTCCGAATTCGGCAACTGTATATTTACCGCGTTGAACGCCAATATATGGACCAGTTTTTTTTACTTCAATGTTGAACTTTTTTTTCATTAAAAAACTAGGTTCTGGTGCAAGTTGCGCAGATGCTATCCCAATAAGGAACAGACAGAAAAAACTAATTTTTATTGGCAACAGACTCATCATGAATTTTTTTTATTTCAACAGCATCGTTCGCATCAATGCCTAAACTGTCAGCAATCTCTTTGGCTCTTAAAACTTCTACAACCGAAAGTCCCGTACTGTCGCTTTCAGCTTTAAACGCATTTTTCAAGAAAATAGTACTGTTATCCATTCCGGGAATTGAATAGGTTGAAATAGCCTTTACTGGATTGTACATCAATGAACTTTCCTTTTTCTCTTCAGGGAAGAAATCACTTTTTTCATCATACGATTCAGTGATCACAAGAATCACGCTAACGATATAAAGCATTTTCAAAACACCAAAAAAGACTCCAAAAAATTTATTGATGGGTGTTAAATGGACAACTTTTACCATTTGTTCAATTGTTTTCCCCGCGAAATAAACCATAGCTCCAACTGCTAAAAAAATAATTGTAAAAGAAATTATTGGTAAATATTCTGAATCCCAAGAAAATGATTTTTTAAGAAATGCCGCTACAAAATCGGAGAAGTTTATACCAGCATATAACCCAACGAAGAGCGCCAGCATTGTAAAAACTTCAATTATTAAACCGTGTTTAAAGCCTTTATAACCACCGTAGATTAAAGGGATAATGATAAGGATATCTATAAAATTCATATGATATTTTATTTTAGACGCCTTATTGGATATGCCAATTCAAGTTTTTCACAACTATTCGGCGTTCCACTTAAGGCTATTTCATATTGGAAAATTACACGAAAAAAGCCTACCGAATATCTATGGGATTTGTTTTTCTTAACGTGATATTGTTAACCGTTTTTGCAAACTAACATTTAAATAATCACTGCACATATAACTTGGGGAAATGTATAGTCCCTAAGGGACAAAACGCAAATGGAAACACATTTGCTATAGTTATGCAGTCCCTACGGGACATTTTGCATTTTATCGAACAAGTTTCAATTCGAATAATTTTTTTCTGAATTAAGTAATTTACTTTTTCACTAATGTCCCTTAGGGACTATATCGCTCTAGCAAATTTCAATTTGCGCCATTTATTTTGTCCCATAGGGACAACACCATTTATTATTTTCCACAACAATAAAGTAATTTATCCAATATTGGTTTCTAACAAAATTTAGTCACAATCTGACATTAACTCAGTTGTAAATGACAAATCAACTTCAGACCAAAGTTTAGATTTCCCATCCGCGCCCGTATGCAACTCTTTACAAACGGTGTTTAAGATATTAATACCATTTCCAGCATTCCAATTCAAGACATCTATTGTTGCAGAAAAATCAAATATCCCATCTTCTAAGGTGTATTGCCCAACAACATCTTTTTTCATTTTATTCATTTCAATTTCAATAGTTGCTTTTCCATTATCACTTAACGACTTAACCCTTCCAGTAATCATTGGAGTAGTAATTGTACCAAAGAATAATTTAGCGATTTTACCATTTCTCTCTTCGTTTTGCGTTTCGACAGAAGTAGTTTCAATAGAAAACTTCAATGATTCAATCATTTTTTTAGGATCATCAGATTTCTCCATACCTTCAATAGTGATTTTATTAAAAGTTCCAGCCACACCTTTTTTCTCCGTAAATTTAAATGCTGTCCATTCTAGAACTGTACTTCCTGAATTGTAAGAATAAAAACAGTTTTTTTCTTCTTGACTTTCGTCTTCGCTTGCTTTTTTGTCGCCACTACAACTTGACAATCCGATAAATAATGTACTAATTGCTAAAAATAAGATGTGTTTTTTCATGAGATTTTTTTTTTGATGAAATTACAAAATCGTTGTCAAAAATAGTTTGTTTTATTTGAAAATTATTTCATTCATTAAGTCGGCTCACTTTTGTATTTTTGTATTCATGGATTTTGACATTGAATTACGTTTTCAGAAATTGAAAGCAAGCCTGGAAGAAAAATTTGGAGAAGGAATGGACGTTCAAGCGATTCTTTTTCTAATTGGAGTGAATGAGCTAGGAAGTGGTTATCGAAATTTTTCTAAAAGCGAAAAAACAGACTTATTCCATATTGCTATTTGCACGTTATTGGAACCTTATGGGTATTATGAATTCCAAGGTCATGACGAACAAAATTGGCCGCATTTCAAACTCAACAAAGAATTACCAGCCTTAGAAGATAGAGAACAACAGCATTTATTGAAAGAAGCGATGTTGGATTATTTCATTCAGAATGATTATTTCAAAGAAACCTCTGAGATAGCTTAAAGCACTATATTTACAACTTAAAATTATACAATGGATTTTTTAATCAAAGCAGCACAATTAATTCTTTCACTTTCCATTCTTGTGGTTCTCCATGAATTTGGACATTTTATTCCTGCGAGAATCTTTAAAACTAGGGTAGAAAAGTTCTATCTCTTCTTTAATCCTTGGTTTTCTCTTTTTAAGAAAAAAGTAGGTGATACAGAATGGGGAATTGGATGGTTACCATTGGGTGGTTACGTGAAAATTGCGGGGATGGTTGATGAATCTATGGACAAAGAGCAATTGGCTTTACCACCTCAACCGTGGGAATTTAGATCAAAACCAGCATGGCAACGTTTGATTATTATGATCGGTGGTGTTACCGTGAATCTATTGTTAGGTATTTTTATTTATATCTGCGTTATGTTCGCTTATGGTGAAGAACAAATTAAGCCTACTGACTTAAAAGCTGGAGTTGCAATTAATCCTTATTTAGAGAAATATAATCTACAATCCGGCGATAATATTCTTTCAATTGATGGAGAAAAAATCACTCATGTAAACGATATCAATAACATCATCATGTTGCGTGATGGAAGAAAGTTATCTGTGCAACATGCTGATGGCAAAAAAGAAATTATCATTTTACCTGAAGAAATTGATTATGAATTGTTTCAAAATGGTGCGTTTCCAGCAATTGCTTTGCGACATAAATCAAATGAAGTTGATTCTGTAATGGCAAAAACCCCAGCGTTAGCTGCAGGATTATTAAAGGGAGATAAAATTATTGCCATCAATAAAGAAGCTGTTGTCTATTACGATGATATTCAGCGCTTGTTGTACGCTTCAAAAAACAAAAAAGCGGAGTTAACTATCATCCGAAATGGTGAAGAGAAAATATTAACAACAAACGTTAAGCCAGAAGGAACAATTGGATTTGCAGTTAAAACAACCGAATATTTTGACGAGAAAAGTATCAAACATGTTGATTACAGTTTTGGCGCAAGTATTGGGAAAGGTATTGATAAAGGATTTCACACCTTGAGCGATTATGCTTCTCAATTGAAATTCATTTTTACGAAAAAGGGAGCAACATCAATTGGTGGATTTGGTGCAATTGGAGGAATGTTCCCTTCTAAGTGGAACTGGCAAATTTTCTGGATGAACACAGCGTTGATTTCAATTATTCTTGCATTTATGAATATTCTTCCGATTCCAGCTTTAGATGGTGGACATGTTGTGTTTTTATTATACGAAATTGTAACGGGACGAGAAGCACCTCAAAAAGTATTAGAAGTAGCTCAATATATTGGTTTTTTCCTTTTAATGGGTCTTCTTTTATATGCCAATGGAAATGATTTGTACCGTTGGTTGATGGGTTCTTAATTGTTTTATTGAGATATCTTTATTTAAAAATTAAATTAATTAGATTATGAAGAAAATTATTTTATCACTTGTTTTTGTAGCTTCTACAGCAATTACTTTAGTTGCTCAACTTACAGAAGGTCATATTACTTATAAGATTGAAATGTCGTCGGACAACCCTGAAATGGCCATGGCAGTAGGAATGATGCAAGGTTCAACGTTGGATATTTTATTCAAAGACAAAATCACTCGTTCAGAAATGAAAATGGGTACCATGATGACTATGACAACAATTACAGATGAAAAATCTGGAGAACTTCTTATGTTGATGGGAGGAATGATGGGAAATAACGCCATTAAAACTACAACTACTGAGATGACTGAAAATCAACCTGAAAAGCCAAAGTATGATGTTGTGTTAAGTGATGAAACAAAAACTATAGCAAATTATGTCTGTAAAAAAGCAACATTAACAGATGAAGAAGGTGGTGAAACGATTTTTTGGTACACCGAAGACATTGCAGTTTCTAAAAAGGGACAGAGTTATTTAAACGAGGATGTCCCAGGATTTCCAATGCAGTTTGAAATCAATAATAGTGGGATGAAAATGTTAATGACAGTATCTACTTTAGAAGAAAAATTAGATAAAAAATCAGGTGATTTATTTAAAATGACCGTTCCTGAAGGTTATAAAGAAATGACTTTAGATGATTTGAAAAAGATGGGGATGTAATTGATTTGAATATTCAATGATTTGAAATTCGAAAAAAGGTGATTCATAATTTGAATCACCTTTTTTTATGCTTTATTTAATCTTAATTAGTTTCGCTGTATGATCTCCAGAAGATTTCCGAATTGAAACGAAATAATCTCCAGGACTCAAATCAACTATCTCAAATAAAATTGTATGCGTTCCCTGATTTATATTGCTATCGAAAACAGTTTTTACAGAACGACCATTGAAATCTACTACTTCAATTTTCACCCATTCACTTTGTGCTTCAAAACGAATAGAAGTATTTGAAACCGCAGGATTTGGAAACAATAAGATTTTGTTTTTAGCAAATTCCTCTTCCTCAATTCCAACATTGCATGCGCCAAGTACTGGATAAAAAGTAACAGTTTGCTCAAACAAAGGTTGAATATCCACAATTGGCACTTCAAACCAGTCTTTTAAAATCGATGCATAAATATCTCTAAAATCAATTTGCATACTCACACCTTCTTGGTCATTGATCACATTTCCAATAGTTGGATTTGGACCAATGATACCAGCATTAACACAAGATCCAAACAAAAATAATGGAGCAGCATCACCGTGATCCGTTCCAAGACTTGCATTCGATGCTATTTGTCGTCCAAATTCCGAGAAAGTCATTCCAGCAACTCTATTTGAAATTCCAAGTAAATTCAAATCATCTTGAAAAGCATTAATTGCATCAGATAACGTTTTAATCAAATTTGCATGCGCACCTGCCATTACATTTGTAGAACTAACTTGTGCATTATGAGTGTCAAAACCATTAACATTTAAAATGTACACCTTCGTTTTTAGTCCTCCTGAAATCATTTGAGCAACACTTTTAAGATGCATTGCCAATGGATTATTGGTGTCATATAACGTAGATAGTGTATTTCCAGCAATAGCGGCTGTATTTATTTGACCTCCATATGCATTTGTTTGATCAATCAACGTGGCTAAATATTCCATGTGAGATCCGTAATAAGTTCCATCATTAGTAACATTACTTGACAGTAAATTAACTACAGAAAAAGGATCTTCTAGTGCTTGAGAAAAGTTTGCCATAAGTCCTTGGCAAGTTGAAGATACTTCATAACCCATACTTATCGCAAAAGGGTCTGGATATGTTACATTTGGATAATCAGTAGGATAATTTGGATAATCGTTGTCAAATTGACGTCCTAACCAACCACGTGTTTCACTCTGATCTAACATTCCAGTTGACCAAATATCCATTGATCTGAAATGTGAACGATTTTGTTCAGGATAGCCAACATTTTGCACCACTGTTAATTGTCCAGAATTGAACATGCTTTGCATTCCTGTCATTACCGGGTGAAAACCAACTTCTGGAGTAATTGCCAATATGGATGGTTCTGGAATGACAATATTGGCCCTTTGAAGTGCAAGATTTGCATATTGGTCAACAGGAATTACAGTATTCAAACCATCATTCCCTCCGTTCAACCTTATGATAACCAATACTCTATCCTGTGCATTTTTCGAATAATTGAATAATTTTTTCGAAACAGCCTCATAATTAATTCCTTTTAGGACAAAAGGAGTTGCAATTGAGGCTAATGATATATTTTTTATAAAATTTCTTCTTTTCATACTGCTACTTTTTACCTAAATTGTTTGAAATTGAGGGATTTGAAAAATTCTCATTAATACTAATTCAACCTGTTGTTTCACAGGATTTGAAAATGCAGTATTTCCTGGATTTGCTATATAATTGGTGTATTCCAAATTCCACTCAAAATCTGGCTGACCATTTGTCAAGATTAATTTAAGCGTTAATTTTTGAGCAGCTGAAATTGTTTTTGGACAAAACACATCACACATATCATCAATAACTGTAATGGCGTTATATGGATTCGATAAACCATCGACAAATGTTAATGCATTTAATTTCAAATTATCTCCATTCACTGGAATACCAGTAAAAACAGTTATATAAGTTGCTAAATCAAACCGTGATTTTATATGTGTCGAATTAACCCATAATTTCGAAAATGCTGGTGCCTGATAGTATTCAATCCAACCAGCGACACTAGGAGGAGTTGCGTAAGCCTGACCCATATTTTCTGCAAACCAATAAAGATTTAAATACATGTCCGAATCAGTGGATAAATTGAAATTCGGAGCTGAAGATGTTGCATTAAACATACCATAAACCGCTTCTAAAGGTCCACGAATCATAGAACCTCTCAAAGCAACATCATAAAAATGATCGCTGGTTAACAATTCTTGCATCACCGGTAGTATATCATAATTATTAGCAATCAGCGTTGCAGCCATTTCAGCTATGACATTCGTTAAAACGGCTGGCATTAAATCATAATTTACAAAATAGCGGTACAGTTTTGTACATATGAAAGTTGCAACTTGCGGCTGTTGAAATATAATATCGATATAACTTGAATATTCTGTTGCTCCACTATCAGGAACTGTAACACTGCCAAAATGTGCTGAAAGTTGTTTTGTTGTTGCATCGTGTAAAGCTGGATAAAAAGTTGACACTGGACTCGTCAATGTATCACTTCTTAATCCTTCAACAAGAAATCCTGTGAATATTTTTGCACCAGCAGCAACGTCATCTTCTGTGTAATTGGTGTAATCTCCAGGACCAATTTGCGGACCTTTTCCAATTGTAAAAAGCTCTAAAATCTCTCTTGCATAATTTTCATTGGGGCTAAAAACATTGTTACTTGCACCATTTAAAAACAGCATCATACATGGATCAATCGTAACATCTTTTACAAGTTGTTTGAAATTTCCAAGAGCTTGGGATCTCAATAACATATGATAATTGTAGGTAGCTCTAGAATCTAAAGTTGCAGTAGCTGAAAAATGATTTTGCCAAAAAAGGCACATTTTTTCTGAAATATTAACTTGTTCAGTATTGATTCTTTTCATCATCCATGCCGCCAGAGATTTAATTCGTGCATTTTCTGTTAATTGGGCAGCAGTTACATTTATAGGGTAAACACTATTTATCCAGGTTGTGCCCACAGTTGATATCGTGTCATTTGCATCGTAAGTTATCGGGTCAGCTATTGCAGGAATTTGTAATAAAGCTGTTACCGTGGCAGCCATTCCATTTGAAACAGCATCTAAAATTTGCTGATTTGTTGCTCCAAACATTGTTCTTCTAAGTAAATGTGCGGCTTCAGCTTTCGTCCAAGCGCCAACATAGGGTGTCATGCTTAACGATAGAGGTTCTTCAATCTGTTGATCTGGAATCATGTAGTATGTTTTAGATTTCTAAAATAATAAAAAAATATCAATCACGACAAATGTCACTGAAGGACGAACATAAACTTCATATATTGATAACCTATGGTTAAGAATTAATGTATTTCACTTTACTGATATAAATCATATTTATAAATTCGAAAGTGTAGTAGTTTTGTGATAATCAATGGGTCAATCAAATCTATAAGAAAATGAAAATTTTAGAAAATCATACATTAGAAAGCAGTGAATTTGTAGAGGAAACTTTTGCTTTTTGGTATACAGATGACAATCATATACGATCTCCTTTTCCTGATTATATTCAAGCACGTTTAAAAATTGACGCAACTGAGAAATTCTATACTTGGGTAAATAATTTGAAGCCAGAAGCAAAAGACGAAATGAATGACGAGATTATTGCAGAAAAATTTGAGGAAATTATTTTTGAAGCTGCTCTGCCATTGATCTCCACTGAAGACGAACGGATTTCTATACTTTACCCTTTTTTACCAAGAGTTGGCGATGAATTGGCTGATGAAGAAAAAAAAGCAAGTATTATTGCTGATCGAATTATTAAAAAAGATGAAGACACAAATTTCCTACATTTAACTTGTATTAATAAGGAAACAGGAGAAAAATGGGAAACATCTTTTGAACTACCAGCTTAAAATTAACATTTTCCGTGTTATTTTAAAACCTGCCTTTTCGGTAGGTTTTTTTGTGATAAAAACAAAAAGCAAAAGGAATCAACTCTTTGTGTGATATAAATCACATTTTGTTTTTAAATGACCCTTTATCTTTGAAACAAAAGTCAATGAAATATATCATAATTGGTGCTGTTGCAGGTGGAGCTTCTACCGCAGCAAGACTAAGAAGACTAGATGAAAAAGCAGAAATAATTCTTGTAGAAAAAGGCGAATATATTTCTTACGCAAATTGTGGCTTACCGTACTACATTGGTGACGTGATAAAGGACCGTGATAAACTTTTTGTACAGACTGCAAATTCATTTAATGAAAGATTTAATATTGATGTGCGCCCCATGACAGAAGCAATAAGCATTGATTCTAACCTGAAAAGTGTACAATTATTTAATAGTTCTACTGGTGCTAATTATTCTGAAACCTACGATAAATTGGTACTAGCACCTGGTGCAATTCCAATTGTACCTCCTTTAAAAGGAATTAATTTGCCCGGAATCTTTACCGTTAGAAATGTCAAAGACACAGATTTAATCAAAGCTGCCGTCCAGCAATTAACAATGAAACATGCAACAGTTATTGGAGCTGGATTTATTGGGTTAGAAATGATGGAGAACTTACATCATTTAGGTTTAGATGTAACATTAATAGAACGTGCAGATCAGGTTTTACCTCCAGTAGATTTTCCTATTGCAGCAATTCTTCAAAACGACTTAGTTGAAAAAGGGATTGACTTAAAATTGAATTCTTCAGTTGTTGGTTTTTCAAAATCTGCAAACAATAGATTAATTGTCGAAATTGAAAGTTCGCCTTCACTAGAAACTGATCTTGTGATTTTATCTATAGGTGTTAAGCCAAATGCAAAACTGGCGGTTGATGCAAATTTGAAAATTGGTGATTTTGGTGGAATTTTGGTGAATGAATTTATGCAAACAACTAATCCATTCATATATGCCGTTGGCGATGCCATTGAATTCAAGCATCCTATAACCAAAAAATCAACTACTTCTTTCTTGGCTGGACCTGCTAATAAACAAGGGAGAATTTGTGCAAATAATATTGTTTTCGGTAATACTAATTCGTATCTCGGGTCCATAAACACTGCAATTGTTAAGGTTTTCAATCATACAGTTGCAACAGCTGGACTTTCTGTGAAACAATTAGTAGCAAATAACATCCCGCATCTTGTATCAACAGTATTCGGTGGCTCACATGCAGGATACTATCCGGGATCTGAACAATTGGCGATTCAACTAGCTTTTTCTCCTAAAAGCGGTGCTTTATTAGGAGCTCAAGTTGCAGGAAATAAAGGTGTTGACAAACGAATTGATATTTTATCCCTTCTTATACAGCAAAACGGAACCGTAACAGATCTATGTGAATTCGAACATGCTTATGCTCCACCCTTTTCTTCAGCAAAAGATCCAATCAATATGGCCGGATTTGCAGCCGAAAATATGCTAAATGACATGGTCGAAGTTTATTATTGGGATAATATAACAGATTTTTCAAAAGATGAATTTCTCGTAGATGTTCGAACATCCCTAGAATTTAAAAAAGGTAGAATTTGTTCTGCAATAAATATTCCATTGGATTCAATTAGAGAAAGGTTGAATGAATTCCCTAAAAATCAAAGAATTTCGATTTATTGTCAAGCTGGTTTAAGAGGATATTTGGCGCAACGCATATTGTCGCAAAACGGTTTTCAAGTAAGAAATCTTTCGGGAGGTTATCGTTTGTGGAAAGAGTGCACTGATGCATTAAATGCGACTCAACAATTAGAAAAAACTTGATTTATTCTTTTCAGATTAACAGATGATTTAACAGAGTTTATTTAAAGACTTATATCCCGCAGAAAACGCGGAAAATCGCAGATGTGTTAAATAAGTACTTTCTGGAGGATATTGTTCGTGCAAAGAATGTTCGGACGCATTGAATGCGTCAACTGTTCCATCAAGATTGTTAATTTAAGGGGAAATAAGGAAAAGGGAAAGGGAAGAAGGAAAAGGAAATCAGCATTTTTACTTTTTACTCTTAACTTTTCTTCAAAGAATAAACTATTTCTTTCACTTTTTCTGCCCATTCTAAATGCGTTAATGATTTTGTGAAAGTAGTATATGGAATCGGTTCGCCAAAATGTATTGTGATTGTTTTTCCTTTTTGTTTGTAAACCTCATCTACAAGGAAAAACATTTCAAGGTTGACTTTAATACCCATTTTTTTGCGGAAGGATCCTAAATTATAAAAAAATCGGCTGTTTTTTGCTTCGATATATACAGGAATTACATTGTGTTTGTATTGAATAGCTTTTGAAATAAAACTTTTTTTCCATTCCAAATCCTTTATTTCCCCTTTTTGTTTTCTAGAAACTAAACCCGCTGGAAAAACAATGATGCATTCTTCTGAAGCATAGGTTCTATCCAATAATTTTACATTATTGATTGCATTTTTTCCATGCTTATTAATTGGGATCAATAAACTCGTTAGGTTGTGTAAATTTATCAATAAATCGTTCACTAACGCCTTTATATCCTTTCTGCGTTTTGCAACTTCTTGCATGACAGCAATACCATCAATACCACCTAATGGATGATTGCAAACAACAATACAGCCTCCTTCTTTCGGAATGTTCTCAAGTCCTTGGCTTATTACATTAATTTGAAAATGCTTCAGAGTCCCGCAAACAAAATCATGGTTATGAAGATCTTTTGTTTCTCTTAAAAAAGAATTAAAATCTGTTTGATGAATTACTCTTTTTATATAATTTAAAACTACTCGAGGCAAAAGCTTTAGAAGCCGAGGATTTTTATTCCGTATAACTTCATCTAAATCTATTTGATGGATTTTATCTTTTGTTTTCACGACGCGCGGTTTTTTCGCAACAAAAATAGTTGGCCCCCACGAAATTTTCTATGATTTAAATCACCAACTATAATGCAATAGCATTTCTGCGATTTGAGGAGTTATTCAATTGGTACAGAATTGATCAATTTATCTTCTTTATACAGATCCTTTCTAATTATTTCACCGTTTGTGCCATATTGAATAAAGACGCCGTCCAATAAATTATTTCTGTAATTACTTTCGATCATAATATTACCTAAAGTGTCAAAACTTTTCCATACACCTTCTCTTTTTCCAACATTAAAAGCTCCGGTGATCTGAACTTTTCCATTTTGGTGATACCATGTCCAAGTGCCTTGATTTTTTGAATTCAACGTTTCACCAGTGCGGATTGGTTCTCCATTACTGTATTTCAAATCGTCATTGTTACGAATTTTAAATTGGTACATCGCCCAAGCGATTACAAGACCAACAACGATTATTTTATGAAAACTATTGTAACTATACATTTATCAATCGTGACGAGCACCTTTAAAAATTTTAAATAAATGCAATACAAATGGGAAAATTGCTTCCATCGATTCAGTAGCTCCTTTTGTTGAACCAGGCAGTGCCAGAATAAACGTTTTTCCCTTAACTCCTGCTACACTTCTTGAGAGCATTGATAACGGAGTTCTTTCTTGTCCATAGCTTCTAATTGCCTCCTCAATTCCTGGAATTCTTCTATCAAGAAGAGGAATAATTGCTTCAGGTGTAATATCACGAACAGATAAACCCGTTCCACCTGTATAAATCAAAATATCTGTACAGTCAGCAACGTGTTTATTTAAAACATTTTGAATATCAATTATTTCATCAGGGACAACAACGTAATCAATTACGTCCACTGAACATGTATTCAATTTAGCGATGATTGCTTTCCCTGCTTTATCTTCTTTTACACCTGCGCTTATAGTGTCTGAACAAACAACTACTGCCGCTTTCAATCCAAGACTTTCAAATTTATTTTTCCAATCTGATTTACCACCTTTTTTCTCAACGAGTTTGATATTGTTAATTTCAATTCCCTTGTCAATCGGTTTCAACATGTCGTACATTGTTAAAGCAATCACACTTGCGCCGTGCATTGCTTCGACCTCAACACCCGTTCTATAAATACATTTCACTTCTATTTCAATGAAAATGTTCAGTCCTTCAATTCTGTAACTAACTGCTGTGTATTCAACAGGTAATGGGTGACAATCAGGAATCATGTCGGCTGTCTTCTTAACTGCAAATAATCCTGCTGTTTTCGCCATTTCAAAAACATCCCCTTTTGGCACCAATTTATTGACAATTGCGTCAATTGTTTCTTGCTTACTCACTGTTACAATTGCCTGAGCAATAGCTACTCGAAGTGATTTATTTTTATGTGTAATTTCTACCATTTCCTTTAAATATTGACTTTCCAAACGTGTGATGAGTCTGCGAACAATTCCTTGCCAAATACTGGTGCTTTTTCTTTTATTTCTTCAACAATAAATTCAATTGCTTTTTGTGCCATTTTTCGATGTTTGGACGAAACGAAAACAAACAAACAAATTTCACCAGTTTCTACAACACCAGCACTATGATAAATGTGCATACACACAAGTTCAAATTGTTGAAATGCCGCTTCTCTAATTTCTTCAAACACTTTATTTGCCATCTCTTCATAGGCAGAATATTCAATCGCCATTACTTCTTTGCCATCAATTTCGTCGGCTCTAACTTGACCTAAAAAAATCTGGTGCGCTCCAATTGTTTTTTTTGTTTGGTGTTTGGCAATTGAATCTCCAATGAATTGAGCAGAGATTGCTCCTTGTCTGAAACAATTTTTTAGTGCTTTTTCTTCCTTTCCCATTCTTCTATAAATTGTGTAGAAATTCCATTTATTAAATTAATCACATTGTCATATTCAAAATCATTTTGAAGTATTTCAATGGCTTTTTTACTTCGATTTCCAGATTTGCAAAAAACTACGATATTCTTCGTTTTCGGGATAATATTTACGTGATTTTTAAGTTCACCCAAAGGGATTTTCAATATATTTTCTCCTTCAAAAAAAGGCAGTTCACCAACCTCCCGAACGTCTAATAAAATATATTGATCGCTTTCATCTAACACTTGTTGATGATTTATTTCATTTACTTCTAAATTCGAACAAGAAGAGGAATAATTCTCTTTATTTAATTGCTTGTCTTTGAACAAGGCTTCATAATCAAACTCCTGATTTTTATTAATTAAAAAGAAGTCCGTGGTATTTTTGAGCGCATTATAAACAAGTAGTTTGCCAGATAGCACCTCTCCTATTCCAGTAATTATTTTTATTACTTCGTTTGCTTGTAAAACGCCAATAACTCCTGGCAAAACACCGATAACTCCAGAAAGGGAACAATTTGTTGTCGATTCCTCAGTTGGAAGTTCTGGAAACATGCAACGATAAGTTGGTCCATTTTGAAAATTAAAAACACTTACTTGTCCTTCGAATCTGTATATGGATCCATAAACCACTATTTTTTGCATTAAAACACATGCATCATTCACAAGAAAACGGGTTGCATAATTATCTGAGCAATCGACTATTATGTCATAGTCTTGGATAATCTCTAAAGCATTTTCAGTTTCAAGTGTAAAAGGAAATGCCACGATCTCACTATGTGGATTTAATGCCG
This sequence comes from Flavobacteriales bacterium, assembly GCA_947470515.1. Taxonomy (GTDB): domain Bacteria; phylum Bacteroidota; class Bacteroidia; order Flavobacteriales_D; family Crocinitomicaceae; genus M0103. The sequence goes on from CANITF010000006.1 coordinate 18,006, forward strand.
TCAATTTATTTTTACTTTCGACAGCTTTATTTTTTCCAATTGAATTAAAATCAAAGAGAATTTGTCGGTGTAAATTTGATACATCAACGGAATCCCCATCGATAATTCCAATGTTTCCAACACCCGCAGCTGCAATGTATTGCAATAAGGGACAACCCAATCCACCGGCACCAATAACCAACACTTTGGCTTGTTTCAATTTGAGTTGACCAGCCATACCAATTTCGTCAACCAATAATTGACGTGAATAATAAGCTATTTCGTTTTCTGTTAGCATTTTTTATCAACTAATAGTCAAACCTATTTGGTATTAAACTTACATTTATTATTGTTTTTGTCATGGTTTTTATTCAAAAACTCACGCCAAAAACGATTTCTGTTAACATTTTACACGACGGTTTACATCCGTCGTTACAAACATTTTTCCCTGCACTATCGCTTGGTCTTCATTTGCTACGCAACTTCTCCTACGGAGTTTTTATACTGAACTAGGTCGTTTTGGCCTAATTCAACCACCTGCAAAAGGAGGTAAAATTGCGATTGTTTTTACTTCTTTATCTCGAATCGAATTAGATATCACTCCATCAACAGCAATTGTAAATGTCATTCCTTCAAGTGCAGGATATTTCAATTTGATTGATTTTTTCAAATCGTTTAAATCGAAGATATCTGTATCCAAATTAAGCTCTTCATTTTGAAGATTTAATTTCTCTGCAATCATTCCAAAAAATCGTACTTCACAATTCATAGCTCACTTTTTCTTAATTCTTCAGGCGTATTTATATTTGAAAAAGATTTGTTCTCAATTTGAGGTAACAATTTTTCAATATCGAGAATTTTAAAATCACACCCATTTATAAATTGTTCCACTTTCAACAAATTTAAAATCAAATGTTCGCCTAAGGATTTCAGTAAACTTGAATCGTAAATTCCGATTAACGGATGCAATTGATTTTTAAATTTAACAATTGAAATTTGTTCTTCTCCAGACTCTCGGATCAAAATATCAATAATTGTTTCATCGAGGAATGGAATGTCGCAACTTAAAATTAAGTTTTTGGCTGATTTCGATTTCGATAAACCAGTAAAGATTCCACCAAGAGGACCTTTTTCTTCAATAATATCAGGAAATACTGGAAAACCAAATTTTTGATATTCGCTATTTTTTGAGATAATAATAATTTCTTTAATTCCAGCTTTCTTCAAAGAATTAATCACATGATTTATCATTGGAACCCCATTCAAAGCAAGTAATCCTTTATCGGATCCCATGCGAGAACTTTTTCCTCCAGCTAATATTATTCCTGTGATGTTCATCCTAAAAGATTCAATTTTTCAAGTTCAGTTTGTAGGTAGATTTTATTTTCTTCGTTTAAACGAGTAAATATTTCAACCAATCTTTTTCCTGAGTCACTCAGAATCGAGCCACCGCCATTTACTCCTCCAGTCGTGCCAACTACAAGAGGCTCTGGAAAATGCAAATTCATCGAAGTAACGAGACCCCAAGCCTTTTTATACGACATTTTCATTTCTTTCGCTGCTCTAGACATGGAACCCATTTCATCAATTTTCTTTAATAACTCAATTCTACCTTCCCCAAGAAACGTACCTTGTTCAGTACTAATCCATATCCTACTTTTGATATTATATTTTTGAGAAAGGTCCATACCGTTATGTATATTAAAATATATCGATCAAAAGTAACGAAACATCTCCCTTATTTCTATGATTTAAATCACATATAAAAGTTTATTGAATCATAAACACTTCCACCATTTCATCAGCCTCCCATTGTGCTTTACCTTCTTCCAATCTAACTAGGCAATTTGCTTCAATAAATGAGCTTAACATAGCAGAACTTTGAGCAGGTAATATTGAAACTGTATCGTTTTCAAGTTTGCCTTTTAAGAAAAAAGTAAGATTTGGTGATTTTTCAAAATTGGATACTAATTGTACTTTTTTAGAAGTTAAAAAGTCAGCTTTACGACCAGTTAACCCAGACAAAGCGTGCAACACAAAAATATAGAATGAAGTTAAAACTGCCGCTGGATTTCCTGGCAATGCAAAAATGAGAGTTTCACCTTTTTGGCCAAAGAACAAAGGTTTACCAGGCTTTTGTTTCACTTTATAGAACTTTTCAGTGACATTTATATCTGCAAGAATTTTCCCGACAAAATCATAATCTCCAACTGATATTCCACCGGTAATTAAAACCAAATCATTCGAATCAATAGCAACCTCAATTTTTTCTCGAATCAAATCATATGAATCTTCTACAATCGAAACATTTGCTTCAAAACCGTAAACTGAAAGTGCTGAAATAAGCGTGTTTGTATTGGATTCGAAAATTTGACCTTTTTTCAGTATTTCACCGGCACTAACTAATTCATTTCCAGTTGCTATAACAGCAATTTTTGGTTTTTTAAACACGTTGACTTTTTCAATACCAATTGTTGAAAGGAATCCAATAGCGCCAGGATTTAACACTGTATATTTTTTAACAGCAACATTTCCTTCTCTTATTTGTTCGCCACAAAGTCGAATATTTTCACCATTTTCAATTAACTTATTAAGGAGAATTTGATCACCTTCTTTTTCAATATCTTCTTGCTTTACAACAGCTGTGGTATTTTCCGGAAGCATCGCTCCGGTAAAAATACGGCATGCTTCACCAACATTCAAATTAATTTTTTCAGCAGAATCGCCAGCTTTTAATTCAGAAATAACGCTAAATTTCAATTGCCCTTGAACATGATTCACAGCGTACCCATCCATTGCAGACTGATCAAAAGGAGGAAATGAGATTGTTGAAACGCACTCTTTTGCTAAAACATAGCCCGTTGCTTTTCCTACTTCAATTTCTATTACTCCTAATTCTTTCGCAACTTGCGTAATACTATTTAACGCTTCTTCTACACTTACCATGAATTTACTTTTTATACAAATTTGATAAAGACCCTCACTTAATCATATGATTTACATCATAAATAACTATATTTGTATGAGTATGTATTTCCTTTTAAGTTGTAAATATGAAAAAAAATACGATTGAAATACCTTCTTGCAGTAATTGTGGAAATTCAAAAGAATTCTTTTGTAATTTATCTGAAAGCGAAAAACAATTGTTGAGTGATAAAAAGGGAGACAATTTCTATAAAAAAGGGCAAGTTATTTTTTACGAAGGCAATCATGCAAATGGATTGTATTGTTTGTATGATGGAAAAGTGAAGCTCACCAAATTAGGGAAAGACGGAAAAGAACAAATTGTACGTTTTTCAAAAAACGGAGATATTTTGGGATATCGTTCTTTGTTAAGTGATGAGCCATATCATGCGACAGCGACAGCTTTAGAAGATTCGCATATTTGTATGATTTCAAAGGAGAAATTTCTTCAAGTTGTAGAACAAAACACAAAATTATCCTTGCAAGTTATCCAATTACTTTCGAAAGATTTAAAAGGAGCAGAGCAACATTTAATTGATGTAGCTCAAAAAACTGTAAAGGAAAGAATTGCGGAATCTCTTATTTTACTAAAAAACACATTTGGATATCTTGCTGATGGTAAAACAATCAATATAAACATGACTCGTTCTGAAATTGCCGATATGGCTGGCACATCTACAGAATCAACCATTCGTACCTTGGCAACTTTGAGTGATGAAAACATGATTGCATTAGATGGAAAAAATATCATTATTTCAGATTTGCCAAATTTAATTCGTTGTTCCAACACATACGATTAATACAAAATATCCATTTCGTCAATTCTTCTAATGATTTGAATCATATTATTTAGTATTTGACTTTCATAGTTTTACATCAATCGATTTTGTAAAGAACTATGGACAAGGATAATCAAAGATTTAATTTACAATTCATCAAGGATTCGTTCAGTGGTGAAGAAATAAATTTATCCTCTGGCGATATTTTATTTAATGAAGGTGAAAAAAATGATTTTGTTTTTTTTATAGAATCTGGTTCTATAAAGGTTTTGAAGAACAAATGGGTCATTGGCATAACTAAAGCTTTTGAATTTGTTGGAATAACCTCGTGCATCAATGAAATTGACATTTACACTTTTTCATCTAAAGCAATTGAAGATTCTAAATTGCTAAAAATTAAAAAAATCGCTTTCAAAAATTTATTACTTGAAAACAAACATTTTTCTAAACAAATAATTGAAATTTTGTGCGAACGCATTAAATTAACGGACATTCGAACAAGAAGTTATATTGATAATTCACCACGGCAGCGAGTTCTTTTTGAGATTTTCAACAATATTACACGGTCAAATAATTCAATAGCAGCATACATCACAAATGAAGATTTATCTGAATTAACGGGTATTTCAAAAAGAGCTGTGACAAAAATCATAACTGATTTAACCAAAGAAGGACTTCTTGAAAGAAAGGATTTAGGTAGTATCTTAATAAAAGATGAACCAAAAATTTTAACTGAAATAAAGCCTTAATTTAATTCGCCTTCTTTTATCGATTTCAATTTTTCTAAATCGCAAAGATGAATGAATTTACCTTCAATTTTAATTACTTTTTCAGTATTCAATTCGGCTAACGTTCGAACTAACGTTTCATATCGCACGCCCGCTTGACTCGCTAAATCAGTTCGAGAAAGTGTAAAACTCAATTTAGTTTCACTTCCTTTTGCAAAACCGAATACTTCATAGTTATTATACAGCACTGATGCGACCATATTTCGAACTGGTAATTGACTTGCTAAGCGTTCTGATTCTCTCAATTCTTCTGCAAAAAAGATCATCATAGCATATGCAAAGGATGAATTAGCAATTACAGCTTCGTTGAATATTTTTAAGGGAATAAAAATAAGATCAGTATTCTCTAGCGCAATTGCAGAAACAGAATATTTCCAAGAACCACCAAACCCTCTATGACCAATTATGTCTCCATCTGCGGCCAATCGAATAATCCGTTCAGTATCATTCCCGTTTTTTGTAGTGATTTTTACTTTTCCAGCATGAATTATGTGGAGTCCTTCAATGGCTTGTCCAGTTTCAAAAATAAAATCCCCTTTTTTAACCTGGACTATTTTGCTGTGGAATTCGATATATTCATTCCACCCATCTGAACAATAATTTTGTATAATAGAATTCATTTAAGCTATACTTTTTCTTTAACCACCAATCGTAATCATGGATCTATTCTTCATTTTCCTTACCGTTTCATTGCTGAAATCAGCAAAACCTCCTCGTTCTTTATATTTAGAATGAATTGCATCCAAAATTAATTCTTTTAAAGGATTTCCTGCTCGATATTCAGTAAGTAAATCTGTTTCTGATTGTGAAAACAGGCAATTTTTTATTTTTCCATCAGCCGTCAATCTAATTCTATTGCACGTTGAGCAAAAAGGATTTGTAACAGAGCTAATGACACCAAATGATCCGATTGAACCTTTAATTTGGTAATTTTTTGTTGTATCATTCTTCGCATCTTCAATTCTCATCACCTTATCAGCTCCATAGAAGAAGTTCACTTTATCTATAATTTCTTTTAATGATACCTTTTTTTCTAGGTTCCAATTATTCCCATCAAAAGGCATGAATTCAATAAATCGAATATGAATTTTTTCAGTTCGAGACCATTCTACAAAATCGAAAATTTCATCATCGTTGACATCGCGCATTAGGACTACATTGATTTTAACATTGAAATCATTTTCTAAAAGTAAACTGATGTTTTCTTTTATTTTGTGAAAGTAACTTCTTCTTGAAATAGTGTTAAATCTCTCTTCTTTTAAAGAGTCTAAACTTACATTTATATTTTTTATTCCCGCTTTTAAAAGTGCATCCAAATGTGAATCTATAAGAATTGCATTCGTAGTCAATGCTATTTCTATCGGTAGTTTCGCCAATTCTTGAATTAAGTCATCAAAGCCTCTTTTAACAAGTGGTTCTCCTCCTGTTAATCTTATTTTTTTGACACCAAGCTCAACGAAAACTTTAGCTATAGCCAAAAGTTCTTCTGAACTCATAAACTCAGCTTTATCACGCAATTCTATCCCCTCAGCTGGCATACAATAGAAGCAACGTAAATTACAGCGTTCAGTTAGAGAAATACGCAAATAATCATGCACTCTACCATATTTATCAACTATATTTTCTATTTGATTATCCATTGATAATTGCAAAATCTTGCTCTGTTAATAATTGTTGAGACAAAGGAAATAATGTTTCGTCCTCCCTAAAGATATGCAATCTTAATAATTCTGTTAGCTCTCTCCCTGAATTAAATGCTAAATCGAACGTCATCGCTCGAGACTCATTGTCTCTCAACCTTGTTCCTAGCCCAAGAAAATTAAACGCCAAACTAGCCAATTGAATAAATTTCGTGTGATCGTCTTCCATTAAATCGATTGCTGTACTTGGGTTTTCTCCTTTCCCATGTTCTCCAGACTCAATTAAACGGTCGTGTAAAATTCTGAAATAATGTCGTTCCTCTTTTCGATTATGAGGAAGAATGTGTTCGTCAAAATAAACGAAGAATTCATTAAAAGCGATATTTATTTCATTTGTAAAAACGAACCCACTTTCACGAAACGCAACTAACGCTTCATCAAATATTTTCGTTTTTTCAACCACTTCTTTGTGCTCATCCATAAGTTCTTGAATGAATTTATTCATGTTCTCATAGTCAGAACCTAACATTCTTTCTTTATCATATGCTTCGGGAGGATCCATGGCAGAAAACTCTTCCAAATTCTCTTCTTTGTCGATATTTCTTAAAATTGGATCTTCGTCTCTTAGTTTCTTAGAATGTTCTTTTAACTCTTCATCCTTTGAACCAACTCTTCTTCCCGTTTCCTTATTTATGAATTTCATTTTCGCTAAAATTACCGTTATGTTTTTATGTAAATATCGGTAGAGAATACAAAACTATTTATGATTTAAATCATCTTTTAAAATATAGACATCTCTTTTTACTTTTTTTAAAAGCATCAAATGGAATTAAAATAAAAAACCCGAAGCAAAACTTCGGGTTTGATAAACTATTATTTTTTAAACGATTACATTTTCAACCCAACTTTAGGAAATTTCACTGGATTGTTTGGGCGAACAATTAACATAATATAGGCATAATTACTTGCCACAGCAATGTTTCCTCCTTTAATTGCTTTCAGTGTATTTGTGCCGAACATTTGAGAATATCCACCTTGAAAAGAGATACCATCGCAGTAATTGTACAACATTGTAAAATCAAGTTCAGCTCCTAAATGAGAATTTCTTGCTTTATATTCAGTTGGGAAATTCAAGTCTCTAACTGGCGCTGCTGCACTAAAGTAATGACCGTTTAATGAATAAATAAACTTGTCTTTTGTATAACTACATCTGAGGTAACCATCAAAAAGCCCAACTGTATTTAAGTGATTTCCTACATAGAAATAATCCATATATCCATTAAATCTATGATTCGTGCCATAAAAAGGATTAAATGAATTATTCACTTTATTTGCAGTATCAATTTGACTTGTTCCCGATAACATTTCAGCGCCAAGAGTTAATAAAAACCCTTTGACTGGTTTATATCCAATTTCAACTGAAACATCATATGCACTTATGTCTTTAGAACCGCTCTTGCCCATTTGGTAATAACCATAACCTGCGAAGTTAAATTTATCCGTTTTGTATTCCCCTCTAATTCCAACTGTTTGAGAATAAGCAGTTATAGAATCTGTTAAACCAGTTGAAGTATTTAACTTATTATACGCAACACCATTATTCAAGAACAAGAAGCTATAATTTCCTTTTCCAATTTTCTTATTCACCCATAAATATTGGAAGTTCTTATAATTGTTCACAGTATATTGCGCCAATTTATATGATTCTGCATTTTGATTAAAAGCAAAACCTGCATCTCCAGACCATGTGCTATCGCGGTATTTCAAAATTGCAGCATCATGCCTTCTTCCTTGCATTGACCAATCTAATGTTCCAAAAATACGATCATCATCATAAGAAATAGCTTGACGACCAACTTTCAAGGCCCATTTTTTTGACATTAACAATTCAACATTTGCTTCATATATTGACAATAAACCTTTTGTATCGATAGCTGAATTTGCAACACTTCCCCATGTTCTAACATCTTGAACTGCAACATTCATTTTAAACTTTTCATGTTTGAATTCTGCTCCTAATCTTGCTCTTTGAGAAATAAACATTGCACCTGATTGGTTCGTATCGGCAAGAGTACCTAAACCATGTCTATATTCGCCACGTGACATATATTGACCATTAACAGAAAATTGTGCTTCTACCTGACTTGCAAATGTTACTCCTAACATAAGGCAAATCGCTTTTAATTTTTGCGTTTTCATTTTGTTTGTTTTTAAATAAAAAATTAAACGAAGGGATACTCGAGATGGGAATCTATAAGCCAACTATTGAACTTTTAAGCATACCCTTCGTTCACCTAACTTTTGTGTTAACTTGGTCTTTCACATCCCTTTCGTTGATAGAAGTACCAATTTACTAATGTTGCTATTAAAGAAAATACTATTAATCCAATAAAGAATGGATTAGGCGTCCCAGAAGCATTGATTGCTGTCAAAATTAACATTGCAAAAATGAACGGTCCAAATGCAGCAATGGCAGCTGTCCATCCAATTACTCCTGCTGCTTGACGAGGATTATGTTGGAAAATTATTGGATATTGTCTGAACGTTGCTGCATTTCCAATTCCTGTAAAGAAGAAAAGTCCAAGCATTACGGCAACAAACATTGGAAATTGATCCAAGCTCGTTGGGTCAAGAAGATCCATTCCTACTAGCATACTACAACCAACTATTAAACCAATTCCCGAAATAGTTGTTAGGATAGCTCCACCCACTTTATCAGCGACAAATCCAAAAAGAACACGACTTGCTGAACCAATAAGTGGTCCATAAAAAGCATATACTAAAGGATCAGGAGCATCTGGGAAAGGCCCATAAACTGTTTTTATCAACATTGGGAAAGCTGCTGCTAGACCCGCAAAACTACCAAATGTCATAAGGTATGTAATTGTACAATACCACGTATGTTTATCACCGAAAATGTCGAATTGCTCTTTGATTGAAGCTTTTACAGGAATACTTTTCAATTGCATCCAAGCTAAGAACCCAAAGATCAACAAGAATGGAACATACCAGAATGCAGCTGTTTGCAAATAAATAGGTTTGTTAGAAACTGCTGTTTCAGCTTTGAATTCTTTTAGAGCTGTTTCAGCTGCTTTTGGATGAATATTTGCAAAACCACGTGATTGTGCTAAAGGCGGAAGTTTTTCAAAACTTGCAACATAATCAACGTTTTTAGGATCAACTTTAAACTTTTTAAGGACTTTTGGATGAACAGCACTAATAACCTTTCCTTGAATTTCAGGATCTAATGTGCTAAAAATCTTTACCGTCTGTTCCTTCCCTAATATCTCAAATTGTGCTTGCACGTCTTTCGCTTCGACCTTTGTAAACATTGCCGAAGAACCATACACCCCAAAACCAATTACAATTGGAGTTAAAAACTGTACCAAGCTTACCCCAAAGTTTCCAATTCCTGCTTGAATACCTAAAGCAGTTCCCTTTAAACGTTTTGGAAAAAATAGATTTGTACTAGGCATATAAGACGAGAAATCGCCACCACCAAAACCAGACAAAAATGCAAGAACCATAAACATCCAGAATGGTGTTGATGTATCCATAATTGCGAATCCAATTCCAACACATGGAATAATTTTCAAGAATGTAGAAATAGAAATAACATGACGTGTACCATATATTGGCAGTAAAAATGTATGTACAATTCTTAAAATACCTCCTGCCAAACCAGGCATTGCTGCCAACCAGAACAATTCATCTTTTGTAAATTTAAACCCTATTCCATTCAGTTTTACTACAAGAGCACTCATTATAAACCAAGTAGCGAAAGAAAAAATTAAGGCTCCAGTTGTGATCCATAACGTTTTCCATGCTCTTTTACTTCCTTCAGAATTCCAAAACTCTTCATTTTCGGGTTCCCATTTGTTTAACCAAGTTGACATAACTTTTAATTTAGGTAAATATTAATTATCGAACTATTCTTAATATTGGGCAAGTAGCTTCTTTGAAAATCTCATGTGTTCTGCTTCCCATTAGTAACTTACCGATTGGAGAAGCAACGTGACTCGCTAAGAGAATCAATTCTGCATTTCTTTCTTTGGCAATAGTAACTATTTCATGTGCAATATCTCCTTGTCCAAAAACAGCTTCAATATTGTTGACATTTAAATCACGTAATTTTGTTGCTTCATTTATTAAAGCCTGTTTTCCTGTGTGAATCCAAGAATCACGTATTGCTGAGAAATTGTCAGAATCAGTAGCCAGTAAACCTGTACTGTGCGATTTTTCGTTGACATAAAGTAACAGCAATTTTGATCCCGTTGTATTCGCTAAATAAGCTGCGTGATCTCTTGCTTTGTCAGCTAATTCTGAATTTCCAACAGGATAAATTATTGTTCTATAAGCCAATTCCCCTGTTGAAGTTTTACTTGGAATTACAGTTAACCCAGGAATGTGTTCTGTAATTTCAAATTCGATGTCTTCTTTAATAATTCGTGCACGTCCACCTTTATCAACCCATTTCGCTGTCCATTTGCGCTGTGAAACTCTTAAAACAATGAATGCAAGTACTGCTAAAATCGCGAATGATATAAACCCCCAGAAAAAAGAACCTGTGTTCTGTTTTGAAAGTCCCATTGCATTTGGAATAAAACTTCCTCCCAAGGCACCGATTTCACCTATCATACTTCCTGCTACAGCAGTTGCAAGGGGCCATCGTAAAGGGACAAGTTGGAAAAGAGCACCATTTCCAGCTCCAAGTGCGGCAAAGGTAAACATAAAGAGAATCGTTGTCCCAGTAACTCCAATTGGAAATGCCGCCATTATAATAGACAAGATTACAAAACCAAAGACCATGGTTAAGATGTTAACCCCTCCCCATTTGTCGGCGGCCCAGCCACCAACTACCCGGATAGCAGAACCCATTAATGCGGCCAGCATTGTTAATTGTCCCGCCTCAACTTTTGTGACACCAAATTGATCGTGAAAATAAGTTGGTAAAAAGTTTGCCAAACCGATGAATCCACCAAAAGTGATGATATAAATGAAGTTAAACGACCAACCATCACGCTCTAAAAGACAAGATAAATGTTCTTTTAATGTTTGTCTTTCTCTATCAGGTGGTTCTTTCGCAAAAACAATCATTACAATCATTGGAATAAGCATGAAAAAAGCTGCGATTCCGTACACCGCATGCCATCCATAATGCATTGCTAATGGTGGGGCGAATAACATTGCTAGTACAGTTCCGCTATTACCAGCACCAGCAATTCCCATTGCTAATCCTTTATATTTTGGAGGAAACCAACCCGATCCTAATGACAGTGCAACACCAAAACTAGCTCCTGCGATACCAAGTAATACACCCATTGCTAATACATCAGAATATGTATCTACCATCGTATAACCAAAAACCATTGCCGCCATAATTAGCGTCATTTCAGTTAAAGCTGCATTTTTTCGACCTATGTACTGTGATAAAACTCCCAACGGAAAACGCATAATTGCACCAGCCAATATTGGCACAGAAATCATAAATCCCTTTTGTGCATCTGTCAAATGAAATTCTTCACTTATAAATGGTGCCATCGCTCCGTTAAGCACCCATATTGCAAAGCAAAAATCAAAATACAAAAAGGACGCAAATAATGTTGGTGCATGTCCTGATTTTAAAAATATTCTAAAACTTCCCATAACCTTTGTGTTATATTATAGAACAAATCTACTAAGCACTTTATGCGTATAAAATGACGTAAATCATACAATTTGGAATTTCATAAAAAAAGTTAAAAACACTTAATATTGACATTTAACTTATTGATTTTTAATTTTTTATACTGTCAAAAACACCTTATTTCAGATGAATTAGTCCTACTAATGCTTGTTTTAAGTCATAAATCGATTAAAAAATAGAAACGATCCGAATAAAAAACAAAAAAGGTCATCCATCAAATGACGAATGACCTTTAAATTACTTTTATAGAAATTACATTCCTACGTTCACTTCTTTGTGTTTATCCATAATCATGATATAAACGTGATCTGGAGAAATTTCTTCAATGTTGATACCAAAGGTCATCGCATTGGTGCGTTGCATTTGCACTAATTCCAAATGATTTTTGTCGTGTAAGGTAAATATCATGAAATGTTTGTCGCCAATTTGATCCAAAATTTTCACCATGATTTCCATGTTTGTATCAGCAATATCTGTTCGATTTGCATCAAAATTTGAAACAAGTGTTTTGTAATCTTTTTCAAAAATTTCTTGTATAACGCCATTCCCATTGAAAAAAGCGTCCATGTTTTCCACATCCCAAATTTGAAAATCCTTGTATTGAACGGCATTTTCATTAAACTGTTGAACTATCATAATTTGATTTTTTTCAAAGATATAGTTTAATGTCACCTCAATAAATGATTTATATCACATTTTTTCAAGGCTGTTTTTTATACTATTGTATAATTAAAACAGTAAGATGGACAAAAACACCGTATTTTTAATTGGATTATGTCTTTCTGTTTACATTCTATTTGCGGCAGGGATGCTTTGGCTCAATAGAAACTTAAAAAATGACAAGAGAACCTTTCGGTTAATGGTAATTACGCTTATGACAAGTTTTATAGGAGGAATTGCCCTAATGATGTATGCGCTATCCAATTAATAGTCGACATTTTATGATTTATGTAGCATTATAATTCGGGGAGCTTAAGCAATTAGAACTCAACTTTAAGTACTATTTTTACACTATGAAAATCAGGTCATTTTCAACATTATTTATTGGGTTTCTGGCAATTTCAATTAATTGTCATGCTCAAAAGATTGTAAATCGTTCGAATCAACAGTGGTTACAATATTACACACAAATAAAGCTTTCTGAAAAAGTACTATTAATGAGCGATATTGGTTTCCGGACAAAAGGAGACATTCAAGATTGGTCTCAAATTACGAGCAGAACAGGTGTTGCATATCCGATAGGAAAAAATCTTCAAGGAGTAAGTGGAATTGCATGTTTTACTGCATTCAATGATTCTAAAACAAGTATTATTGAAATTCGTCCTTATCAAGAAATCAATTCTACTATAAAGTTTAAATCGCTTACACTGCAAAATCGCTTTCGAATTGAAGCAAGATCCTTTCAAAACAAGACGAATGCGGCAAACCCTACGTCTTTCAATTTTCGATTGCGATATAGGCTTTATTTTACCTTACCACTTATTAAATTGTCGTCAAAGAAACCTGATCTCAAACTCCTCTTAAATTTTGGTGATGAATTGTTTATCAATCTTGGAAAAGAGATTATTTATAATACGTTTGATAATAACCGAATTTTAATTGGACCTGCATTGCAAATCAACAAGCAGCTGAATATCGGTTTGACTTATTGCTATCAGTTTGGGCAACGAAGTTCGGCTTCAACTTATGAGTCTTCAAATATATTTTGGTTGGGAATAACACAAAAATTTGGGTTTAAGGAAAAAGTGAAAGAATAGGTTAAAATATCATCTTCCCCATTCGTATTTTGACGCAAATTTTATATTGAATCCAACAACCAGAATTATTAATGCAACAATTTGATGTAAAACTCCAAAATTTACTGGAACAGATAAGATTAAGGTTGTAATTCCAATTGCAACTTGAATGAAAATGAGAGATCCAAATAACCTTGTTTTACTTCTAATTGAAAAATGATACTCTTTGCTTTTTATTAAAATGTATGTCGCTAAGAAAAAGCAACTAATTCCCAAAATTCGATGAATCAATTGGACAACAGATGGTGATTCAAAAAGTGCTAACATTCCTTTTTCTTGAAAAGAATAAGTCAAATCTGATGGGAACCAAGAATCACCCATTTTAGGGAAAGTATTATACATTTTACCTGCTTTTAGACCTGCTACAAAAGCACCATATATAATTTGTAGAATCAACAGCATGAGTGCTCTATTTATTAAGCGTTCACTCAATAAAGGAAGTGTTCTTTTCTTTTCACCGTGTTTCACCCAAAGGGCCGTTTTATAGATGTAAATGATTAAAATTAATGCAGCCATGAGATGCGCCGCAAGGCGATAATGACTTACATGTGGGTTTTTGACTAAACCGCTTTTCACCATTAGCCATCCTAAAATTCCTTGACAAATTCCTCCTAGTAAAATTAGAAGCACTCTTTTTTTCAAATCTGTCGAAAATCTTCCTTTCAACCAAAAAATTAAACATGGTATGATGAAAACAAGCCCTATTACTCTACCAACTAGTCGATGCAAATATTCCCAAAAGAATATCGATTTAAATTCTTTGAGCGTAAAATGATTATTGTAAACTTTAAATTCAGGAGATTTTTTGTACAAATTGAATTCCTTTACCCAAGCTTCTTCATTCAAGGGAGGAATCGCTCCAACAATTGGTTTCCATTCTACCATCGATAAACCTGACTGGGTAAGACGTGTGGTTCCGCCAATTACAATCATTAATGCAATCAACAAACAACCAGACAATAGCCAATAATAGATAGATTTCTCTTTATTCATTTTTCTTTAAATTAAAATCGAGTTCGCAAAATTGGTAAAGAAAAATAGAACAAAGCATGATGCTTGTCATTTCAAGATTATTTTATTGACTAGTCTCAAATTTATCACACCGGCACAGGCAGCCACGAAGTGGAAACGGATTGAATGAAATAACAGTTATTATTCCTTTATTATTCGTCTGCGTTTTCTGCGGGAAATGTTTTTGACACTTTTTATCCCGCAGAAAACGCTGAGACACGCGGATGCATTCCTAAAATATTCTGCCCTAATTTACTATAAAACTGAGTTTGATTATAATCATTAATGCAATCAACAAACAACCAGACAGCAGCCAATAATAGATAGATTTCTCTTTATTCATTTTTCTTTAAATTAAAATCGAGTTCGCAAAATTGGTAAAGAAAAATAGAACAAAGCATGATGCTTGTCATTTCAAGATTATTTTATTGACTAGTCTCAAATTTATCACACCGGTACAGGCAGCCACGCAGTGAAAACGGATTGAATGAAATAACAGTTATTAATCCTTTATTATTCGTCTGCGTTTTCTGCGGGAAATGTTTTTGACACTTTTTATCCCGCAGAAAACGCTGAGACACGCGGATGCATTCCTAAAATATTCTGCCCTAATTTACTATTTTCATTTTTGTTGCTCATTTTCAATAACGACGAAATCGCTAATATTCAAATACACTTATCATTTCAAAATATTAATTCTGGTTGAATTGTAATATAGAATAGTTCCTAGAATTATAGAGATCAAAAAACCATATGGAAGTCCACATGCAATTAATGCAACAACTAAAGCAATATAAAAATCTGACTTTTTAGTTTGAATATCCCTGACTAGAAAAACGAGTGTTATTGCTTCAAAAAATAAAATTACACCAAGTATTTGCATTGGGAATATTTTTACAATTTGATCGAAACTATGACTAAAAAACAACCCCAGAATAAGAAAGAAAACACCATAAATCAGAACTGATCCGCCCGTTCGAGCGCCAAAAGAATGGTGACCTGCCATTCCTCCTGAACCATGACAAACTGGAATTCCGCTAAAAAATGGACTAATAATATTCATTAAAGAATATGTAAAAGCAATTTTACTTACTGTAATTTTCTTTTCAGGATATAAATCTTTTGCTAATTGGTCGCTTGCCAAAATAGAATTACCGATAGATAGAGGTATTTGTGGTAATGCAAGAATTAAAAAACCGGTTGCAATATCATCCCATTTTGGAATGTGAAAATTAGGGATTTCCATTTTGACCGAAGAAAATAATGCTGTTGGGTTTTCTATTTGAAAAAACAGCGCATAAAGGATCCCTAATCCAATAATAAATAAAGCCGGCGGATATTTTCTGTTTCCAAGGAGAACTAATGCAATAGTGAAGGCAACGATTACCAATCCATATTCCATGACTCCAGATCCTTCAACGATGTAATTCTTTAAAGCAATATTGGCCAGCATCAAGCCTAATCCCATTTGAATTCCTCGAATAACAGCCTTTGGGATGAAAGTGGAAAGTTTTTTAATCAACCCCGTAATGGTTAAAAACAACATGATTATACCGATTGCTAGACCTCCACCATAAATTACACTTCCTGCAATGTTACCTGCAATAACAAGTGTTGCAACGGCTTTTAAAGGTTGCACGGCCATTGGTATTCCATAATACAAGCCAGAAGCAATTTGTAAAATCCCGTAAATGATAAATGTACTGGCACTGTCGATACCAGAAACCATAATCATCCCTACAATCAGAGGTAAATCAGTTCCAATATCGCCGAAAGATCCAGAGAATTCATTTCTATCAAATCGGATATTTTGCTTTATTCTGTTTAACATTTATACTCTTTTTCAATGGCTAAATTACACTTTTCGATGTGTTTTATAAAATATAACGCTCATCATTTAATTTTCACTAGATTAGTTTTGTCATGGTTTTTAATCAAAAACACACGCCAAAACTGTCTTTCAATTTTTTACCACGACGGATTGCATCCGTCGTTGCAAATATTTAACTCCTCAGGAGTTTTTAAGTGAAAATAAAAGATTAGAATCTATAATATAACGCTAAGTAACTATTTGTTTTCAATGCAAAATATGATTCGTATCATAAAACAAAAAAAGCCATTCGTTCGTCAATTGACGAACGAATGGCTTAATTCATTGCAGCATTAAATATTAATGATTGCGTGATTTTTTACCAAAATTGTGACGTGTTGTTGTTCTAATATTTTTTGGATTCCAATTCCAGATAACCACTTGGTATTTTCTCCAGATATAATCAAATGGAGCAACTAAGAAGTGCATAAATCGTGTAAATGGTATAACACCAATAATAAGGAATGCTGAGATAATGTGAATTTGAATCCACCATGGCATTGCAGAAACAGCGTCAATATCAGGATTGAAAGAGAAGACAGATCTTAAGTAAGGAGTTAATGTACTTGAGAACCAAGAAGAACCCCATCGTACAAAAAATGCAACTCCTAACCCAGTGATTATTTGAACAAACAAAATTGTATAGACTAACATGTCCATTTTATTTGTGACTACTAAAAGCATTTTAGCAGATAATCTCCTTTTGATTAATAATATCAATCCTAACAAAGCAGATAATCCGAAAGCAAAAGATGAAACTTCAAGTATTAACAATCGAACTGGTTCACCATTCCATGCTAATACCGCTCTTGGAAATAAGAATGCTGTTAAGTGTCCAACAAAAAGGAACAACAAGCCCCAGTGAAATGGTTGACTTCCCCAAAACAATTTCTTTCCTTCCAAAAATTGAGACGACAAAGATGAAACTTGGTAGCCTCTATTCATGTAACGATAAATACTTCCAACAATGAAAATACCAAAAGCTGCATATGGCAAAACCATGAACATAAGCGTACTGACCATACCAACGTTTTGTTTAAGAACTATAGCTAATAAGATGATAACTAACGCAGCACAAAACAAGAATATCAAAAAGTAAAATCCATAATTCGGAATGCTATGTGGTTCTCCATGGTATCCAACTTGCTCTACTTTCTCATTTGTTCTTTTCTTGAATCTGTATAACATGAATCCAACAATAA
This sequence comes from Flavobacteriales bacterium, assembly GCA_947470515.1. Taxonomy (GTDB): domain Bacteria; phylum Bacteroidota; class Bacteroidia; order Flavobacteriales_D; family Crocinitomicaceae; genus M0103. The sequence goes on from CANITF010000006.1 coordinate 35,721, forward strand.
CGAGTGATAAGAAGACCCAAAAGATGAAATTATAATTCAAATTAACTCCTACTGCTGGCGCTGGTGTTCCAGGAGCTGTTGCTGTTGCTCCTGCCTCTGCTGGTGCTGCGCCAGGAGCTGCTTCTTTAGATTTTACAAAAGCCAATAACCCTTTTATTTCCTCATCTGTTAATTGTGAGAAACCAGGCATTGGAATTTTGTTAAAATCACCAAACAATTTCACTGCATCTGCATCTCCAGAAGCAATTAATCCTTGAGAATCTTTCACCCATTTAATTACCCATGCTTCCGTTCTTCTTTCACCGACACCTTGTAAACCAGGCCCCATTAGAACTTTATCCGTCAAACTGTGACATGACATACATAATTTGTTGTAAACTTCCTCACCAGTAGCACCAAAACTACTTTTTGAAGAGAATAGGGCACTTATGAAAAGTACAAAAACCGATACAGTTTTTACTCTTTTCCAAACAGAACTTAACTCTAAGCTGAGTCCCGTTACCTTTGATTTTTCTTGACGAGTCATATTAATTAGTTTTTACTGGTTCAGGAGTTGTAGCGCATGAAGTGGTACAACTCTTTAGGAAATTGCCGCCAAGTGTTGGAACAATAACCGGATCATTATAGTGTGTGTTTTTGAAATCTTCTTTAACAACAAGTGCTAAAGAATTAATAGCAAACTGAAAAATGTTTTTATTTTCCATGTCTTCCATCAAAATCACTTTTTGCTTTTTCTTACGAACTTTATCTTTTAGTTCCATTCGAGCAGAGTCAAACTCAGCCAACATTTTATCAAGTGCTGGAATCATAACTCTTGCTGCAAATTCTTCGACAAATTCTTCGTCTTTCAAAAGTGGAAGTAACGTTAGAACATTTGGCAAGTTATCCGCCAGTTCAATTCCACAGTCGTTATTTGCTCTTCGTTGCTCATCCTTCATTTTGACAAGGAATTCTCCTCTTTTGTAGTCTTCCGCAAACAATACATACCCAAGATCTAAAAAACAAATTGCTTGAATATGAAATGTTTTACCAAAAGCTTCTTCAATTTCATGCATTGATTTCTCTTCAACATATTGAGCAAAAGGTAGTATTTCGGCATAAGCCTCATCATATTTCCCTTTAAGCATTTTTGCACAACTTGCCACATTCTGCTTATACGTTTCATCAGGATACCTGAATAGTTCTGCAAGAATATTATAATGGTCTCTACTTTTCATGGTTACTCTTTTTCAATTATAAACCTCTTTTTGGTTTCATTTTGAATCCAAATCCTGTTTCACCTTTAGCATCAGCAGTAGATTCTAACATTTCGATAGACTCTTCTCTGTGTGCTGGTGGTATTACAAAACGCTCCTCAAAAGTTGCAAGTGAAGTCAATCTAAAGATTGCATCCGCTGTTTCAGGACCTACTTTAGCTTTGGTCATTAATCTCTTAACTTCTTCGTCATTTAAGTCACCAACAGTTGCATTTCTTCTATGCATTTTCACACTTAGTAATTTCTCATATACATTTGTGATTACCGCAGTATCTCCATTTGAGAATAAAGAAGCAAGGTATTTCATTGGCATACGGTTTTGATCAATACCTGGGAACAATTCTTCTGAAGTTGTTTGATACAATCCTTTTTCGTCTACTTGTGCCATTGCAGGCAACATTGGTGGAACATAGAAAAGATTAGGTAATGTTCTAAACTCTGGGTGCAATGGCAAAGCAATACCCCACTCTTTCACAAACTTATAAACTGGTGAATTTTGTGCTGCTTTGATAGTTGAATCATGAACGCCATTTTTACGTGCTTCTGCAATAACCATTGGGTCATTTGGATTCAAATAAATATCTAAGTGATTGTGCAATAAATCTTTGTCGTCACTTGATGCAACTTGCTCAATACGATCTGCATCATACAGCATTACTCCCAAATAACGGATACGTCCAACACAAGAGTGCATACAAGCAGGTGCTTGACCTGATTCTAAACGTGGGTAACAAAGAATACATTTCTCTGATTTCCCAGTATGCCAGTTGTAATAACTCTTTTTGTAAGGACATGCTGTAACACACATTCTCCAAGCTCTACATCTTTCTTGGTTAATCAAAACCACACCATCTTCACCTCTTTTATAAAGAGCACCAGATGGACAAGAAGCAACACATGCTGGATTCAAACAGTGATTACAAATTCTTGGTAAGTACATCATTGTCATTTGTTCCAATTGGAACATCGCCTCTTGATCTGCACTTGTCAAGTCTTTAAAGTTGACATCTTTTCGAGCGTAATCCGGAGAACCTCCTAAATCATCATCCCAGTTTGGCCCTGATTTAATATCAATTGGTTCGCCAGTTATCAACGAAACTGCACGACCAATTGGTTGGTCATCTCCTTCAGGAGCAGTGAAAAGATCACTGTATTTATACGACCATGGGTGGTAGTAATCTTCCAATGATGGCATGTTTGGATTGTGAAAAATATTTTTCAATCCTTTCAATTTACCTGCTCCTTTTAAGGATACAGATTCACCATTTTTCTCCCAACCACCTTTGTATATGTCTTGATCTTCCCATTTAGTAGGATAACCTGTTCCTGGTTTGGTTTCAACATTGTTCCACCACATATATTCAGCTCCACGTCTATCTGTCCAGATGTTCTTACAAGCAACTGAACATGTATGACATCCGATACATTTATCAAGATGAAAAACCATGGATATTTGCGCTCTAATATTCATAACTATGAATTTTTGTTATTCTAACTAACTATTAATATTCTACTATCTCCATTTTTCTAACCAACACGTGTGTGTCACGGTTCACGCCTACAGGACCCCAATAATTGAAGTGGTAAGTAAACTGTCCGTATCCACCACACATTAAATTTGGTTTCAAGTGAACTCGAGTAAATGAGTTGTTCATTCCACCTCTTCTTGGTTCACCTTTTTCACCTCTTCTAATTTGAGATTTAGGAATGTTATATGTTCTTTCAACAGCGTGATAAACTATACAAACACCTTTAGGAATACGTGCACTCACACAAGCTCGTGCAACATAAACACCGTGGTCATTGTAAACTTCAACGTGATCATTATCCTTGATCCCAAGTTCAGCTGCATCTGTTTCACTTAACCAACATGGCTCGTTACCTCTTGAAAGCGTTAACATTCGAAGCGTATCGCCATAAGTTGAGTGAATATGCCATTTACCGTGAGGAGTTAAACAATTCAACATTTTTGCTTTACCATCATTCACTGTTTTTCTTAAATCTCCATAAGCTTCAGGAGTAGGTGATGGTTTGTATGTTGAAAGGTGTTCTCCAAAGGCGATATAAGCATCATGATCAAGGTAGAAATGTTGCCGTCCAGTCAATGTTCTCCAAGGAACAAACATGTCTATATTATATGTGTATGCGCAATATGTCCTTCCTTCATGCATTAAACCTGACCAAAGTGGAGAAGAATTATAACGTTTAGGTTGTGATTGCAAGTCTCTATAATCCATAGATATTTGCTCGTATCCGTCGCCTAGCTTTGCAATTTCTTCATTTCCAATAATCTTCGCCATATTTTCATAGGCACGCTTTGTCAATTTTCCGTTTGTTAAAGTCGACAATTTCAAGATTGCATCAATTGCTTCAACATCCCCTTTTAGTGATGGATATTCTTGCCCATTATCTAATCGAATAACATGCTCTTTATTTTGAATCATCTCTTCGTAAACATCCTCACACATGTAGTTGTTACCGTGTGCACCAAGTCCATTTTTAGCAACACCATCTCCAAGAGTGATGAATTTATCATAGATCTTTGTATAGTCTCTTTCTTTGAAGACGATTTTATGCATTGTTTTTCCAGGGATTGGTTCACATTCCCCTTTAGACCAGTCTAACAAATGTGGTTGAGTGATTTCATCCTTTGAATCATGTTGTAATGGAACATTCACTACATCCATCACTGGATTTGGTAAATATTTTTTAGACATGTTTTGCACTTTCAATGCCAATTCTTGGAATATTTGCCAGTCTGTTTTAGATTCCCAAACTGGAGGAATAGCCTCAGAAAGTGGGTGAATAAACGAGTGCATATCCGTTGAATTGATATCCGCTTTTTCATACCATGATGCAGTAGGTAAAACGATATCAGAATATAAAGCTGAAGTGTCCATTCTGAAGTTGATGTCAATCACCAAATCCATTTTTCCTTTTGGAGCTTCTTTTCCTTTATACGTGATATCCTTTACAAATTCTCCTGCAACTTCGTCCGCAATTTTATTTGTGTGCGTTCCTAAATAGTGATCTAAGAAGTACTCATGTCCTTTTGCTGAAGTTCCAATTGCATTACCTTTCCAGATAAACCAAACTCTTGGGAAGTTAATTTCCTCATCTGGCTCAACGATAGCATGCTTTAATTCTCCAGATTTCAATTGCTGAACAATATAATTACGCATTTCGTCTTCTGTATTCGCGCCAGATTTTTTAGCATCCTCGATAATTGCGAAATTATGCTTGTTGTATTGAGGATAATAAGGCATCCATCCGTTACGAACTGCCATAACAGCCCAGTCAGCAGAGTGCATGTTTGCCAATTTATTATCAGGAACAGAATTATAGTATTTCTGATTTCCGTCATATCTCCATTGACATGAGTTGATATAATGCCAGATAGGTCCTTGTTGTAAACGTGGCGCTGTATCCCAGTCTTTCGAACTCATGATTGTTGACCATGAATCCATAGGAGCCAATTTCTCTTGCCCAACATAGTGATTCATTCCACCACCGTTTTTACCATTACAACCCGTAAGCATTTGCGCCATAATAGCTGAACGATACATCAAGTTTTCGTGGAACCAGTGGTTTATTCCTGCTCCAACAATTACCATACAAGCACCTTCAGTTGTTTCAGCTGTACTAGCCCATTCACGTGCCAATTGGATAACTTCTTTTCTACCAATTCCAGTAAAAATTTCTTGCCAAGCTGGCGTGTATGCAGCATCTTTATCATCGAAAGAAGTAGGATAATCTCCTGCTAATCCACGTCCAACGCCATATTGAGCCATTGTAAGGTCATAAATGGTTGCTACAGGAACTTTTTCTCCGTCTTTCGTTGTAATATAACGAACAGGAACTCCTCTGTATGCTTTTTTATCTAATCCAAATTCAGTAAATTGAACTTGAAGTACATCATCGTGTTTTTCAAGTAAAGACAATTCTGGATCGTATCCTTGTCCTGATTCACCATCTGTATAATTAAGATTCCATTGGCCTTTTTTCTCTTGCCATCTGTAACCCATTGTTCCCATTGGAGAAATAAGTCCACCAGTTGTTGCGTCGTAGTTCAAGAATTTCCATTCGCCATTTTCAGCATCTTTAAATTCAGAAACTTCTCCAATACGCATCATTCTACCAGGCGTTAAAACGTCTCCATTTTTATCCAACTTCACAAGGAAAGGACAATCTGTAAAACGTTTAATGTAGTCCATGAAATAAGGAACTTGTCTATTTACGTGGTATTCTTGAAGAATAACGTGCGTAACAGACATCCAGAATGCACCATCAGAACCGGCGTGAACTGGAATCCATTGATCAGCATGTTTTGCAACCATGTTGAAATCGGGTGCCATTACAACTGTTTTCGTTCCATTGTGTCTTGCTTCAGAGAAGAAGTGAATATCTGGCGTTCTTGTCATACCAAGGTTTGCACCCATTGATACAATGAACTTTGATTTGAACCAGTCAGCAGACTCACAAACGTCAGTTTGTTCACCCCAAATTTCTGGGAAAGCATTTGGTAAATCACAATACCAATCATAGAAAGACAAGTTAACTGCTCCCATCAATTGCAAGTAACGAGCACCGGATGCGTAGCTCAACATACTTTTTGCTGGAATTGGTGCAAAACCAATGATTCTATCCGATCCATATTTTTGAATCGTATAAATGTTAGATGCCGCGATTAATTCAATTACCTCATCCCATTTAACTCTTCTAAATCCACCTTTACCTCTAGCTCGTTGGTATCTTTTTCTTTTAGTAGAATCAGCTTGTAAATTTGCCCAAGCTAAAACTGGGTCTCCACCACAATTTTTCTTTTCTTCTCTATAAAGATCGATTAAAGCACCACGAATAATTGGGTATTTAACACGAATTGGGCTATACAAGTACCATGAATAAGAAATCCCACGTTGACAGCCTCTTGGCTCATATGGTGGAACATCTTTATTAAATTGAGGGTAATCCAATTGTTGCATTTCCCATACAACGATACCGTCTTTTACGTGAATTGCCCACGAACACCCACCAGTGCAGTTTACACCGTGGGTACTTCTCACTACTTTATCATATTGCCATCTATTTCTATAGAATTCTTCCCATTTACGAGTATTTGGCGATATTATATCTTCAATCCAGCTCATTTTATTTGAATTTAATGTAACTATTACTGTTATTAATGTTTGGCATCCCAAGCGCTATGTTGACGGTCAAAAATGTCTTTTTTAACCATTTTTTTCTTTCTATTCATGTACATGAAGTTTATGATAATCAACAAACCAGCTAAACCACTTAGTCCTCCAATCAACATTGTTGAATACCCAGTTTTTGCAGTTTGACTTCCTTTCACTTCATTTGCATACTTTAAGAAAGCAGATAATTTTCCTCTTTCATTTTCAGTTAAAGGGTGATTTTGGTAGGATGCTGCCATTGCAGGAAAAGGTGGAGCAGATAACCATACTGCTATTCCTTCACCTAATCTTGTGTAGACGTCCGTCAAGTCTTTTGCAAGTAGTCCTCCAGTCATCAATTGATCATTTTTCACATTGTGACATGAAATACAAGCTGGCCCTCCATTTAAAAAGCTACTTGAGCCTTCAAAATATTTTATTCCTGCACTTTCTTCAGGTTGCATCGCTCTGCTTGAAGCAGCAAAGGTTGACATTGTCGATAAACTTATTACTGAACCTAGAATAACAAGTTTAATTCCTTTAAGTAATCTTTCTTTTTCCATTACATAGATAATTATAGTGTAAAATTGATTTTAATGCACAGCTTATAAAATGATTTATATCATAAAATGAAAGTCTGATTAAAAATTTTTAATAAATAGAATCCTTCTAAATAAGGATATGTATATACTATTTATCTTATTTATCAAGCAATTACAAGAAGAAAGGGGAAGGGAAGTGCATTTATTGAAATAAATCTAAATGATTTAAATCACACTAAATTGAAGATTTACAGCTGTGTTTAATATTGAAAAGCTGAATTATTGATCAGCTAAAAACCATTCTGCATATGAACTTGGTGTTTCATCCAATCGTGCAGTGATTAATTTAATTTCGACCGGTAGTTTTGGAATTACTAAATCAACAAAATGAACTAAGAGATTTTCACATGTTGGTTGAAATGATGTGTAAATAATTCGTTCACTAAAATCAGTTAACACAGCATTTTTTGCAATATCCGACATTTCGTTTAAAACAAGTGAATGGTCGAAAACGTCAATTATTTCGGTTTTTACTATTGCTTTGACATCTTTAAAATCAATGACGAATCCATTTTTTGAATGACCTTCATCGTTGCGAATCGGACCCAATAATGTTACACTGAAATGATAAGTATGACCATGAATATTTTTACACAACCCGTCATAACCATCTAAGGCATGTGCAAAATCCAATGTAAACTTTTTGGTTACACGAATATTAGTAGAATTCGTTTTGGAATTTATCATTAATTGTTTTTGTCATTATTTCTCATAAATTCCAAAATTGCCTTTGCATCATTATCACTCAGGTTTTGATTAGGCATTCTAACTTTGTAAGCAGATATTTGGGCTTTCAACGTTTTATCTTTATCAAGCATTTCTTCTGAATTCGTTAAGAAATTCAGAATCCATTCAGTAGATCTCCTTTCGGTAATATTTAGCCAGCCAGGACCAGTAGAAGCTTCAGTGGTCAAGTTGTGACAACAAATACATTTTGAAATAAGTAATTTCTTTCCTTCGGCAATTAACTTTTCATCAAGTGTATCTGATAAAATTACATTATCGAATTTCCCTGCTCCAATTTTAGCATTATACGGTTTTTCCACGGATACATTTTCAACTTCTTTTTTACTTGTTGAATTGTTACAAGCAACTAAAAGAATCAAAGCACCAATAATATATAGCGTGTGTTTCATCCTAAATTAATTTTCAAAATTCGTGTGTTTACTATTTCTATCCTATGATGCGTGTCATAAAAATTGATTTTAATTTCGAAGTACTAATTCCAATTCTTCTGAATCAAAATCATTGATCGAAAAATCATTTTTTGAGTACCCCAAACCTCCAACTGTTGGCGTATCATTAACAAATTGTTGGATGTAATATTTATTTCTATAGCCTTTTATATATAAAAAGGCTATCATTCCATTCAAATCTGCTTTAGATAAAAGTGAATTGTGCACTGTTGTCCGAACTTCAAATTCAATTAAACTATTAACAAGCATTTCTAATGAATTTTCAAACCTCTCGAATAGTTTAGATTTTGTTATTTCAAAAAACTTTTCCTTTGGGGCTTTAAAATCCAATGCTACATAATCAATCAAATTCCCTTCAATTAATTTTTTTAGGACATGCGGATTTGACCCGTTTGTGTCGAGTTTGACTTTGAATCCTTGTTTTTTGATTTCCACAACAAAATCTACTAATCCTTTGTAATTCGTGCATTCTCCTCCGCTCAAAACTACGCCATCTAATAAACCTTTTCTCGATTTCAAAAATGACAATGCTTCACCACAGGACACTTTTCCCTTACTGTCAATAATATCTGGATTGTAACAATATTGGCATTGCATATTGCAGCCTGCAAACCAAATAATGCAGGCCGTTTTATCCGGATAATCAAGTAAAGTGAAAGGTGAGATATTATGAATTGGATTATTTACAACATTGCTCAACAAAATGTGCTCTTTGTTTGTGTTCTCCTTTTTTACCAATATTAAAACTTTCAATAGGTCGGTGATAACCCATTACTCGAGTATATACTAAACATTTTGTTCTTAGCTCTGTTACGTCTTTTAACAGATTTGTCTTGCTCATTGTTTCAGTTACTGTGTTCATAGCTATTTTCTTTTATTTTTAATTTTTCTAATAATTCATCGTCACATTTAGGGCAAAACTCATGTTCTCCGGAAAGATATCCATGGGTTGGGCAAACACTAAAAACAGGAGTAATAGTGATGTAGGGCAATCTGAAATTTGACAAGACTTTCTTAACCATATTTCGGCAAGCTTCAGCTGAACTTAATCGCTCTCTCATATATAAATGCAAGACTGTTCCTCCTGTATATTTACACTGCAGTTCATCTTGTAGCATCAATGCTTCAAATGGATCTTCTGTATGGTCTACTGGAATTTGTGAACTATTTGTGTAGTAAATATTTTCATCAAAACCTGCTTGAATAATATCTTTAAATCGTTTTTTATCTTCCTTCGCAAATCGATACGTTGTTCCTTCTGCTGGAGTTGCTTCCAAGTTGTAAAGATTACCAGTACTTTCTTGGTATTCTTGCATTCTAGTTCGGATATAATCCAAAATTTCAGCAGCAAAATCAATTCCGGTAGTAGACGTTAAATCATCTTCACCATTGGTGAAATTTAGAATCATTTCATTAATTCCATTGACACCAATCGTAGAAAAATGATTTCTAAAATGAGGCAAATATCTTTTTGTGTAAGGATAAAGTCCTCTATCATACATATCTTGTATAAAAACTCTCTTTTTCTCAAGAGTTGACTTCGAAATGTTTAAAAGGAAGTCTAATCTTTCAAAAAGCCCCTGTTTATTTCCTTTATAAATATAACCTAGTCGAGCTAGATTAATCGTCACAACACCTATACTTCCTGTCATTTCAGCGCTACCAAAAAGACCATTTCCTCGTTTCAACAATTCACGAAGATCTAGTTGCAATCTGCAACACATACTTCGAACAGCATTAGGTTTGTAAGCATTTGGATTTTCAACTTTTTCACCTTGCTCATTTAGAATAAATTGACTTCCTATAAAATTTTGAAAATAGGAAGACCCAATTTTTGCTGTATTTTCGAAAAGCAAGTCTGTGTTTTCACCGTACCAGTCAAAATCTTCGGTAATATTTACAGTTGGAATTGGAAAAGTAAACGGTTGTCCGTTAGAATCTCCTTCAGTCATGACAGTATAATACGCCTTGTTGATCATGTTCATTTCCTTTTGAAAATGCTCATATCTCATTTCTTCAGGAGTTTCAACACCTCTTTCTTTTATTCGAGTAATAAAATCAACATCCTGTATATTAGAAAAAATATGGTGGTTGTTTCTCGTTGGGATTTGTTCTTTCAAATCATCCGGAACGACCCAATCTAGTGTAATGTTTGTAAAAGGTGATTGTCCCCAACGTGCTGGAACATTTAAATTGTAGACAAAACTTCTTACCGCTTTCAAGACATCTGTAAAACTTAAATCATCTTTAAAAACATAAGGTGCCAAATAAGTATCAAATGAACTAAAAGCTTGTGCACCTGCCCATTCGCTTTGAAGAATTCCTAAAAAATTTGCCATTTGACCAAGTGCTTCGCGGAAGTGATTTGGCGCTTTACTTTCAACTCTTCCTCTTACACCATTAAACCCATCGTTCAAAAGAACACGTAAACTCCATCCGGCACAATAACCTGTCAAACAATCAAGATCATGGATATGGATATCTCCATTTCTGTGAGCATACCCTTCTTCTTGCGTGTAAACTTTATCCAACCAATAATTAGCAATTACTTTTCCTGCAACATTATTCACTAGACCAGCATTGGAATAAGAAGTATTTGCATTTGCATTTATACGCCAATCTGTTTGACTTACATATTCCTCAATTGTTTGCGTACTGTTTACAAAAGTTGTGTCTTCGGTGAGTCCGTTTGAATTTTCACGTTGCATTTTTCGTGTATGTCGGAAAACCATAAAAGATCTCAACACCTCGAAAAAATCGGCTTTAAAAAGTGCTTTTTCAATAACATCCTGAATTTCCTCAACAGACCAAACTTCTTTAGAATTAAGCGCAAGAAGAACATTGGTTATAATTGTTTCGTCATAATCTGTACCAACACTTTCAAAACCCTTGCGGATTGCTTCAGTGATTTTATATTCTTCTAAAGGTTTATATTCCCCATTTCTTTTAATAACATATTTTTCCATTTCTCTTCGATTTTTTCAGTTTGGACTAATCAATTTTCAACCAAGCTTTTCCTTGTTGTAAGTCTGTGACCATTTCAAAAATGCTAGTTGTTTTAATCATATTTTTAAATTCGTTTTTTATATGCTTATATTTTTTGTGTGCTGGACAAGGATTTATTTCAGAGCATTCCTTCAAGCCCAATACGCACATTGAAAAACTTGCATCACCATCTATTGCTAGAACGATATCTTCAATAGTCGTTTTCTTGAGACTTGCTGTAACACATTCAAAACCTCCCTGTGCGCCTTGGACAGAAAAGATCAGTCTGCATTTCACTAATTTTTGTAATATTTTTGCTGTGTATGGTTCAGGAGAATCAATTGAATTTGAAATTTCTTTCAGACTAACCCTTTTTCCATCAATAGAGTTTAGTGCCACAAAGACACAGGCACGAATTCCATACTCACAAGCTTTCGAAAACATAAAATAATGATTTCATCAAATGTATAAAAGTTGCTTTATATTGGATGTTATTGTCCTATATAACTTAATAACAAAAAACTGTTCATAACCATCAATATTTCAGATGACAGTAGCATTTAATGCATTGAATTAAAGTTATAAACATCTGTTAACAAAGGGTTGCAAGGAAAAATATAAACAATTATGATTCATACATTCAGCAGAGTGTTAACATTCAATTTATAATAATTAACATTTTTAAATAGGACAATTTAGTCTTTTATATAAATAAATAATACATTTGTTCAAGAAATCAATTAAAAAATATAAAATGGAAACATTAGATGTAACACAATTAGAACCCCGCTTAAAACACCCAACTATATTTGACCGTTTTGATGCTTTAACTGGTGGACAAGCATTTATCATTCAGAATGACCATGATCCAAAACCACTTTATTATCAAATGATAGCAGAAAGGGGGCCAATTTTCGATTGGGAATATATAGCAAATGGCCCTGAAGTGTGGGAAGTTAAAATCACACGAAATAAGCTAGGGGAGGAATCTCAAACTATTGGTGAAATGGTAGCTCAAGATTTTAGAAAAGCAGAAGTTTTCCGCAAATTCGGATTAGATTTTTGTTGTGGAGGAAAAAAAACATTGGACAAAGCATGCGAGAAAAAAGGTCTTGATGTAAAAGAAGTTCAAGCAGCATTAAGTGAAATAGAAAATCAAACCAATTCTCAATCTGAAGATTATAATAGTTGGGAACTAGATTTCTTAGCTGACTACATCATTAATAAACATCACAAATACATAGAAAATTCACATCCAATCTTACACGAATACAGTAATAAAGTTGCTCGGGTGCACGGTGATCGTCATCCAGAAGTTGTGGAAATCGCACATTATTACAATGAAGTTGCAGAAGAATTAAACAACCACATGCAAAAGGAAGAAATGATATTGTTTCCCTATATCAAAGAATTAGTAGTTGCAAAGAGAAATGGAACTCCAATTTCAAGACCACCATTTGGGACTATTGAAAATCCTATCAACATGATGGAAGCTGAGCATGTTTCAGCAGGAGGCAATATGGACAAAATCAAAGAGTTCAGTAATAACTTTACACCGCCTGAAGATGCTTGTAATTCTTATCGTGTTCTTTTTTCAAAATTACAAGAATACGAGCTTGATTTGCACCATCATATACATTTAGAGAACAACATCTTATTCAAAAAAGCAATTGATTTGGAAAAGGAATTATTCAGTAAATAATTCAAAATGAGCTTAAATATAAATTCATTGAATAAAGAAGAAATGGACGTTCTTGAAATTCTCAAGAACGTCATTGAACCTGCAACAGAAGTTGGAATTATAGATTTAGGATTGGTTTATTCAATCTCAATTGTTTCTAATGAAGTAATCATTAATTTGACTTTTACTTCTTCAGACTATTCAATGGGAGATTCAATAATTCACGCTATTGAACAAATTATTTCAAATACATATCCTGGTTTTGAGGCGAAAGTTAATATCGTTTGGTTCCCAGAATGGAGTTTAGAAATGGTATCTGAAGAAGGAAAATTAGCACTCAGCGAACTTTAATATGTTATCGAACAAATGTAAATATGCAATTAGAGCCGTTCTATATTTGGCTTCTCAAGCCTCAGCAACTAAAATGACCCATGGAACAGAAATTGCACGTTTGTTAAAAATGCCTGTTGCGTTTACCGTAAAGATTCTTCAAGAACTTGCTAAAAAAGACTTGATCCTTTCTAGCAAAGGACCTAAAGGAGGTTTTTATATTAATGAACAAATTAAAAAATTGCCGATAATTAATATTGTCAATGCAATAGATGGTGCAGATGCTTTTCATCGCTGTGGAATTGGATTACACAAATGTTCAGATGATAACCCATGTCCTTTTCATGAAACGTTCAAGGCACATCGTGAAAAATTCCTGAGTACTTTGAGTTCAACAACAATTGGTACATTTTGTATTGATTTTAATGAAAATCATTTTTTGTATGTCCAAAAAGAAGTGGTATAGCTTTTTTCACTATTTCACTTTGGTGTGGATTCGGAATGATCGTTATTTTTTTCTCCGACTTTTTTCTTGAGTCAAAAGTTCCAATTCTCTCGAAGTTTGACCTTCAATTGATGAATTTTCCTCAGCCCTTCTTAATAAATATGGAATTGCTTTTTCTACTTCTCCGTAGGGAACATATTTAGAAGAATTATAATGTTCTTTTGCTAAATTAAAAGTAAGGTTATCGCTCATTCCATACAATTGTGAAAAGAACACTCTCTCATAATGATTGATGATATTATTTTGTTCGATCAGTTTTAATGCCAATTCAACACTTTGTTGATTATGAGTTGCCAGGCAAGTCGCAACGATAGCATATTCTTTTAAACAAATAGTAACTGCTTGATCGAAGGAATAATCCGTTTGAATTTTAGTTTCAAAAACTGGACTTTTAACACCAGCAATTTCAGCATATTTTCTTTCCTTTTCCATGTATGCGCCTCGAACAAGCTTAACCCCAATTAGATATTCTTTTTCTTTAGCATCTTCCACTAAGTATTCTAAATAGGCCACTCGATCTTTCATATACATCTGCAAAGTAGTATAAATCAAACTATTTGTTTTGTTGTATTTGCGCATCATTTCTTCGACAATCAAATCATAAAAATCTTGGGTGCTTTTCTCTTCAGCATCGAAATAAACTTTCACATTTTTAGATACCGCGAGGGCACAAATTTCATTTACTCGTTCAATAAATTGCTCTTTTCTTCTTTTTTCTTCAGCATCACTGCTTGAATCAGAATAACCAACTGTTTTTATGAAATCAACATCTTCTAAACCTGAAAGTTTAACACCTACAAATGGCTCTTTATTTTCAAGGCTTACGAATCGGATATTTTCAAGAATTGTTTCCAAATTGATTTTAAAACTTGCCTCCGAATTGTCTCCTTCAGCCACATAATCTAATACAGTATTAACATTATGTTCTTTTAATTTGTTCATCGTAATTTGTGCTTCCTTTCTGTTTTGACCTGCACAGAATAGTTTGAAAACAGTATTTTTCAGTAAAAACTTTAAGGGTATTTTATATTTCAAAATCCAGCCAGCAACTTTACTTAATATCACCACTAAAAAAGGACGTTGAATCAATCTATAAATGAAGATTGTCTTTCTTAACTCCCCGTCATTCTTATGACTAAATGCAACTTTCACATTGTTGAGATCTACAGAATTTTCCATACTCCTATTATTAATTTCTCATTTAACTGAAAATGCTTTTTTCAATAAATGAATTATAAACACAAAAAAACAAAGCATCAGAATACTGCCAGAAATGCCTAAAACAATGAACCAAGTTCTTAAGCTTTCCATCATTTCACCGAAGGAACATTGATCAGGATCTAGTTGCCAAATGCCTTTTAATATTCCGGAAACATCAAGAGAAACGAATAATACTAATAAGCTTAGTTGAGCAATCCAAAAGGAATAATTCAATAATTTATTGGGTTGAACAGTTTGTTCATCCTTTGGAATAAGAAACATAAATGCTGCAGCAAAAAGTATCATACTATTGATCCCAATTGTTGTTCCCATGGCATGGGCAACGGTCACATGAGTTCCATGCGTATAAATATTAATTACAGGTATTGACATTAAAAGTGCTTGACCCATATTAATGAATACCCAAAAATCTGTTGCCATCAAAAACCGATATGGAAAATAACTATAGTTCGATTTCATCTCTACAAGACTCTTCTTCCAATCATAAATAATTTTTACGAAGAAAAACCATTCGGTCATACTGATAAAATATGCGACATAGCGAATATAACTTTCTGTTGGTAAGGTATATATGTGATGCCCCCAATTGAACATCAAATTAGTTAAACCAAGAAAATACATTCCAAAGGCCAATTTGCTATATCCAATTTTACTTTCATTTTTATTTATTCGATCCATCAAATAAAATGCTGTACCATAAAGCATTTGGTTTAACGCTCCAACGATAGAACCATTTACTTTCCATTGAATAGTCATATCCGTAACAAAATGCTCTCTGAAATAGGGGAAAATCCACAAGTAATTTTCAATAAATATGAACAAAAAGAAAATAATCCCTGTCAACCACATCCAGACATAAACTGGCCATTTTCCTGTTTTTCTAACTGCTAAAACGAAGTTTACTAAAAACAGTATCCATGACACTAGTATCGGTAAAGCCCAAATAGGATTAAATTCCCAATATTCTCTGCCTCCAAAATCTTCAGTGAAATAAGAATAGAAAACGCCAACTAGCGCAATAATCCACAATATCAATTGAATTTTTGATATAAGGATTGAAATAGGTTTTTTTGAAAGCATCCATAATCCTGAGTAGACAGAACCGGTTGCTCCTAATATAATCCAAAACATTACCGAAGAAACGTGTAAAGGTCTCAATTTGCTTAAACCAAGGCTTTCCTTTAAAAAATCAGGCAAAACATATGTTAAACTAGATAACACACCTGCCAACAATCCACAAAACAATAAAATCAGGGCTGTTATTAAAAACTGCTTTCCTGGATTTTTTCTATTTTCTTTCATTTTGTTCTATCATTCCATTTTTGTGGATACTATAATTTCGTGGATTCGCATTGCCACTTGCATCTGTTTGTTTCAAAAATTCAATTAAAAAATTTTCTTCTGTTTTTGATAAATTAAAAGCGGGCATTTGCTTCATTCCCCCTTTAAATAAGGCTTTTAATATATCTTCATTTCCTTGGAATTTTGAATATTCGTTGGTCAAATCTGGACCGAGATATCCACCAAGACCATATAATTGATGGCAACATTGACAGTTATATTTTTGCCAAACGAGGCGACCTTCTACAGCAGAAACTTTATTGAATTCTTGTGCTTTCAATTTTTTTAATGGATACACATAGATGCTCAAAGAAAACATAAGAAAGGCTAAACATAAAAGGCTAAAAATATGACGTACTTTAATTTTCATGCGAACTATTTTTTAATTTTTACTCGAACATCCACCGCTATCATTTGATTACCATCAGCTTTAATGGGATTTAAATCTAATTCATTAATTTCTGGTGCAATGTTTACCAAGGCGCCAATACGTGTTACAATATCAATGTATTTAGCTTCATTAAGAGCCTTTTTGTTTCTATATCCTTTGATAATTGGATAGCTTTTTAGTGTCTCAATCATTGATTTTACTTCAGCACTCGACAATGGAGCAAGAGCAGCAACTGTATCTTGCAGAAGTTCTAGAAAAATCCCCCCCAAGCCACAGATAACTAAATGTCCAAAATCTCCTTGTTTTACAGCTCCGCAGTATAATTCTTCACCAGCAATCATTTCCTGCACTAAAATTCCTTTTGCTTCAGGTATTTGCATTAATTCTTTAAAAGCCACATTAGCTTGGGTAACATCAAGAACATTTAATATCACTCCACCAACTTCTGTTTTATGAACAGGTCCAACTACTTTCATTACAATGGGGAAACTCAATTCTTTTTCAATTGTGATTAATTCAGAAATCGTTGTAATCACTAATTGTTTTGCTAAATCTATACCAGCCGCTTCCATTAATTCTCTGCATACGTCAGCATTTAAAAAGCCATCAGACGATGAATTGATAATCGCTCTAATTGCCACAATGTCCATATCAGGTAATTTTACATTTTCGAAAAGTAATTTTTTTGATGTAAAGACATGCGCAAGTGCCTTTCCTAAATTAACTTCATCTGGAAAATTAACTCTGCCGTTTGATAGGAATTGTTTTATTTCATTTTCTGCATTTATTAAAGAAGGAAGTACTGGAAAAATTGGTTTTTGGCAGGTAATCATTTTTGATTCCAGCACATCATACACGTCCTTCACGTTGAAAAGTCCGGGGCTTCCGAACACAACGACCATTCCATCTACTTTATCAAAAGTATCACAGAAATCTATTATTTCTCCGAGTTGAAAAGCAGTTCCCGTTGCAAGAAAATCAATAGGATTAGCAACTGAGGATCCAGAATTTAACTTATCTAAAAGTATATCTGTTTCAGAGGTTTCAAAAGCTGGAACGGATAATCCATTTGAAGTTAAAGCATCGGTTAGCATTACTGCTGAACCTCCGGCGTGAGTTATAATTGCAATATTTTTTCCTTTTAATTCTTTGGACTGAAAAACACCAGCCACAGCAATTAATTCATCTCGACTACTACAATAGACGATTCCACATTTTTTAAAAAGTGCTCTAATGACAGTGTCAGACGATGCTAAAGCACCAGTGTGAGAAGAAGCAGCTCTGCCTCCTGCTTCAGAATAACCTGATTTTATTGCTGCAATTTTACATCCTTTTTGAATTAAAGATGTGGCATGTTTCAAAAATTTATGGGGGTTCTTAATTTGCTCAAGATAGAGCAATTTTACTTTTGGACTTTTTTCTGAGTCAAATGTAAGATCCATGAATTCTAACAACTCTTCAACTCCTGTTTGTGCTGCGTTTCCAATGGAATAGATGTTTGAAAATTTCAAGCCAGTAAGCAATGCGGATTCCATTATAAAAACAGCTGTTGCCCCTGAACTTGAAATCATTTCACATCCCAATTTATCATATGAAGGAATAGGTGTTGTGAAGACTCCTTTGTACGTTTCATTTATTATTCCTGCGCAATTTGGTCCTATTAATGTCCCGTTTGCTTTATTAATTTTAGCTACAAGTTCCTTTTCAAGTTCAATTCCAATATGTCCCGCTTCGGAAAAGCCTGCAGAATATATTATAAAAGCCTTTGTGCCTTTTTTTATCAGATCGTCGACGGTTTGAATGCATTGATTTGACGGTATTGCAATTATCGCCAAATCAACATTTCCAAGTTCTTTAACATCTTTAACCCATTGGACTCCATTAATGGCAATAGGTTTATGATTCACGGCGAATATCGTTCCTTTAAAATCACCATTTAAAAGATTACGGACAACTTTTCCACCAGGTTTACTTTCATTTTCAGAAGCACCAATGATCGCAATGCTGTTTGGAGCAATTAGTTGAGAGACTATCATTTATTTTATTTTCTCAAAACGCGCTTGGAAGAATCTCAAATATTTCGGCTCATAGATCATTTTCATTCCTTTAATTTTTTTACGTCTATCATATACCATAGCTGTTGATTCAGCAACTACATCCATGTGTGCTTGCGTATAGACACGTCTTGGAATTGTAAATCTTACTAATTCTAATTTTGGGTAATAATTTTCACCTTTGGAATTTCTGCCTGCCGAAACAATTCCTCGTTCCATTGTTCTAACCCCTGAATCTGCATATATTTCAGCCGCCAAAGTTTGAGCTGGAAAATCATCTTGAGACAAGTGAGGTAAAAAGGCTTTCGCATCAACAAAAATTCCATGTCCTCCTATAGGTTTTACGATTGGTATTCCATATTCCTGCATCCTTTTTCCAAGATATTCAACTTGACCAATTCGCGCTTTTTGGTGGTAATCATCCAAACTTTCTTTGATTCCGACGGCAATTGCTTCCATATCTCTTCCGGCAAGTCCACCATAAGTATGCAACCCTTCATAAACTACTACTAAATTTCTAGCTTCTTCATATACATCCCATTCATTGGTTGCAAGAAAACCGCCAATGTTTACAAGCGCATCTTTCTTAGCACTCATCGTTGCACCATCAGTTAGTGAACAAATGTCGTGTACTATTTCTTTTATTGTTTTTAATAAATATCCTTTTTCTCGTTGTTGAATAAAATATGCATTTTCAGCAACTCTGGTCATATCATGGATAATTCTAATACCATGTTGAAGGGTATATTTTCTAAGTTCTTTCAAATTTTCCATGCTGATCGGTTGCCCACCAGCCATATTAACATTTGTTGCAATGCTCACATAAGGAATTTTATCAGCTCCGTATTTGTTTACGATCTTCTCCAATTTATTAAGATCAACATTTCCTTTAAAAGGAAATTCATTTAAAGCGTCATGTGCTTCATCAATAATAATATCTTCAAATTTTCCACCAGCAAGCTCTTGATGCAGTCGCGTAGTTGTGAAATACATATTGCCAGGAATGACATCTCCCTTTTTTATTAAAATTTGAGAAAGAATGTTTTCAGCTCCTCGACCTTGATGGGTTGGAATTACATATTTATAGCCATAATATGTTTGTATAGCGCGCTCCATGTTGTAATAACTTTTACTTCCAGCGTAAGATTCATCACCAGTCATAAAAGCGGCCCATTGTCGATCACTCATGGCATTTGTTCCACTATCCGTTAATAGATCAATGTATACATCTTCTGATCTTAATAAAAAAGTATTGTATCCAGCCTCTTTTAATGCTTTGTTTCGTTGCGCTTTTGTTGTCATTTTTAACAGCTCAACCATTTTCATTTTATATGGTTCAGCCCACGCTCTTTTTTCAATTTTAAGTGTCATAATTATAAATTTATAGGTTCAAAATGTGCAGTAAAATGTCTTAAAAATGGCGGTTCATATGTGATTTTATACCCTTCGGCTTTCTCTGTTAACTCCAAAATATCATCAAAAACATCAAGTACAAAATCAATATGACTTTGTGTATATACTCTTCTAGGAATTGCTAAACGAACTAATTCATTTGCTGCAGGAATCAATTCACCATTTTCGTCATATTTCCCAAACATTACACTTCCAACTTCAACACAACGAATACCTCCTTTTAAGTACAAATCACACACTAAAGCATGTCCAGGATATTGATTTACAGGAATATTAGCATATAATTTTTTAGCATCGATGTAGACTGCATGTCCACCAATCGGCCATACTACAGGAATTCCTTTTGCTCTTAAATGTTCGCCGAGATAAGCTGTGCTCCTTATTCTGTAATGTAAATAATCTTTATCAAACACTTCCTTTAACCCAATAGCTAATGCTTCCATATCTCTTCCGGAAAGACCTCCATATGTCGTAAAACCTTCTGAAATGATGAGCATGTTTTTGCATTTAACAGAAAGTGCTTCATCCTTAACCGTAAGAAGACCACCCATATTTACAAGTCCATCTTTTTTAGCACTCATGATAAAGGCATCACCAAGATTTAACATTTCTTTTGCTATCTCCTCATATGTCAGATGACTATATTCTTTTTCTCGGTGATGAACGAAATAACTATTTTCAGCAATTCTACATCCATCAATAACCATTAAGACACCGTGATTATCACAAATTTTTCTAACAGCTTTCATGTTGGCCATACTAACTGGTTGACCACCTGAAGAATTATTCGTAACAGTCATAATTACAGCGGCAATAGACACAGAACCATATTGTTGAATCAATTCCTCCAATTTTAACAGGTCAATGTTTCCTTTAAAAGGCAAATCTATTTGGTTGTCTTTTGCTTCTTCACAAACAATATCAATAGCCATTGCTCCGGTATATTCAATGTTTGCGCGCGTAGTATCAAAGTGCGTATTGCTGATAAATACTTTATCCTTGCCACCTAGTATACTGTACAAAATTCTTTCTGCTGCTCTACCTTGATGTGTTGGCAAGATATAAGGCATTCCAGTTAATTCCTTCACGACACTTTCTAAATGCTCCCAACTTCTCGCTCCAGCATAACTTTCATCACCCATCATAATTCCGCTCCACTGTTTATCACTCATAGCGCCTGTTCCACTATCTGTCAAAAGATCAATAAACACATCTTTTGATTTCAGAAGAAACGTATTATAACCAGCTTCTTTAAGGGTTTTCTCTCGATAATTTTCAGTTGTAACTTTTAAAGGCTCAACCATTTTAATTTTAAATGGCTCTGTCAATGTGCGCAATCTATTTTTATCCATGTTTATAATTTTTTATTTCTATTAAACGGATTTATATATCCGATATAAATATTTTGATTGAATTATTTTTTACTCTTTATACGTTGTTTTTGTTGATTATCGTTTGTGTTTTGTCTGTAATTCTAGTTTTTCAATAAAAAACACATTTGTCAAAAGTAAAAAATAAATCTATCTCGGATGTTTTTATCTTATATAATAATGTGAAAAATTGAACAAAAAACTAATAATTATCCTAAATTCTTTGCTATTGCATTTGAAATTAAGAGAGCAACATCAAATAGATTAATTATTTCAATCGAGTTGACGGATAATTTTCTAGGTTCATAGTTCTTTAAAAACTCGTGTTTCAACAAAATCAATGCACTGTTAGCTAATATAACTTGTTTCTTTTCAGATCCAAACGAACATTTATTTGACATTATTTCCTGAATTTTTAATTTATAATTTCGATAAATCGCCTCCTTTTCTTTAACCAAAATTATTACTTGTGTCGTTTCCGAAAAATTCAAATTGATCGAATCGATTATTTTTAACGTTTCAATTGCGGCATCATGAGCAAAAACGAGCGCTTCAAGCAGAGAATTAGACGCTAATCTGTTTTTGCCATGCAAACCGGTATTTGCACATTCGCCAATTGCGAATAAATTATTTATTGATGTTCGTCCGTTTTCATCTGCCTCTATTCCCCCACATTGATAATGAGCGGCAGGAATAATTGGCAATAACCTTTCTTTTAGGTTATACCCTTTACTTTCACAATATTCACTGATAAAAGGAAACTGTTTTTTGAAAATATTACTGTCCAAATGTCTACAATCCAAGAAAACTTCCGATTGATTTGAACCTTTCAATTCCTCAATTATAGCTTTTGAAACAATATCTCGAGTGGCCAATTCTCCCCTACTATCACTTTTAAAAATAAACCTTTCGGCTTTTTCATTTATGATAAAAGCACCAAAACCTCTAACTGCTTCCGAAATCAAAAAAAGAGGATTCATCTCACTTTCCATAAATGCAGTTGGATGAAATTGGAAATAATGCATATTGCTGATTTTCGCACCAACACGATTTGCCATAGCTACACCATCTCCTGTTGCTACTGTTGGATTGGTAGTGTATTTAAAGACTTGGCCTGATCCTCCAGTTGCTAAAACTGTGATTTTTGACAAAAACACTTTAACGAGCTTATTCTTTAAATCAAGAACTTTTGTCCCAACGATAGATTCATGATCATAAATTAAATCTATAGCACAGAAATGCGTATGAATTGTAATGTTTTTATACGTTTTAATTTTTTCGCTCAGGACTTCCTCTACTTTACTGCCTGTTTGATCTTTTGCATGAACAATTCTTTTTACTTGATGCCCACCCTCAAGTCCAAGTTCAAGATTTCCAGTTGTATCTTCACAAAATTCTACCCCATATTCAATTAATTCCTTTAATCTTTTTGGCGCTGATTCCACAACGTGTTTTACAACTTTTAGATCAGACAATCCCCCTCCTGCATCCATTGTATCTTCAATATGCTTTTCAAAAGAATCTGTCACTAAGTTTGTAACTGCAGCAATTCCACCTTGCGCTAATTCGGTATTGGAAGATGTAATCTTTTCCTTTGTCAGTAGCACAATATTCAAATCCTTTCGCTTTTCAGCAACTTTAACAGCATATGAAAGCCCAGCGATTCCAGATCCAATAATTAAAATGTCACATTTCATCATTTTAGGCTGATAGATTCAACATTTTTTCGATTGGAATCATTGCTTTAGATAGTATTTCTGGCGAAATATTAACTTCTGGTGATTCTGTTTCTAAACAGTTCAATATTTTTACTAACGTATTGAGTCGCATAAAACCGCATTCGCTGCATGAGCAAGAATTCGCTTCAACTGTTGGTGCTGGAATAAAGGTTTTATTTGGCACTTCAATTTTCATACGGTGCAATATTCCAGCTTCAGTGGCTACAATGAATGTTTGTTTTGTGCTATTCTTTACATATTCAATCATTCCAGAAGTAGAGCCAATAAAATTCGCTAAGGATAGAATATGCTCTTCAGATTCAGGATGTGCAACAATGACTGCTTGAGGGTGTTTTAGTTTTAATTCTACTATTTTATCAAATGAAAACGCCTCATGAACAATACAAGCACCATCCCAAAGCACAAATTTTCGCCCAGTTATTTTTTGTAAATACTTTCCTAAATTTTTGTCAGGAGCAAAGATAATTGGCTTATCAAGTGGGATGGATTCGATTACTTTCACAGCATTTGAAGACGTACAAACGATATCACTCATCGCCTTTATTTCAGCTGAACAATTTATATATGTTACTACTGTATGATCAGGAAAATCTTTTATAAAATTTCTAAATTTAATTGGCGGACAAGATTCTGCCAATGAGCAACTTGCATTCGAATCTGGAATAACAACTTTTTTTGATGGATTAATTATTTTAGCCGTTTCAGCCATAAAATGTACTCCAGCAAAGACTATTAAATCCGCTTTAGTTCTAGACGCTTCAACAGACAAGCCATAACTATCTCCCACAAAATCTGCAATATTTTGAATTGCTTCTTCTTGATAATAATGTGCTAAAATAACGGCATTTTTTTCCGCTTTTAAGTCATTGATTCTCTTTGTTATTTCCTTTATAGTCATAACATTTTCATTTTTCAAACAACGCTAAATCCTCTAACTTGGATCGCTTGAAGATTGTTTTTTAATTCTTCTATCTGTTCAAGTGTGTTTTCCAAAGCTTTTTTCGAAGACATTTTCAACGAAGACAGTAATCCAGTATAATAATTTAATCCTTTTTCTAAATTTTCTTTAAATACTTGATAATACTGTTGCTGTTTTTCTGACATAACATCTAGTTGAGCATCAAGTTCTTTTTTCAGATAGTCTATATACAACTGAGCCTCGTTGATGAAAATATGTGGACGAG
The DNA here is from genome assembly GCA_947470515.1 of Flavobacteriales bacterium. Classification (GTDB taxonomy): domain Bacteria; phylum Bacteroidota; class Bacteroidia; order Flavobacteriales_D; family Crocinitomicaceae; genus M0103. The sequence goes on from CANITF010000006.1 coordinate 60,163, forward strand.
AAATCTTATTTAGCACATTTAATCGACCGTAAATATGATCGACCATTTCGCTCAATTTATAGGTGCCTTTGAAATAATATGTGTTTGGCCCTGGACAAATACTTACAGCATCTAATTTATGTGACAATTCACCATCATTTGTTAAAATCGCTGAAGCGCCTAATCCTTCACATAAACATTCCTTTTCCATAATTTTTTCGACTTCATATGCTTTTCTTAAATCAGAAAGTTCACTGTTTTTCACTTGTTCCATTTTCAACTTTTGAAATTGTCTAGAAGCTGTGCAGATAGGTTTTTCTGTAAATTCCGTATTAAACGACAAGAATTTCTTGTAGCATGGACTTCCAGCTTTGTGTTTTTCAATTCTTTCCATTCGTTGTTCTTCAGAACTTGATCCACGGAAATTATTAAACGGCACTCCAAGAGGTGAAGAATTACTGATATAAAAATCTTTTTTCTTTGCTGTAATTAAAGCTTTTAACGTTTCTTCATCTACATTTGTTGATTCAGGCACAAGTAAAAACGGACTACCCCAACCCGTACCATCAAGGTTGTAATATTTCATCAAAAACTTGTCTTCATCTGAAGTTCCAATTCCTCCTTGAGCAGTAATTTTCAAACTTGGGTTCAATGGCAATATATTTCTATTGGATTCACTCAAAGTCTTTACACAGATTTCGTATAACTCGTCATAAAGCTCTTGTCTTTTTTCTTTAAATTCTTCTAAAATTGGACCTAATAAAAATCCATGAGTTGCAAAAGCATGTCCTCCACAATTTAAACCTGATTCGATTCTAAATTCTGAAACCCATATTCCTTTTTTAGCAAACATTTTACCTTGGATCACTGCAGAGCGATAATCACTTACTTTTAGCACTACTTTCTTTTTGATTTCACCATTCGAATCAGGATAGAAATCATCAAAATTTTCACAATAGGTAAATAGTTTTGGATTCATCCCTGCAGAAAATATGATTGAAGAAGAAAGATTACTTTCAGCATATCCTTTTAAAACACTTTTAGCATCAGAATATTCAGCGGGGAGTAATTCACCATCACCTGAATAATTTTGATTATCGAGTTTTGTCATGATATTTACATCGATTGAACCAGCTTTTATAAAAGATTTCAATTTGCTTTCTAACACTTTTTTCACTGTTAAATCCTCTGTATTTAACATTTTAAGATAAAGCGATTTTTCAAATGCACTTTCAGGTAACATTGTAAAATACTTAGTTATATCTGAATTAGGAGAGAAATCTTCATTTTTCAACGTTGAAATTTGTTCATTCACTACGTCATTCATAAAATTTAAATACGCTTTAATTCGTTTGGAACGACGGTCAATATCTTTAGACGAGATTGGTTCATATTTATAATTTAATCTTTTAGAATGAACTTTCCTCATTTCTTCTATCAAGTGATCTTCCATTATAGAAACAACAGATGAAATTCCAAATTTTGCAACTTTCAGTGGAGTATCTATCGTGTATCCAAGCCCCATTACTGGGATATGAAATGTGTGTGGTGTATTATTTGACATAACCTAAATTTTAATTACTATAACTTAAAGTAATGAGGGCAAAGATAACTATTTTTATTAACTCGGATGTTTTTATCCTCTTTAAAGGGTCGTTGAAACGTTAATTACTCTTAAAAAATCACAACTTTTCATGAAAATTAAAATCGCTAACTTTATAAAAAAGAATAAATGTTTTCAAAAGCCTGCGAATATGCCATACGTGCATGCATCCTGATCGCAACAAAATCGATGGATGGTGAACGTGCGAGTCTCAAAGAAATATCAAAGGAGATTGATTCTCCCGAAGCCTATACAGCAAAAATTTTACAACTACTTGTAAAAGGCAACATAATTTCATCTGTGAAAGGCCCTACTGGTGGGTTTATTATTGAATATTCGCAAATAGAGGTAATCAAATTACAGCAAATAGTTTTTGCAATTGACGGTGATAAAATCTACACTAATTGTGGATTAGGAATGAAAGCATGTTCTGAAAAACAACCATGTCCCGTGCACAATCAATTCAAAATTGTACGAAATGGTTTACGCGAAATGTTGGAAACAACAGATTTAAAACAGCTTTGCTTTGGATTAAAAAACGGGTTGACATTTCTAAAAATAAATTAGGAAATATTTATTTTAATTCGGATGTTTGTGTCGTAAATAGAAAAGTAACGAAACACTAAATATCATGTTAATTTATCCTCAACAATCAATTCAAGAAATTATAACACAAGAAGTACAATCGCGCATAATCTTTGAAAATTATGGTATTAACATTGAAATTGATACAGAACGATCATTAATTGAAATCGCGGAAGCACGTTTTTTACAATTAGACGCTTTTATTGAAGATTTAAATTTGATGCTCAATTAGCACAATTTCTACTCTAACGAATTAATATTTCGCATTAAACCTGCATATTTGGTCCTTTTAATTGGACTTATTTTAAATAATTCGGTGAATATCTCTTGTGTTAAATCTTTCCAATCGGATTGTGATAATTCCAGAATACCTGTCAAAGGATTTAATCTTGGCTCATTATGTTGTTTTGAAAACCGATTCCATGGGCAAACATCTTGGCATACATCACAGCCAAACATCCAATTATCCAATTTACCTTTAAACTCTTCTGGAATTAAAGCATCTTTCAATTCAATTGTTAAGTAGGAAATACATTTAGAACCATCAACAACATACGGTTCAACTATTGCATCTGTTGGACAAGCATCGATGCATCGCGTGCACGTTCCGCAATAATCTTTGATTGGGCCATCATATTCTAAATCAAGATCCAGAATCAACTCAGCTATAAAGAAAAAGGAGCCATTTTTAGTATTAATCAGATTGGAATTCTTGCCGATCCAACCCAATCCTGATTTTTTTGCCCAGGCTTTATCCATAACTGGGGCAGAATCAACAAATACTCTTCCGTTAACTTCTCCAATTTCCGTTTGAATGAACAAAAACAATTCTGTGAGTTTATCTTTAATTACAAGGTGATAATCTTCACCAAAAGCATATTTAGATAGTTTGGGTGCTGTTTTGTCGAGTTGTTGTTCTTCTGTATAATAATTCATTAAAAGAGAAACAACACTTTTTGAATCTTCAACCAATAAACGGGGGTCTAGTCTTTTATCAAAATGATTTTCCATATAACCCATTTTACCGTTATATGTACGTTTTAGCCAAGTTTCAAGATGATTTGCTTCCTCTTCTAAAAATTCAGCTTTTGATATTCCACAGAAAAAGAACCCAAGTTCAGCAGCTTTTTGTTTTATTAATGCCGTATTTTTTGATTTGGAAGAATACATTTATGTTTCATCAAAATAATCCACCTTGCATCCAGCCTGCATCTTTGCCTAAATGACGGAATGCTTTTTCGGTTGCTTTTCTTCCCCGAGGTGTGCGCATTAAAAATCCTTCTTGAATCAAAAATGGTTCGTATACTTCTTCTAATGTTCCTGCATTTTCACCAATTGCCGTTGCGATAGTCGTTAATCCGACAGGGCCACCACTGAATTTTTCAATGATCACTTTAAGAATACGTATATCCATCTCATCAAGACCATTTTCGTCCACATTAAGCGCTTTTAATGCAATTGTCGTGATATCAGTATCGATTGATCCATTTCCTTTTATCTGAGCAAAATCTCTTACTCTGCGTAACAAAGCATTTGCAATTCTAGGTGTTCCTCTACTTCTACTTGCAATCTGGTAGGCTGCTGCTTCATCTATAGCAATATTTAACAACCCAGATGAACGCTCAACAATATTTGTTAAGGTTTTAGCATCATAATATTCCAATCTAGAATTTATTCCAAATCTAGCTCTTAAAGGAGAAGTTAATAGTCCTGATCTTGTTGTTGCACCAATAAGTGTAAAAGGATTCAAGGTTATTTGTACACTTCTAGCATTCGGACCACTATCAATTAAGATATCAATACAATAATCCTCCATTGCCGAATAAAGATATTCTTCAACAACGGAACTTAATCTATGAATTTCATCAATAAAAAGTACATCTCCAGGATTTAGGTTCGTTAGCAAACCAGCTAAATCCCCTGGTTTATCTAATACAGGACCACTTGTGACTTTAAAACCAACACCCAATTCGTTGGCAATAATGTTAGCCAATGTCGTTTTTCCTAGTCCAGGAGGTCCATGCAATAAAACATGATCTAGAGGTTCACCACGCAAAGAAGCAGCTTTAACGAAAATTCCTAAATTTTCAATAATTGAAGGTTGGCCTGTAAAATCACTAAAACTTTTTGGTCGTAAGACTTTATCAAACTCTTGTTCAGAATTTGCACCAGTTTCTTCTCTATAATCGAATGAATCTTCCACAGATTACTAAATTACATAAAAAAACCCTTTTGTCATTAGACAAAAGGGTTTCATAAATTATATTCTATTTTAATGTTCTTCTTCGCCTTCAGCTAAAGGAACAATTTGAGAAATGAAATCTTCTTCAGCACCTGGTTTAGAATAATCATAAGGCCATCTATGCACAGTTGGTAATTCACCTGGCCAGTTACCATGAATATGTTCTACTGGTGTTGTCCATTCTAATGTGTTTGCTTTCCAAGGATTTTGAGGTGCCTTAGGTCCACGATAAATACTATAGAAGAAGTTAAATAAGAATACTAATTGTGCTAATGCTCCAATTATAGCGAAAATCGTAATAATAATTTGCAAATCCATAATAATATTAAATGCATTTGTATCAAATTCTCCGTACACCGAATAATCATAATATCTTCTAGGTGCTCCAGACAAACCTACAAAATGCATCGGGAAGAATACACCGTAACCAGAAACTAGGGTTAACCAAAAGTGAATATAACCCAACTTCAAATTCATCATTTTTCCATACATTTTCGGGAACCAATGATAAACTCCTGCAAACATTCCGAAGACAGCAGATAATCCCATTACAACGTGGAAGTGAGCAACAACAAACATGGTATCATGTATAGAAATATCTAAAGCAGCATCTGCCAAAATAATTCCAGTCACACCACCAGTAATAAATGTTGATACTAAACCAATAGCAAACATCATTGCAGGCGTGAAAATGATTGACCCTTTCCAAAGAGTTGTGATGTAATTAAACACTTTTACTGCTGATGGAATTGCAATCAGTAAGGTTGTAAAAACGAATACACTTCCTAAAAATGGATTCATACCGGTAATAAACATGTGATGGGCCCATACAATAAACGACAAGAAACCAATAGCAAGCATAGAACCAATCATTGCACGATATCCAAAAATTGGTTTACGTGAATTTATAGAAATAATCTCTGAAGACAAACCTAAAGCTGGAAGTAATACAATGTATACTTCAGGATGTCCTAAGAACCAAAATAAGTGCTGAAATAATATTGGTGAACCACCATGATTCGTTAACATTTCTCCTCCAACAATAATATCTGAAAGATAGAAACTTGTTCCAGCTAATCTATCCATTACTAATAACAAACAAGCTGATAATAAAACTGGGAAAGATAAAACACCAAGTATTGCAGTAATAAAAAATGCCCAAATTGTTAATGGCATTCTAGTCATTTTCATACCGATTGTTCTTAAATTAAATACAGTAACGATGTAATTCAAAGAACCTAATAAAGAACCAGCGATAAAGATTGTCATAGAAAACAACCACAATGTCGTACCCAATCCAGAACCAGATACAGCTTGGGGTAATGCAGATAATGGCGGGTATATTGTCCAACCAGCCATTGCAGGTCCTGTCTCTACAAACATTGAACAAAGCATGATGATTGATGACACCAAAAAGAACCAATATGACAACATGTTCAAGAAACCTGAAGCCATATCTCTTGCTCCAAGTTGCAGAGGGATTAGGATATTAGAAAAAGTTCCTGAAAGACCTCCTGTTAAAAGGAAGAATACCATAATAGTTCCATGAATTGTAACCAATCCCAAGTACATGTCTTCTTTCAAGACTCCTCCTGGAGCCCATTTTTCACCCAAGAAAAAACTCAAAAAATCAGAGCTTTCACCAGGCCATGCCAATTGGATTCGGAATAATACCGATAATAACATTGCAACAATTCCCATGAAAACAGCAGTCATTAAAAACTGCTTTCCAATCATTTTATGATCTTGACTAAAAATATACTTTGAAACGAAACTTTCCTCATGGTGTCCGTGATCATCGTGTCCGTGTGCATCGTGATGTCCGTGTGCTACTGCCGCCATTCTATCTCTGTTTATTGTTATTAATTCTATTTAATTACTGCTTCTGCAGTTAATGCTAAGCTATCTGCACCTGCAACCACTGGTTCAGCAGCAGCAGCAAAATATATATCTTTAAAAGATTGCTTTTGCTTCGTTTTCATCCAAGATTTAAATTCTGTAGGCGATAAAACGACAATTATCATTTTCATTTTATAGTGCGCATTTCCGCAAATCTTATTGCACATCAAAACGAAATTAAATTTCTCATTATTCATTTTTTTGCGCATCTCAACAGAAGTAATATCAGGAATAAACTTGAAACGAGTTGTCAAACCAGGTACCGTATTCATTTGAGCTCTAAAATGAGGGAAATAAGCAGAATGTATTACATCCTTAGATCTAAAATTAAATTCATATTCCTTGTTTAGACATAAATACAAAGTATCTTTTTGAATAATATCATCCCAAGCTGAAGCATCTACATTTTTATTGTGACGCGCTTTCATTTGATATAACAAACGAATTAATTGCTGCTTTCTTGACAAATCACTGACCATTTTTTCGCGATCTTCAGGAACAAGCATAATATTTTTATCATTCAATTTTGAAGCAATAGCTTTAATTCCTGTAACACCATTTTCCATGTTAAAAATTGCACTATCAATAGTTTCTGATGTCATTAATGCCAACTCATTATTGTCTGTTGTCAATTTATAATCGAACTTTCCTAGTTTATTATCTAATCCAGAATAACGAGCTGTCCAATCAAATTGCTTAGAAAATAATTCTATTCTAGTTGAATCAGTAACTGCAGCACTTGTAGCCTCATTCCATTGTTTCAATCCTAAAATGATAATTACTGCCAATACACATGCAGGGACAACTGTCCAAATCATTTCTAATTTATTATCATGAGAAAAATACAATGCTTTAACACCTGCTTTTCTCACATATTTCCAAGAGAAAAAGAACAATAAGAAGTTAGTCAGAAAAAAGACCGCAATTATAATTACGTAATTGACATTCAATAACCAATCTAGTCCATGGCCATGAACTGAAGCTGCATCACCTCTACCAGACCAACCGTAAGTCAACATGAGCCAAATGAAACCACCGAAGAAAAAGACCATAAAAGCTAACATTAATTTAGCGTTTAAGTTATTATCTCCAGTACTAACTTCGTGTTCTCCACGATTTCTAAGTTTTGACGATAGCTCATATACACGAACCAACTGAGCAATTGCAATTACTCCTAAAACTATAACGATTAAAGCTATTAATTTACTTCCCATCTTATTTTAAATCTATAATATTCTACTTTTTTTATATCTCGTGATGAATACTTTCATCCAAGAATGGATGGTTCACCGGTGTTAATGGAGCTTTTGTCAAGTTGTGTAAGATAATTCTAATAAAGAATCCAGCTACCAACAAAGCCATTCCAATTTCCAAAAATCCAATTTTCGCTGTAGCCCCTAGAGAACCGGCAGAAACCAAGATATATACATCCAACCAATGTCCAGTTAAAATAATCAATCCAACAAAAGTTAATATTCCTGCATGTCTTTTAGCATCTCTTGACATTAAAATTAACATCGGAAAAGCAAAATTAATTAAGAACATACCAAAATATAACGCTTTAAAATTCTCTATTCTCATCATATAATATGTTACCTCTTCACCAATATTTGCATACCAAATAAGCATAAATTGAGAGAACCATAAATATGACCATAAGAAAGAAGTTGCAAATGTCCATTTACCCAAATCATGGATATGACTATCATTCACATTTGGTAAATAACCTAATTTTTTCAAATAAAGTGTTAGTAATACCAGAACAACCATTGCAGAGCACCACATACCAGCAAAAGTATACCAACCATACAAGGTAGAAAACCAGTGAACATCAATTGACATTAACCAATCCCACGATGAAGTTGAACTAAATACAGCAAAGAAAACTAAGAAAACAGCTGCTTTTCTATAATTTTTAAAGTGAATTTCAGTTCCACCAATTTTATCTTCAGCAAGTGATCTCATTCTAAAACCTCTTAAGAAGATATAGTAAGTACCCATGTAAACTAACGTTCTAATCCAAAAGAAGCCTTTGTTTAGGTATGCCGCTTTACCAGCAATAATTTCATCATAATGATGAGATTTTGGATTAACACTTTCTGGATCCATCCAACCATAAATGTGCGCTCCATCATTTAACGTAATAATCAACAAGGTAAGGGCTAACAATCCCATTCCATATGGCAAGAAACCTGCTACTGCTTCAATGATTCTTTTTACAGAAGCATACCACCCTGTTTCAGTAGCATATTGCAACGCTAAGAAAAATAATGCGCCAAGTCCAAGTGCGAAAAAGAAAAAGCTATTCACCAAGCCATTCGCTAATAAACGAGTAGCAAAATGATGATCACTCATGCTTGTAAAAACACCAATCGCTGTAAACAAAACCCCAACTCCCATAAGAGTCATTGTTAGAGTTTTTGCTTTTTTTGATATAGAGAATTCCATCTTAAAAAATATTCAGGTTATTATTTTGTAACTTTTGTTGTATCCGCAGCAACCGCAGTTACAACAGCAAGACCAGTTGCGTCAAACTTACCGTAATCTGCATTTTGGAATCTTCTAACATAATGAACTAAAGTCCAAATTTGCTTTTTATTCAATATAGATCCATGACCACCCATTGTGTTCAATCCATAATAAATTGAATAAAAAAGTTGTCCATCTGATTTCATTGCTCGTTCAGTATAATTTGGCACACCAGCATATGCTCCACTAGCAACCATAGGACCATTACCATCACCTTTCTCTCCGTGACAATGCTGACACATTGCAGTATACAATTCTTTTCCTTGCTTGAACATACCTTCAGAATTTTCTGAAGTCAATCTCATCGGATTCTTATCAGCAATCGCTAAAGCGTATTCATCTACCTTAGTCAAATCTTCACCATACATACCATGCGTTTGTTTAAAAGCAATATTTGCCTTTCTGAAATACGGTAACATCAAACTTACTGTAGTTGAATCTGTTCCATAATATGGTACAGTTCCCATGGGTGGCACCAAAGCAGACAATCTGTTTTTCATAGCCATATTTTCATAACCACGAACTTCACCGTAATCAACGTATACTTCAACTGCTGGTGAACGATACATGTCTGGCATATATTCCAAACCTGGACTATCAGCATCTGCAGTACAAGACCCTAAACTTAGGACCGAAACTGCCACTATTGCTAAACTTGCTAATACCTTAAATTTAATTTTCATCTGTCTCTTCCTTTTATTTTGTCAGAAGGAGTATCCACTATAGCAGATACTTCATAGCAAACTATTTTATTTCCTTTTGATCTAATTCAATTAAACCAGTTTCTCTCAACAATTTTTCCAATTCCTCAGAATTATATTTTGTATTCTCTGACAAACGGATTTCCATTACAAATTTATCGTCAGTAGTACGAGGGTCTGGATTTTGAGCTGGAATTCCTGGCAATGTTTTATTTCTTAACATATATGTTATTGCCATACCGTGAGCTGCACAAAGAACAGTAAACTCAAAAGTAATTGGAACAAAAGCCAACAAGTTATCTAAATAAGTAAAGTTTGGTTTACCACCAATATTCATCGGCCAATCTGTTACCATAAAATATCTCATTCCTACAGTAGCTAACATTAAACCAGTTATTCCAAATAGAAATGCAACAATACCTAAACGAGTATTTTTAATTCCAATTATCGGATCTATCCCGTGTATTGGGAATGGTGAAAATACTTCAGAAATTTTTACACCTTTAGCAACCAACATCTTTGCGCCATCTTTAAGCACATCGTCATCGTCGTACATTGCATATATTACTCTCTCTGCCATGTCCTTTTAATTAGTGGTTTGAATGATTATCTTCATTATGACTATGCGTATCAGGAGCATTCTTATATGATTCTCCAGAAGATTTAAGAATAGTTTTTACTTCATTTAAAGCCAATACTGGGAAGTATCTAGCAAACAATAAGAAGAAAACAAAGAATAAACCAATAGTTCCAACATAAACACCAATATCAATATGACTTGGATAATGCATACTCCATGCTGATGGTAAATAATCTCTATGAAGTGATGTTACAATAATAACATAACGCTCGAACCACATACCAATATTTACGACAATCGAAATAATGAATGTAAAAATTAAACTTCTTCTCAAAGGTCGGAACCACATTAATTGAGGTGAAACAACATTACATGTCATCATTGCAAAATATGCCCACCAATATGGTCCAGTTGCACGATTTATAAATGCATATGCTTCATATTCAACACCAGAATACCAAGAAATAAATAGTTCAGTTATATAAGCAGTTCCAACGATTGAACCCGTTACCATAATTACAATATTCATATATTCCACATGTTTCGTATGAATATATGCTTCTAATCCCATTGCTTTTCTCATAACTAACATTAAGGTTTGTACCATGGCAAAACCAGAGAATACAGCACCAGCAACGAAGTATGGAGGGAAAATAGTAGTATGCCATCCCGGAACAATAGATGTAGCAAAGTCAAATGATACAATCGAGTGAACGGAGAACACAAGAGGTGTTGCCAAACCAGCTAAAACTAAAGAAACCAATTCAAAACGATTCCAATGTTTAGCTCTACCTGACCAACCAAATGCTAAAATAGAATACATCTTCTTAGATACCGGCTTCTTAGCTCTATCACGTATAGTAGCAAAATCTGGAATTAAACCAATATACCAGAATACTAAAGAAACAGATAAATAAGTCGAGATAGCGAAAACGTCCCAAAGTAAAGGAGAGTTAAAATTTACCCATAAAGATCCAAATTGATTAGGTAAAGGAAGCGTCCAATATCCAACCCATAAACGACCCATGTGAATAAGAGGAAACAAACCTGCCATAAATACAGCGAAAATAGTCATTGCCTCAGCTGAACGGTTAATTGCCATTCTCCACTTCTGACGGAACAGTAACAATACTGCAGAAATCAAAGTCCCTGCGTGACCAATACCTACCCACCAAACGAAATTGGTAATATCCCAAGCCCATCCAATAGTTTTATTAAGTCCCCAAACACCGATACCTGTTCCAAGTAAGTAAAATATACAACCTACTCCATAAAGTCCAATAATAAGAGCAATCCCAAAAAGGATATACCACATTTTTGGTGCTTTGTCTTCAATCGGTCTGCAGACGTCTTCTGTGACGTCATGATAGGTCTTGTGACCTAATATCAGAGGTTCTCTAATTGCTGCTTCCTTATGCATTACAATAGCTTTAGTTCAATTAATGATGATTCTTTTTCTCTACATGACTTTCATGCTTCTCTGCTACTTGCAGTTTAGACAATATGTCATTTTTCTCATTTCTTACTTTCACTTTATACCAAACGTTTGGTTTTACACCAACTTCTTCTAATGCTTGGTATGCAAGTGTATCGTCTGAGCTTGATCTAACCATAGATTTCAAGTCATTCCAATCTCCTACGATAATTGCGTTTGTTGGACATGCATCCGAACAAGCTGTTGTATAATCTCCATCAACTACTGGACGACTTTCTTTCTTCGCTACTAATTTTCCTGCTTGTATTCTTTGAACACAGAAAGAACATTTCTCCATTACACCACGAGTACGAACAGTAACATCTGGATTTAAAACCATTCTACCTAAATCATCCTGTGCAGGATTTACTTCTGTAAATTTCTTATATGATGGATAGTTGAACCAGTTAAAACGACGCACTTTATAAGGACAGTTATTTGCACAATATCTTGTACCAATACATCTATTGTATGCCATTTGATTTAAGCCTTCATTACTATGCGTAGTTGCAGCGACTGGACAAACTGTTTCACAAGGTGCGTGATTACAGTGATGACACATCATAGGCATGTGAACCACTTTAGGATTCAATGCTGCTACTTCAGCTTTATCGTAACTAAATGTTTCTTTATCTTTTCTTTGACCAGGAACCGCCTCTTCGTCAGAAGAGAAATAACGGTCAATTCTTAACCAGTGCATTTCACGTCCACGACGAACTTCATCTTTACCAACAACTGGAACATTATTTTCTGCTTGACATGCAACTAAACATGATCCACAACCAATACAAGAAGAAAGATCGACAGTCATACCCCAACGGTGACCAATTTTCTCAACAGGATGAGCATCCCATAAGTCAAATTCAGCCATCGGCGCCTTAACGTGATTACCATCTTTATCAAGCTTAGAAAGCATGTAAGGTGGATTGTAAGCTTCGCGATCGTTATTTTTAAATATATCAAGCGTAGTTTCTCTAACAATTGAATGACGACCCATTACAGTATGATGTATCTGTGTCGCTGCAATTAAATAAGAACCTTCAACTTTTGTCATTGTTGCTGAAGCAGCATAAGACATTGTACCATTTTCGCTTTGAACAAATGAGAAAACATTTGCACCAATAGGAGCTGGATTGCCATTTTCCAATGTTACATTTCCACCATATTCTTTGGTTTGAAATGCAGCTTTACCTATATTTTCACCGTTTGCTCCTCGACCATAACCTAAAGCTATACCGATTGTATTTTCAGCTTGACCTGGCAATGGATAAACAGGAAGAGTAACTTCATTGTTTCCAACTTTAACTTTTGCAAGATTCAAACCATGCTCTTGATCATAAGTTGTAACATATCCAGCTTTTACCATTTCAACTGGATTCATGGTAATATAGTTATCCCATGTTACTTTAGTCAAAGGATCTGGAAGTTCTTGTAACCAAGGATTATTTGCTTGTAACCCAATTCCAATTCCAGCCTTTTGATACATTACAACTTCTAATTCTGAAGATTTAGGAAGTTGTCCTGCAAGACCTGCTAAAGCAGCTTCATTAAATACCATAGCAATTTCACTTGCTGGAACCGTCATATCAATACAACTATTGTGAATAGCCATATTCCAAAACGTATGTAAATCTAAATATTTCGTTTGCGCTGGGAATGCATTTGTTTCCCAAGTTTTCATGATATAATCATATGAAACTTTAGAATCTTTACCACCACGATTGACTTTTCCTGCCCATACTAGCATTGACTCTAAAGCAGATGCGGTATTGAACAAAGGACGAATTGTAGGTTGAGCCAAAGCATAATGTGCAGAAGTAGGATTGAAATCATTCCAACTTTCTAAAGCATGATGATCAGGACAAATGAACTTACACAAAGATGCCGTTTCATCAGAATGAGATGCAAGTGAAACACTTGTTCCAATTTTTCCTAAAGCTTCACCAAATTGTTTTCCATTCGCTAATGTATAAACTGGATTCACACCCAAGAAAATAACTGCATCTGGTCCTTTTCCAGCAATTACGTTACTCACAAATTTGTTCATTTTTGCATCTTCCGATTTGAACAAATTGATCGTATTATTTAAATCCAACGTTTTTGAATAAGCTCCAAGAACATTGTTTAATTTATTTACAAGGATTTGAACTGCTTTGTTATTTGATCCACAAACAACAATTGATTCACCTTTAGTAGCTTTTAATGATTTAATTGCTTCATCAGCAATTGCGATAACACTTTTTGATAATTCTGAAGAAACACCTGAAGCAACACCAAAACCTTTTAAAATGTATGATAAAACATTCGCTTGTTCTGAAGGTTTAATCATTCCTCTATAATCCGCATTAGATCCAGAAACAGACATTACAGATTCAAAATGAAAATGTTTTGACATCCACTCTCCAGCAGGATTTCTTCGCATTCCGTATTGAGAAGCGAATTGAGTTGGCATTAACCAAGAACTCAAGAAATCTGCACCAACACTAACGATTGTTTTTGCTTTTGAGAAATCATGCGTAGGAATAATATTTTTTCCAAAAGTAGCTTCATACGCTAAACGCATACCTGCATAAGAAACAGCATCGTATTGGATGTGTTCAAATTTATCTGGATTTTCAGTAGCACCTAAAGACGCTCCTAATTCTCCAATTGCCATTCCCAAAGAAGGACTAATTACAGTATTAGAAACTAAAACAATCTTTTTAGCACTTTTAATAGCAGTTTTAATTGATCCATCAATATTTGACCAAGAATCTGATTCACCTTTCAATGTTGGATTTTGAAGTCTCGCTGAATCATATAATCCTAAAACAGACGCTATAATTTGCGGATTTGATCCACCAAAAGTAATTCCGAAATCTTTATTTCCTTTGATATAAATAGGTCGACCTTCACGTGTTTTTACAAGGATGCTTGCATAAGAAACACCATCGTAATAAGTTGAAGCATACCATGTTGGCATACCTGGCGTTACGTTTTCAGGCTTATTCACATAAGGAATAGCCTTTGTAACAGGCGCCTCACACGCAGCAACTGTAGCAGCTGCAACACTGAAACCTAAAAATTTCAAGAAATCACGACGCGCAGTCGATGTTTCTTTTAAATTCTCATCTCCTAAGAATTCTTCAACTGACATTTGAGTCGGGAATTCCTGCTCTTTCGATTTAAGGAATTCTGGAGTCTCTCTTAATTCTTCAAGACCTTTCCAATATTTTCTTGTCATTCCCATATGCTTATTTGGACTTCTTCTATTCGTTAATTAATAGTGACATTTTGCACATTCCCAACCACCTAACTCATTTACGGTCACTTTACCATCTTTCAAGTAACTACCATATAAAGTTTTGTCGTTGTTCAACAAACGCTTGTGAATTTCATTGTAGTAACCATCATTTCTTGTATCAATCGATCCAGTAGAAATTTCTTTCGCACCATGACATTCGATACACCATCCCATTGTCATAGTTGGTCTAGTTAATGGTATATTACCTTCAATTTTATTCAATTCAGAAACAGGTTGAACTTTAGCAGTTTCTACCATTTTCGTCATATCTCCATGACATTGCTTACAATCAATCCCACCAACTACTACGTGTTGAGAGTGATTGAAATAAACGTGATCAGGTAAGACATGCACCTTATTCCAAATAATTGGTTTAGATTTTCCTGTGTATTTCCCTGCTCCAGCCGGATCCCAACCTGCTGATTTGTATAATTTAGCAATTTGCTCTTGTTGAGCAGGAGTACGACCATTAATTTGTTTGTGACAATTCATACATACATTCACAGTAGGCAAACCTGCTGATTTAGACAATGTAACAGAATTGTGACAATATTTACAATCGATACCATTTGTGCCAGTGTGAATAGCATGAGGAAAAGCAATCGGTTGTGATGGTTGATATTCTTCAACAACACCAATACTATAACCACTTAAAAATAAAGTAACTATTGCACTTATAACAAGAACCAACGATGTCAAACCAACATACAAGCGGTATTTCCATGCCCACGTTTTGAATTCTTCAGAATAGGTTAAACTTTCATTTATTGGTTCACCAGCATCATCTGCAGCAGCAAATTTCAATTGACGACGAACACCACCAACAGCAACAACAATAGTAAAGAAAATAATTCCCAATATTATCCAAATCCATCCCATTGAAGATTCTTCTTCAGTTGCTAATGGATCTGCAGTTGCTGCGCCGGTTGCACCTGCCGCACCTTCAGCTCCTGGTTCAGGTTGAGAATCAACCCAATCCAAAATCGCATCTACATCTTCCTTTTTCAATTCAGGAAAAGCCTGCATAGCAGAAGGCGCCCAAGTTGAAACTGTTTGTGCATAAGGATCGGAAGCGGCAGCATTTTGCCAATTGTTAACCCATTGATAAATAGAGCCTTCTTTGGCTCCTCCATCGGCCCATTTCTGGCGAACTTGGAATAGTTTAGGCCCTGTACCATTTTTATGTGGTTGGTGGCAGCTGGCACATTTCGCTTTGAAAAGTGCATCACCTTGAGCTTGAGCTGTGAATGTTCCCGCTAAAAACACAAAGGTTAAAGCGCTGAAACACGAATTTCTTAAGTATATAAACATCTGACTACTAGATATTTTCATGTAAAAAACTATAAGTCTACCGTCAAAAAAACACTGTTTGACGGAAGCAAAATTAGAAGAATCGCACTATTTCATGACAGTTTTATGACAAAATAAATACGATAAAGCTTAATTTAAATTCATTCTAAATAAGCAAATTTTGGTAATCTCTGATTTGTACTTTGTTAACACCTTTTTTAACATTTAAAAACACCAATATTTTCTATGATATATATATTGCTTGACTAACTTCATTACCTTTGCCTAATAAAATTAATATTTTATGAAAAAGTATATTTCACTCTTTGGGTTCCTTTTTTTAACATTTGCAGTCCTGTGTCAGGATGGGAAAGTTGAAATAATAAAAGATACAAGAATTGATGGACTTGTAAAAAAACAAGGGGCAATAATTCCGCCTGCCACTTCGCCTCAAATTCCAGGTTATAGAGTTCAATTATTTTTTGATTCAGACAGAAAAGCGATTGATGAAGCAAGAAGTAAATTCATAGCGGCTTATCCGAAAATTGATTCATACGTTTTATTTAATGCACCCAACTATGTTTTAAAAGTTGGTGATTTCAGGACATTATTAGAAGCAGAAAGGGTCAAAGATAGTTTTGTTCAATTATTCCCTACGTCATTTATTGTAAAGGAATTAATCAATTTACCTCGAATAGATCAAGAGTGAGATATAATTGAATTAGCCGCAGCATGTCCAGAAGAAACGCACCCTTGAATTAAATAACCACCTGTTGGGGCATCCCAATCTAACATTTCACCTATACAATAGGATTTTGGAAAGTTTTTTATTTGAAATGTTTCATTTATTGAATTCATATCTACTCCACCAATGGTTGAAATAACTTCATCAATTGGCCGTAAATTTGAAACATTTAATTGAAAATTTTTAATTGTCTCAGCGAGTTTGATTTTATTTTGATAATCCTCTTTATTCAAGGTAAATTTTAACCAAGCTATAACAACTTTAGGTAATTTTAAATCCCTTAAACCTTCACTTGTATTCTTTGCTTTTTTCAATTTATCCGCAATTAATGTTTCAGTAAGCGATGGTTTAAAGTCAATCTTAATTGTTTTTCCTTCTCTGTAACTCGCATTCAAAGCATATATTGGCGGACCTTCTATTCCATATTCTGTGATAACAAGCTCTCCAAATTTTTCTTCATTTCCAGCAAATACTTTACAATTTTTTATTGTTTTTCCAGCATAATCCTTTAAGAACTCACTTTCTAAAAGTTCAAAACCACTATTACTAGCTTCAAATTTTTTGCATTGAATTCCTTTTTCTGAAAAGGGTTTAAGCCAGTTACCATCAGACCCCGTAATAGACCAAGAAAATCCACCAAGTGCAAATATAGAATAGTCAAATTTATATACGTTTATCGTTCCCTTTGATTCAAAAAATAATTCATTTTCATTAAAATCATTCAGAACATGTTCCATTTTAAAGATGGCTCCTAAATGAATGAGGTAATCTTGCCATGCTTTTAAAACTTCAATGGGTTTAATTCCTTTCAAAGGAAAAATTTTCCCAGAACTTCCAACAAACGTTTCTATTCCAATTTTGGACAAGAAAACTCTAAAATCAGTGTTATTGAATGAACGAACAGAATCTTTAATCGTTTCACTATTATAATGACTTACAAACTTTATAAGTTCCTCATCATTTGTCAAATTAAAACCTCCATTACCTGCAACCAGAAATTTCCTTGCAACAGCTTTTTTCTGATCAAAAAACACAACTTTACACCCTTTCTCCAATAAAACAGTGCCAGCCATTAAAGCAGCAGGACCCGTTCCTACAATTCCGACACTTTTCGTTTTCATCCATCAAAACTACAGATATTACAACTACCAAATCTTAACAAGACTCAATTTTAAATTAAATTACCTTTCTCTTTAGACATTGGTATTGATATATTTGCAACATGAACGAAAAATTCGGTAAGGAATATAAACTTTGTAGTCAAAAAGTAATACAATCCATTTTTGATGAAAAGAAGAGCGTAAAAGCTTATCCATTTCTCATTCATTATTCCTTAATACCTTTATCGAGTGATGCTTCTTTTCAAATAACTGTTTCCGCTCCGAAAAGAAATTTCAAAAAAGCACACGATAGAAATCGAATAAAACGTTTGATGCGTGAAGCAATTCGAAAGAATAAATTAATTTTAGAACCGTTTTTGTTAGAGAACAAGAAACAAGTGGCATTATTTATGATTTATACGGCGCGAGAAGAAATTCCGTATGACATACTTTTCAAAAAGACAACACTCTTATTTACACAGCTTATCAAAGAAATAACCAATGAAACAACTAATTAAGTCAGCTAATAGAACGATTTTGACAATCGGATTCACTTTATTTTTTCTTTTAGGAGCTCATAGTCAATCCAATGGATTTGAAGTAATCAAAAACATGGAATTGATGGATCAAATCTATCAGCACCTTGAAATGTACTATGTTGATGAACCTCAAACTGGAAAATTATCAAAAGTTGGGATTGACGCAATGTTAAAGGAGTTAGATCCTTACACTGTTTATTATCATGAATCAAATATTGAAGATTACCGTTTGATGACAACTGGTCAATATGGCGGAATAGGAGCGTTAATTAGAAAAATAGGAGAATTCACGTTTATCGCGGAGCCTTATGAAGGGAATCCAGCAGAAAAATCAGGGTTAATGGCTGGGGATAAAATTATCTCAATAAATGGCAAAACGATGGTGAATATTCCTTCAGATGATGTTTCATCTGCCTTAAAAGGACCTAAAGGAACAACTATTGAGATTGAAGTTGAAAGAGAAAATGTTGGAAAGAAAATAATTTCAGTTACCAGGGATGAAATTAAGTTACCAGATGTTCCCTATTCAGGGATGTTAAACGAAACAATTGGATATATCAAATTAAACAGTTTCACGCAAACTGCTTCTTCAGATGTTAAAACTGCATTTTTAGAACTCCAAAGTCAAGGGATGAAAGAAATCGTTCTAGATTTAAGAGGAAATGGCGGAGGATTGCTGATTGAAGCAGTTAAAATCGTGAATTTCTTTGTTAAAAAGGATGAAATAGTTGTCACAACAAAAGGGAGAGTTGCAGAAGAAAACCGCACGTACAAAACAATGGAAGCGCCTTTAGATTTAAATATTCCTCTGACAATATTAGTGGATGAAGGTTCGGCATCAGCAAGTGAAATTGTTGCAGGTAGTATTCAAGATTTGGATAGAGGTGTCATTATTGGTTCAACATCATATGGAAAAGGCCTTGTTCAAAGAACGTATGATTTAAAATATGGATCGAAAGTAAAATTGACTATTGCAAAATACTACACTCCTTCTGGTAGATGTGTTCAGCGATTGGAATATTATGAAAAGGAGGCAGGTGTAAAACCAAAGGAAATTCCAGATTCATTGATTAAAATTTTTAAAACAAAAAATGGTCGTGATGTAATTGATGGTCGCGGTATAGAACCAGATGTTGAAGTAATTTTGGATGATTTCAGTAGATTAACAGCTACAATTTATTCAAGCAATTTACTTTTCAATTATGCGACAAAATATCACTCTACACATGCAACAATTGCAGCAGCTGGAACATTTTCTTTGACTGACCAAGAATATACTGATTTCAAAGCTTATGTTTTAAAAGAGGAGTTTACCTACTCTACTGCATCTGAAGAAATGTTGAAGAAAATGAAAGAAACGGCAGAAGAAGAAGGATATTACGACGAATCGAAAGCTGAATATGATGCATTATTGGCTAAAGTTGTACCGTCCAAGGAGCGTGATTTAGAAAAATTCAAGGATGAAATCAAGATAATGCTTGAAAATGAAATCATTTCGAGGTATTATTTTCAAAAAGGTAGGGCAATTGATTCTTTTAGAACTGATAAAAATATTGCTAAAGCGATAGAATTATTAAAAAATAATGCACTTTATAATACTATTTTGGGAAAATAGTCGTTCTGAATTTACCCAAAAACAAAACTATATATGCTCAACCGAGTTTTCGGTAAGAATTTCCACGACTATTTCCATTTATTTGGATTAAGCTTGTTGGCTGCTGGTTTGCCTTGGACAAAGATTTTATTGTCTTTAGGAACTATAATTCTTTTTGTAAACATCCTTTTAGAAGGAAATTTCAAAGCGTATTATGATCGAGCAAAAACGAATAGACTATTTCTCTTAATATCAGTTTTTTGGGCATTACATGTCGTTGCATTAATTTGGACAAGTGATTATTCATATGCTATTAACGATTTAAGGATCAAACTTCCATTAATTGTCATTCCAATGGCTTTGGTTTTTAAGCCAATTCAATCACAAAAAGCACTTAATCTATTATTGAGTTTATTTATAGTTACCCTTTTCGTTACATCAATTTATAATTACATATCCTATCAGAATTGGTTTGTCACACGAATTCATGACGACATCCGTTCACTTTCACTTTTTGGTTCCCACATTCGCTACGGAATATTAATAGCAATGGGTGCTGGAGTCTGTTTACATTATCTCACACAGCTTAAATCAACAAAAAAATGGCTGTTTTTACCCCTTCTCACCTGGTTTATATATTACACTTATTTCAGCCAAATAATTTCAGGTGTGCTCGCTCTAGTTATCGTTCTATTAACCTTCATTGTTTACTTAGCTTATAAGAAATCAAAGAAATTTGGATTGATTACCATTCTGATCTCTGCGACTATCCTATTAAGTCCGTTATCATTGTTAATCCCATTTTTTCAAAAAAATCATGTCATTAATACACAATCTCTTCCAAAACAGACGGCACAAGGAAATCCATACAAACACAATGCTGAATTCTCAACATATATTGACGGAAAACCCCCACTTTTGTATGTCTGTGAAAAGGAATTGAGAACAGAGTGGAAAAAAACATCTGTTATTCCATACGATAGTTTGGATATAAAGGGACAAGTTATATCATATACATTATTAAGATACATGGCTTCACTGAATCTCAGAAAAGACTCAGTTGATTTTCAAAAATTGAGTGCAAAAGACATTCATAATATTGAACATGGAATTGCGACAATTAAAGAAACAAAAAGTGGCTTATTTGCCCGAATTGATGGTATAAAATTTCAATTGTATCATTCAGGGAATCCAAATGGACATTCCCTATTACAACGCTTAGAATATTGGAAGACAGGAATAAAAATAATTCAACAAAATTGGTTTATTGGCGTTGGAACGGGAGATGTTCAACTTGCCTTTAACGCACAATATGCAAAAGACAAAACAAAATTAAACCTAGATAACAGGTTACGTGCGCACAATTCTTATCTAACGAGTTGGATTAGTTTTGGGATTTTAGGAATTGTCTGTTTTATTTGGATGATTTTGAACTTTTTAAAATACCATTGGAAAAAATGTAATTTTCTACCGTTAATGTTCATCTTAGTAGCCGCAAGTACTTTTATGTTAGAAGACACATTAGAAACACAAACTGGAGTTACTTTTTTTGCTTTTTTTTATAGTTTATTTATGACCTCAATCCCAGTAAAGCAATAAAGTCAAATTAAGATTGATTCCCTTTCTTAAAGATACTTCCTACCTCTTTCCCAATTTTCTGAATAGCTTCAACCCCTTTAGTTATAGCGCTCACATCAATATCTTCATAATTACCAAACATATTTTCAACTATACTTTGGGAAGGATAAATGATGATAGTGTCATTTTCAGGAAATGCTTTTTCCAATTTATTGGGGAACGAATCAATTCCGGAGGCATAGGAAATACCACCATTTCGAGCAGAACAGAAAATCAATAAGTCAGCTTCAGATTTCTTTTGATTGAGCAAGAAAAAATCATCAATTTCTTCAATTTCAATCGATTTGATTACGATTGCTATTTTATTTGCTTCGCTTACTTTCTGCCACTTTTCATACGTTGCTGCGGTAGCATACAATTCTAACTTAATATTCAACTCTTTACCAAGTCTGATTAGTCGTTCCACCCACAAGGCAAAACTACTTTCCAATTCAGCCATTGGTGGCGCAATTACAATAATCTTATTGTGAGAAACAAATGGCTTATCAAATTGACAAAAGAAGATTGTTTTATCACAAACATCCAGTAAATGGTCCCGGTCGTCTCCTACAACTCGTTTTAACAAGTTCGTTTTACGGTTATCGTTCAAGACCACAATATCTGTAACCAATTCTTTAGAAACACGCGAGATTCCTGAAGATAAATTATGGTCTATTGTTGCTATCGTATTGATTTTAGCTTCGTGCCCCGAAAAGTGACGCACAATTTCTTCCAATGATTTCCGCGATTTACGAATCATTCGTTCAGCATCCTCATTATTTGGATAAACGCTCACAACAGAAATAGGATTAATTACTTTGGGATCAGAAACCATCAACGCAAAATCTAGCAAGGATTCATTTCCTTTCAATTCATTCATGCAGACCAATAAATGTTTGTTTCGCAAACGTGTTTCAGTGTGATCATCGTCCCCTTTCTCAGCTAATTCAATTAACAATCTTTTACCTGCATTTTCTGTTACAAAGGAGGCTACCATGCACGTAAATAGAATCAGTAAAACGGTTCCATTTACAATGTTAATATCCAATATTTTATTTTGAAATCCAACCATGATAATCGCCAACGTTGCTGCAGCATGAGAAGTACTTAATCCAAAGATTATTTGACGTTCTGTTTTTGTCATTTTAAAAATCTTTTGTGTCAAGAAAGCCGCCAACCATTTACTAAAAATTGCAAACGTTGTTAAAACACCCGCAATAATTAACGGCCAAGTGCCACTGAAAAAGACCTTATAATCAACGACCATTCCAACAAAAATCAAAAAGAACGGAATAAACAGTGAGCTTCCGATAAATTCCACTCGATTCATCAAGATTGAATTATGAGGAATCAAGCGATTTAATACCAAACCAGCGACAAAGGCCCCAATAATATGCTCAACACCTGCCACTTCAGCAAGAAAGGCAGAAAAAAACACGATTGATAACACAAAAATATATTGAGATGATTTTTCACTGTCGAGCTTCCTGAAAAACCAGCGTGCAACCTTTGGAATAAGGAAAAACATAATGATTGAAAATATAGTCAAGGAGGTAACTAAACGCAACCAAAATGAACCATCCAAGTTTCCTTGCGCCGAACTTGTAATTACTGCAAGAATAATAAGTACAGCTGTATCTGTTAAAATTGTTCCACCAATCGTAATTGCAACAGCCTTGTTTTTTGTCAAACCAAATTTCGAAACAATTGGATAAGCAACTAACGTATGCGTTGCAAACATACTCGCTGTTAACCAACTTGCTGTTTGAGACAATCCTAAACCATAGTAACAAAGTGGAAATCCAAGCGCAATAGGAACAAAAAAGGTCAATCCACCAAAAGTGATACTTTTATTCAGGTATTTTTTAAATTCATTCATGTCTAGCTCTAAACCAGCCATGAACATGATGTACAACAACCCAATAGTTGAAAATAGTTTAATTGAACCTTCTGCCTTCATGTGCTCTGGACCAATTAAACCAAATCCATGAGGACCTATTATTACACCAGAAATGATCAACCCAATAATCGCTGGAATTTTAATTTTTCTGAGAATAATTGGAGACAATAAGATAATAAACAACAACAAGGAAAATACAAGGACTGGATTCCTTAAGGGTAGATGAAAAGCTTCAAATAAATGCGCAAAAAAATAGTCCATACCACTTCTTGTTAATTGTTGTGGACAAAGATAGTTCTTTAGCTTAAAGTTTTTAAAACACAATTAAATTTTCTTGAACGAATATTAATCTTTCGTAAAAAGTACGTGGATTTATCGTTTTTCTTCTGCAATTCAGCACATAGAACTGCATTTTGAATTGAAATTGAAGTTCTATAAAAAGTAATTAGTCTATCTTTGAGGAAAATTACTCAAATGCGTTTTGAATTAACCAAAGAATTTCTTGAAATACTTCGCAAAAAAATAGCGGAGCAGGATTTACTTTGGATTAAAGAACATGTTTTTGAGTTGCACTTTGCGGATATAGCTGAAATCCTAGATAAGTTATCAAACGAAGAGGCAAAACACATTTATTTTCAGCTTGACGAAGAAGTTCAAGCGGATGTATTGATGGAATTAGAAGAAGATGTTCGAGATCGCTTTCTTGCTTCTCTCTCTTCCAAAGAAATTGCCGACCAACTTGAAAATTTAGATTCAGATGATGCTGCCGATATCCTTGGTGAACTTTCTGACAAACAAATTCAAGAAGTCATCTCTCAAATGGAGGATGATGAAGCTGCGGAAGATATTGTAGACTTATTGAGTTACGACGAAGACACAGCTGGTGGATTAATGCAAAAAGAGTTCATTCAAGCAAAATTAAATTGGCCCGTAAATCGTTGTTTGGTTGAATTACGCAGACAAGCAGAAGATGTTGAAAAAGTTTATACTATTTATGTTGTTGACGATTTCAATAAATTGGTGGGGGTTTTATCCTTAAAAAGACTCTTATTTGCTAGCCCTAAGACTAAAATAATTGACCTCTATTCTGATAAAAATATTATTTCTGTAAAAACAAGTGATGACAATGAAGAGGTTGCCAAAGTCATGGAGAAATATGATTTGGTTTCTGTTCCTGTTGTCGATTTACAAAATAAACTTGTAGGAAGAATTACACTTGATGATGTTGTGGATGTCATCAAAGAAGAGGCTGACAAAGATTTCCAATTAGCTTCTGGTATCTCTGAAAGAATTGAATCCAACTTTAGTGTTTGGAGAATGACGCGTGCACGAATTCCATGGTTATTAATTGCCATGTTGGGCGGAACACTTGGTGCACAGCTCATCTCTAGTTTTGAATTAGGAATATCAAAAGTTCCAGCTTTGGCCTTTTTTATTCCGTTAATTACCGCAATGGGTGGAAATGTTGGTGTGCAATCATCGGCGATAGTTGTGCAATCTCTGGCTAAAGGAAATGACCAATTTGGAAGTAT
The DNA here is from genome assembly GCA_947470515.1 of Flavobacteriales bacterium. Lineage (GTDB taxonomy): Bacteria > Bacteroidota > Bacteroidia > Flavobacteriales_D > Crocinitomicaceae > M0103. The sequence continues at coordinate 85,355 of CANITF010000006.1, forward strand.
TTTATCTAAGATTTCCAAAGAGGCACTTGTTGGTTTGGTCAATGGATTGATATTGGCAAGTTTAATTTATGGAATTGCAACTGTTTTTGAAAACTCAACTTTGGGAATTGTAGTAAGTATTTCCTTATTTGTTGTGATCATCTTTGCGGCAATCTTCGGAACACTTATTCCATTGGTGCTCAATCATTACAAAATAGATCCAGCATTGGCTACCGGGCCATTCGTCACAACGTTAAATGACATTGTTGGGTTATTTATCTACTTTTCTGTGGGGATGCTTTTGTATCATATTTAGGGAAAGTTGTCTGAACTAGGATTCGTTTTTTGAAACACAGAGACATAGGGCACATAGTTAGGGACAGATTATCTTTTGAAACACATAGCGATGCACTGAGTTGGACTCCCCTGAGTTTATCGAAGGGTAGAAGTGGTGCATAGGTAAAATGATAACTTGTAACTTGTAATTCATAAATTTAAACACATAGGCACATAGGACACATAGGTAAAAAGATCACTTACATCTTGTAACTCATCACTTATAATTTCAAACACATAGCGATGCACTGAGTTGGACTCCCCTGAGTTTATCGAAGGGTCGAAGTGGTACATTAGGACACATAGGTAGGGACCGGGATTCATTTTTCAACCACATAGCGATGCACTGAGTTTATCGAAGTGGTACATAGAACACATAGTTGGGTAATGGGATTTTAGTTTTTCCCGCAGAAAGGGCAGAAAAACGCAGAAGGGGGATAATGGTTTAAGTTATTTGTTGAAAGAATCATTTTTCAATGGCGTATTTTTCTAGAATTTTATCGGCTAAAACAGCACTTAATTTATAATAGCTTTCTTGGGTCCAGCCACCAATGTGAGGCGTAAATAAAACAGTATCTGATTTTAATAAATAAGTAAATTCTTCAGGTAATTCTTGCTCGAAAAAGGATTCAAAACTAGTTCTTTCATATTCTAAAACATCTAATCCTGCTCCAATCACTTTCCCAGATTTTAATGCTTTCACTAAAGCGGCTGTTTCAACAATTTTTCCGCGTGAAAGGTTCAATAAAAAGATGGATTTTTCAATTTTATTAAAAAACTGATCGTTTGCCATATAAATCGTTTCTTGATTTTGGGGGATATGGAAACTGATTACATCTGCATTTTTCAAGAGCGCATTTAATGTGCATTCCATGACAAAGTGATCCCCAAAATTCTTTTTGTATTTGTCGTAAGCCATCAACTTAACATCAAAACCTTGGAGTTTTTTTGCAAATGCCTTTCCATTATTTCCAAAACCAATGATTCCAACTGTTTTACCATCTAATTCCACTCCTCTATTTCCTTCACGGTCCCATTTTCCCGCTCGTACTTCTCGATCTGCAGAATGCATTTTTCGCATCAAGCTCAATAACATTCCCAATGCATGTTCACCGACTGCATTTCTGTTTCCTTCAGGCGCATTGAACAAATCAATTTCCCGTTTTTTGCAATAACGTTCATCAATATTTTCCATTCCGGCACCAGAACGCGCAATGAATTTTAGATTTGGGGCGAATTGCAGAAACTCTTCATTCATAGTAAACCGCGAACGAATGACAATTCCAACAGCATCACTGATTTCTTCCAGACAATTCTCTCTGCTAAAAGTTGTTGCATCCACACACTTATATCCTTCACTCGTAAGGCGTGTTGCCAAAATTTCGTGTACGGTGTCTAAAAAAACTACTTTCATAAATGAGATCAACAATGCGTTGTTTCAAAAATACGTAAAGAAAATGGGAAAAAAATAAGATTTTTCAAGTTATCCTGTTCCTCGCCGTTCCTAGAATGGCGTCTCAAACGTCTTATTTCCGTAACCTTTAATTCCCCTTACGTTATCGCTAAAGGAAAAGAAAAAATGGAATAATCTCTTTCCACCACTTTTTTTAATGCTTTCAGCGCCTGCTTCGATTACTAAAAATACGCTTATGAAAACTGGAAAATTAATTACCGCAATCCTTTTGGTATCGTGCCATTCATTTGGACAAATTTATGAAAGAACGGGGAAAAACCTTGGGATTTATTTTGCAGGGCAACCGATTTCTCAGTTAAATGAAAAACCGTTGAATTCAGGTTTAAATAATTTATCGGGAAGTATTGGATTGGTGCACATGCTCGTGCCTGGAATTTATCCTTCTGTTGGCTATACGTTTAACCGGGGTCAAAATATCACAGGAAGAGAAAATGCACTTCTTCCATTTCAGAATGCACATATTTTAGATGCATCATTGTTGTTTGATAAGCAACTGTTGAAATTACTCAATGGCAGAAGGGTTTTGGGCGGTTGTCATTACCTTTCGTTGGGCTTAATTGCTGGACCTGAATACCATTACATGCTTGGTACACGTGCTGTCCCAAATGAAAGTTTTGGCGAAATAGCTGGTCAAATTGGGTTTTCGTTTTATCATTTTCGAAAATCGATGGGAAAACATGCTAAAAGCAAAACACGGCAATACGATGTTTTTTATCGAAGGGGATTTACGCCGATTTTTAGTTCGACACAGAATGGAATTCAGACAAATTTATACCGACAAGAAATTGGAATTCGCGTAAGACTGATACGCCATCAAGTGACAAATTTTTTAAATTAATGTGCTATTAACTCCAGCTTGTACCGTCTTTTGTGTCTTTAATCACGATTCCAGCAGTTGCCAAACCATCACGGATTTTATCAGAGGTTGACCAATCTTTATTGTCGCGTGCTTGTTGCCGCAAATCAATTACTAAATCCATCACTGGAGCAAGCTTGGAATCACTGTTAGTGACACCTATCTCAATTCCCAAAACGTCTTGGAGGAAACGATTCATTTCAGTAGAAAGTAATGAAAGGTCTTCTTTTGTGATGGTGTCTTTTCCATCGTTGATCAAATTAATACGCTTTGCAGCTTCAAATAAATTTGCTATCAAGATTGGCGCGTTAAAATCATCGTCCATAGCAGCATAAAAACTTGTAATTAAGTCTTTTACGTCAAAGGAAGAAGTTGGAGAAACGGTTAATTTATCAATTAATTGAAGTGCATCTGATAAGCGAGAAAACCCTTTTTCTGCAGCATTCAACGCATCTTGTGTGAAATCTAAATTACTGCGGTAATGCGCTTGCATCATGAAAAAGCGAATCACGTTTGGACTATACGGTTTATCGAATAATGCTGTTGTTCCTTCAACAATTTCTTTTGGTAAGAAAAAATTTCCCAAGGATTTACTCATTTTTTGACCATTCACATTGAGCATATTGGCATGCATCCAGTATTTCGCTGGAGTACAACCAAGTGAACCACAATTTTGTGCTATTTCATCTTCGTGATGTGGAAATTTCAAATCCATCCCACCACCGTGAATATCAAAATGGTTGCCCAAATACTTCGTACTCATCGCAGTGCATTCAATATGCCACCCTGGATTTCCATTTCCCCAAGGAGAACGCCAGATTTGCATATCTTCAGGATTCGCTTTTTTCCAAAGTGCAAAATCAGCAAAAAAACGTTTTTCGCCTTGTGCATTCAAGGTTCTAGTCTCTTCGGCCAATTCATCAACTTTTCTACCGCTCAAAATCCCATATTCGAATTTCTCACTGTATTTTTTCACATCAAAATAGACAGAACCATTCACAACATAAGCAAAACCATTTTCAATAATTTTCTCGATGTGCTCAATTTGTTCTTGAATATGTCCGGTTGCGGTTGGTTCTATACTTGGAGGTAATAAGTTGTAAATGCGCTGCAATTCTTGAAATTTCACATTGTATTTATACACAATTTCCAAGGATTGCATTTTTTCTGATTTTGCAGCTTTACCGATACTATCAACCTCATCACCAGCACTATTTGTGATGTGTCCAGCATCCGTAATATTTCGAACATACTTCACTTTGTAATCTAATTGAAGTAAGTAACGAAAGATCATATCAAAATTGATGAACGTTCGCATGTTCCCCATGTGAGGTTCGCTATACAAGGTTGGTCCACAGACATACATTCCAACGAAACCTGTTTGAATAGGCTCAAACTTTTCCTTTTGACCTGATAAGCTATTGTAAATTTTTAAATTTCCTTGATGCGAACTCATTTTAAAATCAATTTTGATAAACAAATGTAATTGAAATCAATTAAGTTGACGTTTCATTTTCATTATAAAAAATAAAATTGGGCTTAGTTTATTATTATTTTTCAGACCAATAGCATATATTTTTTTTTATTATTGGTACAAATAGACTAAATTTACGCACTTGAACTTTTATTTTAGATTAAATAGTCACTAAACCTCACAATTCAATGAAAATTCTTAGGAATATTTTCATCATTCTATTCACTTCATCCTTGTCTTTTTCAGCTATTTCTCAGATAGATACCCTATTTTGGTTTGCTGCGCCTGCAATTTCTTCTGGAAGTGGAGATAACCCAGTTTTCTTGCGTTTTTTATCGTATGACCAAGCCGCAACGGTTACTGTTAGCCAACCTGCAAATGGGGCATTTATCCCAATTGTACTTACGCTTCCAGCAAACTCTGTTGACAGTATCAATTTAACTGCTTTTTTAGCACAAATTGAAAGTCCAGCAGGAAATGTAATTTCCAATAATGGATTAAAAATAACCTCTACTGCGAATATTTCTGCGTATTATGAACTTCGCGCAGCAAGTAATAAAGAAATGTTTTCGTTAAAAGGGACAAAAGCGCTTGGAACAAATTTTTATACCCCATTTCAAAAAGCCTTAAATACGGCTGTAACTGCTCCAGTTTCTTTTTCATCCATTGAAATAGTTGCAACAATAGACAATACAACAGTGTTGATCACTCCTAGAACAGCCATTACAGGGCATGTAATAAATACTACTTTTTCAATTACTTTAAACAAAGGTCAGACTTATAGCGCAAGAGACATGAATTCAACTGGTGCTTCATCTCTTGCTGGTTCTATTATTTCCGCTAATAAGGATGTTGCTGTGACAATTTTCGATGGGGCTTTGAGTAATGGGTTGTGTAACAATGCGGCTGGAGATCAAATTACAAATGCCAATGTTATTGGTACAGATTACATTATTCATAAAGGAACTTCTGGAAACGATAAAGTGTATATTCTTGCGACTCAAAATGCAACGAATGTTTCCGTTTATAATTCAGGCACTACTTCAACATTAATCAATTGGAGCGAGAGTTACGAGTACACATTAACGGAAGATATTAATTACATTAAAACTACCAAACCTGTTTATGTCCTTCACATGTCAGGATATGGCTGTGAATCAAGTTTAGCACAAGTTCCAAATTTATTTTGTGCTGGAACCTATTCAACCGCCTTTACAAGAAGTTCAGCTGATTCTTTAGGTTTAATCCTTTACACGCGTGCAGGATTTGAAAATCAATTCATATTAAATGGAAATCCAGGATTAATAACCGCTGGTCAATTTTCAACTGTTCCTGGCACTTCGGGGAATTTTAAAGTAGCAAAAATTCACTTTTCTACTCTCGATGTTCCTTTAAATAGTTACAACATTGTAGAAAATACTGGGGATGTATTTGGTTTAGGAATTACGTCTGGGAATTCAGGAAATGGTTCAGAATATGCATATTTATCCGAATTCAATTCATATCCTTTTGTTGATGCGGGAATTGATGATACAATTTGTGCCAATGTTGCATTTGCAGTAAATGGCATTGTTGGTGGTGGTTCGGTAACTGGAATCTGGAGTAGCACTGGTTACGGAACTTTTTCAAGCGGCACCACAACATTGGTTAATAATTATGTTCCTAGCCCTTTGGATACCTTAATCACACCAATTCAATTAATTTTAAGTTCTACAGGACCTTGTCCAGTTCAAAAAGACACGCTTATACTATATGTTAGTCCTTCTCCTATAGCAAATGCATCTGCAGATCAAACTGCTTGCTCGAACAATTCAATCATCTTATTGAATGGTACCGTAAGTGGGGGCGCGGCTACTGGAGATTGGGGGACAATGGGAACAGGAACTTTTACTCCTAATGTTTCGACGTTAAATGCTACTTATTTACCATCTGCTACAGATATTTCAATTGGTTTTGTGAAACTCTTTTTGACATCGACGAATTTTGGATCTTGTAATACTTCTATTGACACGATGATTGTAACATTTACTTCTCAAGCCATTGTGGATGCTGGTCCTGACACATTGATTGTTTGTTCAAACAACCCAATAATCAATTTATCTGGCTCCGTTTCAGGTTCTAGTACTACTGGAAAATGGACTACAGCTGGAAATGGATTCTTTTTGCCAAATAATATTTCACTGATTACAAGTTACCAACCGAGTGCAAATGATATTGCTGCTGGAGAAGTATTACTTTATTTGGAATCAACATCAAATGGGAATTGTCTACCAGTTTTTGATAGTTTGCTTGTTCAATTTACAAGTTCACCTGTTGTTGATGCAGGAATAAATCAACTAGTTTGTTCAAATGATGTCTCCATAAATTTAAATGGAACTATTAATGGCGCCACTACAACAGGAATTTGGTCGGGTGGTACTGGAACATATACCGCTAACAACGCGACACTAAATGCAATCTATACACCTACTCCTGCTGAACTAACAGCTGGTGCAATTGTCTTAACGCTTACATCAACGAATAATGGAACGTGTAATGTGGTCAATGATATTGTACAAATAAATTTTGTAGCATCCCCTTTTTCTAATTTTAGTGGAACAAATGTATGTTTAAATAATACGACAACATTCCTTGATTTTTCGTTGCCTGGTTATGGTGCGATTACAAACTGGGATTGGGATTTTACAGATGGAAATATTTCTACTGCGCAAAGTCCATCACATTTATTCTTGACAGCCGGCGTTTTTCCAGTTCAACTAATTACCACATCAAGTGTTGGTTGCACGGACACAACAACAATCTCAGTAAATGTTTATGCCCTTCCAGTTGCAAATTTCACATATGATGCAGGATGTCCTAACAATCAAGTAATTATAGATTTTACAGATAATTCAACCTCTGTTGATGCTGTGGATTATTGGTATTATGATTTTGGGGGACAAGGCACTGTTGTCACACAAGACGCAACTCAGTTATTTAATGGGGCAGGAAATTATACGATTACTCATATCATTTCAACTGTAAATAATTGCAAAGACACGATTGTTCAAATAATTAACGTTCCTGAAATTCCGATAGCTGGTTTTTATTATAACACTTCAAATGGTATGAATGTCGGTGCATTTTTCAATTTTGTTGACACATCGTACTTTGCAAGTTCTTATCAATGGGACTTTGGAAACCTACAAACGAGTATTTTACAAGACCCAAATACGACCTATTTCCAAAATGGTCAATACGTGGTTACTCAATTTGTCTATGGGGCCTTAGGTTGTTATGATAGTACTTCTACATTAGTAACTATAAACACGGTCACTACTGAAATCAGTACGTTAATTCCAAATGCTATTTCACCAAATGGGGATGATAAAAATGACGTTTGGAAACTAGACTTCATTACCATCTTATTTCCAGAAGCTACAGTTGAAATATATAACCAATGGGGTCAACAAATATTCTTTTCTGAAGGATATTCTGTTCGGTGGGATGGAAAATACAATGATGAATTTGTAGCCGATGGGAACTACTATTATGTCATAACACTCAACGCCAACTTAGAGGTTGATCAATTTAAAGGAGCATTATTAGTATTAAAAAATGGCAAATAAGCATATGAAAACATTATTTAATCTTATCGTATTAATGTTGTTAGTGAACAATCTTCAAGCGCAACAGCAAGCAGTTTATTCAAATTTTTTGATGAATGATTATTACTACAATCCGGCTATTGCTGGGAGTAAAAATGTACATGTTGCGAACATAAACTATCGCAATCAATGGGTTGGTTTTGAAGAAGCGCCAGTAAACATGAATGCAAATTTTTATGGTTCTTTAAACAATAAAGGAAAAGTAGGTTATGGAGCGTCAATCATTTCAGAAAAATCGGGTTTAACCAATACAACGGGTATTTATCTTAATTATGCGCAACATTTCAAACTGTCAAAAACGGTGAAGCTTGGGTTTGGTATTCAACCAGGTTTTATTCAATACCGTGTTCGTTTGTATGATGCAATTTTGGCTGATCCAGGGGATGAGTTATTGACGGGAACTGTTTATTCTGCTAATGCAGTTGATGTTAATGCTGGATTCAATCTGTATTCTAAAAAATTCTTTGTAATGGGATCTGTTCAACATTTATTGGGCAAGCAAATTCAATTCACCACATATAATTCAAGTTTAGCTTTTCATTTTAATGGAATTGTTGGGTATAACTACCTTTTCAAAAAGAAAAAAATTGAATTACAGCCAAGTTTGATGATAAAGTACAACAAACCAGTTCCGGTTCAAATTACAGGTATGTTAAAAGGCACCTTTAATTCAAAATATTGGCTTGGTTTAATTTATCGCTCTGACGATGCAATAGGTGTTTCGCTTGGAATGATGATTAAGGAACGTTTTAATATTGGTTATGGATATGATTATTCAATGTCCAAAATAAGAAAATATAATTCTGGGTCTCATGAAATTATGTTGTCATTTATTATCACTAAAAAACGTCCTACACTGGATGAACAAGATGATAAACTCAACAACTCAATTATGGAGGAGATGAAGAAAACAATGGAAGAAAAGGAAAAATCTAATTGATAGAAAAGTATACTATGCGTTATTCAAAAACATTATTTATTTCCCTATTTGTCTTATTTATAAGTGCAAAGGAAGTTAAAGCACAAATCGATACATCTTTTTGGTTTGCTGCACCTTGGGTTACACCAGATCATTGGTGGAGAGATCCGATTGCTTTTCATTTTTCTACATTTGGTAATCCTACATCGGTTCGATTAAGAATGCCGAGAACGGGTTACGATACAACTATTCTGATTCCTGCAAACTCCTTGTTTTCAAAAAATGTTGATTTCATGATGGCAGCAATTGAAACCAAACCAGCTAACGTTGTTGCCAATAGTGGATTTCAAATTACATCAGACTTCCCTATTACCGTTGTTTATGACGTAATCACTCGAGCACCTCAATACAACAATGCTGAAACCTTCTCTTTAAAAGGTCAAAATGGTATTGGATTAGAATTTGTAACACCATTTCAAACAAGGTGGAACAATAAATTGTTGACCACTGATCTTGATGGAAGTGGCACAATAGAACAGCCCTATCAGCAAATAAACATTGTTGCAACTGAAGATAATACAATTATATATATTACTCCTAGATGCAATGTTGTTGGTGGGCATCCTGCCAATGTTACATATTCAGTTACATTGCCTTTTAAAGGGAATACCTACACAGTTCAAAATATGGTTCAAACTACCAGTGTTTTGGGTAACAATTTAGCAGGTTCAATCGTGGTTGCAAATAAACCAATTTCTGTAACAGTTGCAGATGATTCTGTTAATCCTTCTGGAGGAGGGGGCTGTTATGATTTAATGGGGGATCAAATTGTTCCAACAGATGTTATCGGAACTGAATATATTGTTCTTCGAGGTTTTTTAAATCCTGGTTCTGAAGAATCTTTTTTTGTAACTGCAACGGCTAATTTCACAACTGTAACAATCAATGATGGAGCGATTACAACAGTACTTTTAAATCAAGGTGATACGTATCGATATCAACTCGCTCAGCCGAGGACCCATATTCAAACCGACAAACCTGTATATGTTTTGCACATGGCCGGATATGGTTGTGAATTAGGTGAAGCTTTACTTCCTCCTTTGAATTGTGCAGGGTCAGATATTGTTACTTTCCCTAGAACAAATCCACAGCTTTTCTCAATTAATATTCTTTGTCCGACTGGTTCTGAAGGCTCTTTTCTTTTGAATGGAAGTCCTGCATTAGTTCCTGCAGCGAGTTTTAATATTGTTCCAGGGACGGCAGGTTTATGGAAAGCAGCTCAATTAACATACACAACTGGACAAGTTCCATCTGGATCATCGAATGTTTTAACAAATTCAACAAATAATTTTGCACTAGGAATTATAAATGGAAATACAAATACAGGTTGTTTGTACCATTATATGTCTTCTTTCTTGCGCAGAGTTTATACAGAAGCAGGAAATGACACCATTTTATGTAATGGCGAACCTTCAATTAATTTGTTAGGCTCAGTAACTGGTGGAGCAACAACTGGTATTTGGAGCGTTCTAGATGGATCAGGTGCTTTAGCAACTCCAACAAATCTTTCTACAACTTATACGCCAGTTCCAAGTGATTATTCTCAAGGTTATTTGACTTTCGTATTAAGTTCTACAGGAAATTGTACACCTGTTAGAGATACAGTTGTAGTTTCATTTATTCAATCTCCTGTTGTTGGAGCTGGCGGTGATAATTCATTTTGTAAGAACAATGTTGGGCCAATACCTATAAGTGGAAGTGTGAATTTTGCCTCTGCAGCCACTTGGTCTGGAGGAACTGGAGGTTCATTTGGTAATAGTGGTTCATTAACTACTTCTTATTCTCCTTCTCCAGCAGATTTAGCCGCTGATAGTGTTGCCTTATTTTTAACATCTGCAGGAAGTTTCTTCTCATGCCCGAATGATGCAGACACAATCGTAATCTATTTTACAGATGCTCCTTTAGTTATTGCTGGAGCAAATTTAGCTTTATGTTCAAGTTCAACGGCTGCAAGTTTAAACGGAAGTATAACGGGCGAATCAACAACAGGTATTTGGACTTCTTCAGGAACCGGGTCTTATTCACCAAGTCAATCGAATCTCGTTACAGATTATTTAATTAGTCCAGATGATACGTTAAGTGGTCTTATTGTAATGACTTTAACATCTACAAATAATGGTAACTGTTTGGCAGTTCAAGATAGTTTAGAAATATCAATTATTTCTCAGCCTGTTGTAACAATTACCTCAGCAGATTCAATCTGTTCTAATTTTGCTGGACTTGCGTTAACAGGAACTGCAACTGCTGGTTTTGGAACAGTTTGGACAACAAATGGAGTAGGGACAATTACGAATCCTAATGTGCTTTCAACTTTTTATACAATTAGTCCCATTGACACGACAGCTGGTTTTATAGATATCTATTTAGCTACAACAGGTATTTGTCCAATCGAAGAAGATTCGTTGAGAATATTTTTTATTGACCCTCCAACAGTAGATGCTGGAATTAATCAAGCTTTTTGTGACAATGAACCAGTACAGTTGAACGGTTCAATATCTGGGATTAACCCGACTGTTTCTTGGGCAACAATGGGAGCTGGTTCATTTAGTCCTAATAATGCTAGCTTAAATGCACTATATTATCCTTCAGCATCAGATATTTTGAATAGTGGGGTGAATTTAATCCTTTCGACAAGTAGTGTTTTTGGATGTGTTCCTTCAAATGATACATTATTTGTGGTTTTTAAACAAGCGCCAACTGCTGATTTTTCAGTAAATGTTGTTTGTCAAGGTGTAAATTCAGCATTCACTGATTTATCAAGTAATGGTCCAATCAGCAGTTGGGATTGGGATTTTGGAGATTTTACAAATTCTATTACCAATAATCCTTTGCATACATATGCTGGAAGTGGCAGTTATGACGCAGTATTAATTGTTGGTTCAAGTAATGGATGTTTTGACACCATAACATATCCTGTGACAATCAATCCTTTGCCAATTGCCTTGTTTAACTATCCAACCCTTTGTGAAAATACGCTTACACCATTTACGGACGCCTCTTTCATTTCAACTGGATCTGTTGTATCATGGTTGTACACTTTTGAAGGTTCTAGCACAAGTACATTGCAAGACCCAATCTATAATTTTATAAATTCAGGTGTTTATCCAGTTACCTTAACTGCTACTTCAAACTTAGGTTGTGAAGGAACTGTAACAAATAACATTACAGTCAACCCACGACCAGATGCGGCATTTACAATTAATCCAAATCCTGCTCTTGTATTAGAGGATGTTAATTTCATTGATATTTCAACAGGAAATCAATTGAATAATTGGTATTGGAATTTTGGTGATGGTGAAGGGTCTAATAATCAAAATACAATTCACAATTATGAAAATGGTGGTGACTTTATGATCACGTTAATTGTTACTGATATCAATGGTTGTCAGGACACTACCACATCTTTAATCTCAATTGCTTTGTTGCCAGTTTTACCAACAGGATTTACACCAAATGGAGATACTGAAAATGATCTTTTTATTATTCGTGGCGGTCCTTTTAAAACGGTTGATTTCAAAGTTTATAATAATTGGGGTCAATTAATTTATGCATCGACGGATGCGAATGAAGGATGGAACGGGATGTATTTAAGTGAAGAATCTCCATTAGGAGTTTACACTTGGACTTTTGTTGTAGAGATGTTCAACGGACAAATTATTAAGAAATCAGGTGATGTAACCTTAATGCGTTAATTATGAAAAAATATTTTTTAATTATTCTCTTATTCTCGTTCACGCAAAAAGCTAAATCACAAGATGCTCACTTGTCTATGTACGATGCTGCTCCAATGTTTTTAAACTCAGGTTTAACTGGCGTATTTTCTGGAGATTGGAGATTACATGCTCAGTACCGAACACAATGGAAATCTGTTAACTTCAAGCCTTATACATCTGCATTACTCAGTTTTGATATGCCTATAGGGAAATGGGGTATTGGATTACAAGTGAATAACTTTCGTGCTGGATATGGTAATTTTAATGTTTTACAAGGTTTAGTTTCTGCAGCTTACAACATGCCTTTAGATCGTCGCCGAATAAATAACATTTCGTTTGGAATTCAAGCAGGCGCAATGCAGAAATCATTGGAATATCAATTGTTGTCTTTCAACAACCAATACACTATAAATAATGGGGGTGAATTTGATAATTCAATTTCATCAGTTGAAACGTTTGGTGCTCAAAAAATGATTGTACCAGTTGTAAACGCAAGTGTTTTATATTACTTCTCAAAGCAACAAAGCAAACTCAATCCTTTTATTGGGTTATCTATATTCAACTTATTAAAGCCTAAGGAATCATTTTTCAACCAGGACAATCGTTTGCCGATTCGTTATTATTTGCACGTTGGATCAAGAGTAAATATTACAGAATTGTTCTATTTACTTCCAAAAGTATTAATCATGCAACAAAGAAAATTTAGTGAGCAAACCTATTCTGTTGAAGCTGGATATTTCCTAAAAGGCAGTGAAACGTATTTGTTGGCTGGGTTAATCTATCGCAACAAAGATGCGATGATTGCAACGTTTGGAGTTAAAAAAGAAAATATGATTGTAAAATTGGCCTATGATATCAATTTGTCAAGCTTATCAACAGTTTCTTCTGGCAAAGGTGGTTTTGAATTATCCTTTACTTATATGCATCAAAAGAATAAGCCGAAAGTTGAAAAAATATGTCCTCGTCTTTAATTTCTGTGTCAATTAGAATTTCTATGAAAAATTTACTTTTTATTATTCTTTGTTTTGTAAGTCTTCAATGCTTTTCTCAATCCAAAAAGGTGTGGATGTTCAATGCTGATAATTTTTACGAACAAGAAGACTACTATAATGCTTTGACGTATTATAAGAAGGCTATGAATGATTCTATTGGATTAGGGTCAATGGTTTTACCTTATGAAATTGAAGTTACGAATCAAAAACTACCAAAGAAAGGAATTCAAGCTGATAGCTCCAAAATGATTCCATTAGGTGACTATATCAATCATCAAATTGCCATGTGTTATCAAAAAACATTTGACTATTTACATGCTGTTGATTTCTTTGAAAAGACTTCTCAACTGGAATCTTATCCTAATGATCTATTCTTTTATGCAAATGCATTGATGAATAACAAAAGGTATGATGAGGCCATGACTTCATTTGAGAAATATATTAAATCAGAGAATTATACTGATTCACTTTTACGCAGTGCACAACTTTCTATAACTGGATGTTTTTATGCCTTAAACTCGGACAACCTTAAACAAGAAGTTGTCATTCAAATGGCAGATACAACAGTATTTAATAAAGGTACATCAGCTTTTGCTCCAATGTACTTTGGTAGAGAAAATAGGTTGATGTTTTCAAGTGCTCGTCCAGGTGGTGTAATTTTAACTCCTGAGCAACAATCAGAATATTTATGTGATATCTACTGGGCAGAGCAAAAAGAAGATGGCACATGGGAAAAAGCGACGAACTTTGGAAGGCCACTAAACACTGCACAACACGATGCTGCATCAAGTATCACGAATAACAATGTCGTTTTTTATACGCGTTGGAGTGATGATATTAGAAAAGATCAATCCATTTATTTAGCAAGGATGGTTGACTTCAAATTTTACGAATCTTTTAAATTAGATGCTGCAGTAAATGTTTCTGGTTTTAAAAGTATTCATCCATTTGTTTCTATGGATGGTCAAACATTGTATTTTTCTAGTAATAGACCGGGTGGTCAAGGAGGCATGGACCTTTGGAAAATAAAAATAGATGAATTAGGCAATTTAGTTGGAGAAGCTGAAAATTTAGGATTCCCTATTAATTCAGATTTGGATGAAGTGACACCATTTTTTCACGAAACCTCATCAACGCTCTTTTTTAGTTCAAATGGACATAATTCGATTGGAGGACTTGATGTCTACAAAAGTTCGTACGACAAAGAAAGCTATGCTTATATGACTCCGGTTAATTTAGGATTACCTATTAATTCAAGTAAAGATGACGCCTATCTCATTTGGGATAAAAAATTATTGAAAGGATTTTTCGCGAGTGACAGAGAGCCTTGTGATAATGGTCATTGTTATGATATATATGAAGTTACCAATGAACCTATACATATCTATTTGAGTGGTTATGCTTATGATGCTGCAACAAATGACATACTTCCCAATACTTCCCTCACTTTTAAAGATGTTAAAGGAGAATTCAATTCTTTTGTTTTAGATACAGATAGCTTAGGTTTTTATGAGAAAGAACTCACACAAGGCTGGGAATTATTTATCAAAGCACAGAAGGAAGGTTATTTTGCTGATGCCGCAAGTATTAATACATCAACAATTACAGAAACAACTTCATTGACACAAGATTTTTACCTTAACCCAATTCCTAGTGGTGAAATTGAAATTGAAGGGATTGAATACGATTTTAATTCTGATAAATTACGTCCAATTTCAATGGAAATATTGGATAAAATATATGAATTCCTCATATTGAATAATAACTTAATCGTGGATATTAATTCACATACTGACGCGCGTGGAAGTGATAATTATAACCTTGATTTATCAAGAAGACGCGCAAAATCATGTGTTGATTATTTAATTTCAAAGGGAATTGAAACAAGACGTTTGATACCAGAAGGATACGGCGAAGCGCAACCTAATTTCTTGACTGGTGCTGACAAACAGGCCCTTTACAATGAGAACGGAGAAAAAATTTTATTAACAGAAACTTATATAGAAGCACAAAATTCAAACGAGGAGAAAGAATTATTGCACCAACGAAATAGAAGGACGTCCTTTAAAGTTACTGGAGAAAAATTCGATTTAAATTCAAATTAATTTACACCGTTTATTTCTTATTCTTATTAAGATAATAAAGGTTGATTAATACAATAGCAGCATTGGTGATTATAATTGGTTTAGAATCTAGTAAAATGCCATAGAAAATAAAAAAAGCGCACCCTATCGTATTGATAATTCTCAAATAAACTATTTTCCCCATTAAAAAGGAGATTAAAACAATTGCTGAGGCCAAATAGCCAATGTATTCTGTATATTGATTCATAAAAGTTTATCTTATAAAAAAGGGAACTATTTAGTTCCCGTTCTAATTACTATTCTATCCTCTAAGCTTAATACCTAGTTCTTTCATTTGGTCTTCGTGCAAAGGAGATGGAGCATCTATCATCGTATCTCTACCACTGTTATTTTTTGGAAATGCGATATAATCTCTAATTGATTCAGAACCACCCATCGTTGCAACTAATCGATCTAAACCGAATGCTAAACCACCATGAGGAGGAGCACCATACTCAAATGCACTCATTAAAAATCCAAATTGCGCTTGAGCTTCTTCCTTTGTAAAACCTAACAAATCAAACATTCGGGACTGTAAATCTCTATCGTGAATTCGGATAGAACCACCACCTAATTCGACACCATTCATGGCTAAATCATATGCATTTGCTCTAACCTTTCCTGGATCAGTATTAATCAAATGCATGTCTTCCGGTTTTGGAGAAGTAAACGGATGGTGCATTGCATGATAGCGTTCACTATTTTCATCCCATTCTAATAAAGGAAAATCCATTACCCATAAAGGTTTAAATACATTTGGATTTCGTAAACCCAATTCATTTCCTAAATGCAAACGCAATTCACTCATTTGCTTACGCGTCTTTTCAAGATTTCCACTCAATAAGAAAAGTAAATCCCCTGGCTTTGCGTTTGCTTTTTCCGCCCATTTTGCAAGGTCTTCAGGAGAATAAAATTTATCTACCGACGATTTGAATGTCCCATCAGCATTACAACGTAAATAAATCAATCCTTTAGCACCTATTTGCGGGCGTTTTACCCATTCGGCTAATTCATCAATCTGTTTTCTTGTATATTCTACGCAGTCCTCTGCATTGATTGCAATAACTGCTTCTGCTTCATCAAAAATTGCAAAACCTTTCCCTTTTGCAACATCATTCATTTCAACGAACTCCATTCCGAAACGGATATCAGGTTTATCAGAACCATAACGCGCCATTGCCTCTGCATAATCCATTCTTGGAAATGTTTCTGTAAAATCAACTCCTCGGATCGTTTTGAATAAATGTTTAATTAACCCTTCAAACATATTTAGAATATCATCTTGTTCCACAAAAGCCATTTCGCAATCAATTTGAGTAAACTCAGGTTGACGATCGGCTCTCAAATCTTCATCACGGAAACATTTTACAATTTGATAATACCTATCAAAGCCTGAAACCATCAACAATTGTTTAAATGTTTGAGGAGATTGTGGCAGCGCATAAAATTGCCCTTCATTCATACGGCTTGGCACCACAAAATCCCTTGCCCCTTCTGGAGTAGATTTTATAAGGAATGGCGTTTCAATATCCAAGAAATCTTGAGAATCTAAATAAATTCTTGTTTGAAGCGCAACTTTATTTCGCAAACGCAATTTCTCTTGCATTGGATTTCTTCTTAAATCCAAATACCGGTATTGCATGCGCAATTCATCTCCTCCATCAGTATCATCTTCTATGGTGAATGGAGGTAATTTTGCGTTATTCAAAACAGTTAAATCTGAAACAACGATTTCAATTTCACCTGTCGGCATATTTTTATTCTTACTTGAACGCTCAACTACAACTCCTTTTGCTTGCAGAACAAATTCACGCCCTAATTTACTTGCTTGAGCAAATAAGTCAGCATTATCCTCTAAATTCAATGCCAATTGAGTAATACCATAACGATCCCTCAAATCAATGAAGGTCATTCCTCCAAGTTCACGTGTTCGTTGCACCCATCCAGCGAGTGTTACTTCATTTCCAATATGTGAAGGGCGCAATTCGCCGCAAGTGTGACTTCTAAACATGTAAAAAATTGTATTATTTAAAACAAAGATAATTAGAACCTATGATTCGACAAGAGAACTAATTTTAATTCGAGAATATAAAAAATTCAGTTGGTTTCAATCCGTTAAAATTATTTATTTTCTTATATACTATTATCTGAAAATTTTGTCCTTATAAAGTCCATAGTTAAGGGTTTTCCAATGAACCCAGTAATATTTTTGTTTGCCTCCACTTTTGCCATATCCCTTTGGTCAATAGACGAAGAAAGCATATATATTTGTGTGTGTTTTAAAAAGGAAAGATCTTTTTCAGATAATTGCTCTAAAAATTCA
Organism: Flavobacteriales bacterium; assembly: GCA_947470515.1. Taxonomy (GTDB): domain Bacteria; phylum Bacteroidota; class Bacteroidia; order Flavobacteriales_D; family Crocinitomicaceae; genus M0103. Next base: position 103,251 of record CANITF010000006.1, read on the forward strand.
AATCCATTCATTTTTGGCAAATTAATATCTAGAAAAATCACATCTGGTGCAGGAATGTTAGCTGCTAGTTGTTCTTTGAAATAATCCAATGCTTCCATGCACGATTTTATCAAAATCACTTCACTTTCAGGAAACACTTGATTTATAATTGCAGGGTGAACGATACCTATTATGTCATCATCATCTATTAATAAAAATCGTTCCATATTCTTAATTCAATTTTGGCAAAAATAACCTAATAGTTGTCCCCACACCGAGTTCAGATGTTAAATTAATATTACCACCTATTTTTGTGCTTATTTCTTTGCAGATATATAATCCAATACCAGTTCCAAAACTACTACTTGATGCACGGAAAAACATATCAAAAACTTTTTCTTGATTTTCAGGAGAAATTCCTTCTCCATTATCAGTAATTGTAATTTCAACGCCCTCATCCGAGTTATTAACATGAACATGAACAAAAGGATTAGAAATGTTTCTATTCCGATATTTTATAGCGTTAGAAATGAAGTTTTTCAATACTGTTGCAATCCTGAACTTATCTAATAAAATTGCATGAGATCCTTCAAAATCAATTTTAAAATCAATTTCTATTTCAGAGACGTGCAGTAAATCCTCATATATTTCTGAAATTAGCACATACAGATCTATTTCATCAAGAACCAACTCTGTCCTTGAATTTTTGGAATAATCTAAAATTTCAATAATTGTTTCATCTAATCGATTTACACTTGTTCCGATGAGTCCTACATATTGTTTTACTAAAACTTCATTTTTGAGTGAAATATCCAATAATGAAAGTAACCCTTTAATCGAAAGTAATGGAGATCTTAAATCGTGAGAAACACTATATACAAATTGATCAAGTTCGCCATTTATCTTTTGCAATTCGGTATTTTTTTCAATCAATTTTTCCTCGAACAACCAACTTTGGGTAACATCTTTTACGGAGCCCATGATACGAACTACATTACCAAGTTGGTCGCGTTCAGACACAACCATTGCCTGAATATATCTCAGTTCTTTTGTCTTGGGCAGAATCAACCTATAATCATGATTAATAATCTCCTTTTTCCCATTAACTACCAAATCTGATTCACTAATCGCACGCCCTCTATCTAATGGATGAATGGCTTCTTTGAAAATATCGTATCCACTATTTATCTCTTCATCTGATAATTGGAGTAAATCAATTAGAATATTATTGTAAATTGATTCTCCCGTTTCCGGATTCCATTCCCAAATTCCAATTTCTGAGCTTGCTGTTATCAATTCAAAGCGCGAATTTATTTTTAACAATTCATTTTTATACGTTTCCTCTGCGGTAATATCCTTTTGCAAAGCAATGAAATTTGTATGCTTTCCATTATCATCAAAAATGGGAGCAATTTCCAAGTGATTATAATATGGCTTACCGTTCTTGGCAACGTTTAAGATTGTTACTTCAACATTTTCTTTTCTACCAAGAGAATCAGAAAGCTTTTTTAAAGTGTCTTTATTTGTGGATACCTTTGATTGTAAAAAATCCTTCGGCTTTTTTCCTTTTACCTCTTCCAGAGAATATCCTGTTGTAGTTTGAAATGAATCATTTACCCATTCAATCTTTCCGTGATTGTCGGATATAATAACACCACTTTTGGTTTTTGTAGCAATGAAAGAAAGCTTTTTTAATTCGATTTCTGACTGTTCTATCAAAATCATTTGCTCCTTATTCTCCTTCAGGGTTAAAATGTTTGAAAGTAAAGCAATTACTTGCTGTGTGAAAACAGAAAATATTGTTCTGTGTCGATCCGAAAAACCATTATAAATTGGAGATTTGCTTTTAGATATAACAGCTGAAAAAAGAATTTGTACATCCTCATTGATTTCAATTTTCGAACTAACTAAGCAAGAATCAATTAGTGAATTTTCTGAAATTTTTTCTGCATTGAATGTATGGACATTGCTATCTTGACCAAAATCACCGTGCACTGAAAGGTCATATAATTCGCTAAGAAGTTTTTTAAAATCTGATTTTTGACCTCCTTCAGTAACCAATTTATCTTCAAAAACTCCACTTTTTGAAGTATAATGAATTATCCCAATTTCTGTTTCAAAAATATCTATAATTGATTCGACAACTTTTTTTAAAAACTCATCTATTGAATTTGTCTTTAATGCATCTGTATTAAACTTACTCAGCTTTTTATACAACAAGAGCTCTTGGTCGAGCAGATCTTGCGTATTTATAAGTTCTTGTTCAGTTGATGAAAAACGTGTTACCCTTAACTGTAAATCAGCATACTTGGCATACAATTCATCATAACTCAACTCTTCTTTCATACAAACTAATTATCTGTAAATTACATATAGAGCAGTAGAATAATTGTGATATGTATTTTTACCTCCTAATCGAGCAAATTCACCAAAACCATACATTCCTAACCACGGTGGACATTCATTCTCCACATAAAAAGGGAATTGCATTTTTCCAACTAATTCCTCTTTGATAATTCTATTGAATAAAAATCGTCCTCTTGCCAAACAGTCTGCGTGAAAAACCGCGACAGCTTTTCTGCCCTCCATTCTTTTAATAATATCAACAACTAGGCGATCCATTTCGCTAAAGATTAGTTCTTCATCCCGCGTTGTTAGCCATAATTTCGTTCCTTCAGGAAAATTCGCCGTTGCATAATACATATCATTTCCAACATGTTTTGTAACAACACGTAATAAATGTTCGTTTCCATATTCAACAGCCAATTCAGCTGATAATTGTTCCCCCAAGGCTCCAATCGGAATAGTATCACCACAATCAGCTTTATCAGTTAATCCTAAACGATTTAGGTATTCAGACCATGCTGGCTTTCCATTGAACTCTTTAATAATATTTCCTTCTGATTTTGTGACAATCAATGGTTCTCCAACAGCCACAAAACCATGAGTTGCTTGGGTCTCCACTTTCAACGTAGGATCGGCAAATCCGACAACATATGCGCCATGCTCGTATACCTTTTCATCAACCGCTTGGTAACTGATAAATCCTTTCATATTATCAGATGATGTTGCACCAAAAATTGTTGTATCAGCGCCAAACACCTCTTCAAATGCTTTTATACAAAGGTCGTTTGCAATGTCAATTCCAGAAGCCAAAAAATACAACATGTTTATTGCTGGATTTTGAGCTTTCAAATCTTGCGCCATCATAAGCGCCTTTTCATATGAATTGTGTCCGAAGATTCCGTCACAAGAGGAAACTGCAAATTCATTTCCCTCAACAGCCATTAAAGCCATATCTTTCATTGATTCACTAACCCCTTCTTTACCTATTACTCCACAGCAAGAAGCTGCAAGAACGCGTGCATTGGGGACAAGAATTTTAGCTTCCTCAACTAATTCTTGAAAATCATGTCCAATTGATGCATGAAAAATCAATAGATTACTTTTTCCGAAATTAGCTCCCATTGCCGATTCTAGGCATTCTTGAACGCCTCTTCGGGTATTGATAATCCGGGTGCTTGCAGAATAAAATTTCAACATGGTAATAGTTTTATATTATACATTATACAAGGTAAGTGTTATTATGGAAATTTGCCGTTTAAATAATTTCTTTCAATTACAAGGGAATATTCCCATGTTTTTTGAAAGGCAATGTTTCACTTTTATTTTCTAACATTTTGAAAGCTGCTATCAATCTAGATCTAGTTTCTTCAGGTAAAATAACATCATCAATTATTCCTCTTTCAGCTGCACGGTATGGGTTTGCAAAAAGATCAGCATATTCAGCCTCTTTTTCTTTCCATTTTTCCTCTGAATTTGCTGCTTCTGCGATTTCTCGTTTAAAAATAATCTCGGCTGCTCCTTTCGCTCCCATCACTGCAATTTCAGCAGTTGGCCAAGCATAATTCATGTCAGCACCAATGTTTTTTGAATTCATTACATCAAAAGCGCCACCATAAGCTTTTCTTGTGATTACTGTAATTCTTGGAACGGTTGCTTCTGAAAAAGCATATAATAATTTTGCTCCATGGGTAATAATGCCTCTCCATTCTTGCTCCGTTCCTGGCAAAAACCCTGGAACATCTTCGAAAACAAGTAATGGAATATTAAATGAATCACAAAAACGCACAAAACGGGCAGCTTTGCGAGAAGCATCAATATCTAAAACTCCGGCCATTGCAGCGGGTTGATTTGCAACTATTCCTAACGTTCTTCCTTCTAATCGAGCAAATCCGACTACAATATTCTTTGCGAAATCTTCTTGTACCTCGCGAAAACTAGTATCATCAATTACACAATCAACTACTTTTCTAATATCATAAGGAACATTAATATTTTCTGGAATAATGTGCTTTATTGATTCTAGTTTGGAAGTATTAAATTCAAATTGCTTTGGTTGAGGAGGTAATTCATTTGCATTTTGAGGAAAATAGGTAACTAAATCACGTACTTTTTTCAAACATTCAACATCATTTGCAGCGATGAAATGATTGACTCCTGATTTTTCAGCATGTGTTTTTGCACCACCCAAATCTTCAGAAGACACTTCTTCATGCGTCACGGTTTTTACAACATTTGGTCCTGTGACAAACATATAAGAAGTTTCTTCCACCATGAAAACAAAATCTGTCAATGCTGGCGAATAAACTGCTCCACCCGCACAAGGTCCCATGATTACAGAAATTTGCGGAATTACTCCAGAAGCTCTGGTATTGCGATAAAAAATATCGGCATATCCAGCAAGAGAAACAACTCCTTCTTGAATGCGCGCTCCACCAGAATCATTGATTCCGATAAGTGGAGCACCATTTTTCATTGCCAAATCCATGACGCGACAAATTTTTGCTGCATGTGTTTCTGATAATGAACCTCCAAGTACGGTGAAATCTTGAGAAAAGACATACACTAATCGACCATGAATTGTTCCAAAACCTGTAACAACTCCATCACCAGGAAAATGTTGCTTATCTAAGCCAAATGTTGTTGCTCTGTGCTCAACGAATTGTCCAATTTCATTGAAAGAATTTTCATCTAACAAAATTGTTAAACGCTCTCTAGCGGTTAATTTACCTTGTTGATGCTGTTTATCAATTCGTGTTTTTCCTCCTCCTAAATGAGAGGATTCTCGACGATTTATTAGATCTTCATTTCTATTCATAGCAATTCAATTTCGCTTCTGTTGTCAAAGAATAACAAAGATAAATTTAAAAATTGAAGGAACTTATGCATATTAAAAATATTGTTAGCTAAAAAATAACAATTACTATTCAATCCAAATAAAACATTTACCTAAATTTGTACTAAATTTAAAATTAACATTATGAAAAAATTATTTAGTTTAGGATTAGTAGCTATGTTAGCGCTAACAGCAGTAGTGAGTTCTTGTGGGAAATACGAGGAAGGATCAAAATTCACTTTACTTTCTGCAAAGTCAAGAGTAATAAATGATTGGGCATTAACAAGTGTTACTTATAATGGTACAGAGGTTATTAGTTTATACCCAACAATTAAAATGTCATTCAAAAAAGATGATACGTATTCAACTTCATTTACTGCAGGTGGTTTAACAACAACTGAAACTGGAACGTGGGCATTTAACAATGATAAAACAGCATTGCTTTTATCTGCTACAGGTTCTTCGACAGCAGATACTCAAACTATTGTCATGTTGAAAAGCAAAATGATGAAATTAAAAAGCACAGATACAGCCGGTGATATTACAATCTGGACACTTGAGCAACAATAAGAATAAAAAGAAAAATTGAAAAGGTCGGCATTAGTCGGCCTTTTTTTATATCGAACCTTTTGCTTTCAGTTCTAAATACTTATTAATCGTATTTATTGAAAGTTCTGAAGGCAAAGTCAAAATCGTTTGGATCCCATTTTTTTGCAACTCTTGTGTTATTCTACCTTTCATTGAAGTCATTCTTTCAGCAACAGTTGATTGATAAATTTCTTTGGTGTTTTTCGCTTGCTGAAAAGCTAGTTCTTGCAAATCTGTATTTTGAAAGAATACCACGACTAACACATGCTTTTGGTTTAATCTTCTTAGCATTGGCAATGCTCGTCTCATAGCGAATTCTGTTTCAAAATTGGTAAACAGCACTAAAAGAGAACGCGTCTTGATGGTTCGTCTGACAGATTGATATAACAGTTCATAGTTCGGCTCAAGGTAATGCGTTTTTTGATTGTACAATTCTTCAATAATACGGCGCATTTGCCCACCAGATTTATCTGCTGGTAATTGTGAGCCGATTTTATCTGAGAAAGTAATTAATCCAGTTTTATCTCCCTTTCGTAACGCAATATTTGCAAAAACCAACGTAGAATTGATTGAATAATCCAACATGCTTAATCCTTCAAATTGAACTTGCATGTTTCTACTTTTATCAATAATACAGTAAATATGTTGCGATTTTTCTTCTTGGTATTGGTTCACCATCAATTCATTTCTTCGACTTGTAGCTTTCCAATTGATCGTTTTTACTTCATCCCCCTGAACATAGTTTTTAATTTGTTCAAACTCACTTGTATTGCCAATTCGTCGAATTTTCTTAATTCCTGAAGTTGTTTTTTGTTTTTGGAAAACCAATAGCTCAAACTTTTTCATTTGAAGCACTGAAGGATATACTTTTACACACTCTTCAAGTTCAATGGTAATTTTTCGACTAATTAGATTGAAAACTGAAGAGACTAAAAGAAAAACATTCCTAAAAGTATATTCTCCTCTTTCTTTTGGTGTAAATTCATAAGTAAAAACACGCTTTTCTTTTGGTTTTAAAAATGCTTTAAAAACCTTAGAACGTTCTTGCATTTCGACAGGAAATCCTTCATGCAAATGAAATGAAATCGGTTGAACAGATTGATTAGTAACATCTATTTCTACTTCATTGACATCTCCTAAATTCAACCGATTTTGAACCTTCCTTTTTACAATTAAAGGTTCTTTAGACGTAAAAGTCAGCAAAGCATCTAGAAAGGTCAGGCCAAATAATCCAAGTAAACAAATTTCTCCAACAACAAATAACGATTCAACAGCAAACGACGCTGCAAAAAGCAGCACGATTCCGGCAAAAAGCAGAAAGAAAAATCGCGTTAAGAATATGTCAGAAATAAACCTCATCTATTATCTCGGCACTTCAATTGTTTGAATAATTTCATCTATCACTTCTTCAATTGAAATTCCTTCCATTTCAGCTTCAGGAGTTAAAATTAAACGGTGATTTAATACCGGTTTTGCTACAAATTGAATATCTTCTGGTGTAACAAAATCTCTTCCTCTGATACCCGCAATAGCCTTAGCAGATTTTAGCATTGAAAGTGATGCACGAGGAGATCCACCTAAATATATTTTGCCATGATTTCTTGTTTTATGGGTAACAGCAGCAATGTACTTTACCAAATTATCTTCAATGATAATTTTCTCAATAATATCTTGAATTTTTTGAATTTCTTTTGCTGTAAATACCGCCTTTACCTCATTTAAATCTGGTGCTTTAATATTATTTTTATACCTGTGAAGAATTTCTTCTTCTTGATGCAATTCAGGATAATCTAGTTTAATTTTGAATAAAAAACGATCTAATTGTGCCTCTGGAAGATTATACGTTCCTTCCTGTTCAATCGGATTTTGGGTTGCGACCACTAAAAACGGAAAACTCATTGGATACATTGTTCCGTCATACGTTATTTGACGTTCTTCCATTACTTCAAACAATGCAGCTTGAGTTTTGGCTGGAGCTCGATTAATTTCGTCAATCAAAACTATATTTGAAAAAATAGGACCTTTTTTAAAATAGAATGTTGAATCTTTCATATTGTAAACGCTTGTCCCAAGAACATCAGAAGGCATCATATCCGGCGTGAATTGAATTCTTGAGAAGTCAACATCCAGTGCTTTCGACATCACTTTTGAAGACAAGGTTTTTGCAACTCCAGGAACTCCTTCTAACAATAGGTGACCATTTGTGAAAATTCCTGCAATCATCAATTCAACCATGTTATGTTGACCAATTATAAAGCGCGAAAGTTCAAGTCGTACATCATTTACTTTGGATGCTACCCAAATTAAATCCGGGTTTTGGCGCTCAAAATCGTATGAATTTACGACAGGTTTTTCTTCTGTTTTCGGTAGTTCATTTACAGCATCATTTGCCGCAGATTCACTTGGCATATATTTGGAAAAATCATTTTCCTCTTGCCCTTCTGTGTTATTTATTTCATCATTCATCCTATTTCTAATTGATGGTGTTTAGCAATAAATTTATCGAGCTGCGTTCTATCAAAGCTACTCAATTCTATGTTTGTAATTGTAATTTTTCTATTCTCCGAGAATTGCAATTGAATCCCATTCTTTAAACGGGTAATATGCATTAAATCATTAATTAAGAGTTCCTTTTTCTTTCCAAAAACCGGGAAATAAGTAATATTATCCTTTCCAATGTTTAGCAAAGAGATAGTGAGCCTCCTGATTCCTAATGCTAAGAATAAAGAGCCCAATGGCCATAATACAATGCCTATTCCAATGGCAAAGACTAAATAATAAAACCCTAATAAAACAATAAATATTCCACCTAAAACGAACAGGTATGAAAGCCACAAATTTCGCTGAATAGTGAACGCTTGGTTTTCAATTCGTTCCAACATTTTAAAAGAAATCATTCCTGTTTGCAGATAAAATGCGCGTTGTTTTTTAGCTACTTCAACAATATATTGATCGTTAATAATTGATTTTGCAGTTGGCTCAAATAAAAATAATAAATCTCTTATTTCAGACTCAGGTAAAGCTGATTTTTCCACTAAACTTCGAATTTCTCTTTCTCGATCTTCTTCGCGTCGGGAAATATCAATGAAAAAATGCTTGTTTACAGCGTCATAAAAATTCTTGCGTTGCACTTGAAGAATTCCTAGTGGGTGCTGTTTTGCCAAATAGATAGATGTAATTGTTTCAGCAAAAGCTAAAGACATGTTTTTCTTTTTTGGAAGGTAAGGAACAATTGGTTGCATTCTTTTTGCCCTGAAAAGCATAAATAAGATTAAGCCCAAGAACGTTAATCCCAGTGCTACCATGAAAGCTGGACTTTTAAGAATAAACTTTAAATAACTGCTATCGGCCCGCTCAGCATCACCTTCTGCGTTGTCCATTGCAGAATCGTCCATAATATCTTCATCCAAAAGCCTTCCTAATTCTAATAGATAAACATCCTTTTCTTTTGACAAATTGTTGAGCACAAAAGAAGTATAGCGATAACCTTCCGTTCGTTTTAGTTGATAGTTAAAAAATATTTCCTGATTTGTATGAAGAAGAATCGACCCTTTACCTAGTTTGATGCGAATAAAATTACTCATCTCCATAAAAGAAGACAACGATTGATAATTTGAATCTATCGGTTGAATTGCTGAAAATGCCTTCCACTCATGCGCCAACGTGTCATTTTGATAGAGGTAATACATTGGGAATTTGTTGCGTTGAATAAAAATAGTGACACTATCAGCAAAATCATAACTTATTTCATAGGAATTGAAAAAGCGCTTAATCAAATTATCGGTTAAATCGTTGTAACTGATAAACAAATCACTTCCTTCTTTAACACGGTTCAAAATTGTATCTATTTCGCGATTTTGAAGACCAAATCTATTTCCAACAAACAGCATCGTTATATTCTGCTTCTTGCTGAGCACTGAATCCAATTGAATCCAATCAGTAATGGGTTGAATTATTTTACCTGAATCAACATGAGCGCGCAACAGCTGATCAAATAGAAAAAGTCCATATGGATCCTTATCATTCGACTTAAATTGCACATCCCAATTTTCAGAAACATATGGATTTCTTTCGTTTTTTGAAGGTAATGCAGGATCACCCAATAACCAAACGATCACCGTGACAAAGATCAAGATGAAAACCACTAACCCTATTTTCGTTTGTTTATTCATTCGAAAGGTTGAGTGATTTATAATAATTCAATAAAGTTGGCTGAAGTTGCTCAAAATTTTGTTTGTCGATTTCGTATTCTCCATACCATACTAAGTCATAGATTCGAACACATTCTCTAAAAATATCTACTTGAGGCTTTCCATTGAGCTCCAATAAATAATGGTGATTTGTTTTATCTTTTTTCCAGTGAATCCAGTTTTTTCGAATCAATTCTTTCAAAATAAACGTAAAATAGATTCTAATTCCTTCTCTAAAATCACCTCGTTCAATCGCTTCTTCTAAGCGTTGTTCGAGTTCAGATTTAGTTATAACTTCTGGATTCCAATCATTTTGAATGTCTTGCAATACTGTTTTGTTAGAAGGCTGTTTATTCTTTAACCAGAAATAAATGACAATTATTAGTCCTATAATAAGTAGACTAAACAACACTATTTTCCAAAAGGAAAATGAGATATTTGGCGCATCAATATCTGGCAAATCTGGCCCATCAATTTCAGGAGCATCAAAATCAGGCAGGGTTATAGGGTCTGGTTTTTGAATTTCAGGATCTGCGCCTAAAGTCCCTCCACTTTTATTAGAATTCTTACCAAATTGCTTTTCTCTATTCTGTTTTAGCTGTTGCGGATTGTATTGAATTCCTTGAGAACTTCCATTGCTCGTAGTTGAATAATTATTTTCCTCCTCCTTTATTGAGGATGGACTTGAGCCATACCAATCTTGAGGACCTTTGTAATTTTTCTTCTTTTTGTATTTGAGGTATTCTTTTTCTTGTTTCCAGACTTTCTTTTTCAGATCTTTTCCATCCGTTTGTGAAAAAGTGGATAGTGCTACTAAAAGGAACGATATGGAAAGAATAATTTTACTCAAAATCAACTGATTTTTCTTGGTATCGATTTCTTTTTCCAAATTTAAGAAAGCCTTTTTTCAAACTTGCAGCTTCGGTTTTATCCACTTCTGAAAAATAACTGATTCCAGTTGTAATTGCCACTAGTGGAACTATTCCAAAGAAAAATAATACGTAAAATAACTGACGAACAACGTTTCCAATAACCATGTAATCATCGGTGAATTCTCGACCAATTCTTTTAGCAAAACCAGAAAGCATGTCCAAAAAATCTTTGACCGTAGGTTCTTGCTGATATCCTTCTTGAATGCTAAAAACAAATGCAATTGGCTGTGACATGATCGTCACAAAAGCAACTAAAAGAACAATTACTAATAGCGATTTTCCAAAATAATTCTTACTGAAAGAAAATCCTTTTTTGAATCGTTTAGCAAAAGGAGCATCGTCTAATCCCATTGTTGCTCCAATTAAATAGAAAAAAGGAATAAGCACAAAAAGCCAACACAATAAATACCATGGAAGACCAAAAACTATTGCTACCAATAACAAATTACCGCACCAAATTGGAAAAAATCTTCTTTTACAATAGTGAAAATAACTTTTCCATGAAAAAACCTCATTCATAGTTTTCATTGTCCAAAACACAGCCGAAAAAATAATCGTAACGATAAAAGTCCACCCAATACAAACCAAAATATCTTGTGTTGAATGGAAATCATATCCAATCATGATTGACAATTGAGAAGCCCAATCGTACCAGTATTCGAACATCAATTCTGAGTAACGCGCATTGTCTTGCAAGAAAATTAAACCAATGGCTAGAGGAAGCGCAAGGGTAAAAATGATTTTTCCAAATTTGCCGAAATACAGCCTATAAAACTGAAATGAATCTGCTAAAACTTGTCCGACAGTTCTAATCTTTAAGAAGACGAAAGGCAATGGTTTGCGAAATGGTGCTGTTTCTTCTTGATCTACTAGATGCGGATATTTTCTTGCAATATAAACTGGATAGAAAACATAAACGAATAGAATTAATGCAAACGAAGCAAAGATAATTGCCCATTTCGACCATTCTGGTAAGTCTTGGTAGTTGTGTGTTACATAACTTTCTAAAAAACCTGCTGCTATAATGAATGGCACTAAACTCATCATTATTTTCAAGCCTCTTTTTGCAGACAATTGCATCGATTGCAGCCTAGTGTAGGATTTCGGAAACAACAAACCATTTCCGGCCGTTAAACCTGCTCCTCCAGCTAAAACGATTGCTGAAATTTCAAAAGAACCATGAATCCAAATTCCTAAAAAGCTAGTAATTAAAAGTCCTTTCATGTAAAAGAAATACTGAAAAGCCCCTAACATCACGCCGTTATAAAACATCAGAATATGTGTTCCAATCGTAAAGAAAAATCCTATGAAAAAGGTTAGAAAAGCAACTTTCATATTATTTGTGGTAATCCGAACAAACATACTGAGTTGGTCATCACTCTCATAAACGGCCAATGGATTACCGTTTTTTATATTTTCGAGAGTGCTTTCAACATAGCCATCACCAAGTACCATTCTAGGAAAATCGGGATCGAAATGCGTTGTGATAACTCCAACAAAACAGTAAACTAGAAAAGCGACAAAAGCAAAAAGTAAGTTTTTTCTCGACCGATAGATTTCTAATGGCAAGGAAATTTGCCAAACAGTAATCAATTTTTTAAGTGATTCGCCCTTTTGTTTGTGCACTCCAGTAAAAATCTTTTGTGCTAATTGATTGAGGTAAACCCGAACTGTTCTTCGTTTGTAGAATGTTTGGGCATAACTTAAATCATCCGTTAAATCCATATACAAATTACTCAATTCTTCAGGGTCATGAGAATTTGATTCATACAGTTTTTCGAAGCGTGTCCACTTCTCCTTATTCTGATCTATGAAGGATGTTTCTTTCATTTTACGGCGAGGTGTAAATATAAAAGAAATTGGTTAATTAAGTGGGATGAGGTTAGAGTTGATAGTTGAAAACTGATAGTTGATAGTTGATAGTTGATAGTTGATAGTTGATAGTTTATAGTTGATAGTTTATAGTTGATAGTTTATAGTTGATAGTTTATAGTTTATAGTTGATAGTTTAAAACTAATAACTAAAATAATTCTTGATGTCCCGTAGGGACTGCATAGCTCTAGCAAATTTTAATTTGCGTAAATTTTTATCCCGTAGGGATTATACCATTTTTTGAATAGGTATTTCAATTATTTTGAAGTACGATGTGAAATCTCCAGTTTCCCAATTTTGAGGTAAAAACCACCAGATCTTTTGCTTGTTGCTTTAGCTGTTCTAAAATCTACTTCTTGTTTTACAACATTTGCCAAACGATTTGTAATTGGACTGATAGGATTATTCATGTCATTAAATCCGAGAATTGTATAATCAGAAGGTTCTTCATTTACTCGCGGGTCGATATTCGTATAAGCCATTTCATTTTCAACAACATCATACAATTGTTCAGTACCTTTCAACTCTTTCACATGTCTTGGAATCAATCCTTTTATATACAAAGGAGTTCTCTTTTCTGGAATTACGTTTGCCACGTTCAACTCATCCGAGTTATTTTCAACCACTGGAACATAAGAATCATCCTCTTTATTTTGAATTTTATTGTTTGGTACATTTAGATTTTGCTCATTTTTTTGATGCGGCACTTTTTTAATTTCTTTGTGTTTCGAAATAGAAGTTTCGTTATCAGTTATACCGTTTGTCGTTGAATTCCATACGAAAAATAGAATCGCAACACTTGCTGCGATAGCCAAAGAAATAAATGGCCGAAGCACTATTTTTTTGGATTGTTTTAACGAATTTTTGTCTTCAAATAGGACTGACTTATCTGCCACAAAATGTGCAGCAGCATATATTTTCTGAGCTTGCGCTAATTCTGGGTATTTTGAAACAAAGCCAGTCAATTCAGCTTTCTTCTCTTCTGACAATAAATTTTCCGTTTCTGCTATTAAAAATTGTTCTGCATTATCACGTGTTATTGGTGTTTCATTGAAAACAAGTTGTTTTAAATTTGCTTTGAAATTAGCATCTAAACTGGGATTTTCATTCCCCAAAATTGGTAGTTTTTCGTCCTCAACTTTCAGATGCGGGTTTTCATCCAAAAACACAAGCAACAACGCAGCATCTTCCTCACTCAAATTCCCTTCTAGGAAATCAAGGTAAAAAACTTCGTAATTAAATATGCTTATGCGCTCCATACTGTCGATTTGGGATTTATTATTCAGGATTTGTAATTTGTAATTTGTAATTTGTAATTTGTAATTTGTAATTTGTAATTTGTAATTCCTTTATACCACTAATTCTAATCGTTTGATGTAGTCTTTCAAAGCTTGTCTTGCCCGAAAAATGTACACTTTCACTTGTGATTCACTCAAGGCTGTTATTTCTGCAATTTCAGCGTAATTATAACCTTCATAATCACGCAATAAAACAACCGTTTTCTGTATTTCTGGTAATTTATCTAATGCTTCATTCAAGATTTTTTCTAAATCGAAGGAAATAGAAAACTCAGTTGTTGCCGTATGTTCTACTTTTTCAAAATCACCGTTTCTTTTTTCTTTGTTTACCCAATCTACAATAGCATGATATGCCGTTGTAAACAAATATGACTTCACCTTTTCATATGCAACTTCTTCATGTTTGACCCACACTTTCATGAATGTTTCCTGCACCACATCCTTAGCCGACATCTCATTTTTGAGATGCTTCAAAGCGAATCGGTAGATGTTGTCCGAATACGCATCAATCGCCAAGTTGTATTCTTTGGTAGTCATTTTATCTTTGGGTTCCGATGTTATACCGAATCGCTTTCATGTAAGGCTTTTAAAAAGCCAACAGAAAGTCGTTCGGCATAATACTCCTATTTCAATTAAACCATCTTATTAGCGGTTTCGTATTAGACTAGCAAGTTACAAAAAAGTTACAGGAGGCGGAAAAATAAAATTATTCAATCACATATTTGCACTTATCTCAAAAAGCTCGGTATTATAGGCGTTGTCGATGCAAATACACTTAAATGAATTTTTTAAAATCGTTTTAAGGCTGTCATTATTTACCAGGACTTTGTCATTCACTGAAAGGGTTGAAATATCATACACAATTTCAATTTTTTGTCCTTTTGCTGCTAATTTATATTTGTAAAACAACAAAGACCCATTCCATCCTTGGTGAAATACTTTTAATCCATTTAGAGATTCATTCTTTTTGATTTTGTCAAAGAGATACATTTCTTTTGATTCTAATTTTATTTCACCGTCACTGATTGAATTTCCTTGTGACTTACTAAATTGAATTAAATAAGGATAGAGAAATAGGAGCGTTACAATCATGCTCTTTTTCAAAAAATTTAAATGCTTTTCTCCTTTTTTGATGTGTTGAACTAAATAATAAATTGGATAAGCCGCAATTAAAGCTAGATATGGAAATAGTGGCATATCGTACCAATCTAATTTGGTAACCGAAATCGTGATAATTATCAGATAAACGACAATAAACAAGAAGACTATTTTTAGAATGTTGGTATATTGATTTTCATCTTTAAAAAAGATAAATAAGGCACCTACAACAAAGAAAGACGACCAAATTGAAAACCTTAAATTGAACAAGTTATCTGCATAAAAGAAGGTTGATTGCGAATGATTTTCTACCACAGTTGTCATTCTTCCAGCATCTTTGAAAAAGACTTCATTTAAGTATCCAGGGGCATCTAATTCTCGCAAATACAGAAGACTTCCAATTGAAAAAACAAAAAACAGCATTCCTAAAATGAAATACCAATTTATAGTAAATGCCTTGAAGAACTTTTTATAGATTAAAATCATAATATATGCTGGAATAAAAAGAAGTCCAGCGTATAATTTTACTGAAACAGCCAGTGTTATAAATAGGAAAAACAAAATGATATTCCTTTTTTCCTTTGTGAGAATGAATTCAATAAAATAGAGGTTTGCAATTAAAACAAATAAAGTAAGTAGTGAGTCTGAATCAGCTGTTCGGGCGGTATGATAATGAACGAATCCATAAGAAGTCAACAAAATTAATGCGGCAATCCATGCCCATAAATAATCAAAATGTTTGGCTGTAAATCTGAATAAAATCAAAACCGAACAGCAAGCCGCCATGGCTGATGGCAATCTTACAGCGAATTCAGTATATCCAAAACATTTTATACTTATGATTTGCAACCAACTGGTTAAAGGAGGTTTTGTATTGAAATAGTCAGGGGAATTATCAAAATACAAAGAAAACCATTTCCCATTGTGCATCATTTCATAGGAATTCACCGCAAACATGGATTCGTCCCACCATCTCATGTGAAAACTTCCCAATTTCAAGAAGACAATTGGAAAAATTAAAAGTATTAATAAAAGGTAATTAAGATAAACTTTCCTTTCCTTTCCTTTCCTTTCCTTTCCTTTCCTAATGAAATCATTTTAAAAATCGATTAGATGAAAGACAAGATAAAACAATTTTAATCAAAATACGATTTATTCTCGAATCGCCTTAATTCCAGGCAATTCAATTCCCTCCAAATATTCGAGCATTGCTCCACCACCAGTAGAAACATAGGAAACTTTATCAGCCAACTTGAATTTATTAATTGCAGCAACAGAATCACCTCCGCCAATCAATGAAAAGGCACCTTTTGCTGTTGCTTCGACAATTGCATTAGCCACGTCTTTCGTTCCTTGTTGGAAATTTTCCATTTCAAAAACACCCATTGGACCA
The DNA here is from genome assembly GCA_947470515.1 of Flavobacteriales bacterium. Classification (GTDB taxonomy): domain Bacteria; phylum Bacteroidota; class Bacteroidia; order Flavobacteriales_D; family Crocinitomicaceae; genus M0103. The sequence continues at coordinate 119,781 of CANITF010000006.1, forward strand.
TTCCACAAGATCAATTTAGAATTTGCAATAATTTCTCTGCAGGCTTTTGAGGTTTCAGAACCTGTGTCTAATCCCATCCAACCATCTGGAATTTCACCAATTGGAACTTCTTTTCGGTTCGCTTCATTGTCAAATTTATCTGCAATAATTGTATCAGTTGGAATGTACAAATTCACACCTTTTGCTTTTGCCTCGGCAATTATTTTATTTGCCATGTCAATGTAGTCATCTTCAACGAGAGAATTTCCAACTTTTCCACCCATTGCTTTTACAAACGTGTAAGCCATTCCCCCACCAACAATCAGGTTGTCTACTTTATCCAATAAACGCTCAATAATTGTAATTTTTGAAGAAACTTTTGCTCCTCCCACAATTGCAGTTAATGGTTTTTCATCGCTGTTCAATACTTTATCAACACTTTTTATTTCTGCTTCTAACAACAATCCAAACATTTTGTCATTTGGGAAAAACTTCGCAATAACAGTTGTACTTGCATGTGCTCTGTGAGCCGTTCCAAATGCATCATTTACATACACATCGCCGTGTTTTGCCAATTGCTCCGCAAAGCTTTCTGTTCCGGCTGTTTCTCTTTTGTGAAAACGAACATTTTCCAACATTAATACTTCACCTGGTTTCAAGTTAGCACTCATGGCTTCTGATTCTGGTCCAATACAATCTTCTGAAAATTGAACAGGAACACCCAATAAATCGGATGTATGTTTCACAATATGACGCAACGAAAAGCGGTTTTCAGAACCATCTTTTGGTCGGCCTAAATGCGACATGATCACCACACTTCCTCCATTTTTCAATATATATTGAATTGTCGGCAAAGCCGCACGAATGCGTGTATCATCCGTAATTTCCAATGTTTCTTTGTCCAAAGGAACGTTAAAATCTACGCGAATAAGGGCTCTTTTTCCTGAGAAATCGTATGTGTGAAAGTCTGACATTTTATAGTTTTTTAATCGAAATGCAAAGTTAATTGAGAACATGGAAGTTGGAGCATCTACCATCATTTTTTTTAATTATTGAAGATATGAGAACTGAGAGCCGAGAATTAATTCTTTCAATTAAATTAATCTCTATTCTATCAACGAAGTGGTCTCGCTTCTCGCTTCTCAAAAAAAATTCCTAACTTCATCCTTCGTGTCAGATAATCGTCAAATATTTACCTTAAAGCAAGTTGTTTCTTCTATCCGAAAAACGATTGAAGAACGCTATCAGCAAGCTTATTGGGTGAAAGCAGAGATGCATAAACTCAATTTATATCCGAGTGGACACGCTTTTCCAGAACTGGTTCAAAAGGAAAATGACAAGATTGAAGCACAAATAAATGGTTCTATTTGGAATCATAATTTTCAACGTATCAATAAAAAATTCATAGAAGTTGTAAAAGAACCTTTGAAAGAAGGAACAACGTTGCTATTGCAAGTGAAAGTTACTTTTCATGAGACCTTTGGGTTGAGTTTGCAAATTCTGGACATTGATCCAAATTATTCGTTGGGTGAATTGCAACGCGAACGGGAAGAAACGCTGAAACGACTTCAAAAAGAAGGAATTATCAATTTAAACCAACGATTAGATTTCCCCTTATTACCCCAGCGCATTGCAATAATATCGGCTGACACCAGCAAAGGATTGTCTGATTTTATGAAAGTTTTGATTGGAAACGGTTGGAATTACACGTTTTTTACCATGCTATTTCATGGTTATTTACAAGGCGATGTTGCTGTTCCTTCGATCATCAAACAATTGAGTTTGATAGAAAAAGTAAAGGATCATTTTGATGTAGTTGTCATTGTGCGAGGTGGTGGTGGAGAAGTAGGACTTTCGTGCTACAACAATTATGACTTGTGTAAAGCGATAGCAACATTTCCATTACCTGTATTGACGGGAATTGGGCATTCAACCAACATGACTGTTGCCGAATTGGTTGCGTTTAGAAATGCCATTACACCAACAGAATTAGCAGACTTTTTATTGCAGACATTTCATGAATTTTCGGTTCCTGTTCAAGAAGCAAAAAAAGCAATTGTCTCTTATTCAAACAGGCTTTTAGAAGTCAACAAACAAGCTTTCACTTCAGAGACAAAACATTTTAAGAACAGCGCACAGTTGTATTTGAACATTTCTAAAAATAAACTTGTCAGTACGAGTCAAGAATTTAAGAATGAAGCCAAAACGTTGTTGAATAGCAGGCGAGAATTAATTAAATCGGCTCAAAAAGAAACAGTATCTCAATCAAAAAGACTTTTGAAGTTGGAATCTGAAAAAATTGAAACGGTTATTCATGATTTACCACATAAAATAATCCACCCAATCGATTTGCAAAAAAGGAACCTCTTTGAATTAGAAAACATGGTACGATTACTTAATCCATTGAGTGTTTTAAAACGTGGTTATTCAATTACAACAGTAGATGGGAAAACAATAAATGGTGCGATGAGTGTCAAAGCTGGATCAATAATCCACACAAAAACATTTGACTTAGAAATAGAATCAGAAATTAATAAAATTGAAGAATATGGCAAATGAAATAAAATACACAGAAGCATTTGAAGAGTTACAGCAAATTGTGAGCGATATGGAAGATGGAGAAATCACTGTTGATGAACTTTCCATTAAAGTAAAGCGTGCAGCTGAATTGATCAAAATTTGCAAAAATAAATTGACGGCGACAGAAGAAGATGTGAATCTGATTTTGAAGGAATTGGAAAATTAATAGTGATTGAAAGGATAAATCCTTGTGGACACAAAACCATATTATGAAATCAAACCGATCCCTGATATTTCCTAAATCGGTGAAAAAGAAGGAAAAGAGCACGTTGGATGTGATTTTATTAAAAATTGATTTACTTTTACCAAAAAATTCCGTTGAAAAAGGTACAACTATTTTTTCTTCTTTTAGCTTGCTTGGCTTCCTGTACGAAAGAAGTTCAAATTGACATTCCAGGTTATGAAGAACAATTAGTGGTAGACGGAAGAATTGAAACAGGTGGTTTTCCGATTGTCTTGCTTTCAAAATCTCAAAATGTTTATGCACCAACTGACGTAGAAGCATACATTTCTTCATTTATTTCAGACGCTCAAGTTTCCGTTAGTAATGGAAGTCAAACGGTGAGTCTTAGCCTCTTTACCTTGAGCTCTTTGCCTCTAGAAAGCCAAAAAACGGTTGCTGAAATGCTAAAATTGAATTTAAATGAACTTCCATTCTTACCCATTCAAGTTTATTCAACCACGGATCAATCGATCAAAGGAGAAGTTGGAAAAACCTACAATTTACAAATTGGATATAACGGAAAAAGCTATGTTGGTTCGACGAGCTTATTGACTCCTGTTGCGCTGAATAATTTATATTGGAAAGCAGATGAATCGAATGCTGAATACGGTTATTCATGGGCAAATTTGACGGACCCAGCAGGTGATTATAATGGCTATAAATGGGAGGCAAAGCGCATTAATATTACATCTTCTGGTGCATACTTGGATGACCTCTACAAACGTGCGGGATATTTTGAAGACCGCTTTTTTGATGGATTAACCTTCGAGTTTGCTGTGGAAAATCCTCTAAAGCGAAAAGATACTACTCATTTAGAAGCCTATAAACGGTATTATCGGATTGGCGACACAGTTGTAATTAAACTTTCACGTTTGGATAAAGCAACCTATGATTTCTTTTATAAAAAGTCTACCCAATTGGAAAATGGCGGAAATCCATTCGCAAGTCCAATAAATGTACCTACAAATATTCCAGGTGCGCTAGGAATTTGGGCGGGAATTTCTTCTTGGTACGATACCTTGGTGTGTCAACCTTAGCTTATTCTTCCTTTAAAAGCACGTTCATATTGTGAATGATTGGAAACTTTCTAAATCGGTGGCTGAGCTTGTCGAAGCCCGGATTTTGAAAGCCTCACCAACTCCTCCAACTTCCCAGAAATCAAAGCTTCTTTTTTCGCTCTACTCCACTTTTGAATTTGTTTTTCCCTATAAAACGCAAGATCTAATCTTTTATATTCTTCAAAAAACACCAGTTCAACAGGTGCATGTTTCTTTGTGTAATTAGCTCCTTCACCCGATTGATGTTGCGCCAATCTAAGATCTAAATTGTTGGTGCTTCCTGTGTAATAACTTCCATTTGAACACCGCAACATATACATCCAACCTTTCATTTTTTGAATTTTTCTTACTTAAGTTAAGAAAAAGGTTGAGGTATTCCATCAAGAAAAACATGTTTTTTACAAAAAAAAAAAGACCACAAATTGTGACCTCTTCCTATAAAACATTTTAAAAACCTTAATTCTTTACAATCCTTACTGGCATTTGCTCTTCTCCAACTTGCACTAAATAATTACCTGCTGCAAGTTTTGAAATATCTATAATTGTTGATATCCCTGTTAGTTTTCCTGCTAAAACTTTACGACCTTGTGAATCAAGTAAAAAATAATTTTCACTTATTTCTGATGGAGAA
>CANITF010000007.1 GCA_947470515.1 Flavobacteriales bacterium
AGAATTTCTCAAAAACTGTGACAAGCCCGCAGCCTGAGCGATTTAGCAGGCGAGCCTAACACAAGCAGCGGTGACACCCCAGAAAAAAATAATGAGTGAAAGCGAAGAGAGAGGGAGGTTTGGCGGAACGGAGCCGAACGAATACCTTACTGGGGTCTGGGGTGGCAGAGAGCTGCGACTGACGACGAAGAATGAACAGGCGAAGTTTTTTAGAGAACAGCAATGGAGAGAATTCTGAACGACTGGCTAAGTGAACGGTGTTTGCAAGGGCAAGGACGTTAGGACGATGCTTGTATTACCCTTGCAAACAAAAAAGCTGAAGCTGTGAAGACAAGGAGGAAGACGATTTTTCCAATAAGCTATTCAGAATTCCTTTAGATTTTAACCCGTACCTTTATTCAATGAAAATTCTACTAATAGAAGATGAACAATCATTGAGAGAATCAATCGAGTTCTATTTGAAAACTGAAGGTTATCTTATTGAAACAGCGATGGATTTCATTTCAGCCTCCCAAAAGTTGGCTGATTACCGATATGACTGTGTTTTAGTGGATATTACATTACCTTATGGAAATGGTTTAGATTTGATTCGTCAAGTAAAAGCGAATCAACTAAATGTTGGAATTATCATTATTTCTGCAAAAAATTCAATTGATGATAAAATCAATGGACTTGATTTAGGAGCTGATGATTACTTATCAAAGCCTTTCAGTTTGGCCGAATTAAATTCGCGCATAAAAGCTGTGATTCGACGAAACAACTTTAAAGGAAATAAGTCGATTCAACTAAATGAAATTACGATTACACCAGAAGAACGGATAGTTAAAATTAACAATGAAGCTGTTTCACTGACAGGAAAAGAATTCGATCTATTATTATTTTTTATCATGAATAAAAATCGGGTCGTTTCTAAAAATACTATTGCTGAACATTTATGGGGCGATGAAAGTGATCAAATGGATAGCCATGATTTTATCTATGTACATCTTAGAAATTTAAAAAAGAAATTAGCAGAAAAGCACTGTAACGATTACATTCAAAATATCTATGGAATCGGTTATAAATTCAATTTAGACGCATGAAATTACTTCAGAAAACAACTCTTTATTATCTAATAATTAGCATTCCTCTAATCGGTTTTGCTACCCTGCTGTCTTATTTTGTAATCAAAGCTGAACTTAAAAATGGTTCAAAAGAAATTTTATACACCAATTTTTACAATGCGAAAAAAATAATCCAATCTAATGACTTTTCGCAATCCATCGTTTTAAGTTCAGATGGTTATTCTAAAATCAAATTAGTCAATACTGTTCCAAAAAAAACACTCATTAAAGACACGCTAATTTATGATCCAATTGAAAAAGAACAAGTAGAATATACTATTTTAAGAGGATTCTATCGATTTAATAAACATAACTATCAAATCGATATTTTCGAAAGTAACATAGAAGAAGAAGAACTGTTAGAAGGACTTTGGGCAGGTTTTGGAATTCTATTATTGTTTCTTGGAATTGGATTTCTCGTCGTTAATTGGATCATTTCAAAAACATTATGGAAACCTTTTTACTCCACAATCCAACAACTATCAAACTATCAAATTCAGGAACACAAGCAGTTTCAGCTAAATTCTGCAACTACCTTGGAATTTGAGCAGCTAAATACGGCACTGAATGCAATGACAAATAAACTATATTCAGATTTCATACAGCACAAAGAGTTTGCTGAAAATGCCTCGCATGAAATGCAAACACCACTGGCTATTATTAAGGCAAATTTGTCTGTGTTAATGCAAGCGCAAAATCTTACAGAAAACGAAATGAATGCAATTGAGTCGATAGAAAATACTGTCAAAAAATTGTCTTCATTGAACAGAACACTGTTATTACTGACTAAAATAGAAAACAAGCAATTTACAGAACAAAAATCAATCAACTTAGCTGATTTAATCAAGCATCAATTAGCGAATTATAGCGAACAAATCGATGCGAAAGACATCACACTTCACATCGATATTCAGAACTCATTCTACCGAGAAATGAATCCTACTTTGGCGGATATATTAGTAAGCAATTTAATTCATAACGCCATTCGACATAATGTAATTGGAGGACAACTTTCAATCGTCAGTGACGCAAATGGCTTTAGCATTTCCAATACAGGGGATCCATTGCCCTTTCCTTCTTCCGAAATGTTCTTGCGATTTCGTAAAAGCACTTCGTCCTCAGAATCAATAGGACTTGGCTTATCGTTAGTTAAAAGCATTGCAGAAACCTACAACATGAACATACACTATGCATTTACAGATCAAGTACACATGTTTAAACTAACATTCTAAGGTATGAAATACTCTAAAAATTGGGCAATGAATCGAATTCTAGTTCTGGTATTCATTTGCTCTTCACATTTACTTTTTGCTCAGTTTTCATCTATCAATATTTCTGGAAAGTTAGTCGATAAATCAACCAAACAACCTTTGCTATATACCAATGTGATTTTAAAACTAGCAACTGATAGTAGCTTTGTTTCCGGTTCAATCAGCAATGAAGAAGGATTATTTCTTCTGAGTAATGTAAAACCAGGAAATTACTTGATTGATATAAAATCTAATGGCTACAATTCACTATTAATGAGCTACTATGTTGGTGCTTTATCTGAATTTCTTGATGCTGGAACATTTGAACTTGAACCACTTGTAAAAGAATTTAAAGAAATTACGGTTATTGGAAAGCAAGAAGAAATCAACTCGAAAATGGACAAAAAATCGTACTCTGTTGAAGATAATGTGAGCCAAAATGGAGGTTCTGTTTTACAAACGATGCAAAATCTTCCTGGTGTTACTGTTCAAGATGGAAAAATTAATTTGCGTGGAAACGATAAAGTAACCGTATTAATCGACGGAAAGCAAACTGCCTTGACAGGTTTTGGCAATCAGGCTGGATTAGACAATATTCCAGCATCGGCAATCGAACGCATTGAAATCATCAACAATCCTTCAGCAAAGTATGATGCTAACGGAAATGCGGGTATCATTAACATCATTTACAAAAAAAGTAAGCAGGAAGGGTTCAATGGAAAGGTCGGTTTAACGGGTGGTTTAGGAGCACTTTGGATTAAAAAAGCTAATTTACCCACTGTCCGAGATCAGTATCAATTTACCCCTAAAATTAATCCTTCAGTCTCTCTAAATTACCGCAAAAAAGACATTAACCTCTTTTTTCAGGGTGACTACCTTTATACACAAACGCTGAATAAAAATGAATTCACAACTCGAACGTACAACGATGGAACTGTTCTACATCAACAATTGAAGCGCAACCGAAATACACATTTTGCGACAGTAAAGACAGGTTTTGATTGGACCTTGAATGCGAAAAATAGCTTAACCATATCAGCCTTATTCGGTACAGAAAAAATTCTCGACAATGGAGATGAAGCATTTTTCAATAATGACTATACAGTTCGCAATCGTATGTGGCAATTTCTTGAAGATGAATTGAAAACAACCATTATGGGAACTGCTAGTTTTCAGCACAAATTCAAACAAGTTGGTCATGTGTTTAATGCTGGAATAAATTATACATTTCATCGTGAAAATGAAAAATATTTTTTCGATAATATCATGCCGACCTATACTGGCCATGATGCCTTCAAGTTGTTGTCTGATGAACAAGTAATTGACATCAATGCAGATTACATCAAACCCTTAAAATATGGTCGATTTGAAACTGGATTAAAATTTAGACAACGCGGAATTCCTACCAATATGCAATTTTATCCAGGTTTGAATTCTCCATTGGATACGAATGCTGGTGGTTGGGCAACGTACAAAGAAATAATACCAGCTGTTTACGGTAATTACATTTTTGAAAGTAAAAAAATAGAAGCTGAAATTGGTTTGAGAGTTGAATATGTAAAACTGCAATACGATGTGAATCCAGACCATTCAACCTATAAAAGCAATGGATACAATTACACCCAACCTTTTCCAACGGTGCGTTTTGCCTATAAAATTAATGAAGCAAGCAAGTTGTCTTTGTTTTACAATCGTCGCGTAGACCGACCAAATGAAGTTGATATTCGCATTTTTCCGAAATATGATGATGCTGAAATTATTAAAGTTGGTAATCCAGCACTTCGTCCACAATTCACAAACACGTTCGAATTGGGTTTTAAAACAAAATGGAAAAACGGTAATTTCTACGGTTCTGTATACCACAAAATATCTGACGCAACAATTACACGAATTTCAAGTGCTGTGCCGGGAAGTTATCTAATCTATGCCATCTTCCAGAATGTTAATAAGAGTTTCAATACAGGGTTTGAAATCGTTGTAAGCCAAAAAATGAATCCATGGTTAACCATCAATTTTAATATGAACGCTTACCATAATCAAATCAATGCTTTTACAGTTGTTAACTTATACCCTGTTCAAAATACATTTTCTGCTGATAGGCAAGAGATTTATTCAGGAAATGCTAAGTTTAATGGTGTATTCCATTTTAAAAATAAAATTGATGCTCAATTAACAGCTGTTTATTTGGCTCCTGACTTAATCCCTCAAGGAAAGATTGCAGCGCGTTTTTCCTTGGATCTTGGTATCAAAAAATTAATTCAAAAAGACAAAGGAGAACTATTTGTTAATGCTTCTGACTTGTTAAATACAATGGTGAATAAACGAACAATTCAAGGAAGTGATTTTTCATATGTTAGCACTGACTACTATGAAACCCAGGTAATTCGTTTAGGATATAGTTATAAGTTTTAAAAATGGTTTCTTATATTCTCTAAAGAATTGCTTTAGAATCAGTTCCTAGATTTGTTTAAACTTTAAAAATAGAGATTATGAAAAAAATGATTGTTTTAGCAGGTTTAATGATTGGATTTGCGTCTTGTGAAAAAATGGATTTATTCCACAAAGACAAAGAGTGTCCAACAATATCAAGAGATGCTTTGCCATCTGGATTGGCTGCAAAATTTGAAACTGCCTACCCCAATGCTACTGCTACCATTTGGTTTGACCAAGATGGTGAAAACTTTGTTGCTGTTTTTATGAATAATGGTGTTGAAACAGATGCAGTTTATGACAGATCAGGAAATTTTGTTTCGCAAGAAGTTGAATCCAATGACGATGCTGCTGGTGAAAACGAAGATGAAAATGAACAAGGTTGCGATTGTGATCTTGAAACAGAGGATGGCGAATAATTTAATTTAAAAAACAGAAAAATGAAAACAATACTTCTTGTAGGAATCATCGGGTTTACGATAGGTTGCTCGAATGCACAAAAATCGACAGAAAACAAAACGCCTGAGGCTGTTACAACTGCCTTTGCTAAAAAATACCCTTCTGTAAAAAAAGTAGCTTGGGAAGATGAGGGTAAGACCTACGAAGCTGAATTTACAATGAATAAAATTGAATATTCAGCAGTGTTTGATGCCAGTGGTGATTTCCAAGAAGAAGAAGCTGAAATTAAAGTGTCTGAACTTCCTGCAGCAGTTACCGATTATTGCAAAAAAAAATATGCAGATCATAAATTAACCGAGGCTGCGAAAATTATCAATTCAGCAGGTGTTGTAACGTACGAAGCTGAAATGTCTAAAGACAAGATGCACTTTGACGTTATTTTTGATGCTTCAGGAAATTTCATTTCTAAGGGCGCACCTGTTTCTGAAGAGGAAGAAGACGAAGATTAATAGTTGGTTTGGTTTTAGAAAAAGCTCATGATGTGTTCATGGGCTTTTTTTGGTTTAAAATGCTGTAAGTCATGTAAAAAGATAGGTGATAGAATTATTATTGACATGTAGTTCGGTGATTAAAAGCGTACAATTTAATCATCTCCTCTTATCCATCGACCCTTCCGGAAACGAAATCAAATTAAACATACTCCTGAATCTCGACCTCACCCTAATCCCATAAATATCCTCCAATTCATCTGCATTTAAGTTTGTTGTTGCATGAGTAATGATTCCTTGGCTCACTTGCAATTCATAGCGCTGAAGCATGATTTCACCAATTGTGTTGCATTCATTTCCGAAATGCTTAATGTTGTGCTCAACACCTAAATCATCGATGCAAAATGGTTTTTCGCGATAACCATAACGTTGAATAATTTCATAACCCTCTTTGTGGAATTCTGAAGCGATATCACTTGTATTTTTGATTAGGTATTTTTGCTTCGCATACATGAAATTTGGAAGCAAGGAGATTAATGATGTTTTCCCGCTACCCACTGGACCAGTAAGTAGAATTCCTTTATCGAGATCAATTCCGTAATTAGAACAAAGTTCTTCTTCACCAATTGCATAGGCAATGAGCTTATGGATGAGGTAAAGGTCTTCTTTACGAATCGAGAATTTCGAACCGTATTTTTGCTTACCCAAGTGATTGAGAAATTGGACGCAAGTAATGAAGTTGAAATTTCTGTATCCGTTGGAAATGGTGTAGCATTTATGAAGCATAATATTGACTTTAGGACTGGATTAAAGTGGAACAGAGTAATCTTTATTCTGATTGACATTAAGATTTCCAGGCGTTGGTTGTTTTTTCTGAGTTTGAAATTTTTCCGAATTCAACATCCAATTTCGCGCTGCAGCTTGCCAGTTTTTCATTTTTGATTTTCCACCTACAAGCCAACCATTGGATTCATAATGATTGAAGAATTTTTCTGCTTCGAGATCTGTTTTATTCTTTTCCTTAAAAAACAAGATTGCTTCTTTTAAAGAAGGAGAAATAAAAATCTCTCTTTTCGATTTTGTTGGCTGGTCGATTTCTGAATCGACCCTATCCTTGTTTATAATGTTTATATGTTTCTTTTTGTTTATAGTGTTTATAGAAGGTCGCACAGCTATTACAGGAGTTGTATCATTACCTTTATCACAACTATTATCACAACTATTATCAGTACTTGTATCAAATCTGTACAAGTTGACCAATGAACCTCGACAAGGATTATTTGAAGGTTTGTAATCAATATATCCCCAATCATTTAATTCGCGCAAACAACGAGTATATGTATTCGCTGAACCCACTTTTGACGTTTTCATGAGCTCTGACCTACAAATGGAAATCGGGTTTTGGAACTTTGCCAAATTCCACTGGTGAAAAAGGCTATAGTATAAGCCTAGATGAACGGTAGAAAGACGATCATCCAGGCTTATTTTAGCGAAGACATTTTCCAAGTGTTTGATATAGTTAACGCTCATTGAGTAATTATTTTAGTGAATTTCTGTTCTTTACTTTTTTGATGATCCAAAGCGTAAATAGCGTGATTGCTGTCATTGATTTTTGAGTTTAGAATGAATAATTATTTGTTGCAACAACACGTGCATTTTGGTGTTTCGATTCGGTAATTTTTTTCGAGTAAATCGCGGATATCTGTTTTCTTGTAATAGATCTTTCCACGTACCTTACTGTATGGAAGTCTTCCAGATTTACGGTGGCGGTACAATGTTCTTTCTGAAATGAACAGCGTTGATTGAACTTCAATTCCACCGATCCAAATTTCTTTAACTGGTTCAATTGGAGTTAGGTCTTTTTTAATGGTTTTGATTTCTTCGAGGATTTGTTGCATTTGTTGAACTGATTTTTTCATTTTGTTAGTTTTTAAATAGTTAGTAATTAGTCAATGATTTTATTCCTCATGTTATTCTCCATGATTTGTTGGATGTCTTTCTTGTCGTAAAAGATGATTCCACCGACCTTTGTGTAAGGAATTGTTCCATTGATGCGAAGTGTTTGTAATGTTCCTGGAGAGATGCCAAGCATGCGTTGTACTTGATGTGATTTTAACCACTGTCTTTCCTCGATTACTGTTGGGACTTTCCCAAGGCGCATGTCAATGTGTTCTTTGATTAGTTCCAAGAATTCCCATTTGAATTGCTCTAGATCTTCGCTTGTGATGATGTTTGTTGCCATATGATTTGTTTTAAGTGTTCTTGGCAAAATTCAGCAGGTTTGATGGAGATTATTCACAGCTTGGGAAGAGGTTGGGAAAGATTTTTATCTTCGACAGTCTCAGATACCTTGGTTTTGTTGGGAAAAGGAAATAAGAAAAATTTGTTGGTAGGTTTTGAAGGTGTTGTGGTTTGTTTTAGTTATCGTTTTGGGGTTGAGAATGAGAGGAATTTCCAGTTGAAATGACCGAAAAATGATACTTGTAATTAGATTGGAATGTTTTCACAGCTTGTGAAGAAGCTGTGAAGTTTTTTTGATTTGGTAGTTGGGGTTGGAATGGGTATTATTGTTGAGTTATATGAATTGGAAGTAATAAATTGAAGTATATTTTATCCATATTGACAATAATTGTTTACTCATCATTGATGGGACAATTAGGATATATAGAACCTTTTCCTAATCTAAATTCAATGAATCTAAAAGGAAAAGTAAAATCAATTTCTGATGAATATTATAATGGAAAAAGCGAAGGAGGAACTTATTTCATTGTAGGACCAAAACTAAATTCTAGACTTAAAACAGATACTAAATTCATATTTGATTCCACTGGTAATTTAATTCAAAAGAATATTCTTTCTATTAATGGAGAATCTATAATTCAAGATTATTTCATTTATAAAGATTCCAAACCGACAGAGGTTAAAACTAAATACTTTCACAGGTTCTATACTTATGATTCAATAGGCCGCATTGAGAAAGAAACAATTTACACTCAACGCGTTGGACATATAAAACTTAACGGATTAGAACTTAAAAATGATAGTATTAGACAATCTGTAATAAATTACATTTACAATTCAAAAAATCAATTATATCAAAAAATTGAAAATGGGAAAGAAAGTGTTCCTGCTTATTTGGCTCAATTTACATATGATAATTCAGGAAATTTAATTGAAGAAAGAGTAAAGCAGGATGGATTTCCTACGGAATTTTTTAAATACATGCTTGATTCAAATAATAATCTGATTCGTTCCGTTTGGAGTACAAAAGAAGAAGGAATATTTGAACAGATATCATATGTTTACCAGAAGGACAAATTAGTTTTACAAACTTGGGAAAACTTTGAAGAAGGACATCTTGAAGGTAAAATAACTTATGAATATGAAAATTCTCTTGAAACTGAAGTTATTGAATATGATTCTGATGGTTCGATTAGAGAAAAGGAAATATTGATTTATGAGTTTGATCAGAATAGCAATTGGATTAAGAAAATAAGCGTGACTAATGGTGATAAAATTACCATCGTATCTAGAACCATTGAATATTATTGAAACATGAATTTCAAACAGTAATCATATGGTAAAATTTCTTTCACTTTTATTGTTGTTCTCCTTATTCGGTTGCCAAAATCAGAATGAGCAAAATACTGTTGAAAATCCAAAAGATGAATCTTCGAAGGAATTAGTAAAAGATACAACATGGGATAAGTCAAAATATTTTAGCGAAGAATTGGTCGGAGATAGTATGCTTTGTTCAAAATATTGGCAATTAGCTCCCCTGAATAGAATCGTATTGGACACTTTGGATAAAAATCCACTAAAGAATATCAAAATAACTAATCAAATCAATTTCGAAAGAAATATAGAAGAATGCTTGAGGGGTTACGAAGATGTTTATTCAATAAAATTGAAATTGGAAAACGGAATTGAAATTGAATTTATTCAAGATAACACTGACTCAAAAAGCACTTTAATAACCGTTGTAAATGATAAATTGTTCTCGGTGAGAAAGCTGTTTAGTGAAATGTTTAGTAAAGAGTCCGAAATTTATTTTCATTATGACTCAGGGGATTTTTACAAACTTTCTAATGGAAACATCCTTTTTGTTGAACAACCGGCATCATGGTGCGGAACGGCAAACGTTTTTGATTGTTATCAGTATTTTGACGTACAGAAGAAAGAGATTATTCAATTTATTGAGAAAGATGAGTTTATTAAGACTTTAAAATAAAGCACCCATAACAGCTTTCAGCTCGTTCTCATTATCCTAACACCAACTGTTTATTAATTTTAAGTATAATTGTAAGACAATTAAACGATTATCTCTTTTTATGCTAAACGAACTAATTAATATTGGATTTGTCAAAATTGGATCTTGGAATTACAAAGATGGAAATCTCCAGTTCTCAAATGACATTGGCTTAAATTCTCAAAATGCATTGTATTCTTTTGCAATTGGAAATACGGTGAAGTATGTTGGCAAAACAACCAATTCAATTGAGAAAAGACTCAGCCAATACGCAAAGCCTCATTCTACACAACGAACAAATCAACGAGTAAAGGTAAGTCTAATTAGCGAGCTTACTAAAGGGAATTCTGTTGAAATTTACGTATTTGTAAGAAATGAAAAAGTAGGAGATTTCGGTATTTTTGAATTAAATGTTTCTGCAGGGCTGGAAGATTCAATTATCAATATATTGAATCCGGAATGGAACATGAATGGAAGCCATAAAGAAAAAATGAATGATATTGATTCAAATGGTTCATGTGATGAAGAAACACGTGAACAGTATGTATATTCAATGTGGCAAACAGTTTTAGATCATCGAAAATTGAATTATTCACGAGCAAAAAGTTGTGAGATTTTTTGCATTTCAGATGAAGAGTTAACGGAAATTGAAGTAGAGTATAATGAATTGACAGGCAATTAATTATACGATATTGTGCCGGAAATGAGACAAGCTTTTAAAAATACACTGAGATTAATCTTAATTGCCATTTTCATATATAGCTGTAATCATTCCAATGATTTGAATGAAGATAATTTTAGTAAAGAAAAAATTGAAGAAGAGTTTGATTTAATGTCTAAAATAATTCAATGTGATTCTGTTTATCCTGGTAAAAATATCCGCATCGAATATTTGGAACATGAATTCGAAAATAATGAGTTGACAGCCACTTTTGCCATAATTAAAAACGGAAAGAATCTGATATTTGACAGTTTAAGTACAGGGATATATGCTGTAAAATTTAGTGACTTTAACGGAGATGGAATCAAGGATGTTTTAGCACATAATAGTTCCGATGCCAGAAGTAATTGGACTTGGTATTTATACATCGCAAGTAGCGATCTAAATTCATTCAAAAGAATTAAAGGATTTGAAGAAATCAAAAACCCTAACTACCTCAAAAAGTATGATTTAATAGATTGCTTAGTGATGTCGGGGAATAATTGGACCAGCTTTTACGCCATTGATAATGATACGATAATTGATTTCGGCTATATCGTGAATATGGGTTTCAATAATGAAAAGCAGGAATATTATAATTATGATAAGGATTATATCACTTCACTCAAAAGAGTAATGAAATTAAAAGCGAATTTAAGGAACTAGATGTCGCAAATTAATTCATCTCATAACACAAATCATTATCATCAGAAATGCACGCCAACACGGATACCAAGATTTAAATCAGCATGTGTCAAGAACTTCTTTGGTGAAGTGGTATAGAAATTATCCGGATCAAATCGAGTTTCTGAATCCATTAAAAATGCAAAACTCAAATTGAACAATCCCATATTTAGTCCTAATGAAATATGTAAATCATTTAAAGTGGCAACCCAATCGAATCCGAACGAAGACCCAAAACCAATTCTCAAATACTCAGATGTCCTTTCTCCCTGGATAGGCAGTTTTTGATAGTCTTTATCAATATAATTGAAAAACTCACCATCAGTCGTGCCTCCTATAGATTGTTGAGTATGCACATATTGATCAATTTGTTTTGTGTATCCTATTATTCCAAAACATAAAACATTTGCTTGCAATCCACCAATACTAAAAAGAGATGGCATAATTCGTTGTTGACGTTCAATCCCGAATTTTAAATTGTGGAAACTGGAGGCGCTTCCGAATGACCTTTGAGTTATCATAGAATCACTAATTTCCATTAACTGATGTTTATCAAAATTCACACTTGGTTTGCTAAAACCTGATAAATCAAGGGAAACATAATAGTAACTGTTATTCGCAAATGTTCCATCGACTTCCGAATCTCTTAGTCTTAAATAATTCAACTGGAGAATTGGCCCATTCCGGTCATTCATTCTAATATTGGTTACTATTGATATTTGATTTTTCGGGAAAGTCTTATTAATGACATTGTTCAACGAATCATCTTGAGAAAATATATTCCCAACCAAAAAAAGTGGAATGATTAATAAAATATACCTCATTTAGTTTTTTGTGAAATAACGTATCAGACATGAAAAAATTGTTTTATAAAACGCCCTAGTTGACAAACCAGGGCGTTAATAATTTTAGTTCATCCCATCCACCTCATCAACTTTCCTCAAAAATCCTTCTTCCAACTTTGGAATAAATTTCAATGGTGCCGTTTTTCTGTTAGCCAAATCGATGAAAATCCTATACGGATCTTCAATGTTCACTTGAAATACAGATTGCAAAGCTGAGCAGATTTCCTTGATTTCATTTTCACCGTAATTGATTGCCGTTGTAGCTTGTAAGGCATAGACCAATTCGATAAAATCAGATTTACTGGCTGTCCATTTTAATTTTGGTGCAGGTGGACCAAAAGTAGGTTGTAATGCTGGTTTTGGAGAAAGGTGTTTTTGAAACAAATCAAACGCCATAATATTGGCTGCAACTAAATCATGTGAAACATTGAATTCGGGATCAGTTAATTGATGCGCACTATTTTTTGACATGGAAAGAAGATTTGCTTCTCGAACAAAATAGATTTTATCTAAATGGCATAAACCTGCACGATAGTATTGGACAAAATCGATATTCTCGCGCATGATGTGGCGAAACATGCGTTCTTTTTTGTCAATGAACAGTTTTAGTTCGTCAGCATTCAAGGTGATTTTACTTGTTTCAATTTCAGCCAATACAGAATAATAGATGAGGTAGGAACTAATCTTAGGCTTCACATATTTGAAAAAATGAATTTCGTCTTCTGTTGAACGGAATCCTTCTTTTCGAATCTTTGTTCTAAAATTTTCAAGTGTTTTCTTGATCAATTTCGCTGCCTTTATTGCTCTGTTGTTGATATCAGGTTCGCTTGAATTCAACTGCTCTAATTCATCACAAAAGCTTTTAGCAGTAGCAATATAGTATTCCATAGTTATAATTTAGTGTTTAAATAATGGTTGATGTTTCATTTTGTATGAAACAAAATTAGATGTGATGAACGTATTTTTTTTACGTTCTACATTTAAATTTGAATTATTGGAAATAAAAAAAAGCGACCGAGGCCGCTTTTTATTTATCCAACTTTCTTGTCCTTTTTACCGACAGCAAAGAGCTTAGATTTAAGGATTTCCATGTCTTCGCTCATCTTCTTTTCAACCACTTTCGCATAAATCTGAGTAGTTCGAATGTTGGTATGGCCAAGCATTGCACTTACGGTTTCAATCGGAACACCATTCGCCAAAGTTACCGTTGTAGCAAAGGTATGCCGAGCAATATGTGTAGTCAAATGTTTGTTGATGTTGCACGCATCTGCGAGCTCCTTCAAGTAAGAATTATACCGCTGATTACTGTTCACTGGTAGCAATTTATTTTGCTCCACACAATAAGGGTGGTTCTTGTACCGCTCGATGATTTCCAATGCAATTGGAAGCAAAGGAACTTTTTCTTTCGTTCCGGTTTTCTGACGATTGGTAGAAAGCCAGTAATTCCCATCTAAACCTATCATGACGGCGTTCTGATTGAATTTAAACACATCCGCATAAGCAAAACCAGTGTAACAACAAAAAACGAATACATCGCGGACCTCTTTGAGTCGTTCAATTTCAAATTCCTTGTTCATGATGTTGTCAAGATCCTCTTGTGTAAGAATATCACGATCAGGACTCGTGTAAGAACATCTGAAATTTGCAAATGGGTTGGATGGAATCCAATCAAGTCCAACGGACATTGTGACAATTTTCTTTAGGTTCTTGATGTATTTGTATGCCGTATTGGATTGTAAATTATCGACTGTGAGCAAATAATGCTCGAATTCAGTAACAAACATTAGGCGCATTTCAGGAAGCGGTTTGTCCGCAATTTTATAATGATGCTTCATAAACGCCTCCACTTTGTTCTTGGTAATCTTGTAACGTGCTAATGTTTTGGCAACAACCTTCCCAATCTTAACCATTTCACCCATTTTGAGATTGTGGTAATCAAATGCTTCAAGGATCGTTTTAACATTTGCATTCTCCTTGATCCCGAGAAACTTGTTTTTGAGATCGTTTGGAGTACATACAATACCACGCGCCTGGCGTTCAAGGAAATCTTGAATGATGGAATTCTTTGCTCGATCGAGATAGGCATTGATCAATTGGGCATTCTCTGCAGTTTGCCTTACTCGTAAAATTTTGGGATCCCATTGAGTTGTTTTCACACAATGAGTGGTGCCGATTTCAGTCTTCAATCCATCGACAAAAATGCGGATGAAAATTTGCGCTTTCCCTTCTTTCATGCGTTGTTCGTTGATACGAATTCGCACATTCAATTTTTGATTTTGTTTCATGATTCACATGTTTTTAAAAAATGAGTTGTGAATCGTTTCTTTCATAGCGGTAAAATCCTTGTCAACAAGGACTAAATTGCGTTAAAACCGACAAAACAGAAAGCTCTGAATCGTAGTCACCATATGTGATTCACGTAATTCTTGTCAACAAAAATGAAGAAAAAAATCTGTTGACAGCTATGTTGACAAATTGGTTGTTTTTGATTGATTTTGTTTGTTATCAAAGTCAAGTCGTCAAGCATTAAATTCCGTGTGTTTTGGGGCTAAATGAAAAAAGCCTCCTTAAAAAGGAGGCTTTCTTGTGATCCCGCTGGGATTCGAACCCAGGGCCCATACATTAAAAGTGTATTGCTCTACCAGCTGAGCTACGGAATCTTGCTTTTGCGATTTAGACGGTTTAAAGCCTCATTCAACGCTAACGCGGGTGCAAAGATATTAGTTTTATTTTGTTTAACAAGTTGATTTTGATTTTTTTTGTAAAATTCTAATCTTGAATTTCTAACTATCTGGATATTAAGACCTATTCTGTATCCCCATTTCCTCATAATTCAAGCATTTTGCTTTACTTTGTATCATGAAAACTATTTTTCTAATCGGGTTCATGGGTGCTGGAAAATCGACGCTCGGAAAGAAATTAGCCAAAGCCATTGGTTATCAATTCGTTGATAGTGATAAAGAAATTTCAAATCAGCAAGGCGTCACTATTTCTGTCTTATTTGATACAAAAGGTGAAGCTTATTTTCGTCAGTTAGAGAAAGAATTTATCGAGCAATTAGACAGTAATGAAAATTACATTGTTGCAACTGGCGGCGGACTTCCTATCTACAATGATTTAATGAATACACTCAATGAAAAAGGGATTACGCTTTACTTACGTGTAAAACCTTCAACTCTGCTGCTGCGTTTAAAAGAAGGTCAAAAAAAGCGTCCATTAATTGCAAATTTAAATGAAGAGCAATTACACGCTTTTATTTCTGAGAAACTTGTGGAACGAGAAAGTACCTATTTAAAAGCACAATTAATTGTAGATGAACCTGATCAAAAAATTGAAAAACTCATTCATCTTCTTCATCTTCACCAAAAAAACTGAGTGAACCTCCTTTTTTTTCCTTGCGTAAAAGGAAGAAATACATGAGTACATTCGCATTCATCGCTAATAAAATGATTTTATCAAAAGTAGTTGTGTCTTCTAAAAAATAGTCGAAATTCAAATAAAAAATAAGCATCAACGCATAGACCAACATACCTCCAAAGAAAAAGTAAGTAAATTTTTCATTCTTCCTCCAAATTAAAACAAGTCCAATAAAAACAAGCATCCAACAAATATGGCTGAATAAATGAAAAGTCAATAAACGGTTCAGGAAATCAGTAGAATCAAAACCAAGTACTTCTCCCCTCGCTTTAATAATCAATTCAACTGGAATTTTCTTCTGTTCAAAAATTAAATGACGGCAAGAAATAGTAAGGTAACTCGCAAAACTCCAAATAAAAAAGATCATCAAAAAAAAGAAATTCAGATAGAAGGTAACTTGGGTATAATTATCAGGTTTTTCAGTGCCAAAGACTTTTACTTTTAAACGAGCAAGCATCGGATAAGGACTTTTGTATAAAGATTCGCTATTTTCAGTTTGCCGAGTATTCATAAAATGCTTAAAATTGCGAAACAAATAAAGTGAATTATAAGCTATAATGGAAGAATATTTAAAGGATACATGCTTTTTAGATTTCAATCATCCAAATTTTGATGAATTCACTCAAAATATTAATTCTCGACAAGATCAGAAAGAATTAGCGATTCAGCTTTATTTCCTTGTGAGAGATAGTTTTCTATATGATCCATATCACCTTGATTTAACAGAAAATGGTTTGAAGGCTTCGAATGTAATTTTAAAAAAAAGAGCATGGTGCGTTGAAAAATCGACTGTTTTGGCTGCTTGCGCTAGAAAGTTTGGTATTCCTTCTCGATTGGGTTATGCAATCGTAACCAACCACATTGGAGTTGAAAAGCTGACTCATTACTTGAGAAGAGACGAAATAGTCTTTCACGGATTTGTTGAACTTTACATCAATGACCAGTGGGTAAAATGTACTCCGGCATTTGATCAAAGAATATGTAAAATTTCAAACGTAACTCCACTTGATTGGGATGGAGAAAATGATTCTCTTTTTCAGGAATTTGAGAATGGAAAGCGATTCATGGAATATAAATTCAACTATGGAACTTTCGATGATGTGCCAGTCACGTTAATGAATACAGAAATGCAAAAATATTACCCGCATCTTTTTGAAGAATCCCACAACACCAAAGAATTTTCCTTCAAGTATCAATCCCGAATCATAAATCCCAAATAACGAATCCTTTAAAGCGTTTCAATCACAAAATCGGTTCTTCTGTTTTTTGCTCTATTTGATTCTGACGTATTCTCCAATTTCGGTTGTGTCTCACCCAATCCTTTTGCTGATAAACGTTTATTATCAATGCCCAACAAAACCAAATACTCTTTCACTCCTTTTGCTCTGTTTTCAGATAACACTAAATTTTGTTTATCATCACCAACATCATCTGTATGACCTTGAATTGAAACTGTAATCGATGGGTTTTCTGTCAAAAAACGACTAAATCCACGTAAAATAAATTTTGCTTTTTCACTTAAGCCAGCAGAGTTGGTAGTATATAAAATGTCGTTAATCGTATAAGATTCACCTATTTTCAATTCTTTCACTGTAAGATCTTTGTCGCGAATTGTAACAACATCAGGTTTAAATTCCTCTTTGGCAATTAATTTTGAATCAAACGCATGACCTTCTTTTTTCACCGTTACCATCACATCTTGTTTCGTATCCAACTTCACAACAGTAGCATACTTCCCATCGTCACCATTCACTTTAACTTGTGTTACCGCATCTGAACCAGCATACGTGATTTCAATCGTTGCATCCTTCACTGGATCTCCCGATTCATCTTTTAATTCACCTTTTAAAATAGCAACAGCCTTTGGACGCGCTTCTTCGTATAATTCAAATGAATAAATGTTCCAATTTCCACCAATACGAGAAGAGTAATAAGCGATTTTTCCATCTGTTGAAACAAATAAACCTAACTCATCTTCTTTTGAATTAATCGGATAACCAATATTTTTTGGTTCAGACCAACCTTCACTTGATTCTCTGATATAAAATATATCTAAACCTCCAACGCCTTTGCGCGAATCGGTGCAGGAAGATACAAAATACAAGGTCTCACTGTCTTGGTGCAAGAATGGACTTTTATCTTTACCATCTGTGTTTATTTCATCAAATGGTCGAGCTGCTCCCCATGTTCCATCTTCTTTTCTTTTTGCAATAAAGATATCATTGTCACGTGTTGTTGGTCGAGCAGCAGTATAAAACAAGGTGTTTCCATCAGCAGAAAGTGAAGGTTGTGCTTCCCAGCCATCTTTGGTATTTATATCTGCTCCCATATTTTTCAACGTAGACCATGTAAAATCATTTCCTCCAGTTCCAGAGCGTTCATAAGTTGTCGTGTATAAATCACAATTCAAATAATCCTGTCCATAAACTTGTTCCTTTTTACATGCACAAATAATCATTTCCTTGTTATCCACGGATAATGTTGCAGCTCCATAATTTGTAAATGTTCCGTCGTTAAATGGTGGTTTCAAGAATTCACCTGAGCTGAATGGAGATTTGATGTCAGATCGTTGTGAAAAGGTAAATTTTTCAACCCATTTCGATACTAAATCACCCAATTGGGCATCATCCACTTTACGGGTATAAAAAATCAACTCATTATCAGGAGAAATCATTGGAAAATATTCATCCTTGTCTGCCGTACTCACATTCTTCACAATTGAAGGCGCAAACGGAACTTCATTGGTTAATAAATCTTGTTCAGACTCAAGTTCTTTTAGTACCTCATTGACATCATTCATTTTCTGATTAAAATCATCTGGGTAACGCGAATTATCTGAATTTTTAAATTTTTTGAATGCTTTAAACCATTTAATAGCTTCTGGCTTTTGTTGCTGCGTGTAATTGATTACTCCTAAATAATAGGAACAATTTGCATGATAATCTGAACAATATTCTAATGCTTTGATAAACATTTCTTCAGCTTTTTGAAAACTTTTATCCCCCATTGCTGGATTCGGTTGTTTATCGTAATAATCTAATCCAGAAAAATAGGCGTACATTCCGTATTCGTAGTAAACCATTGCATTATCTGGAACCGCCTCAATTGCAGCGTTAAAATTATCAACGGCTGTTTTTGCATCGGCTGCAGCACTAGCAGTTTCAATCAATTTCATCACTTTTTTGTTCGGTGGTAAACACGACTCATCTTCCTCTTGTGCAGAAGAATTAAGAAACAAACCCGAGAAGACAACGAAGAGGTAATACCGATTAGCAATTGCTAAAACTGGATCAAAAATCCAGCATAACCAATTCCAGATCGGCATTATACTAAAATTAAGCTTAGGAAAATTTAAAGTATAAATATGCTTCATATTATAAGAAAAATCAAATTTTGAAATGGGCAAAATCAAATTTCATACCCAAATGGGTATATCGAAAATTGGAGAGAAAGGTTACAGTAAAAACGCAGTTTCGTGGAATCATTTATTCAACAAATAATATCTTTTAACACCTTCAATAATCTTTTCCTCACTCAATCGAACAATTCTCATAGTAGAATATAAATTGATATTATTAGGCGAATCCATGTTTCCCCCTTTAGAGGGGGACTAAGGGGGAGGAAGTAATATAATTAATTTCTAAAATCAAATATTATTCTTAACTTCAAGTAAAGACATAGTAATGAATAATTTTTACAATAAAAACTTAAAAATATTTGCTCGTGAATTACGAACGGAATCTGTTTCTAAAGCAGAAAAATTTTTATGGAAATCTATTTTGAAAAGTAATAAAATAGGTGTTAAATTTAATAGACAAAGACCTATTGATAATTTCATTGTTGATTTTTTCAGCAAAGAATTAGGTCTTATAATTGAAATTGATGGAAATTCCCATTTCAATAAGCCAGAATATGATCGCTTTCGACAAGACAAACTATCAAATTTGGGATTTACTATATTACGGTTTCAAGAAGGTGAAGTATTAAATCAAATTGACCAAGTTGCAGAGCAAATAATCCATGCGGTTCATTGTTTAAGAAATAATTAGTGTTTACAAACCTTAAATATTTTCAATTATTTGGTATTGACAAAAGAAAATATTCTCTTTATTATTAAGTGTAAATTAAGAGTGTCCTCCCCCTTCATCCCCCTCCAAAGGGGGAGATTTAAATTCTCATTCTAGAATTGTCTTTGATGCTTTTAGTAGGTTTCGTTTTCCCCCTTTCGGAGGGGGACTAAGGGGGAGGATTTTTTTGCCAAACTTTACATTTTTCAATTATTTGGTAGTGACTAAAGAAAATATTCTCTTTATTTTTAATACTAAATTCAGTGTATCCTCCCCCTTTATCCCCCTCCAAAGGGGGAGATTAAATCTTGAATCGAAGTTTTTTGTTGTAGGGATTTCTAATTTCCTCACTCAAACGAACAATTCTCTTTTTGAAATGTCTATTTTTAAACTCAAATTGCTAAAATGAAAAAACAACTTTATATTTCCATTCTTGCTTTAACACTTGGTCTTCCAAGTATAGCACAAAAGAAAGATACCAAGAAAACAACACCAACCCCGCTTTTCGATGAATCTACAGTTGGAGGTTTAAATTTTAGATTAGTTGGTCCTGCTTTAACTTCAGGTCGAGTTATCGATCTTGCAATCCATCAAAAAAATGCAGACAAATGGTATGTTGCAGCTGCTTGCGGTGGTGTTTGGTTAACAACAAATCATGGAACTACGTTTTCACCAATTTTTGATAATTATGGTTCGTACTCGATTGGATGTGTTGAATTAGCTCCTTCAAATCCAAATACAGTTTGGGTCGGAACAGGTGAAAATAATAATCAACGTTCTGTTGGATATGGCGATGGAGTTTACAAATCATTAGATGGAGGAAAATCCTTTACGAACATGGGATTAAAAACTTCCGAACACATTGGGAACATCATCATTCATCCAACAAATGAAAATATCATTTGGGTAGCAGCTTATGGTCCAGTTTGGAGCGCAGGTGGTGAAAGAGGCGTTTACAAATCAATGGACGGAGGAACAACTTGGGAACGTACTCTTTTTGTATCTGATGAAACGGGAATTTCTGAAATTGCTATTGACCCAACAAATCCAGATATTTTATATGCTGCGGCGCATCAACGAAGAAGAAGTGAATGGACATATATTGGTGGAGGACCAGAATCTAATCTTTATAAATCAACTGATGGTGGTAAAACATGGAAAGAAATAAATTCAGGATTACCAAAAGGACAAATGGGAAGAATTGGAATAGCTGTTTCACCCGTAGATGCGAATTATGTATATGCTATGTTGGAAGGTAGAGATGACAAAGGTGGTTTTTATCGTTCAACGAATAAAGGTGAAAGCTGGACAAAAATGTCAGGCTATAATACTGGTGGAAATTATTACCAAGAAATTATGTGTGACAACCAAAACAAAGACAAGATTTTTGCGATGGACTCCTATTTACACCATACAATAGATGGAGGAAAGAATTTCGTAAGCACTGGCGAGAGCAATAAACACGTCGATAATCATGCTATTTGGATTGACCCAAACAACTCAGAACATTGGTTAGTTGGCTGTGATGGTGGTTTATATGAAACGTATAATCACGCTGCACAATGGAAGTATTATGCGAATCTGCCAATCATTCAATTTTACAAAGTTGCAACCGATAATTCAACACCGTTTTACAACATTTACGGTGGAACGCAAGATAACAATTCGATGGGAGGAGCATCTGGAACAACGAATGTTACGGGCATTTTAAATTCAGATTGGTTTATCACGAATGGTGGAGATGGATTTGAATCAGCTTGTGATCCAGTTGACCCAAACATTGCTTATGCGCAAGCTCAATATGGTTGGATTGTGCGTTATGATAAAGCTTCTGGTGAAAAAGTTCCGATTCAACCAATGCCAGGAAAAGGCGAAGCAGCTTACCGTTGGAATTGGGATTCACCGTTATTAGTTTCACCACACGATCATAAAACATTGTATTTTGCTGCGAATAAAGTCTTCAAAACGACGAATCGTGGCGATGATTGGACAACAGTTTCACCTGATCTTTCTCAACAAATTGATCGTAACAAATTAGCGGTAATGGGACAAGTTTGGTCGATTGATGCCGTTGCGAAAAATACGTCCACCTCCATTTATGGAAATATCATTGCATTGGACGAGTCGCCAAAGAAAAAAGGGTTGTTGTATGCCGGAACAGATGACGGATTGATACAGGTTTCTGAAAATGACGGAACAACTTGGACGAAAATTTCAACGTTTACAGGAATTCCAGCAAACACAAGAGTGAACATGCTAACAAGTTCAATGCATGCAGAAAATGAAGTGTTTGCTGTATTCAACAACCAACGTTCAGGTGATTTTAAACCGTATGTTATGAAAAGTTCGGACAAAGGAAAAACATGGGTTTCAATCAGTTCAAATTTACCAGAAAGAGGAACAGTATATTGTATCAAACAAGATCATGTTGATCCAAATTTATTGTTTGTTGGAACAGAATTCGGAGCCTATTTTTCAAACGATGGCGGTAAAGTATGGACGAAACTTGCTGGTTTACCAACCATTGCCGTGTATGATTTAGACATTCAAAAAAGAGAAAATGATTTAGTTGCTGCAACATTTGGAAGAGGATTTTATGTTTTGGACAACTATACTCCTTTGCGTTCATTGAAGAAAGAGAATTTTGACATGAAAGCGTATTTATTTCCAATTAAAGATGCATTGTTGTATGTTCCAGCTGACCCATTAGGGCTTGAAGGAACAGGATTTCAAGGAGCAAATATGTGGTCCGCTTCCAATTCAGAATTTGGAGCAATTTTCACTTTAAATATCAAGGATGAATACAAAACCTTGAAATCTATTCGTCAAGAAAAGGAAAAGGCCTTGGAAAAAGACAAAAAAGAGGTTGTTTATCCAACGTTTGATGAATTAAGAAAAGAACAGCAAGAAGAAAGTGTTCAATTGATTTACGTTATTCGTGATTCGAAAGGAAAAGAAGTTAGACGATTAATTTCAACACCTTCAAAAGGAATTTCAAGAATTGCTTGGAACTTGCGTCAAGAATCAACTGAGCCAGTCAATGTCAATGGAACACTCAATAAGAATAATGGATTCTTAGTTCAAGCTGGGGTTTATTCAGTTGAAGTTTTGTTGTTGAATAACGGAGTCATCGAAACCTTGACTGAAAAAGTAAACTTCACGGTTAAAGCATTGAACAATCAAACGTTGGTTGCGTCTAATACGGAAGAACTTGACAATTTCCGTAAAGAAGTTGCGGAATTAAATAGAAGCATTAATGGTTCTTCGAATTTATTGGGTGAATCAAAAGAAAAATTGGATGCGTTGAACCGTGCTTTATTGACGTATCCAAATACAGATCTTAAATTGATGGAAGAAACACGCGCATTGCGTTTGATCTACGATGAATGTGCACTTTCTCTTTGGGGAGATGAATTAAAGAAATCGAAGGAATTTGAAGCTGTACCGAGTATTACTGAACGTTTAGGAATGGTTGCATACATGTTGTGGGATAATACAACAGGCGTAACAAAAACACAACAAACCAATAAAGCAATCGCACAGGAAGAATATGCGGATTTCAGAAAGAAATTGGATGGAATGATTGTACGCATCAATGCTTTAGAAACAACTCTTGAAAAACAAGGGATTCCTTATATCAAAGGGAAAGACGAAAGTTGGAAGAAGGATTGAGAAAGTAACTTTTTAAAACAAAAAATCCCGAGTCAAATTGACTCGGGATTTTTTTACCCCGCTCCGCTGCAGTTGTACTGCTAAGGTATGAATCGTTTTAAAATTCTGAAAAAAATTCAAGTATTCAGAACTGAAATTTTTCTATGAAGTAATTATAAACTTATAAAAAAGGCCGCAGCAGTGCAACTGCAGCGGCGCAAACAAGTTAGAAGAAAAAATGCCGAGTGCAGTGACTCGGCATTTTCTTTTTCCAATAAACCAGATACAATTGAATGTTTTTATTAATTAGTTCACTTCAATCGCGTTCAATACTTTTTCTTTTGTCAATGCCAAGTCTAATACTTCCTTCATTTGAGTTACAAAATGGAAAGTCAATCCTTTCAAGTAATCTTGTTTGATTTCTTCAATGTCTTTTCTATTTTTCTCACACAATATTATTTCCTTGATTCCTGCTCGTTTTGCAGCCAGAATTTTCTCTTTAATTCCGCCAACTGGTAAAACTTCTCCACGCAATGTAATCTCACCTGTCATCGCAAGATTTTTCTTCACGCGTTTCTGTGTATATAACGAAGCTAGTGACGTTAACATGGTTATTCCAGCACTAGGTCCATCTTTTGGCGTTGCTCCTTCTGGAACGTGCACATGTACGTTGTGTTTATCGAATACTTCTTGATCCAAATTCAACCAACTGCTGTGAGCTTTCAAGAATTCCAATGCAATTACAGCTGATTCTTTCATTACATCTCCCAAATTTCCAGTCAAGGTTAATTTCCCTTTTCCTTTCGTGATCGATGATTCAATGAATAATATATCTCCTCCAACGCTTGTCCAAGCTAAACCAGTTACAACTCCAGCGATTTCATTGCTTTCATATTTTGTCCTTCCTCTACCCGCTCCTAAAACAGTGAATAAATCCTCTACGCTAATTTTTGCGGTAAATTCTTCTTCCATTGCAATTTGACGGGCACGGTTACGAACTAATTTCGCAACCATTTTATTCATTCCACGAACTCCAGATTCATTGGTATATTCTTCTACCAACTTCTCCATTACTTTGTTATCGATCGTAATATCTTTTTTTGTGATTCCATGTTCTTCAATTTGTTTCGGTAATAAATGGCGTTTTGCTATTTCAATCTTTTCTTCAATTGTATAACCGTTTACTTCGATAATTTCCATTCTATCGCGCAAAGGTCCTTGAACTTCTCCCAAATTATTCGCCGTTGCAATAAACATCACTTTTGAAAGGTCGAATTCAGTTTCAATATAATTATCGTAAAAAGAATTATTTTGCTCAGGATCTAAAACTTCCAATAATGCAGATGATGGATCTCCGTGATTACTTCTTCCTAACTTATCGATTTCATCCAAGACAAAAACTGGATTTGAGCTTTCAGCTTTTTTGATGTTTTGCATAATTCTCCCTGGCATTGCACCAATGTACGTTTTACGGTGACCACGAATTTCAGATTCATCGTGTAAACCGCCTAATGACATGCGAATATATTTTCTTCCAAGTGCCTCAGCAATTGATTTTCCCAACGATGTTTTTCCAACTCCAGGAGGGCCATAAAAACACAATATTGGTGATTTCATGTTTCCTTTTAATTTCAAAACAGCTAAATATTCTAAAATACGTTCTTTGACTTTTTCTAATCCGTAATGATCACGTTCCAAAATTTTCTTAGCCCGTTTCAAATCAAGGTTATCTTTCGAAAATTCTCCCCACGGTAAATCAAGCATTAAATCCAAGTAATTCGATTGTACATTGTACTCTGCTCCTTGCGGATTCATACGTTGTAATTTGTCTAATTCCTTGTAAAATATTTTTGAAACACGTTCGTCCCATTTTTTAAATTCAGCTCTTGTACTGTAATCGCGTACATCAGTTTCCTGCGGATTATCTCCTAATTCATCTTGAATAGTGCGCATTTGTTGGTGAAGGAAATACTCGCGTTGTTGACGATCCATGTCTTTACGAACTTTGGATTGAATTTCATTGCGCATTTCCAACATTTGAATTTCTAAAGTCAAATGCTCCATCACCATCATCACCCGCTTTTTCATATCCAATTCTTCCAACATTTCCTGTTTTTTGGCAACGTCGGCATTCATATTGGATGAAATGAAATTCACTAGAAATGTTGGACTATCAATATTTCCAATAGCAAATGAGGCTTCTGAAGGAATATTTGGACTGTCTTTTATAATTTGTAAAGCAAGATCTTTAATTGTCTTGAACATGATGTCCATTTCCTTATTTTTCTTGTCAAATGTCTTTTCTTTCAACATCTTAACGTTCGCACGCATATACGGTTCAGTTTGATTTGGCTGAACAATTTCGAATCGACGCTTACCTTGAATTATTACCGTTGAACTACCATCAGGCATTTTCAACAATCGAATAATTTGAGCAACAGTTCCAACTGTATGTAAATCAGAAAATTCAGGTGATTCCTCCTCTTGATTCTTTTGAGAAACAACCCCAATGATTTTCTTTCCTTTATTGGCGTCTTGAATTAGTTTGATTGATTTATCGCGTCCAACCGTAATTGGAATAACAACTCCTGGAAACAAGACATTGTTACGTAAAGGCAAAATAGCTAGATCTTCAGGAAATTTTTCCTTGTTCATGTTTTCCTCTTCTTCAGCTGTAATTAGTGGAATAAATTCAGCATCTGCCTCAATTGCTTGTGTTAAATTTAATATATCGTTGTCAAAAATATCGTTCATGCTTCTTGAAATTCGTAATTTTTTAGTTGGGATTTGAAATTGATTTAAAAACCCATTTTGTAAGTCAAAGTGTCAGTATAATTCAGTAGATTTTTCGTGAAACCTTGATTTTATAGGACACAGCTAATGAGTCAAATGATATGCCACTGGAAATTAACTGAAATTTTGTCTTATTTATCCTCAGAAATGTGACGTAAAATAGCAATTTCACTCTGCGATAATTGCAAACCTCTGCGGTGCATCATATTATTCGCATATTCGATTGCTTTTTCGAACCTAAATGGAACGATTTCATCTGCTCCACCCCAACTAAATGAAGGAATAAATTTGGATGGAAATCCTGCACCATAAATATTCGAAGAGACGCCTACAACTGTTGCGGTGTTGAACATGGTATTGATCCCACATTTAGAATGGTCGCCCATGCAAACACCCATGAATTGCGTTTCTGTTTCTATTTCCCCTTTTTCTTCATAGGAATAGGTTGAAATGTTTCCGTAATTGTTTTTCAAGTTTGACGTATTTGTATCTGCGCCCAAATTGCACCATTCACCGATCAAAGCATTCCCAAGAAAACCGTCATGACCCTTGTTGGAATACGCTTGAAAAACGACATTATTTACTTCACCACCCACTTTACAATGTGGTCCAAGTGTGGTTGGTCCGTAAACTTTTGCCCCCAATTTCAAAGCACTGTATTCACACATTGCCAAAGGTCCACGAACAATTGATCCTTCCATGATTTCTGCATGTTTCCCAATGTAAATCGGTCCTGAATGTGTGTTTAAAATAGCTGCTTCAATTGTTGCTCCTTCTTCAATGAAAATCATTGATTCGTCACCAATTACCGTATTCGTTTTTGATATTTTTTCAGATGTTCTACCAGCTGTTATAAGTTCGAAATCAGAATAAATTGCATCCCCATTTTTTTGAAAAATATGCCATCTTTGAGAAATAACAACTGGAATCTCGCCAACATATTCGACTTTCACAGATGCATTTCCTTTTTTAGCGAACCAAATTTTACCCATCCATAACGCTTCATTTTCGCCAAGATTCACAATAGCCACAGCCACTTCAACATTTGGAATCAATTCAGCATTCACAATTAAATCTGGGTTTTCTAATGAAGGAAACCTTTCTGCTAAATAAGCTTCCGTTTGATAATAAATCTCAGCTTCGGGTAAGATAACCTTCCATCGTTCATCATTTGTAAAAATTCCAATGCGTAAATTTCCAATTGGTCGTGTTAATGACAAAGGGGCAAAACGCAAATGTAAACCGTTATCGTGTAAACTTATTTTCATATCAAAAACTTAATTCGTTCTTATTTTGAAGACGTTAAATCAAATCCATTCTTTGCAATTTCGTCACTTAAATTTCCAGATTTTTTACTAAAAATATACAACATAAGAAATGTCAACGTTCCATTGATAATTAATATCTCGTTTCCAAATTTATACTCACCAAAAAGTTGTGGTGAAAAATGATCAAGGACATAGCACATCAATGGAGCTAAAATACACACAATCGGAACAATTGGAATTTTTGCATTTAAAATAGACCGTTTAGTTAGGATTCCGAATGAGAACAGACCAAGCAAAGGTCCATAGGTATATCCGGCAATGACAAAAATTAAATCAATAATGCTTTTATCATTTTTCCATTTGAAGAAAAACACCAATAGCATAAACAAAACAGCAAAACCAATGTGAATCTGTTTCCGCAAGCGTACTTTCTGTTCTTCATTCATATCTGTTCTTCGCTGAAAACCAAGAATATCAATACAGAATGAAGATGTCAAGGCGGTAATTGCGCCATCTACAGACGGGAAAAGTGCTGAAATTAATCCAATGATAAAAATGAGGAAAATTCCTTTGGGTAAATGATCTCGAACAATTGAAGGAAACACATCATCTGGTGCATATTCCCAACCATTGTGTTGCGCATACAAATACAATAAACCTCCCAAAAACAAGAACAAAGCATTTACCAGCAGCAAAACTAAACTGAATGATACAATGTTTTTTTGAGCGTCTTTCAAGGTTTTTACGCTGATGTTTTTTTGCATCATTTCTTGATCCATACCAGTCATCGTAATTGTAATGAACGCACCACCAATTATATGTTTCAGGAAATAATCTTTTTTCAATACGTCCGTTCCCCAAAGGCTTGTCATATTTTTATCTTGCATTTTATGCCAAATAGTTGTCCAATCCCAACCCAATGCTTGCTGAATTGAAATGATACATACAACAAGTGCTAATAACATGAATACCGTTTGCAAAGTATCCGTCCATACGATTGTTTTCACCCCACCTTTCAAGGTATAAACGACAATCATTACCATGATAATTAAGGTCGTTAACCAAAACGGAAAATCAATTTCGTCTAACACAAACAATTGCAACACGTTGATTACAAGATACAAACGAACTGTTGCACCCAAGGTTCTCGACAAAATAAAATAACCTGCACCCCATTTATAAGCGTTAAAACCTAAACGATATTCTAAATAGCGATAAATTGAAGTTAAATTGTATTTATAATACAATGGCAAAAGAACATACGCCACGACAAAATAACCTATAAAAAATCCGAGTACCAATTGGTAATAATGCCACCCTCCTGCTCCAACTCCGCCTGGAACAGAAACAAAAGTTACTCCTGAAAGTGATGTTCCAATCATGCCAAAAGCCACCAAATACCATGAACTTTTCTTATTTCCAGAGAAAAAAGATTCAGAATCAGCGTTTTTTGATGTCAAAACTGAAATCAAAATCAACACTGCAAAATAGGCAACTAATATCGAAACGACTAATGCTGTACTCATACTTAAATTTGAAGGTTGAAATTACTATATATTTGTTTAAAGATGAACATAATCCGTTACTTTAATCTCAAATTGAATTCTATCTTTGTAAAAAAAGAAAGCTATGGAAGTTGTATTGCAAATTGCCTTGATTATTTTTCCTGCGGGAGCTGTGTTATTGACAACGATATTCTTTTTAAGAAAGGAATCGTCTCAAGAATTGCGTTCGATGCAAATTGAAATGAAGAAACAACGACAAGAATTCTTTTTACCGAATCGAGTTGAATCCTATCAAAGAGCAGTTTTGTTGATGGAGCGCATTCACCCAAATAGTTTGGTGATGCGTTTACACAATCCAGGTTTACCAGCTAGAGCGCTACAAGCTGAATTCTTACAAGCTATAAGAGATGAATACGACCACAATGTTGCACAACAATTATTCGTTTCTATTCAAGGATGGCAAATGGTAAAAAATTCAAAAGAAGAGACTGTAAAAATTATCAATCTTGCTGGGAACCAACTATCAGCTGCAGCAACTGGAATGGATTTATCTGCTAAAATATTTGAAATTGTTGCCGAAATTGGTGAATTACCTACTGAAATTACGGTTGATTATTTGAAAAGAGAATTGCAGGAGTTGTTTTAAAAAAATAATAAAGAAGGAAGAAGGTTTCAAAAAAGGAAAAAGGTAGAAGGAAAAAGTAATTTAATTCTTGGGAATCACACTTTTTACTTTTTACTTTTTACTTTTTACTTTTTACTTTTTGTAATCTATTCTAATATTATTCTTAAATCATCAATTTCGATAATATCTCCTGGAATAAGTTTCGCACGTTTTCGTGTTTCAAGTTCTCCGTTTCGAATTACTTCACCTTGTTCAACAATGTATTTTGCATGTCCACCAGTTTCAGCGATTCCAAGTGCTTTCAATAATTGAATCAGCTCAATGTATTCCCCTTCTATTTTAAATTCTTGTTTCATTTTTCTTTATTATAATACGCATACAAAATTTCTGCAGCATGAAATGAGCTTATTTCGCCAGAAAGAACTTTTTGTTCCATGTTTTTTAATTCATTCATGGACGTTTCATCTCCAAAAAAGTCATTTAAAATCAATTCTTTCAATGATTCTGACAACCAATATTTATCTTGAATTTTCCGATGTTTATCAAACCAACCATTGATTTTAGTTTGATTTGAAAAGGATTCAACGGTCGTCCAAACTTTATCTATGTTTTCATTGGTATATGCGCTGCAAGTATAGGATGGAGCAATCCAATCACTCGCCTTCGGAGGGAAAAGATGCATTGCGTTTGCATATTCGCGACTTGCCATTTGCGCTTTTTTCTCATTATCGCCGTCCGCTTTTGTGATGACTAAGGCATCAGCCATTTCCATTATACCACGTTTGATACCTTGTAATTCATCTCCAGCTCCAGCCAACATCAATAGTAAAAAGAAATCAACCATGGAATGCACCATTGTTTCAGATTGCCCAACTCCAACGGTTTCAATTAGAATCACATCAAATCCAGCCATTTCACATAAGAAAATACTTTCTCGTGTTTTTCGAGCAACGCCCCCCAGAGTTGAACCAGCAGCTGATGGACGAATAAAAACATTCTGCATTACTGACAAATCTTGCATGCGCGTTTTGTCACCTAAAATACTCCCTCCACTTTCACTGCTTGAAGGATCAATAGCCAAAACGGCAACTTTCATCCCTTTTTGAACGAGGATTTTACCGAAAGCTTCAATGAAGGTGCTTTTCCCAACGCCAGGAACACCTGTAATTCCAATGCGGATTGATTTCCCAGCATGCGGTAAACTTAACTGAATCAGATCATTGGCCATTTCTTTATCAGCCGGCAATGTACTTTCCAATAAGGTAATGCAAGAACTTAATGCAACAAGGTCGCCTTTCAGTAATTTATCAAATAAACTTGCTACAGAGCGAGATGTTCGTCTGAGTTTACGTTTATTCAACCAATTTTCTATATGTTGCTGATCCATTAAAACAAATGTAGAAAAAAATAAAGGACAACAGACAAAGGAAATTTTGACAAAAGACCGCTGCGCTTAAAGACTTAATCATTTAAACCAAATTAATACCAATTCTGAAAATTATGTTGTTTCAATGAGTGCAAGTCTATTGTCTTTCTGTCCTTTGTCTAAAACTCTTTCACTAACTTTACCCCATGAAACGAATTGGCTTGATGTCAGACACACATGGATACATAGATCCTAAAATCTACGAATACTTCAAAGGTGTAGATGAAATTTGGCATGCAGGTGATGTTGGTACAATAGACGTAATAGATGAATTAAGAAAATTTAAACCGTTACGTGGCGTTTATGGAAATATTGATGATTATAATATTAGAAAAGAACTTCCTGAATTTAATCGGTTTAAGTGTGAAGATGTGGAAGTATTAATAACACATATTGGAGGAAAACCAGGCAATTTTTCTATTCCAGCAACAACAGAATTGAATAAAAAAGCTCCCAAATTATTTATTTGTGGCCATTCACATATCTTACTAGTTAAAATGGATCCACGGTATAAAATGTTATGTATGAATCCAGGTGCATGCGGTTTTAAAGGTTTTCATTCAGTAAAAACAATTTTACGTTTTTCAATAACGGGAGACCGAATACATGATTTGGAAGCAATTGAAATAGGAAAAAGAGTATAGAATAAAATTTTTAGCTTTTCTTTGCGTTAATTATCCCGTATGAAATTTATATTTTCTTTTTTCTTCCTCCTTTTAGGTTTTAGTTCGGTTTCTCAAACTGGCGGAACTACAAGTTTTGCTCTTTTAGACCTTACCTTTAATGCTCGTGCTGCAGGACTCGGAAATGATTTCATTTCGGCTAAAGATCAAGATATTAATTTGGGAGTTGCCAATCCTTCTTTGTATAATGATAAAATGCACAATACCTTAAGTGTCAATCAAGCATTATTATCTGGAGGAATAAATTATGGTCAGGTTGTTTATGGCAAGAAGCTAAAAGCGGGTTTTTTAGGCACATCTATTCGTTATGTTAACTACGGAGAATTTAGAAGAACAGATATCAACGGTACTGATCAAGGAGCTTTTAATCCTTTTGAATGTATTATAGGTGCTGGATATGGAAAGCAATTAAATCCAAGAATATCAGTTGGTACCAATTTAAATCTCATTTATTCTCAATTGGAAAGTTATAGTGCTTTTGGTGCAGCTATTGATCTAGCAGGAACATATACGAATAAAAATGAGGATTTTCTTGTTACTGCAATGGTTAAAAATGCAGGATTACAGTTTAAAAGTTATTATAACAAACAAAAAGCTCCTCTTCCAGCAGAGTTTCAAATTGCTGCAGCATATAAGTTAAGTCACGCCCCGTTTCGTTTTTCAATCTTAGCGCATCATCTAAATAAGTGGAACATTACATATGTTGACCCAAATTTAAAACCAACCGTTGATGCATTAACAGGAGATTCTATTCCAGTCAAATATGCAGGATTTGGAGAAAAACTAGCAAGACATTTCACTTATTCAGTTGAGATATTGGCTTCAAAAAACATTCACTTACGATTTGGATTTGATTATCAAAAACGGCAAGAAATGAAGCTTGAAGCAAGACCAGGTATTGCAGGAATATCTTTTGGACTTGGGTTATATTTCAAGAAAATATCTATTGACTACGGTTTTTCCGTTTATTCGAGAGCCGGTTTTAACAATATGTTGACTCTTTCCACTAATTTATCAAGGTGGAAAAAATAATGTTTTCATTTTTTTCCATGTACAATTTCACACTAAACAGATTTATTCGCGGTTTTAAGACATTCATTGATTATTAAATAACAAATGTTCATTTATTTTGTAACCTTTTAATAGAAACTTAGGTAAATTAGTGCAATTAAAAAAATATAATTCATAAATAAAACGTAATTTTGTATAAACCAAATTTATTTTAAACATGAAAAAAAATCTATTATTTCTAGCCTTAGCAGTTATTGCTAGCTCTACATTATTATCTAGTTGTAAGAAAGGAGAAAATGATCCATTTCTATCTCTGAAAAGTCGTGATTCAAGAATTACAGCCCTATGGATGTTAACAAGTGCTGAAAGTTCAGTTAATAATGACGGAAGTATTTTTACTACCAATTTTGACGGTAGTATAATGACTAATTACTATCCAGGAGGTTTCACAGATAATTATTCCTATTCGTTAACAATTGAAATTAAAAAAGATGGTACTTACCAGAGTATAGAAACCAATGATGGGGACATTGAAACTATTGACGGAAAATGGTACTGGGTAAATTCAGCTAAAAACAAAACCTCCATTAGTTTAGACAATTTGGGAACATTTGAGGTAAACGGTTTGAGATCGAAGGAACTTATCCTAAAAATGTATGATAAAGAGGTTGCTGTTACAGGCGGATCATCAAGCAGCTACGAAAGTATTGCAACTTGGACATTCGAGAAACAATAATTTAAACTGATTTTAACATGAGAAGGCTGCCCGCAAGTGGGCAGCCTTCTTTATTTTATTTTTGCAGTAGGCTCTCTATTATTTACTATTTACAATGTATCTTCGTTTCATGTATACAGATAAAAAAATAACTATAGCAATTGATGGCTATTCCTCTTGCGGAAAAAGTACGCTAGCCAAAGCACTTGCTAAAAGACTAGGTTATATTTTTATTGATAGTGGCGCGATGTACAGAGGTGTTGCATTATACTGTATGCGGCATCAACTAATTGTAGATGGAATACCATTAACGGATCAAATTGAAACCGCGCTATCACACATAAAACTTGCATTTATTTATAATGCTTCAACAGAGAAACACGATCTCTATTTAAACGATGAAAATGTTGAAGAATTAATTCGAATGCCAGATGTCGCAGCGAATGTATCGCCTATTGCGACTGTTAAATGTGTTCGCGAAAAATTAGTGGCCGAACAACAAAAAATGGGTGAATTTGGAGGAATTGTAATGGACGGTAGAGACATTGGTTCAGTTGTTTTTCCAAATGCAGAATTAAAACTTTTTGTTACTGCATCCCCCGAAATTCGAGCAGAAAGAAGGTTTAAGGAGCTTACTCAAAAAGGAGTCTCTGCTAATTTCAAAACCGTTCTTGCCAATTTAGTTGAAAGAGATTTAATTGATTCAACAAGGACAGAGAGTCCACTGATTCAAACAACGGATGCTATTTTTATTGATACTTCTCACCTTACGCCAACAGAACAACTCCAACTTACATTAACGTTTGTTGATCAAGTTTTAGAAAACTGCAAAGATAAATCAAATTGTTAAATTTTTAAATTTTTCATTTAAAACACACATTTTTTTAGTATTTTTATGTATTATTTAAATAATACACATGAGCTCAATTGGCAAAATCACCGAAGATTTAATAAATAGAAGTCCCTTTTTAAGAGAAGCAATGACAGATGATTTAATCAATGTTTCTGCTTTGGCTCGCAAATTAAAGACCGAAATAGAAGACTTGGTTGGGAAAGAAGTGAACGAGGGAGCAATTGTAATGGCTATTAAAAGAATGACTCCCGGTTTATACCACCGATTGAATATTAAAATTACAAATGTTATGGGTGAATTAGGTGATTTCCTAGTTCGAAGTAATTTAGAAGATTTCACATTCGAAAATTCGGATGCATTCAAAGCAAAACAGACTGAATTAATAGAGGAGATAAATAAAGACAATGATACTTTTTTCACACTTTGTAAAGGCGTAACGGAAACAACATTTATTGTTAGTTCGCAGCATTCTGATACAGTAAGTAGACTTTTCAAGAATGCCAAGTTAAAATCTCACACAAAAGATCTTGCATCTGTTACCGTAAAACTTCCATCAATTAATACTGAGATTTATGGTATTTACTATTACATTTTGAAGCATTTGGCATGGGAAGGAATCAATATAAATGAGATTGTTTCAACATCAAATGAATTCACAGTCGTTGTAAAACAAGACGATGTTGACAAAGCGTTTAAAATCTTGATGCAATTAAAAAGAGGAAAATAAAACGAATCAATTCGCGTCTATTAAATCTCCTTTTCCATATCGATTAAATATAATTAAAGATGGGATTCCTTTATAATAAATATCGCCATCTAAATCTGTTTCAGATTTGAATTTTACATTATTAGCATTTACTTTAACGTATCCCTGCGTGTTGGATATCACTGTTAAAGAATCAATAATCTTAAGTCCATAAGTATTACAAAAACCATTACTTCGCACATTCAAATTAGCATAATTAACGGTTCCATTGAAGGTAAAATCTCCCCATCCATGACTCACAGTTGCATAAATTGCATTAGCATTAAAATTCAAAGTAACCGGACCTGCACCATCTCTTATTAAAAAAGTCATCCAATTAAATTGCAGTGTATCCTTATTTGTAAGTGATTCAGTTCCTTCAAAATGGATGTTAATTAATTCAATAAAATGAATTTCAACTTTGACTTTCTTCTTGTAGGATCTTAGAAAATTACACTTATTAGTATTACTAATATCCAATAGCCCGCCATTAACATCAATTAGAACAAAATTCAGTAAGTTTTTTCCACCTGTAAGTACAACTTTCTCAATCGTATCTTGCACTAAGACATATTCTAAATGTTCATGCAAAAATAATTGATCAATTTGAGGTGTTAATACTTCTAAAACTGCGTCTTGTCCTGCCGATTTTACACACGCTCTATCTTCTGGTTTTGCGCACGAAAACAGCAATAAAATACCACAAATAATACAAATCACGTGTTTCATTTCTTTGACCTATAATTAAATGTATAACCAAATCCCCATTCAACATAATCCGCTCTTGCCCAATGCGATTTCAATACAACTTGAGCATTCAGACCATTCTTGAAATAATAGCGCATTCCAACTCGATGGTAGAAATAATCTTCAGGTTGATATTTATCCTTAATATAAACTCCCATTCCAATTGTCAAATGAAATTGATCTAATGGCAAAAGATATCCAGTGTATAAGCCCAATTGCAAAATATCCCATTGGCTTTTAGTGATTTCCGATTTATATTTCATAATAATTTGTTTCGATATAATATCAAAAGCTCCTTCAAATCCTACTTTTGGTTTATCAAACCACCTAACATGAGCACTTAATGCAAATACTGGGTATTTTTTTTGTCCTGTTGGAAAGATTTCTTTTACAGAACCTATAGCCGTGACTCCGAACAACCATTCCTTAAAAGGAACAGCATTTGGTCGGAGAATTGAATCAAACTGTATCTTTCTAATCGTTCTTGCATAACCTAAAGATAGGTAGGGTAAATTGACTCCTAGATTAGGAACTTTAATTGCTCCATTACTAAAATGCGTTAAATCTAGTCCAAGTGAAACTTTATTTCTATTAAAAATAAAATAACTCTTCAAACCAAAACAAATAATTGTATTAAAATGTGTACTCATCGCCACATTTTTAGGATTTAATAGTGGGTCATACACTTTTGTACCATAGCCCAGTCCTGAACCTAATTTACCAACGAATTCATAATGTTTAGTTTTGATAAAAGGAAATTCTATAAAACTATAAGCGCCCCAAAAAGTTCCTAATATTTCATTATTTCCGACTGAACCTCCAAATAAAGTTGCTCCAACAATTGGATAACGACATGCTTTATGCCATTTTTTTCGACCTTTCGTTTGAAAAAACACTGATAATTCACTAGCATAAGATTGATTTTGAGCTAAATGCCCCATGACACCTCGATGAGCAGCCAGAAAACCAACTTTTTGTCTATAATCAAGCCCCCACTCTATCTTAGATTGAGACAAAGAGCTAAATGCAACAAACAGTGCTATGAAAAGAAATACTTTTTTCATTCAGTTACAAAAGTAATCAAATGACTTTGACAAATAAAAAAATTCTACTTTTGATAAAAAAAGAATGGACGAAAGACTTATTGCATTTGAACGCTTATTGAACATCATGGATGAATTGCGTGAGAAGTGTCCATGGGATAAAAAGCAAACATTTGAGACACTTCGTCCATTGACAATTGAAGAAACCTATGAATTAGCTGATGCTATTACAGACAAAGACTTAGCGTCAATAAAAGGTGAAATCGGCGATTTGTTTTTACACATGGTTTTTTATTGCAAATTAGGCGAGGAACAAAAAGTTTTTGATGTCACGTCTGTTTTAAATGCTATTTGCGAAAAATTAATCACGCGTCACCCACATATTTATGGTGATGTTGTTGCTGAATCTGAGGAAGAAGTTAAGAATAATTGGGAAAAAATAAAATTAAAGGAAGGCAGAAAATCTGTTTTGGAAGGCGTCCCCTCATCACTTCCAGCAATGGTGAAAGCGAGTAGAATTCAAGAAAAAGTCAAAGGAATAGGTTTTGAGTGGGACAACAAAGAGGAAGTTTGGGATAAAGTGAAGGAAGAATTAGAGGAGTTTTACCAAGAACAACAAAAGAATTCTAAAGAGATGGAAGATGAATTCGGCGATGTTCTTTTTTCGTTAATTAATTACGCTCGCTTCGTAAATATTAATCCTGAAAATGCTTTAGCCAAGACGAATACAAAATTTATAAATCGCTTCAAGTTAATGGAAGAACTAATTTTAAAAGATCAAAAAGGAATAGAGAATTTGACTCTTTCAGAAATGGATGTCTATTGGGATATAGCAAAAAAACAACTTCGCAAATAAAACCTTTCACTATATAATCCCTACCATTTAAATAGTTTTGCAGTCAAGTCTTCTTCAATTGGCAAGAAAGTTTTATCTTCGAGGACTAGAAATGAACTGTTAACTTTATGAAATTATTTTACTTTCTCCTTTTCAACCTTTGCTTCGTCGGAATTGCTCACTCACAAGACTATACAGTAAGAGGGTTTATCCGCGATAAATCAAACAGCGAAGTTGTTGGCTTTCAAAAATTACGACTTTTAAAAAGTGCTGATAGTTCATTTGTGACTGGTGCTGTGACAGATGTTGACGGTTATTTTAGTTTTCCTAAATTGAATAAGGGATCGTATATTTTAAAGGCTGACAATGCGGCTTATAAAAGTTTCATTCAAAATATTGAAATTACTGAGGTCAAAGGGATTTTGGATGTCAACATTTATTTTGAGAAAAAAAATAATGTCAAGGAAATGGGTGAAGTTACCATTGTCGCTGAAGGAAATAACAAAAAGACTGAGGTATTGATTTCACAAATCAAACTGGATAAAAAGGGATTAGAAAGAATTCCAAGTATGGGTGCTGAAAATGATATTGTAGGTGCTTTATCCGTGACTCCTGGAATTATTACAACTGGTGATCAAGGAGGTCAGTTATACGTTCGAGGAGGAACACCAATTCAAAATAAGGTATTGCTTGATGGAATGACGATCTACAATCCGTTTCACTCAATAGGATTTTTCTCAGTTTTTGAAACTGAATTGGTTAAAAATGTAGATGTTTATACGGGAGGATTTGACGCGAAATATGGAGGGAGAATTTCATCTGTTATGGACATTTCTTATAGAGATGGTAACCGTAATGATTTTGGTGGAAAAGTTTCTGTGTCTCCTTTTTTAGCGAAATTGGTTTTGGAAGGACCGATCGGAAGCAGAAAAGGAAAAGATAGTATTCCTAGTCCTGTTTCCTATGTATTATCAGCAAAGCATAGTTTATTGGATTACACTTCAAAAACAGTGTATCCGTCAATTAATGATGGAAATGGCCTACCATTTAATTTTACTGATTTATATGGTAAAGTAACTGTCAATAGCAAAGGGGGATCAAAATTTAGTGTTTTTGGTTTCCATAATCAAGATTCTGTGAATTATAATGTTGCGGATTTGGATTGGAAAGCTTCTGGAGGTGGAATGAATTTTTTATTAGTTCCGAGTAGCACTCCAATGATGATAAAAGGTCATGTTAATGGTAGTTCTTATGAAACAACGTTTGTCGAGGAGGCTACTGAACCAAGAACAAGTAAAATTGGTGGTTTTGATTTAGGTTTTGATTTTACACGTTTTTTGAGAAAAGAAAGTGAAATGAACTACGGTTTAAATTTTAGTGGATTTAATACGTCATTTGTTACCTATAATGAGGCAAAGCGTAAAATTGAAGCTACAAATTTCTCAACCGAAATAGGCGCTTATGCTAATTGCCGCTTGGTTAGAAACAGATGGGTTATACAACCAAGCCTTAGAGCTCAAGTATATGCATCACTTGGAACAATTTCATTAGAACCTCGTTTTGGAGCGAAATACAATGCAACAGAAAAGTTGAGATTTAAATTATCTGGAGGCCGTTTTTCTCAAAACTTTACATCTGCTTCATCTGATAAAGATATTGTGAACTTATTTAATGGGTTACTTTCAGCTCCAAGCAATGTGCAAACTTCATTTGTAAACCAATATCAAAATGAAAAAGTAATTAAGAATGGAATTCAATATGCTTGGCATGCTATTATCGGTGCTGAATACGATTTAGCGAAAAATTTGATGATTAATGTCGAAGGATATTATAAATATTTCTCTCAATTAAGTAATATTAACCAAAACAAGTTATATGAAGATGTAGCTCAATTCTCTCAAATTGATGACGTTTTCAAAAAAGATTTTATTATTGAGGATGGTGTTTCTTGGGGAGTTGATGTTTTGATAAAATATAGTAAACAACGCTTGTTTTTATGGGGTGTTTATTCATACGGACATTCAACACGTTGGGATGGATTTACAATCTACAACCCTGTTTTTGATAGACGACATAATGTCAATTTAGTTGGAACATATTTGTTTGGTGAGAAAAAAGACTTAGAACTTAGTGTCCGATGGAACTTAGGATCAGGGCTTCCATTCACCCCTACAGCAGGTTTTTACCAAGGGAATAATTTTGCTGGTGGAGTTACAACAGATTATACAACGGCAAATCCATCAACCGTATCGACTTTGTTAGGAAGTTTCAATAGTAATAGATTACCATATTATCACCGACTTGACATTACTGTTAAAAAACGATTTACGTTTAAAAACGAAGATGTAATTGAAATAATTGGGAGTATTACGAATGTTTACGATAGACGCAATATCTTTTATGTGAACAGAATCACAAGTGAAAAAATATACCAATTTCCAATTTTACCAAGTTTAGGAATAAGTTATAAGTTTTAAAACAAAGGAAAAAGGACCTTCGACCCTTCGATAAACTCAGGAGAGTGCAGCTCAGGTACCTTTTTACTTTTTACTTATACCTTTTTGAGCTTACTTCATCCAAGCATTCAATGCGCTTTTTTGAGAATTATTTGGCAATACAACTTCAGTGATTGTATATTCTGAATAGAAATTACGGTTTACTTCTGGGAGTGTTAATTCCATCAATTTCCCAGCACGAATAATTGAAATATTCTTCGGAGAATGATCAACAAATAGCAGCCATTTTTCCAATTCTCCTTGACACATAAAACTATTTACAGCAATTATTTCATCCCCAATCATCATTCCACCAAGATCGGCTGGACCACCAGGATACATTGCTGAAACGAGAAAATTATTCCCGTTTTGCACTACTTTAAACCCTAATCTACTAGCA
Organism: Flavobacteriales bacterium; assembly: GCA_947470515.1. GTDB lineage: Bacteria > Bacteroidota > Bacteroidia > Flavobacteriales_D > Crocinitomicaceae > M0103. Next base: position 40,428 of record CANITF010000007.1, read on the forward strand.
GTATATGCTTTAGCTGGAACTTGTTTCATTTCCAATCCTAAATAGTCAAAACTTTGAGTCAAGATTGCTTCATACGGATTTGTACCGTGAACAAATTCTTTGAAAAAAGTACTAAATGAAATTCCTGATATATTTTCAAGTTCTTTCATATAAGCTTCTTCAGATACACCTTTTCCATTCAAAGCATATTGAAAATACAAGCTTTTCATTACATCATCCAAACTAGATTTGTTATTGGTAGCTCTAAGAATCATTACATCCGTTACAAAAGCTAACAAACACCCTTCTGTATAAATTGATACTTTTCTTCCAGGTGTTCCAGGGACATACCCGTCCAACCACGTATCAAATGATGAATCTCCAACAGAATAATTGAAACGAGCATGGTTATCAAAATGCTTTTGCAATTGCGCATTCATTTCTAACAAGTAGTTAGGTAAATCAAAAAAAGCACTTTTCAATAAAAACAAATCACCCATATAGGTTGTAATACCTTCGCAAATATATCCTAATCGTGAATAATTCTCTTTTGTATAGTCATACGGAAACATTTCAATTGGTCGGATTGCTTTAACATTCCAAGTGTGGTATAACTCATGGGACGAAACACCCATTAATTCTTTATATAATGGTCCAAAAAGGTCGTAAGTTGGTCCAAGCGTAATAACTGTTGATTTACAATGTTCAACACCGTGATAAGCCTTAATTGGAAGTATTTGAAAAAGAAAATGATACTCACTCACTGGAAACTCAGTAAATTTTTCAATTTGCTTATCTGAGAATGCTTTAAAATCTTTTTTAATTCTATCCCAGTCAACCTCTACGGCGCCATTAAACCATAAATGGAACAGTGTTTCACCAGATGTGTATGTATCATGTTGCAGATTTTCAGAGCAAATAAAAGGTGAATCAGCCAATTCATCAAAATTATCGGCCAACAATACGTCTCCTTTTAGCGTCATTGAACTTGCTACTTTCCAATTTGCGGGGATATTCAATGCCAAAGCAGTTGGTTGATCTACATGAGATTCATCATAAACACAGCAATTTACCGGATTCACATACAGTTGCTCTTTCGACAGAAACGTTGAACCCGCATTTAAATCAAACGCATAATAACTGTATTCTACTCGAATCGATTTTGTGTCTTTTGTATCTATTTCCCAAGCGTCTTTAAGGATTTTAGGTGCGTCAATACGTTTGTTTTGATCATTGTAAACTTTGAACCCTTTGATGTTTTTTGCAAAATTCCCCAATTCATATCTTCCCGGTCTCCAGCTTGGTAAACGTATAATTGTTGTGTCACCTAGCTCTTCAAATGTTGCTTTAATTTGAATATATTGCTGATTAGGGTTTTCAATGCTAAAAGAATAATTTACCATGGTGTTTGATTCAAAAATTATTTGCAGACAAAATTACGAATTACAAATGATTTTAAATTATAGAAACAAACCACAAAGGCACAAAGTCCGTTTTCCTTTCATTTATTTTAAAATCCCAAATTATGAATTATGAATTTCTGACATACATATTACATTATCGTGCTGAGGAAGTTGATCATTGCTGAGAATTTCAACAAGCTTAGATTTTCGTTCTTTTCCACCTTTCAATTTATAAAAACGATAATTGCCTAATGACTTTATCATTTCAACAAGTTGAGCCCCATAATCATGCAAATTTTCCCTTATTTCAGAAAACTCAACAATAAGTATTGGCTGATATTTTTTAATAGTTTCACTCGCTCCTTCTAATACTTCCAATTCAAAACCTTCTACATCAATTTTAATGACTTTTGGAATTAAATTACTAGGAATCTTATTATCTAATTGATGAATTTCAATATCAAAAGCAACTGAATCGTTTGTTTTCACAATCAAAGAAGCTCCACCTCTATTGATTTGCCAATTGTCGTAAATTTTTGTTTGGCCTTCTTCTGAACCCAATGCATATTGACAAACTTGAATATTCATCAATTGATTTAATTGAATATTCTCATTTAACAATTCAGCCGTCTTGGGATGCGCTTCATACGCTAAAACTTGACCTTCATTACCAACGCAATTCGAAGCAAAAATTGACATAAGTCCTATATTAGCACCAACATCCACAAAACAATCTCCTTTTCTAAGATTCGCTTGTAAAAAGGCTAAAATTCCTTTTTCGTATGTTCCAGTTTCGTGCAAACTTAATTCTACACCAGAATCTTCGGACGGATTGATTCGCAACAAAAAATCATGGTTCGTTTTTAGGATATAAGATTCCGTTGTTTTAGGATCAGAAAGCAACCATTTCGGAAGTAAAATAGATAATTTCCGAAATCCTTTAACATCAATATCTCGGATGAAGCTAATCAACCGATGACGCAAAGGAAAACTCTTATAAATCACTAAAATTGGATTAATTAAGCATAAAGTTCATCTTGCAATTGAGCTATTTTTGCATCCGCAAGATAATCGTCGTATGGCATCATTTTATCAATAATTCCGTTTGGCGTAATTTCAATGATACGATTTGCTACAGTTTGAACCAATTCGTGGTCATGAGAAGTAAACATCATTGTTCCTTGATATTCTTTCATTCCATTGTTCAAGGCTGTAATTGATTCAAGATCCAAGTGATTCGTTGGTTCATCCATCAACAATAAATTTGCTTTTGCAAACATCATTTTAGATAACATACAACGAACTTTCTCTCCTCCAGATAAAACATTAGCAGTTTTCAAAGCTTCTTCGCCGGTAAACAACATTCGACCTAAAAACGTTCTTAAATTTACTTCTTCACGCTCTTCATCCGTATTTGCAAATTGACGTAACCATACGATTAATGGAATTTTATCTACGAAATAAGAATGATTATCATTTGGTAAATAAGCCGTATTAATTGTTGTCCCAAACGTAAGTTCGCCCTTATCAGCTTTCAAATTGCCACTCACTATTTCAAAGAACGCCGTTAAGGCAACTGAGTTTTTTGAAATAAAAGCTATTTTATCTCCTTTATTGATGATTAAATGAATATTGTTGAAAAGGAATTTACCTTCTGCTGATTTTGTTAATCCATCAATTGTCAAAATTTGATTTCCTGCTTCACGATCTTGGTGAAACGTAATTCCAGGATATTTTCTACTCGACGGTTGGATGTCTTCAATATTCAAATTGTCTAACATCTTTCTTCTGCTCGTAGCCTGTTTTGATTTAGATGCATTCGCTGAGAAACGCGAAATAAAATCTTGCAATTCCTTTTTCTTTTCCTCTGCCTTCTTATTCTTATCTGAACGTTGACGAGTTGCTAATTGTGAAGATTGGTACCAGAAGGAATAATTTCCAGTAAACATGTTCAATTTACTATAATCAATATCACAAATATGGGTACAAACTGTATCTAAAAAGTGACGGTCATGCGATACAACTATCACTGTATTTTTAAAATCTAACAAGAAATCTTCCAACCAACAAATAGTTTTCAAATCAAGGTCATTCGTAGGTTCATCCAAAACTAATACGTCTGGATTTCCAAAAATTGCTTGCGCTAGAAGAACGCGTACTTTCAAATCATTCGAAAGTTCTTCCATTTTCAAATAATGCTTTGCTTCTTCAATTCCAAGATTACTTAATAAAGATGCAGCATCCGTTTCAGCATTCCAACCTTCTAAATCAGCAAATTCACCTTCTAATTCAGCTGTTCTCATTCCATCAGCATCAGAAAAATCTGGTTTAGCATACAACGCTTCTTTTTCAACCATGATTTCAAACAAGCGTTTGTGTCCCATGATTACAGTTTGTAAAACTTCAAATTCATCAAATTCAAAGTGATTTTGTTTTAATACAGCAAGACGTTTTCCAGGCTCTAGCTCAACTCTACCAGTGGTAGGATCTTGTTCGCCCGTCAATATTTTTAAAAATGTAGATTTTCCTGCTCCATTTGCACCAATCACACCGTAACAGTTTCCTGTCACGAACTTTACGTTCACTTCATCAAATAGAATTCGCTTACCAAATTGTAGCGATAAATTGTTTACTGAAATCATAACTCACTCGAAATTTGGCGCAAAGATAGGTAATAGTTGCGAATTACGAGTTAATAGTTGCTAGTTAAATAGTTGCAAATTACTAGTTAAAGAAGTTGATAGTTAAATGAATTGCTAGTTACTAGTTAAATAGTTGCTTGTTATAAATGAACGTTTGATTTTCTCAATAACTTGCAACTCGTAATTAGCAACTAATAACTATTTAAGAAAGCCACTTTAAGTTTCTCGAATACATCAAGATGAAAATACCTGATATTAGTAAATTGAAAATAACAATAAAAGAAGGGATATCCGCGGGTGAAACAAACATATATATCTGACCAATTGAAGCCAACGAATAAATAATGTATAAATGAAACCCAATCTTATGACCTTGCATCATTTTAATTACACCAAATAATCCTGAACCAATAATAATCAATGAAAAAATACTATTTAAATAAAAATGATTGTTAACTGAAACTGTCATTCTGCCAATTTGTTCCATCATCACTGCAAAACTTTCCATATCAAGAGAACGCATTTCATCAGCTGATTTTGTTAACTGCACAGAATAATCTAGTAATTGTTCCTCGTTCATTGGGCCACCTGCAAGACCGATTAACCCAAACAATAATGAAAATCCAATAAAAACAAAACTTAACACACATAGAACCGTCAAAAAGGCCGGACGTGGTTCTTTCATTGAAGGCTGTTTTTCGATAGATTCAATCGTTTCCATACTATTTCATTTTTTGTTTCACAAATTTAACGCTTTCGGCAATTAACGGGTGTAAATACTCGTCATTATTAACAAATCTTACCGTTTGACGAAAATCAGAAACTGTTTTTTCAATAATAAGTGATGATTTTAAAGGTCTTCTGAACTCAAAGGCTTGAGCTGCATTTAACAATTCGATTCCTTGTATTGTGAAACAATTTTCTACGACACGTAATAATTTTGTTGCTGCATTTGCGCCCATAGAAACATGATCTTCTTGACCGTTACTCGAATCAATTGTATCAACTGATGCTGGAGTGCATAATTGTTTATTTTGACTCACCACTGACGCACAAGCGTATTGGGGAATCATAAATCCTGAATTTAATCCTGGATTTGCGACCAAAAATGCAGGAAGACCCCTTGTTCCAGATATCAATTTATACACTCTTCTTTCTGAAATACTTCCCATTTCTGCCAAAGCAATTGCCAAGAAATCCATTGTAATTGCCAATGGTTGTCCGTGAAAATTTCCTGCAGAAACGATATCATCTTCATCTGGAAAAATCGTTGGATTATCAGTCACCGCATTTACCTCTCGTTCAATAATCATTGCAGCGTAATCCAATGCATCTTTTGAGGCACCATGAACTTGTGGAATACATCGGAAAGAATAAGGATCTTGAACATGCGCTTTTTCTTGAACGATAATTTCACTACCAGCTAATAAATCACGGAAGATTTTTGCCACTTCAATTTGTCCTTGTTGCTTTCGAATTTCATTCACGTTCCCTTGAAATGGATTTAATCGTCCATCATATCCTTCTAATGATATTGCAGCAATTGTATTCCATTGATTCCATAATTGATTTCCTTTTGAAACGCAATAGGACGCATACGAACTCATGAATTGTGTTCCGTTCAATAAAGCCAATCCTTCTTTTGATTGCAAAACAATTGGTTCAAGGTTCATTGCTTTTAACACTTCTGCCGATGCATGCTTTTTACCTTGAAAATAAACTTCACCTTCACCAATTAATGGCAAAGACAAATGTGCTAAAGGAGCCAAATCTCCGGAAGCGCCCAAACTTCCTTGTTGATATACAACTGGTAAAATGTTGTTATTGAAAAAATAGATTAGGCGTTCAACAGTTGCAACTTGCACCCCTGAATGACCGTGAGAAAGTCCTAAAACTTTCAAAAACAACATGCGTTTTACAATTTCTTGTGGCACTTCATCTCCAGTTCCACATGCATGAGATAACACCAAATTTGTTTGTAATTGCTCTAAATCTTTTGTGTCAATTGCAGTATTACAAAGTGATCCAAATCCCGTATTAATACCATAAATAAGTTTATCATGACGCTGAATCTTTTCATCCAAATATGTTCTGCATTTTTGAATCAGCCCTCGAGCATTTTCTCCTAATTCAAGTGTTACATGATTTTCAAGAATTTCATCTATTTGATGGAGAGAAATCCATTCGTTATTTATGGTGTAGTTTTTCATTTTTATGTCTATTTCTTTAAGCCATATCGGCAGTCGAATGCAATTCGACTTTACGAGTATGACTTGATATCTATTGCTTCAACTTGAAAATCAATTCATCGATACTCATTTCTTCCTGATCTCCAGTTTCCATGTTTTTCAATTGAATTAATTCTTGATTCATTTCATTTTCGCCCACCAAAGCAACATATTGGACATTTCTGTCATTGGCATATTTCATTTGCTTTTGCATTTTAGCAGTTGAAGGATATAATTCACAATCGATATCATTTGCGCGAACTTCATGCACTAACTTCATGCAATGAGCTTGTTCTTTTTCTCCAAAATTCACGAATAATAACGTTAATCCTTGATCCGTTTCTTTTGGAAATAATTCCAATTCTGTGATCACATCATAAATTCTATCTGCACCAAAAGAGATTCCAACTCCAGACATTCCTGGCATTCCAAATAATCCAGTTAAATCATCGTATCTTCCTCCTCCACAAATACTGCCCATTTTCACACCATTTGCTTTTACTTCGAAAATTGCTCCTGTGTAATAATTTAAACCTCTCGCTAACGTAATGTCGAATTCAATTTCTGCACGTTGAAGTCCCAGACGTTCCACATTATCAAACACAAATTGCAATTCCTCCAAACCTTTTAAGCCAATTTCACTTTTAACTAAAAAAGTACTCATTTTGGTCATTTTCTCTGAATTTGAACCTGAAAAAGAGAATAAAGGTTGAATTTTTTCAATTGCTGCTTCAGAAATTCCTTTTTCACGCAACTCTTTCACAACTCCTTCTTCTCCAATTTTATCTAATTTATCGATTGCTACAGTAATGTCGATAATTCTAGCAGTTTCACCACTCACTTCTGCAATTCCAGAAAGTATTTTACGGTTATTGACTTTGATTGTAAAACTTGGCAATTGCAAATTCGTTAAAACTTCGTCGATCATGAATGTAAAATCAACTTCATTCACCAAAGAATCACTTCCTACAACATCAGCATCACACTGAAAAAACTCTTGGTATCTGCCATGTTGTGGTCTATCTGCTCTCCAAACAGGTTGAATTTGATAGCGTTTAAATGGAAAGGACAATTCATTTTGGTGCTGTACGACAAATCGTGCAAAAGGAACCGTTAAATCATAACGCAATGCTTTTTCTGAAAGAGAATTTGCGAAACGTGGTAAATTATCTTGTACTAAAGCATCCAAATCTGCCTTTCGCACTTTTTCTCCAGAATTCAAGATTCTAAAAATCAATCGATCTCCTTCTTCCCCATATTTCCCCATCAAAGTTGAAGACAATTCGAATGAAGGTGTTTCAATTGGTGCAAAACCAAATTTTCTAAATGATTTTTTAATAGTATCGAAAATATAGGTTCTTCTAGCTACTTCTTTTGGAAGAAAATCACGCGTTCCTTTAGGAATTGAAGGTTTTTGAGCCATTGTAAAATTGAATTTGGGTAAAGATAGAAAAAGAGTTCTTAGTTACTAGTTGCTAGTTATGAATTACAAGTTAAAATAATTAGAAGTTGCTAATTGGAATCATGAAAAAACAATAAATCGTATTGGTTCAAAAACTAGTAATTTGTAACTAGCAACTAATCGATTTTACTTATAGTGCAGTTTTCCCGAGCCATCTCAAAACGTTATCACACCACATTGCATCGGATTCTTGTTGCGTAATGATATTGGATTCAACAGCAAAATCAATAACACGACCTGGGTATGAATTGGCAACACCCTCCATTTCCCCTAAAGGATAAGGATCATCTAATCCTGCAATTATTTGTGATGCACCTGCTCTCGTTTTTATTAATTGTAAGGTATATGAATCGTGCACTAAAGAATCAAAGAATAAATTTGGATGACCAAGAGCTTCTCTTGGATTGGTTGTGCCTTCAAATAAATCTGGTCGACCATCAAAACCTTGTAAACGACGGCCATAATTTGCTTGACCTAACATACAACCATGCGCAAAGCACGTTCTTACATTCGGAAATTTCTCTAAAAGATTGTTAAGCGCGAATAAGTGCAAGGTGTCAGCTGTTTGCGCCATCATCCAAACCAAATGAAACCGCCAATAGATATCTTTTAATTTCACCATTTTTTCAGCATCGTAAGGATGAATTTCAACAGCCAAATTGTAATGATTTGCTAATTCATAAATGGGAAAAACACTTTCATCTGCTATGGATAGCCATTCTCCTTCTTTGTTTAAGAAATGAGTTGGTAGACAAAGTAAACTAAGCTTTAATTGGGTTACACAGCGTTCAATTTCTTTGAGCGCATCTTCCATGTAAAGCGGTTGCACAACAAAACCGCATGTAAATTTATCTGGTCTTCTTTGCTGAACACTTGCATTAAAATCGTTCTGCCATCGAATAGCATCATGCGCATCTTGTCGCTCCCAACCATTGCAATAAACTTGAGATAGGTTCAACATTACTCCATGATCGATATCGTATTTCGACATCCATTCTAATTTTTCATCAAAGAAAAAACTAGGGTCTGTTATTGGTCGCGACCAATCATCTTGGCGCATGAATTTTTTATCCTCGTCAATCCAAAACAACTTTTTTTCCTTCATGAACTTTGGAATTTCACTTGGTTCAGGAAGAATGTGACCGTGTCCGTTGATTTTGAGTTTTTTCATTATGAACACTTATTTGACTTAAGAAAACAATGAATCTACAAATTCTGTTTTATTGAATAATTGTAAATCGTTTATTCCTTCTCCAACACCAATATACTTAACTGGGATTTTCATTTGATCTGAAATACCAATTACAACGCCGCCTTTTGCTGTTCCGTCTAGTTTTGTAATCGCTAGGGCATTAATATCTGTTGCTAAAGAAAACTGTTTTGCTTGTTCAAAGGCATTTTGACCAGTTGAACCATCCAATACCAATAAAATTTCGTGAGGAGCTCCTGGAATAACTTTTTCCATTACCCGTTTAATTTTACTCAACTCGGTCATCAAATTGATTTTGTTATGCAATCTTCCTGCAGTATCGATAATTACAACATCTGCATCCTGAGATTTTGCGGATTGCAAGGTATCGAATGCAACAGAAGCGGGATCTGCGCCCATTCCTTGTTGTACGATTGGAACACCAACTCGTTCAGACCAAATAATTAATTGATCTACAGCAGCTGCACGAAAAGTATCTGCTGCTCCAAGAACAACTTTTTTGCCGGATGATTTGAATTGATGAGCAAGTTTACCGATTGTTGTTGTTTTTCCTACACCATTTACACCAACAACCATAATAACATATGGTTGGCCATCTTGTTTTTCAACTTCAAAACTACCTTGATTTGTTGAATTATTTTCTTCAAGAAGCGCTGCAATTTCTTCTTTTAAAATAGTATTTAATTCATTTGTGCCTAGAACTTTATCTCTCGAAACGCGTGCTTCTATTCTTTTGATGATTTTTAATGTTGTATCAACTCCAACATCTGAAGTTATTAGGACCTCTTCAAGATTATCCAATACTTCTTCATCAACCTTAGATTTACCAACGATTGTGCGCGCCAGTTTTGACAAAAAACTTTGTTTGGTTTTTTCTAGTCCTTTATCGAGACTTTCTTTTTTTTCTTTTGAGAATAATCCGAAAAATGCCATAATCTTGTATTGAATATGTAAAAATAAGAAAAGCCCCGAATAATCGAGGCTTAAATAGTTATAAAAAGAAAAGGTGATCAGTTCTTAGAGAACCATTCTTTTACTTTATCGTTGTGAACAATTTCTTCTTTGAAGGTATATGACCCAGACTTTTCAGACTTTTGCATTTTAATAACCTTTGTATGTTCTTTTCCGCCACCTTTTTGTAACGATGCTACTACTTTCTTTGCCATGATTCAATTATTTAATCTCCTTATGAACCGTCATACGCTTCAAAATAGGATTGAATTTTTTAATTTCCATTCGATCAGGTGTGTTCTTTCTATTCTTCGTTGTTATGTAACGAGAAGTTCCTGGTTGACCTGATTCCTTGTGCTCGGTGCACTCAAGAATTACTTGAATTCTATTACCTTTTGCTTTCTTAGCCATTTCTTTACTTTTTCAAGTCTACCGTTTCACAACGGGAGGACAAGATTATTTTAAATATCCTTTCTCGCGTGCCTCTTTTATGACAGCAGAAATACCTTTTTTGTTAATATTTCTCAACGCTGACGTTGAAATTTTTAACGTTACAAAACGCTCTTCTTCAGGGAGAAAAAATTTCTTTGAAATTAAATTCGGGTAGAATTTACGCTTCGTTCTGCGTTTTGAGTGAGAAACATTGTTTCCTACCATAACAGATTTACCCGTAAGTTGACAAATTCGTGACATCTATAGTTGTTTTATCCTTATTCTAAATGGGGTGCAAAGTAACTACTTTTTTCCTACATGAACAAGGAAAGATTAATTTTTTTCACTTAAAATTCCTAAAATTTTACATCTCGCTAGATTTAAGGCAGTTAAAACAGCCATTTCGATGTTCCTTTCACGATTATTTCCAAAGTTAAATTGTTTCGAAAACACATTTTCCTTATTTGCAATCGCAATCCATATTGTGCCAACAGGTTTCTCATCGGTCCCACCGTCTGGGCCTGCAACTCCCGAAGTAGAAATACACCAATCAACACCAAGAATTTCTCTGCCATTAATTGCCATTTGCTCAATGACTTCTCGACTAACAGCTCCATAATTATCTAAACTTTCAGAAGTGACATTTACAAGTTTCTTTTTCAGTTCATTGCTATAGGTTAGAAAACTTCCTTGAAAATAAGCAGAAGAACCAGCTACAGAAACAATACTTTTAGAAATAGCCCCTGCAGTGCAGCTTTCTACTGTTCCAATAGTGTTATTATTCGCAATCAACAATTTACCTAATACACTTGGCAAGGTATCACTTTCAGAACCATAAATATATTGTGGAAATCGATCTTCAAGAACAGTGAAGTACGCATTAATTTCTTCCTTCCGAGCTTCACCTTGATAGGATGATAGTCGCAATTTCACCATTCCTGGAGAAGGTAAATAAGCCAATCCTAGTCCTGCTGCTCTCACTTCATTTTCCCAGTCTTTAATCGCTTCAGCCAAAAATGATTCACCAATTCCTTGTGTCAAAATAGTTTTGTGATACATCGCTTTCAGTTCGAACCTTGCTTTTATGCGAGGAAAAACCTCTTCCAACATGATTCCTTTCATTTCATAAGGTACACCAGGCATACTTATTAAGACTTTATCATTGTGTGTGAACCACATTCCGGCAGCTGTTCCGTATCTATTTTCGAGAATCTCACATTTCTTTGGCAATTCTGCTTGACGAATATTCACCTCCAACATTGGACGTTTTCGCTCTGCAAAATAGGTTTCTATCTTCGTTAAAGTTGGTAAATGAATTTCCAGTTCACTATCGAAATATTCACACAACGTATATTTCGTAATATCATCTTTTGTTGGTCCCAAACCACCTGTTACCAAAACAATATCACTTCTTAAAAACGCAGCATCAATGGCTTCTTTAATCAGCTGTTTTTCATCCGAAATTGTGGTTACTTGAACAATTTGAATTCCAATTTTAGAACATTCTTGTCCGAGCCAAGATGCGTTTGTATTGATCGTTTGTCCAATTAACAATTCATCACCTATTGATAGGATTTCAGCCCTCATTTTTTCTTCTTTTAAATTTGGCAATCGATTCGATGTGACCTGTATGTGGAAATTGATCTACCAGCGAAATCTTCTCAAGCTCATAGCCAGCTTTTGATAGCGTTTCAGCATCTCTAGCTTGGGTAGATGGGTTACACGAGATATAAACGATATTTTCAGCTCCTAAATCAATTGTTTTTAAGAGTGTTTTTGGTGCAATACCTGCTCTCGGTGGATCTAAGATTATAGTGGAAATATTCCCAATATATTCAGGGTGTTCTTTTAGGAATTTCCCTACATCTGCAGCGTAGAAATTAATTCCTTTTATACCATTTCGTTTACAATTTCGTTTGGCATCTTCTATTGCTTCAGCCACAATATCCACTCCAACGATTTCAACATCACCTTTTCGTGTAGATAATATTTGTCCAATCGTTCCTGTTCCACAAAATAAATCCATCACGACTTTTCCTGTTGGAATTTCCTCTTCAAAAACATAATCCAATGCTTTGGTGTATAATTTTTCAGCACTCTTTGGATTCGTTTGAAAGAAACTTTCCATGGAAATTTCAAAATTCAAACCCAATAATTTTTCAATGACAATTGGTTCACCATAGACTAACTTCCATTGACCATTTTCAATTTTCGCTCTATCGGCAACGTTATCGTTAACTGTATGTTGAAACCCAGCTAAGCGATTTCCTAATTTTTCTTTTAGAAACGATGCAAATGCTTCTACGTCAAAATCTTCCAATCCTACTGAAGAAGTCACTAAATTCAGCAGTAACTGATCTTGTTCAAATGATTTCCTAACTACAATGTGCCTAAAGAAACCTTCTTTTTTTGGTGGATGCCATGCTGGTAATCCCGTATTTTGAAGAAATATTCGAATATCTTTTAGTATCGTCTCCCATTGCTCGTCGAACATACCACTTGGTTTGTTCAAACTTTCTACCTTCCACCATGTTCCGCGACGTTTAAATCCTAATGCAAATGCTTCGTCTTTCTCTTCGCCTGTTTCCAAATCATGTTCAATAGTCGAAAAACTATATTCCATTTTATTGCGGTAATAATAATGGTTTGGAGAAGATATGAATTCGTCAAAACGATCATTTAAATCTCGAATATTAGAAATTCTACTAAATACTTCTAAGGTTGATTTTTTCTTGTGTTCTTCTTGCAATGCAATTGGAACGTATATATATGGTCCGCCTGAAATCTCTTGAAAAGAAGATATTACCTCATCTTTCGACCTACGAATTACATCTTGGAATTTTGCTTCAGCGTGACGCTTGCGTTTTTTTTCAATTTTTGCTTTTACTAATTGACCAGGAAACGTATTGTCGACAAAAACTATATAATGACCATCTTCCGTTTCAACTTTTGCAATTCCTCTACCTCCAAAAGCATAGTCGGAAATTTCTAATTCAACAATATCACCTCTTTGAAACACGCGCGTTTATTTTGAGTGACAAAGTTAGTTATTAGTTGCGAGTTGCGAATTAATCAAATCAAAAACGTTTCACAATTTGGGAATCAATTTGAAACACATAGAAACATAGGGCACATAGGTGGATTGATTTGGGATTGGCACTTCGATAAACTCAGTGACCAAAATAATTTGGGATTTGCAACTTCGACAAGCTCAGCGTCCACATTAATTTGGAATTTGCAACTTGTAATTAGCAATTAATAACTTTTAACTCCTTAAACCATTCCACGAATAATTCCTTTATCGGAACCTTCAACGAAATTTAGAATCAATTTACGAATTGCTGTATCAGCCATATTCTCTTTAATTGCTTCGATTCCTTTTGAGATATTGTTATTTTGGATGTATAACATGCGGTAGATATCTTCAATTTCCTTTACTTGTTCATCAGAATATCCTCTTCGACGCAATCCAACGGCATTTACACCAATAAATGTAAGTGGCTCTCTTGCTGCTTTAATAAACGGCGGAATATCTTTTCTTACAAGAGAAGCACCACCAATAAAGGTATGACTTCCTATGTGAACAAATTGTTGAGCAACAACTGTTCCTTCTAAAATTGCAAAATCATCAATTTGAACATGCCCAGAAAGACCAACATAGCTAGCAAGAATGACATTGTTTCCGATTTGACAATCATGCGCTACATGCACGTATGTCATTAAAAGACAATTGTTACCAATACTTGTTTTCCATTTGTCCTTGGTGCCGCGATGAATCGTAACGCATTCTCTGATTACAGTATTATTTCCAATTTCAACAGTTGTATATTCTCCTTCAAATTTTAAATCTTGGGGAATAACACCAATAACTGCTCCTGGAAAAATTTCACAATCTTCACCAATACGGGTTCCTGGGTAAATAGAAACATTCGGATGAATTTTTGTCCTAGCACCGATTACAACATCTTCATAAATTGTGGAAAACGGTTCAACAATTACGTTTTCTCCTATAGATGCTTCTGCTGATACGAATGCTAATTTACTGATCATTTTATACTTTATCTTTTGCTATTTGGGCTAGCATTTCTGCTTCCATGACCATTTTACCGTTCACATAAGCTTTCCCTCCCATTTCAACTAATCCTCTTCTGATTGGTGAAAGTAAATATAATTCAAATACGATTGTATCTCCAGGTATTACTTTTTGTTTGAATTTCACTTTATCTATTTTCATAAAGTAAGTGGTATACAAATGTGGGTCTTCAACTTTACTTAAGGCGAAGATACCACCAACTTGTGCCATGGCTTCAATTTGCAAAACACCCGGAAAAATAGGATTACCAGGGAAATGACCTGTAAAAATCGGTTCATTCATTGTGATGTTTTTCACTCCAATGATTGATTCCTCGTTGATTTCCATTATTTTATCAACCATTAAGAACGGAAAACGGTGAGGCAACATTTTTTCAATATCATTGATATTATATAACGGTTCTTTCGTTAAATCAAATGTTCTTCCTTGACTTTCTTGCTTTTTGATTTGGTCTTTCAAGACCTTCGCAAAACGCACATTTCCTGAATGTCCTGGTCGAGCGCCTAAAATATGTGCTTTAATCGGCTTACCAACTAACGCTAAATCACCAACAATATCTAGTAATTTATGTCGAGCTGGCTCATTTTCGTATTGCAATTTTGAACTATTTAAAACGCCAATTCCGTCTATTGTAATTTTTAAATCTTCCTTGCCAAGTAATTTAGCCAAACGATTTAGTTCTTCAGGACTTACATCCATGCGATCAACTAAAACGATTGCATTATCCAAATCACCACCTTTGATAAGGTTATTAGTTGCAAGAAATTCCAATTCTCTTAAAAACACAAATGTTCTACAAGAAGCAATTTCCTTTTTAAATTCGCCAATATTATACATTGTCGCGTGCTGCGTACCCAAAACCGGCGACTTGTAATCCACCATTACGGTAATTCGGTAATTTTCATCTGGAATAGCCAAAAATTCGATTCCTTTATCGGTGTCTTCCCACGGAATATTTTCCGTCAAAACAAAATAATCTCTTTCAGCTTCTTGGTCTTGGTAACCAACTTTTTCAATCTCATTGACGAAAAGTAACGAACTACCATCCATAATTGGAACTTCTGGTCCATCAATTTTAATCAAGGCATTGTCCACTTGGCAACCATATAACGCTGCTAAAACATGTTCAGTTGTGTAAACACGAGCACCTTTATATTCAAGGGTTGTACCTCTATCCGTTGCGACAACTAAATCAACATCAGCTTTAATAATCGGCTGACCATCGAGATCTGTTCGTTGGAATTTATAACCATGATTATCTGGAGCAGGGCAAATTTCTAAATTTACTTTTTCTCCAGTGTGCAATCCCACTCCTTGCAAGCGAATAGAATTTAAAATGGTACGTTGCTTTTCAGCCATTTAATCTATTTTAGTTAATTCTTTTATTTTCTTATCCATTTCATTGATTTTATTCAAAATAAATGGCAACTTTCTAAATCCGTAATATGATTTTTTGAAATCCTCTAAAGGAATTCCGGGCGAACCCATTAAAGTATCAGCTTTTTTAACCGATGATGGTATTCCAGATTGAGCAACTATTTTCGCTCCATCAGCAATGAACAAATGTCCACTGATTCCAGCTTGTCCACCAATCATTACATTCTCACCTATTTTGGCCGAACCAGCTATTCCGACTTGCGCTGCCATGGCTGTATTCTTACCAATTTCAACATTGTGCGCAATTTGACACAAGTTATCTATTTTCACTCCTTTTCGGATAATTGTAGAACCCATTGTTGCTCTGTCAATTGTAGAATTAGATCCTACTTCAACGTTATCTTCTAAGATGACATTTCCTATTTGAGGAACTTTTTGATATTCACCATTCGCATCTGGAACAAATCCAAAACCATCAGCACCAATAATTACACCTGCGTGAATGATACAATTTTTACCAATTTTGCAATCTGTGTAAATACTCGCTCCTGGATGAATAATAGAACCTTCGCCTATTTCAACATTATCGCCAATGTATGCATTTGGATAAATTGAAACATTGTTCCCGATTTTCGCATTTTCACCGATATACGCAAAAGCACCTAAATAAAGCCCTTCACCAACACTAGCTGTATCAGAAATGAAAGATGGATTTTCAATTTTCGGTGATTTCTTGCTCATTTGGCTGTAAACTTCCAATAATTTTGCAAAACAAGCGTATGCGTCATCTACCTTAATCAAGGTTAACGTTTTTGGAATTTCTTTGGTTGGCACAAACGTTTTATTAACGATGCAAATACTTGAAAGCGTTACGTATATATATTCTTCGTATTTAGGATTGGATAAAAATGACAAAGCACCAGGTTGACCTTCCTCAATTTTTGCTAAACCATTTACGGTAGCTTGAGGATTACCCCCAACTATTCCGCCTAATATACCCGCAATTTGCTCCGCTGTAAATTCCATTCTTCAAAATTAAAAAAACATCCACTTTGTAAAATACTAAAACGTTTGTTTTATTAACACCGTTGGTTTAATAGTTACTTACACTCAATCTTAAAAGGGGTTTCAAAAACCGTAATATTGATTTTATTCTTGTACCATATTGATTTAGTACCAATTACCCTATTCTTTTTATCTGTAAACTCCAAATATTGTTCTGCTTTTGGATACTTATTATAAGTCGTTTTGGAAAAATCAACTCTTCCACTCTTTTTCAAAAGCTTGTAAATGTCTAACGGATTCAATAAACCTAGCTCATTTTGCTGACATGTTACCAATTTTGTGGTATCCACATACACCAAATTATCATCTTTTGGAAAATGAATGATGTCGCCATAACCCGTTGTCGTATTTCTCACTTTTGACGCTGACGGAGCAGACATCATGACTTCGGAAATAAAGCTTTCTCGTGGCAAGGTAAAATAGAAACGGATTACCCCTTTTCCATCGAACTCTTTTTCCAACAAATACACTTTTGTTTTTCCTTGTTTGATACTCTTTTCAAAGTTCACGTCACCATCATTCAAGACATTGATAATATCTTTTTCAGTCAGGTTTTTCGACAACATTAACGCTTTTTGACTCTCTGGCAAGACAATCAAACGTTCTAAAAAACTATTCTTCACACGATTGGAAGGAAGCCAAGAACAACCTCTATTTTGAAAGAAGACAACAACAAAAACGAGTCCGATACCAAACCCAAAACCGTAGTATTTTAAACGGCGCCAAATAGAATCCATTCGAATATTTTTGACAAAGATAGTAATTGAATTATGAGTTATGAATTATGAATTGGGAAATCTGCGTGAATAATGTGAATTATGTACAAATTCTCCTGCTATCTATGGAATGCTAGCATTTTTATTCCAGTTTATGGAAAATTGGAAATGAATTTAATGACCGCAGTAGTGAAACTGCAGCGGAGCTTGAGCTTTTATTCACAAAAAAACCGTTCGTCAGCTGACGAACGGTTTCATATACTCTTTTGAAATAAAGTAATTACATTATTGCGTCTAATTTCGCTACTAATTGTGCTTTTGGAACTGCGCCAACTGATTTGTCTGCAACTTCACCATTTTTGATGAATAAGATTGTTGGAATGTTTCTTACACCAAATTGTGCTGAAACACCTGGATTTAAATCAACATTTACTTTTCCAATGATTGCTTTACCTTCATATTCAGTATGCATTTCTTCTACGATTGGTCCGATCATGCGACATGGTCCGCACCATTCCGCCCAAAAATCTACTAATACTGGTTTGTTTGATTTTAATACTACTTCTTCGAAGTTTGCATCTGTTATTTCTATAGCCATAATTTGTTGTTTTAAATATGTTTGTCTTTCAACGGTGATAAAATTAATTCAAATATCTTTTTCTCAACTATTTTGCCAATTTTTTTTTTCTGTCAACTTGGCATCCTAATCGTTTTGAACATGCATTTTTTTCATTGTTTTTTGATTGTCAGACCGCAAACAATAGAAGTAATTTCCATTTGGCAAGCTTGTGGAGTCAAAACGAATAATGTGTCCACCTTCGCTGTATTCTTTCTCTATGATTAATGTATTTAAAGATAAATCATCGTTTAAAATTTCAATTGCCACCGTTCTTGGAATTACAGACGTAAAATATATTTCTAATTCACCTTTTGCTGGTTCAATTTCCAAGGAATATAATACACAATAATCATTCGGAGAAGGAGTTCCTTTCCCTAAATAAGCAAGTAGTTTTTTGTATGCTATGTAAATTAAAATCAAGGCTAAAGACACGCATAAGATGCCAATTAGAACTTTAGAAATCGAGAAACCCATTAATATCATCATAGCGCAATTAAACCTTTAATTTTTGAAGCATTTTCATATTTTTCGATGATGGAATCCACATCCAACATTAATTCTTTCGCACTGACACTCATATACGATCCATTTTTTGATGGGTGCATCACGATGTCGCTACTGTCATTAAACAAGGCTGTAACATGTGCAATTTTCTCTGGTTCATTTGGAATAATAAATTTGAACAAATAGATATTTGGCCATTCTTCCTTTTCCAATTGAATTTTCAAATTTACTAAGACTTCATCCATTCTTTTCCTTTTGATATAATAAAAATAAACGCATCGACTCTTTTCTTAAAATACTGTTTGGTTCCGTCAATTCTTTTGCCAAATCGTCAAATGTCATAATTCCATTCACTTTCATCCTTTTGATGTCAGCTAAAAGCTCCATTGGATCTACTTCTTTTGACAAAATGACAGCAGACTCGTTTAAATTTGTATTCGGCCACAAACGAATATAATCACTGTTTAATTGCAATAAATCTTCAACGCATTGTTGTAATTCTAAAGGAGCACGAATAATTTGAATTCTTTGAAATAAAATACTTTTGAGAATCTGGTAACACTGAAATGCTTCCTCTATATTTTCAAATCCCCCAAATGATTCTGTTTCATAAACGAGTGAATCTCTATGTTCTATCTCAAAAAAACATGCTGCTTCGTCAAGTTTTTTTAATTTTTCAAGCTTTGATTTAAAGGTAGACTGAATGATTGGTCGACTCGTGAAAAACTGTTTAAATTGAAATAGTTGTTCTTCTAATGCTTCTTGCAAATCTCCCCCATTTTCAAGTCCTAGAAAAATTCGAGCTTCAGCTTCAGTCATTATTCCAGACCTTTGTTTTTTCGCATTCTAATATTCAGAAATTCAACAATTAGCGAAAATACCATTGCGAAATAGATATAACCTTTTGGAACATGTTGACCAAATGCTTCTGCAACCAAGATAACACCAATCGTCACAAGGAAACTTAAAGCAATCATTTTGATAGTTGGACGGTTATTGATGAAATCACTGATTTGTTTTGCAAAAGTTAACATTACAATCATTGAAATTATTACAGCAACATAGATAATTGCAATTGGATTCCCACCAATTTCAGCCTTAATTCCATTCGTCATACCAATTGCAGTAATGATTGAATCGAAACTAAAAACGATGTCAATCAAAACAATTTGAATAATAACAGCTCTTAAACCTCCGCTTTTTGGTGCATGCACATCTTCATGTCCTTTTACACTGCTGTGCATTTCAAGTGTGCTTTTATAGATCAGGAATAATCCTCCAACCAATAAAACGATACTTTGACCTGAAAATTCTTTAAGCCATTCGTATGGAGCAGTAGGAAAAAATGGTTTCGTCATTCCCATTATCCAAGCTACAACACTCAATAAAACCAAACGAACTACCAAGGCTAATATAAGTCCTATATTTCTCGCTTTTCGTTTCTTTTCTTTTGGTAATTTATCTGTAACGATACTGATAAAAATAATATTATCAATCCCTAAAACTATTTCTAAAAGCGAGAGGATTACTAAATAAACTAAAGCATCCCAGGAAAATAATATTGAAAAATCTATCATTTTTTTGTGTAAAATTAAAGTTTATTCACAGCTTTACTTCATGCTTTGGAAAAATTCTTCCAATTTATTATGATTATCACTTGTTGAAGTATTGATCTCTAATAATTTTGGTCGACCAGTTTCATCGTAACTAAAAAAAGTTTCCATTTGATCTTCAATTAATTGGGTTGTATCCGCAAAAAAGTATTCCAATTTAAACGCCTTCGAAATATTTTCAGCATCCATTGTATGTTTTGCTTCAAAATACTTTTCCAATTGATTGGAAGATGCAGGACCAGGAATAATTTTAAAGATTCCTCCTCCTCCGTTATTGATTAGTACAATTCGAAGGTTTGGTTGTAAATAGTGATTCCAAAAGGCATTGCTATCATATAAAAAAGAAACATCTCCTGTTATCAATAAATGCAAATCGTCTTTCTTAATTACGGACGCACCGCACGCTGTACTTGAACTTCCATCAATGCCACTTGTTCCTCTATTACTCCAATATTGAATTGATTTAATCGGATCGAACAATTGACAGTAGCGCACAACAGAACTATTCGCCATGTGTAAATGCGACATTTCTGGAAGGTAGTCCAAAATTGTTTCGAACGCTTTGAGATCCGAGAATTCAACGTGACTAAAGAAATCAGCCATCTTATCTTGAATAATAAAATCTCTTTGCTTCCAATTGGAACCGTAATTCGAAGTGTTTTTCTCGTTGTTTAAGGTATTAATTTCTCTGAAAAAGGATGTCGCATCCGTTTGAAATGACTTCGATAAACATTGATACGTATCCATGTATGGAAACTCATAGCCAACTTTCCAATGTTCTGTTGGACTATATTTTCGTAAATAGGCTTTGATTTTTTTAGAAACAACTGCTCCACCGATGGTAATTAATAAGTCTGGAGCCAAATCTTTCAATTCTTCTTCCGAAATACTATTCAATGTTCGATCAATGCAATGAATAAAACACATATCCACCAAGTTGGATGTATTTTCTACCAATACCACGACCGATGTATCTTCAGCGAATAATTTCAATTGTTCCAACAATACTTTATCCGGATTCAATTGTCCACAAATAATCATTATTTTGGGAACATTGAGCGATTTTGTAAGTTCGATTGCTTGTGCTGAATTGAATTGAAAAAAACCACGAATAATTTCAATTTTCCGCGTCTTAGAAACTTCAATTTCACTTGTCCCATAAAGAGGTTCGTTTAATGCAACATTAAAATGAATTGGGCCTTTCCAAATGGTATTCCCTTCTGAAAAAGCAATTGCAATTTCTCTTTGTAAATACCATTGTTCATCCTCCGAATTGATTTTCTCAGAAAACTGACAACTATAACGAATATGATTTTTAAATACTTCATTTTGAACAATTGTTTGTCCGTCACCTTGATTTACCCATTCTATTGGTCGATCTGCAGTAATAACAACTAAAGGAATGCATTGATAAAAAGCTTCAGCTATTGCTGGATAATAATTTAAACTAGCTGATCCAGAAGTACAGACAATTCCAACAGGTTCGTTTAATTGTTGTGCGATTCCCATTGCAAAAAAAGCAGCACTACGTTCATCATGAACGACATAACAATTTATTTCTGGGTGTTCATCAAACGCTATTACGAAAGGGGCATTGCGCGAACCTGGTGAACAAACAACGTGTTTCATTCCATGCGCGACACATTCTTCGACAATTATTTGAACACCTATTTTATTACTTGAAATCATTTGAATCCAAAGCTACAGTTTTTGTAGAATGTTTAATAAGGTTTTGCTTTTATTTTCTGTTTCTTGCCATTCTAATTCTGGAATGGAATCTTTGGTAAATCCACCACCTAAATACAAATAAGCAGCACCTTTTTGAATTTGACAGCATCTTAAATTCACATAGATTTGATTCTTATTCTGATTCATTAACCCAATAAAACCTGTATAAAATACTCTTTCGTGTTTTTCGATTTCCAAAATTAGACTAATTGCTTCTTTCTGTGGAAGTCCGCTAATAGCAGGAGTTGGATGCAATGTTCGAATTGTTTTAAGTGCATTTCCACTTTCAAAATCGAATGATACGTCGGTGCGTAAATGTTTTATAGGACCAGCAATCGTTTCAAATGGACCACTTAAATCTACATGCTTGTAATTGTTCTCAATGAGTTTACTTTGAATAAAATCAGTCACAAATTGTTGTTCTTCCTTTTCTTTAGATTCCCATTCAGAAGAATCATCTGCTTTTTTCGTACCGGCAAGTGCCATTGTAAATCCTGAATGTAAGGCAGTAACTAAAAGAATTTCAGGTGTAGCTCCAATCCAGGTGCCGAACAATTTGCTTGAAATAAGATATACAAAAGCATTAGGATACGAAATAACAAGTTCATTAAATAATAACTCCGATTTCGATTCATCAAAATCAACTTTTTTAATACGCGACAAGACAACTTTTTGAAGTTCTGTTGAATCGAAAGCATTTAAAACTGTATCTGCATCATTTAAATATTCTTCTTTCGAGATGATATAAGGTTCTTCTGTTTGAAAAGATAATAATTCGCCTTTTACAATTCCTTCTTGAAAAGAATAAATTGCGTTGGAGACAAATTCACTCACAACAAAACCTTTTGGCTCTTCGGTGTCATAATCGATACAGAATTCACCGTATTTCTCAACAACAGCTTCACCCGGAATTCTATATTTTAAACTATCAGTCAAAATTAAGCACGTTGAATCACCATTATTGTTAGTCGACCTGTGCAAATCAATTTATTCGTTTCTTCATCAAAAATATCCACTTGCCATAAATGGGTGCTTCTTCCAGCATGGACAATTTTACCAATCGCTTTTACTTTTCCTGATTTAATTGAACCAACATGATTGGCATTTACTTCCAAACCTACTGGGTATTCTTTTGAAAGATCAAGCAATAATGTTGAACCCATTGAACCAACGCTTTCAATCAATGCGACACTGGCTCCACCGTGCAATAGTCCCATGGGTTGGTGGGTTCTATGATCAACAGGCATGGTTGAAACAATATAATCGGAACCAATTTCCACACATTCAATACCTAAAAAACCCATCATGGTATTTTCATTAAAGGAATTGATTTCTTCTAAGCTGATTTTTTTGAATTGCATTTTGTAAAAATAATGAAAAAGTGAAAGGTAAAAGTATAAAGGGAAAAGTTAGAAGTAAAAAGGAATAAGTGTGATTCACAAGATCTAAATTACTTTTTACTTTTCCCCTATTACTTTTTAATCTCTATAATATCAATTTTTAAGAAAAAGAGTAACTCAATACGCCATATACCGTATGTTAAGCAAATATTAGCTAATTTTACACTATGGCATTCAACAATATCGATTTAAAACCTTACAACACTTTCGGCATTTCAGTTCACGCAAAACATTTCTCTCGATTTGCAAACGTAGATGAATTAAAAAATTTACTTATAAAATTCGCTGGAGATAACCTCCTGATATTGGGTGGTGGTAGTAATCTATTGTTCACTGAAGATTTTGATGGCGCAGTACTGCGCAATGAAATAAAAGGTTTTGAAATTATTGAAGAAACTCCAGACTCAGCTATTGTTAAAGCTGGTGCCGGCGAAGTATGGAATGATCTCGTGAATAAATGTATCAAACATAATTTTGCAGGGATTGAAAATCTAAGTTTAATTCCAGGTAGTGTTGGCGCAAGTCCAATGCAAAATATTGGTGCCTATGGAGTTGAAATAAAAGATGTTTTTCTAGAATTAGAGGCATATCATATTTCAAGTGGTGAAATTCACACCTTCGATAATAAAGCCTGTGAATTTGGATACAGAGAAAGTGTCTTTAAAAATAAATTCAAAGGTCAATACGTCATCCTTTCTGTCTCATTCAAACTTACTAAAAAACCGAATTTAAACACAAGTTATGGCGCGATAGAAAGTGAATTGATGAAAATGAGTGTTACGAAACCAACTATAAAGGATATTAGTAAGGCGGTCATTTCAATTCGTAAATCAAAATTACCAGACCCAAAAGAAATGGGAAATGCAGGAAGTTTCTTTAAGAATCCAGTAGTTGATCAAAAAGTATTGGACGAAATCTTGAAAACATATCCTACAATTCCAAATTTTGCTGCCGAACCAGGAAAACGTAAATTGCCAGCAGGTTGGTTAATAGAACAAGCGGGTTGGAAAGGTAAAATGTATAGTCAATATGGCGTTCATAAATTACAGGCGCTTGTACTTGTGAATTATGGTAGCGCTACTGGAAAAGAGATTTACCGTTTATCTTCTCGAATTATCAAGGACATTGAAGAGAAATTTGGGGTAACGTTGGAAAGAGAAGTGAATATTCTTTAAATGAGTTGCTAATTGCTAGTTGCTAGTTTTAAAATCACCATTCATCTTCCGTTCCATCTTCTTTATTTGATTGATCTAGTAATTTTTTCCAATTATTACTTCCGTCATCGGTGTCGTTTAGAATGTCTAAATATTCGTCTTTTGTGATTGTATATTGTTCAATTTCTTCACCCGTATAGGCTTCAATTGCTTCTAACAATTCTTTTTCTGCTTCGCTGCAAAACGATAAAGCTTGTCCCCGTTTATTTCCACGACCTGTTCTTCCGCATCTATGAACATAATTTTCGGCATCGTCTGGTAAATCGTAATTGATCACATAATCCATTGTTGGAATATCAATTCCACGCGCTGCTACGTCTGTTGTGATCAAAACATTATTCGCATCCGAACGGAAACGATCCAATATTGCAAATCGGTCTTTTTGTTCAATTCCACCATGTAAAATTTCAGCTTTCACCCCTACTCTTTCCATCGCAGCGTGAACTCGTTCAACACGCACTTTTGTTCGAGCAAAAACAATAAATTTCTTGTCTTCGTATTCTTTCAAGATATTTTCTAAAAAGAAACGCTTATCGTCCATGTCTACAAAAGCAACTGCATGATCGATATTCTTGGCAACCGGATTTTTAGGGGAAACTTGAATACGAATCGCATTGCTAACAACTTCGTAGGCAAGCGATTTAATTTTCTTAGAAATTGTTGCTGAAAAGAACAACGTTTGACGCTTTTTAGGAATGTGTTTTAAGACATCTTGAATATCTTTCATGAATCCTAAATCGAGCATTAAATCCGCTTCATCTAATACTAAAAACTCGAGTTTTGAAATATCCAAATGTCCTTGTGAGATCAAATCAAACATTCTTCCGGGTGTTGTAACAATGACATCTAAACCGTTATTCAACGTTCTAATTTGTTGTTCTTGTTCTACTCCACCATAAAGTCCAAACGTTTTAACTGTAGTTCTTTTTCCTATTTCATTAAAAACACCTGAAATCTGCTTTGCAAGTTCACGAGTCGGAACCATAACGATGCAGCGCACACCTTTATAACCTTTCCTGTTTCTATTTTCTAATTTATCAATAATTGGGATTGCAAATGCAGCAGTTTTACCTGTCCCCGTTTGAGCCACAGCCATTACATCTTCACCTTCAAGAATATGCTTAATCGATTTAAATTGTATGTCCGTTGGCTTATTAAAGCCCATAACTTCCAATTGCTGTTTGATTAAAGGTGAAATATGGTAATCGCTGAATTTCATTTGTTTTATTATTGTGCCTTAAGGCGTATTATGTTTAAACTCATCGTTTTGCACTCATCACTCTTTATTTACCACATAGAAACATAGTAAACATAGGCGAAATGAAATATTGTGATTGGTAATTAAACTACATAAAAATAATTTATTAACTATCAATTTTAAACTCATCGTTTTGCAATCATCACTCTTTATTTACCACATAGCGATGCACTGAGTTTATCGAAGTGAAACATAGGTCACATAGGTATGTCAATTCGCAATTCATTTTAAGTATCTTCTTTAAAAAAGTTAGGGCGGAATTAATCCGCCCTTAACCAAAATTATGTAGGATAAAATCCGTAGTATTTCTTATGCTTCTTCTTCGCTAGGAACTAAGATTCGCCCACAATGCTCACAAACCAACACTTTCTTTTTTGCTTGAATATCTAATTGACGTTGTGGTGGAATTTTGTTAAAACAACCTCCACAAGCATCTCTATCAACAGGAACAACAGACAAACCGTTTTTTGCATTTTCTCTCAAACGATTATATGCAAAAACCAAACGATCATCGATTTTCTTTTTCGCTTCCTCTGATTTTTTCAACAACGTTTCTTCGTCCTTACGTGTTTCTCCAACGATCTCTTCTAATTCAGCTTGTTTCGTTTTCAAATCACCTTTACGGAATTCTAAACGCTCTTTCGCTTCTTCGAACATCTCTTTTTTGCTAACACTTTTAAACTTCGCTTCCTTACTTTTCTTTTCGTGCAATTTAATCTCCAACTCTTGGAACTCGATTTCTTTTGCAAGCGATTCAAATTCACGGTTGTTACGAACGTTATTTTGCTGCTCTTTGTATTTTGCAATCGCAGTTTCTGAATCTTTGGTCGCATTTTTACGATCAACGATTTCAGTATCTACTTCTTTAATTTCTTCTTGAATTTTAGCAATTCGAGTCTCTAAGCCTTCCAACTCATCCTCTAAATCTTGCACTTCCAATGGCAATTCACCACGGATAGTTCTGATTCTATCTATCTCAGAATCAATTTTTTGTAATTCATATAGAGCGTCCAATTTGTCCGCTACTGATACCTCTTTTTTAGTCGCAGTTACTGCCATGTGCTAAAAATAATTAATAGGATTCGTATTTATTACCGTTTTATGAACGGCAAAGGTAGTAAATTTTTTCTTCAATATATCAGCAATTAAATCAGAAGTATATTGTTCACTTTCATAATGACCAATATCTGCGATTAAAATCTGATTTTCAGCATCAAAAAACTCATGATATTTAAAATCTCCCGTGATATAAACGTCTGATTTTAAACGTTTTGCTTGATTTAGTAAAAAACTTCCAGAGCCACCACAAAAAGCAACTTTTTTTATTTTTTTATTTAGAAAAGCCGTATGACGAATACTTCCGCATTGGAAAATGTCTTTCAGTTGGGTTAAAAATTCAAATTCATCTATTTCAGAATCCAATTCACCAATCATTCCGCTACCTTCATTTTCATTTTCATTCGCCAGCAGAATGATGTCATGAGCAACTTCTTCATACGGGTGAGAATCCTTCATTGCTTTTAGAACCTTTTGCACTAAATGAGCACTTACCAAATATTCAGCCTTGACTTCTGGAGCTTCACTTAATTCATTTAATTTCCCTGAAAAAGGATTTGCATCATTTACGGGTTTAAAAGTTCCCGTTCCAACAGTATTAAAATGACATTCTTCATAATTCCCAATTCTACCTGCTCCAGCTTCAAAAAGTGCATTATTCAGCGTTGAAAGGTATTCTTGAGGAACAAAAACACTCAATTTATACAAAACACCATTTTTAGGAGCTAACACCTTTAAGTTTTTCAATCCAAGTCGTTGACCAATCTCAAAATTTACTCCTTTTGAATAATTATCCAAATTCGTGTGAATAGCATATAAGGCAATGTTATTCTTTATACACGCTAAGATTGTTCTTTCGATATAATTCGCACCAGTTAAAGATTTTAAACCTTTAAAAATAACTGGATGATGCGCAATAATGAGATTCGAACCTTTGAGAATTGCTTCTTCAACAACTTCTTCTGTGCAGTCCAAGCAAATCAATGCAGATGTAATTGATGTATTTTTATCACCAACCAACAACCCACAATTATCATATGATTCTTGACTCGATTTTGGGGCTAATTCTTCAAGATATTGGATAACATCGCTTACTTTCATTTCCTAAATTTTTCTTGTCAAACCAAACGTAATTCCATAAGCTCTTCCCTTATGAATAAAACCATCTAATCTGGGATAACTTGATGTTAATTGAATTCTTGCTTCTGGAGATACCATCAAAGCCCAATTGTTTTTAAAATTTAGTATTAAACCTACATTAAAGACAGAACTTAAGACAACTGAACTATATCCAATTTTTGTTTTAACAGTTTCTTCCACTTTTGCATCTGTGCTTGTTGTCCATTGTGTTTCTTGGCGATAACCTGTAAACATTTGAGGGATCAAACCTGCTCCTACATAAAACTTTAAATCTTTTCCAATAGTGTAGTTAATTCTAACAGGCATTGAAATATAACTATAAAATTTTTGATATGAAAAGGATGTATCCGATGCTGAATAAGAATAACTTTCTCCATTTCGAAGAAAAGAAATTCCTCCATCCCACATTACGTGCTTATTGATCTGGCTTTGCATTCCAATTCCAAATGACCAAGTTGTTAGGTTCCTTTCATCTGCACGAATTCCAAGTGTATTTCCATAAATATCTCCGTTTTTTTCTAGAAGGCGATACGCTTTTGACCAATTGGTTACAAGATAAGCAGCAGTTGTTGATTCCTCCTTTTTCAATCCAATGGTATCCGTTTTTAAAGTTCCAGTTCGTTTTTTTTCTTCTTTTTTTGTTGTACTTGTTGGTTCACCGATTAGTATTTGACTTATGGTGCTATTTGTGTAAAACAAAACTGCAATTAATAGAATAAAACCTTTCATTATTTCGTTATTTTTACAACTCTTTAAAAAGAGAAGATAACAAATATCGTAAAAATTAGAACAAGCAAGATATGAGCACGAAAGTAAAGAAGAAAAAAAGCCTTTTAAGAAGAATATTGAAATGGACAGGATTTACATTCCTTTTCTTATTGATTATATTAATTATCACACCTATACTTTTCAAAGACCAAATCAAAGAATTGGTTATAAAAGAGGTAAATAAATCTTTGAATGCGAAATTATCTCTTGGCGATTTTGATCTAACGTTTTTAAGTACGTTCCCAAATATGACCATCGAGTTAAACGATGCAAAATTGGTTGGAATGGATAAATTCAAAGGTGTTGAATTGGTGAATATTAAACAATTCGTTGCACACGTAGATTTTTGGAGTGTTGTATCTGGTGATCAAGTTGAAATAGACGAAATTCATTTAATTGATCCTTCATTTGATGTGCGCGTTTTAAGTGATGGCCTAGCAAACTACGATATTGTGAAGCCAGATTCCGTTAAAACTCCAGAAGAAGTTTCTGAACCTTCGAATTTCAAACTTTCATTAAAAGAATATAGCATCACAAATGCCAATATCAATTACGATGACCAATCTTCTGATATGGCAATGAACATCAAGAATTTAAATCATACTGGAACAGGCGATTTAACCGCCGATGTGATCGATTTTGAAACTACAACGAACATGGATAAAATGACGTTTAATATGGACGGTGTTTCTTATCTTTCGGATGTAAAAACGGACGTAATTGCCAATATATTGATGGAATTCACAGAGAAATCGTCCAAATTCACGTTAAAAGACAATTCGTTTAAATTAAATGCCTTGACTTTTTCTGTCGATGGGTTCTATGAAATGTTAGAAGACAAAGACAACATGGATTTGAAATTGAATGCATCAAAAGCAACTTTCAAAGAATTTTTATCCTTGATTCCAGCATTCTACCAATCAGGATATGAAAGTATGATTTCAAAAGGTAACCTAGAATTAGGTGGTGAAGTGAAAGGAATCATGGACGATAAAAACATGCCATGTTGGGATTTCAAATTGAATGTAGATAAAGCATCTATTAAATACCCTGATCTTCCAGGCACAATCAATAATATTTTGGTAAAAGCAAGATCTAAATTCGCTGGTGGTGCAGACATGGATAAAATGACGATTGATGTCGATAAATTCCATGCTGACTTTGTTGGAAATACAATAGATGCCAATTTGAAAATGCGCAATCCAATGACAGATCCTTCATTGGTGTCAAAAATCAAAGCAAATGTAGATTTAGCAACATTGAAAAAAGTAATGCCAATGGCTGAAGGTGAATCGTATACTGGGAAATTGAAAGCTGATGTTGATATTAATGGCAGAATGAGCGCGTTGGACAGAGGAGATTATGAAGCATTTAAAGCGTCAGGTACGTTGGAATTAATGAACATGATTTATAAAACCAAAGACTTAAATGAGGATGTAAATATCACGGACATGATTTTCAAATTTTCTCCTCAAAACTTGAGTTTGGAAAAATTAATCGCGAAAACAGGTAAATCTGATTTTCAGATGAATGGAAAAATTGACAATTACATGGGATATATGTTCCGTGATGAATTGCTAAAAGGGAATTTCACGTTTAACAGTAACTATTTGGACATTGATCAATTGATGAACATCGTTCCTACAAGTGAAGCTGCTCCAACGGCCAATGCTTCAAAAACAGAAGCTGCTCCTGCAACGACTGAACCGACTTTAATTCCAGATAATATTGACTTTTTGTTGAATACTTCAATCAATACATTGAGATACAATAACATGGATATTAAAAATGTAAAAGGAGCTGTTAAAATGAAAGAAGAAGTTGCTTCTTTGGATAATCTTACCATGAACACAATGGGTGGTACTGTTGGTTTAGATGGAAGTTATGACACAAAAGACCATAGTAAACCAAAAATCAACTTCGCTTATTCATTAAAAGAAATTGATGTGAAACAATTAGCTGACAATTTCTTGACAATCGAAAAATTGGCGCCAATTGCGAAATTCTGTAAAGGAAAAATTAGTTCCGATTTTAAAATGAAATCAGATTTAACAGCTTCGATGGAACCAATTTACGCTTCTCTAACAGGTTTAGGTGATTTTGCAACAAACACTTTAACAATCTCAGGATTCAAACCATTGGAGAAAATGGGAGAAGCGTTGAGCATGAACAAACTTTCTTCTCAAACGGTGAAAGATGTAAAAGCGAAATTCCAATTTGCAGATGGTAAAATCAATGTGAAACCATTTGATGTGAACATGGGTAAAATTAAAACGACTATTTCAGGATTTACCTCTTTCGAACAAGACATCAATTACGATATTAAAATGTTGATTCCGAAAGAAGAAATTCCAGCAGCCATGATTAAAACTGTTGAACAAGCAATCGCTAAAGTAAATAAATTGGCTCCGAAATTAAATTTGGTATCTATACCAGATTTTCTTCCTGTAAAAGTTGGTTTAGGAGGAACAGTTATGAATCCTAAGATCACCAACAATTTCAAGGAGTCTTTGATGGAAGCAACAGGTAACTTGAAAGAAAACCTCATCAACAACGTCAAAGAAACAGTTAAAGATTCTGCTAAAGCGATCATTAATGATAAGGTGAATGAAATTAAAGAAGATTTGAACGCTAAAAAACAGCAAATTTTGGATGATGCTCAAAAAGAAGCAGACAAAGTGAAAGCGGCTGCTAGAAAAGTAGCAAATGATGTTCGTTCCGCTGCAGCAAAAGAGTCAGATAATTTAATGAAAGAAGCAGGATCCAATCCACTCAAGAAAAAAGCAGCTGAATTGGCTAGTAACAAATTAAAGAAAGAAGCTGAAACGAAGGCAGTAAAAATTGAAAATGAAGGCGATCAAAAAGCGGATGCTATCATGGCAACTGCAAGAGATAAAGCGGATAAGGTAAAGTAAATATTGATATAATCGAAAGTCTCAATTAAATTGAGACTTTCGATTCTTAATGCGTACTCGTCATATTCTCATTCACAGATTTTTTTCTAGCGGAATTCTTCACAAATGAATATCGAAGCTAATTCCAAAAATAAAAAACGTTAGAATTAATTCAAACAATGCCGCAAGAAATTGAAACAATAATCATCTGAATTAAAATTCCAGCAATTCAGCTTGGAATTTTATGAACTTAATATGTACCGTATTTTTGTTTTTTTTCTCTTTTTTCATACTTTTTCATTTAGTCAAAACAATACACAAACAATTCGAGGAAGCATCACCGACAAACTATCCCAAACTCCTATAATTGGAGCAAGTATCCAGATTTCATCTTTACAAATTGGTTCAGTTTCAGATTCTAACGGGAATTATTCTTTGTCGATGCTACCACCAGATCGATATGAAATTAAGATAAGTTATCTTGGCTATAAAACACTCATTATTCCGAATGTGGTTGTGACTTCTGGAAAAGAAGTTATTCTTGATATTGCACTTGAAGAAGATTTTCGGCAACTCAACGAAATTACAGTTAAAGCAACGAACAAAGGTGGAACAATCAATAAATTAGCGAGTGTAAGTGCTAGAACTTTTTCTATGGAAGAAGTGAATCGCTATGCAGGAGGCAGAAACGATCCAGCAAGGTTAGCCGCTAATTTCGCTGGTGTTAGCGCACCTGATGATAGTAGAAATGATATTGTCATACGCGGAAATTCGCCAGTTGGAGTTTTATGGCGAATCGACGGCATGAATGTTACCAATCCAAATCATTTTGCTTCTGTTGGAACAACTGGCGGCGCAGTGAGTGCATTGAATACTAACTTATTGAAGAATTCTGATTTTTTCACTTCAGCTTTTCCTTCAGAATATGGAAATGCAACAGCAGGAGTTTTTGATCTTGGTTTGAGAAATGGTAACAATAAAAAACGAGAAACAACAGTTCAAGCTGGTGTGATAACAGGTTTAGAATTAACAACAGAAGGTCCGTTCAGTAAAAAAAGTGATGCCTCTTATTTAATAGGTTATCGTTATTCATTAGCTGGTATAGCTCAAGCTATGGGGGTAAATATTGGAACAACCGCTACTCCCTCCTATCAAGATCTTTCTTTTAAATTAAACAGCGGCACTACCAAATTAGGTAGGTTCTCACTTTTCGGGATTTTAGCTTCCAGCACCATCAACATTGGTGGTGGTTCATCAAATACGCTTTATGGGAGCGGAAACAAAGTTGATTTTGCAAGTAAAATAGGAATAGGAGGTTTGAGTCATTTTAAGCAAATCAATTCAAAATCGTTCATATCTTCTAGTGTTGGTGTTAATTATTCGAGTACTGACCAAACGTCATATGACTTCGACAAAATGGCTGATAGCATGTACACACGCGAAGTAAGTAACGTTGCAAAAACAACCTATTTTTTGAGTAGTAATTATAATTTAAAAATAAATTCCCGTCTGTTCTTTAAAGCAGGAATTCAAGATGAGATTATTGGCTTAGACCTTTATTATAAAACAAAAAACAATATTTTTGCCCCAGAAAAACAAATTTGGGATTACAATAGCACTACTAATTTGGCTCAAGCGTTTGTTCATTTGAAATACGCAATAACAAGCAAATTAGTGGTGAACGCAGGAATACATTCACAACTATTCTTTCTAAATAATTCGACTTCAATTGAACCCCGATTAGGATTAAGTTACAATTTAACCACTAAAAGCAGCCTTAATTTTGGTTATGGATTACATTCGCAAATGCAACCGATAAATGTCTATTTCCTACAAAGTATAGATACTGATGGCAATACTGTTTATAATAATAAGAACCTAGATTTTACAAAAAGTCACCATTTTGTTTTAGGATATAACATTCAGCCATTTAATGATTGGCGGATTAAAACGGAAGTTTATTATCAATCCATCTATAATGTGCCTGTTAATTCTTATTCAAGCAATTATTCCATGTTGAATACAGGTGCAACATTTAAAACGGATCTAACTGACAGTTTAGAAAATAATGGCACGGGAACCAATTATGGTGTGGAACTTACGGTTGAAAAGTTCTTCAGTAAAGGATACTATGGATTATTTACGGCTTCTGTTTACAATTCAACTTATAAGGGAAGTGATGGAATTGAGCACAATACAGCGTTTAATGGTAGATATGTGTTCAACATTTTAGCAGGTAAAGAATGGAAGATTGGACAAGAAAAAAGAAATCGTTTTTCGATAGATATTAAATTCACCAACGCCGGTGGAAGAGCCTTCACACCAATTGATTTAACTTCTTCTGCAGCAATAGGTCATGAAGTACTTTCTGCTGATGTCTATTCTAGTTACTATGACACATATTATCGTTTCGACCTCAAGGCTGGCTTCACGTTGAACAGTAAAAAACGAAAACTGTCACAAACTTTATCACTGGATCTGCAAAATGTTACTAATCACAAAAATGTATTTTCACTGAGCTATGACAATAAACTCCAGGGTATCAGTAAAACCTATCAACTTGGATTTTTCCCGAATGTTGTTTATAAAATACAGTTTTAGAAAATTCGATTCTCAGATAGAACGAAAAATGATTTGAATAACTGAAAAGATTAAGAACGTTTCTTGCGAATAATTGTAATATATAAAATTGGTTTCTTTAACAATCGTGGAAATTTAATGCGTACTCGTCATATTCTCATTCACACAAATGATAAAATCTCCTTTTCCTAAATTCTCTTTGTCCAATTTTGAAATATTGGCTTGAGAAACAGTTGAAATTGTCATGATTTTCGCTTCAGGTTGCACTTGTTGAATGCACCAAACAATTCCTTGATGAAAATCTGAATGATACGCTCCATTTAAATGGTAAACGATATTATCTGGTTTTTTATTCAACATGATAAAATGTGACATTGTTGCGTCTTTAAACGCTTGCGCTTCCATCAAGTGGCTTCCTTCCATGTGCTCTTCCATTTCTTGCAGCGCAGAATATTGAGATAACGTTGTATCGATTACAAAATTCAAAGGAGTCATATACGCTTTGTCCAAATCAGTCAGAGAATCCAATGCTGGTCTTCCGCTTTTAAATAAAAGTGAAGCATATCTTCTTGGAACATTAGATGCCAAACAAAACAATTTATTTTCTTTTGCAAACATCACTAATGGTTGATAATCTGTTGTGTAATTCGGCCATAACCTGCACGAATCTTTGAAAAACTTATCGCTGACAATTCCTTGCATATAATCATTCATCAACATTTGTTGGTCTTGCTCAAACATCTCAAATCCAACTTGTAATTTTGTTCCATGTTGCTTGTATAAAGCCTTCAACATTTCTAATTCCAACCAATGAGAAATCGGATTATCATGGTATTCGCCAAAGAAAACATACTCTTGCGCCAATGCACTTTTTTGCATCTTTTTATAACTCACCTTTTTTCCTTTTGAATTATAAATTATATATGCTCGATCATTTTGAGCAGTTAAATTCAATGAGCAAACAAAAAGAAGTGCGATTGTAACGAGTAGTTTCATTTTCATATGATTTTGTTAGTTGATGTTTTACAATATTATAAAACTTAAAGATAAAATTCCCTAATTTTGACACTAATCTATGAAAAAAGAAAAATCAATCTTATCCAGTTTTATAATTCTTTTGAAACGTTTGTCGATCGTTCTACTCATGATGACCATCTCTCGACTGTTATTTCTATATTTCAATTTTGACAGTTTTACAAATATCGGGTTCAATGAATTTGCCGTTGCAGCATGGTTTGATTGTATCACCATTTCACTGTTTTTTTTACCGTTTATTCTAATTCATTCCATTCCAGTTTCAAAAAAACTTTTTCGAATCAAGGAGTTGATTTTATTGATTTCTTTTCACGCCACCAACACCTTAATGCTTGCTTTGAATTTAATGGATATCGAATATTTCAAGTTCACTAGCAAACGTTCAACCTTTGATTTATTCGCCATTTTAGGTGCTGGAAATGATTTTGCACAATTAGCAACAACTTTTATCAAAGACTTTTGGGTAATTATTATTTTACTCATCATACTCGTTGGTTTTTCAGAATTATTATACCGAAAAACAAAACAAGTTTACCAAACAAATAAAACAGTTTGGCGTCCATTAGCTTTTAATTTTTTAATTGCTTTGCCCTTATTTGTATTAATTGGTCGTGGTGGATTTCAATTAAAACCAGTTGGAATGATTGAAGTTTCTCAATACAGTAATCCTGAAAATTCAGCGCTCGTTTTAAACACGCCTTTTACGATGTTAAAATCATATGGTATAGAACGATTAGAAATTAAACATTACTATACTGAAAAGGAAGAATTAGCTATTTTCAACCCAATTCAAATGAGTGAACCGCAACATATTTTGCCTGACGGAACAAATGTGATGATTATCCTGTTAGAAAGTTTTGGGAATGAATTTGTTGGTGCCTTTAGTGGAGAGAGAACATTTACCCCATTTTTCGATTCACTTATTGGTCAATCCTTGACATTTGAGCACGGAATCGCCAACGGCAAAAAATCAATTGAGGCTGTTCCTTCGATTTTGGCATCCATTCCAAGTTTGATGGATAATCCCTACATTTCTTCCCCTTACGGAAATAATAAAATTGAATCTTTAGCTTCTATTTTAAAGAAAAAAGGCTATGAATCAGGATTTTACCATGGAGCAACAAATGGCTCTATGCGTTTCGATGGTTTCGCTGCTCAAGCGGGTTTTAACCATTATTTTGGAAGAAAAGAATATAATAACGACAAGCATTTCGACAAAACATGGGGAATTTTAGATGAATTTTTCAATCCTTGGACAGCAAAACAATTAACGAAATTAAAAGAACCTTTTTTCGGAACGTTGTTTACATTGTCTTCACATCACCCTTATTATATTCCACCGAATTGGAGAAAAATTGTAAAACAAGGAAAACAACCAATGTGTGCCTCCATTAATTACGGCGATATTTCATTGAGAAAATTCTTCGAAGAAGCAAAAAAACAACCGTGGTATGATAATACACTTTTTATTCTAGTAGCAGATCATACGCCTTCAACAATTGATAAATTATATGGTCAAAGGAGATTCATGTATCAAATTCCAATCGTATTTTTCCATCCTAAAAAACTCTTACCTATAAAAAAGGATCCAATAATTTTTCAACAACTTGATATTTTACCGACTGTTTTAGACCTTTTAAACATCAAAACAAAGTTCTATTCCTACGGACAATCTTATTACAAAAAGGCTGAAAGAGAGGCTATTACGTACATTGAAGGGTCTTGTTTCTACTTCAAGGGCCACCACATGTACACCGTTACTAATGAAAAGGCACGAAATTTGTATGATTTCACTTTTCGAAAAGTATTAACGAACGATTCTCTTTCCTATTATAAAAAGGAAAGTAAAGCAGTTGAAAAACGTGTAAAAGCAATAATTCAGCGCTATAATCGTGACTTGATTCATAATAAAACAGTAGTTGAATGAAACAAAGAATCCGATTTATTATCAACCCAATTTCCGGAGTAGGAAAAAAAGGTGATTTACCTCAAATTATTGAGGAGAATTTGGATCATTCTAAATTCGATTATGATATTGCAATCACAGAATACGCAAAACACGCCAAAAAAATTGCTTACGAAGCTTCTTTAGAAGGAATTGATATCGTTTGTGCAGTTGGAGGTGATGGTTCAGTTCACGAAGTTGGTACTGCTCTAATTGGCACGCAAACGAAGATTGCAATTTTACCGTGTGGTTCTGGAAATGGACTTGCCAGACATTTGAATATCCCAATGAACATTCCAAAAGCAATTGAATGCATCAACAATGATTCTTCGATTCGCATGGACACAGTTTTAGTAAATGACAAACCATTCCTTGGAATTGGTGGTTATGGCTTTGACGCGATCATTGCAAAGAAATTTGACAATTACCACAAAAGAGGTTTTTGGAGTTATGTAAAATTGGTAATTAGAGAATTTGCAAAATACAATCCAATAAATGTTTCAGTTGATTTGAATGGAGAAATAAAAACGATGCCTGTTGTTTTGTGCACAATTGCCAACTCTTCTGAGTTTGGAAATGGTTTCGTTGTTTCACCAAATTCAAGTGTTACAGATGGTAAAATTGAATTGTGTTTATTAAAACCTTTTTCATTTTGGATGGCACCAACAGTTGTATATCGTTTTTTCAAAAGAACCGCACATAAATCAAAATATTCTGAAGTTATTTCATTTAAAAAAGCACGAATTACTTTATCTCGAAACATTGCGCATTATGATGGAGAACCGTTTAATGTGAAAGACGTTTTAAATATTCAAGTTGTGCCGAGTAGCTTGAATATATTAATAGGAAAAAAATAAAACTCATGGAATTTATTGAAATTGATATTTCTGAAATTATCCCCAAATTGGATAAATTAACCTCAGAAACAAAACCTCTTTGGGGCGATATGTCAGCACAAAGAATGGTTGAACATTTGACAGATACACTTAAAATTGCTTCTGGAAAAATCAAATTTCCGCTAGAAATACCTGAAGATAAAATTGAGAAAATGCAAGAATTTCTTAATTCAGACAAACCAATGGCAAGAGGAATTGTCGTGCCATTTGCTAAGAAAGATGAAGCCTTAAGAAACGAAGAAATTGAATTGGCAATTGATGAATTTTTATTGGAATGGTTGGATTTTGATGAGCATTACTCAGAAAATGAAAGCAGAACAGAATCACATCCTTATTACGGTCAATTGAATTACGATCAATGGTGTCGTTTACATTCAAAGCATTTGACACATCATTTTGAACAATTTGGAATAGTAGATTAAAATAAAAAGAGGCTCTCGCCTCTTTTTTTATTCCTTTACACTAATTTGTTTTACTGAAACTATTTGTTTCAAAGGTCGGTCCTTATTATTGGATGTGTTCTTGTGTTTCAACCCCTTATTCATTATTGCCTTGGATAGAATTATCGTCTTAACAGGTTCAGCGTTTTGTTTTACTTCTTGTGCTGAGCCAGAAAAGGAAATTAATACGATAGAAACAAATCCTATAATTTTGGTTATTGCTTTCATGATTTTTACGTTTAAATTTACAAACTGTTGACAAATCATATGCCATAATTTTTAATCATAATTAAATGATTCTACTTTATTCATTTATTTCAGGAATTATTCTCGGTACTTTAAATTACATCTATTTCAGGAAACAAGGATATACGGCTATAACTGTATTTCTCATGGGAGTTTTTGCTTTTTCAGCCATGTCATATATGTTTTTGAAATTCCTTCTTTAACCACTTTTTGTTATATTCGTGTTTCTGTAACAATGAAAGCACTTCAACTTCATATTAAAGCAATTTCTCTCACGTTCACTGAACTTGGAAAAGGTAAATATTTAGTTTTTTTTGTGCCTGGAATTGCAATAGCTATGATCTTTTGGCAAGTTTTTCTTCTGACAGAAACAGTTGAAAATTCATTTTTATTTCTAGAAGATATTCCGTGGATTGGCACCTATTTAAAAAGCGGTGTTAGCGGGACAATTGGCATTATACAATTTCTATTTGATCAACTTTTCATCTTTTTTATTTTAACCGTATTATCTCCTTTTAATACCATTCTATCTGAAAAAATTGACTCGTCCATAACTGGCAAAAAATATGTTTTTGATTTGGCGCAAGTAATATCTGACTTCTTTAGGATGCTTTTGGTGGTTCTCATAGCATTTATGTTAGAAATTTTCGTGTTGTTCATCTATTGGATTTTCTCTGTGATATTAAACTTAGATTTTCTCGACTCATTCGCCTATTTCATAATTGCAGCTTTCTTTTACGGCTTCTCGTTTTACGATTACAGTTTAGAAAGACACCAAAAAGGGATTTTAGAAAGTTTACAATTTGCTTTTTCGAATAAACTTATTGTCGCAATCAGTGGGAGTTTGTTTCTACTTATTTACAAAATCCCTGCAGCTGGAGTAATTATTGCCCCCGTTATTACAACTATGATTACTACATTCGTATATATAAAGAATCAAGGAATAAATTTGACTTCGAATTCAAAATGATAGAACTAAAAAAAGATTTCAACCCTAGTTCATTGCCTGAATGGATTGAACAATTGAAAAAAGAGCTAAAAGGTGATGACTTCAATAAATTACTGCGTGAAGATGAATTGGAGGAGATCAAATACCCGACTTTTAGTCATGCAGAAAGTAATTCTATATCAGTTGAAGCACCAGGAAAATTTCCATATACACGCGGTACAAAAACCAAAAAAAATGATTGGAATAATGGTTATTTATTAAAAGTAACTGACGAAAAAGCGGCAAATTTAAAAGCCTTAGAAATTTTATTAAAAGGATGTGATGCTCTGTTTTTTGATCTCCTAGAAAAAAATGAAGTCAATTGGGAAATCCTCTTAAACGGAATTGAATTACACTATATTCAAACAGATTTTAGAATAAGAACTATTTCTCAATTTCTAAGTTTTAAAAAGCATTTTCAAAATAATTTTCCAACTACATTAAAATTCTCTATTGATTTTTTACAACTCGATCAATCAGAACAATTGTTTAATGCTCTTTCTGATGATATGAGAAATGTGCAACGACCTTTTTGCTTGATTGATGGCTATTCAATTCAACAAACTGGTGCAACAACATGGCAAGAAATTGCTTTTATGCTTTCAACTGGTAATGAATATCTTGTCAAACTAATTGAAAAAGGATTCACCATTGATGAAGCAGCCGCTTGTATCCATTTTTCAACTGGAATTGGTTCAACTTATTTTTATGAAATCGCAAAAATTAGAGCTTTAAGAAAAGCTTGGTCATTGATAATAAAAAACTACAATCCAATACACGCTTGTTCATATAACTGTGCAATAACTGCAATCATTGGGTTTATGAATAAATCATTGAAAGACCCTCATACCAATTTATTGAGGCAAACAACAGAAGCAATGTCAGCAATTGCAGCTGGAATTGAAACAATAATTGTATTGCCGTATGATGCTGAATCAATTAGTGGAACAAGTATCTTGGCGGAACGAATGGCGTTAAACATTTCTTTAATTTTAAAAGAGGAAAGCTATTTCGATGCCGTGATTGACCCTTTAGGAGGAAGTTATGCGTTGGAGGACTTAACGGAACAAATAGGAGCGAAAAGTTGGGACTTGTTTCAAAAACTTGAGTCATTAGGAGGTATTTCATCTAAAAAAACTATTCACTATTTGAGATCTGAAATAAATACAAAATCTGAAATTAGAAAAAATCAAATAGCAAATTCTCATAAAACACTGATTGGAATTAATAGGTTCTTAAACCCTTTGCCTGAAAAAAATGAGTTTTTAATCCAAGATGATTATTTAGGAATGTCGAAAATTATTTTTGAACGTGATTTAATACCCGTGAAATGAAAAGAATAGACTTTAGCACAATTTCTTATCAATCAGAAAGTGATAAATCCGAAACCAAGTCGGAAATCACGCTAGAAACAGCGGAAAAAATCAATCTTCAAGCATTTTATATAGCAAAAGATATTGAGAAAACTGAACACATTGGTTATGTATCTGGAATTGCACCTTATTTGAGAGGTCCGTATGCCAGTATGTATGCAATTCGACCATGGACAATTAGACAATACGCTGGTTTTTCAACAGCTGAAGAATCGAATGCTTTTTACAGACGCAATTTAGCGGCAGGACAAAAAGGTCTTTCTGTTGCATTTGACTTAGCTACACACAGAGGTTATGACTCAGATCATGAGCGCGTTGAGGGAGATGTTGGAAAAGCTGGTGTGGCAATCGATTCTATTTTGGATATGAAAATTTTATTTGATCAGATTCCTTTAGATGAAATGTCTGTTTCTATGACAATGAATGGAGCTGTAATACCAATCTTAGCCTTTTACATTGTTGCTGCTGAAGAACAAGGCGTTTCGCAAGATAAATTAATTGGAACGATTCAAAATGATATTTTAAAAGAGTTCATGGTTCGGAATACCTATATCTACCCTCCTGCTCCATCAATGAGAATAATTTCTGATATTTTCGAATACACTTCGAAGAACATGCCGAAGTTCAACTCAATTTCAATCTCTGGTTACCACATGCAAGAAGCTGGTGCTACTGCAGCAATAGAACTAGCCTATACATTAGCTGATGGTTTAGAGTATTTAAGAGCTGGAATAAAAACGGGGATGAGTATCGATGAATTTGCTCCACGACTTAGTTTTTTCTGGGCAATCGGAATGAATCATAACATGGAAATTGCAAAAATGCGCGCCGGGAGATTGATATGGTCCAAACTTGTAAAACAATTTAATCCGACAAATAGTAAATCGTTGGCGTTAAGAACACATTGTCAAACATCTGGGTGGAGTTTAACTGAACAAGATCCATTCAATAATGTTTCTAGAACCTGTATTGAAGCATTAGCTGCTGTTTTTGGAGGAACGCAGTCGTTACATACCAATGCACTTGACGAAGCAATTGCTTTGCCAACAGATTTTTCGGCACGCATTGCAAGAAACACCCAAATATACCTTCAAGAAGAAATAGGAATTACTTCGTTCATTGATCCTTTTGGAGGAAGCTATTATATTGAGAAATTGACTGAAGAATTAGTGGATGAAGCTTGGAAATTAATTCAAGAAGTAGAAGAATTGGGTGGAATGGCAAAAGCTATAGAAACAGGTCTTCCTAAAATGAGAATTGAAGAAGCAGCGGCGAGAAAACAGGCACGAATTGATTCCGATAAAGATATTATTGTTGGAGTGAATCGCTATCAAATAAGCAAGGAGGACGCAGCAAATATTGAGATTTTAGAAGTTGACAATTCGAAAGTACGAGAAGCTCAATTAGAAAGACTGAAAAACTTACGTCAAAATCGAGATCTTAAAAAAGTACAAGAATCACTTTCAGAATTAGAAAATGCAGCAAAAAATAATTCTGGTAACTTGTTAGAAATTGCCATTCGATGCGCTCGAAACAGAGCTTCGTTAGGTGAGATTTCAACTGCGATGGAAAATGCATTTGGAAGATATAAAGCAACCATTCGTTCAATTTCTGGCGTATATTCGCATGAAGCTATGGAAGACAAAGATTTTATTATCGCTAAAGATTTAACCAATCAGTTTAGCAAGCTGGAAGGTCGTAGACCCCGAATTATGATCGCTAAAATGGGACAAGATGGTCATGATCGTGGAGCAAAAGTAATTGCATCATCGTTTGCAGATATTGGTTTTGATGTTGATATTGGACCACTTTTTCAAACACCCGCAGAAGCTGCGAAACAGGCGGTCGAAAATGATGTTCATATCCTTGGTGTTTCATCTTTAGCCGCTGGACATAAAATACTTATTCCACAAGTTATCGCTGAATTAAAAAAACTTGAGCGCGAAGATATTATGGTGATTGCTGGCGGAGTGATTCCACAACAAGACTATGATTTCCTATACAAAGCAGGTGTTTTTGGTGTTTTTGGTCCTGGAACAAAAATTTCTAAGGCAGCACAAGAAATACTACATTTATTAATAAAAAGTGCTGAATAGTAATAAATTTAAACCAAGGATTGCAGTAAACAAATTTGTTTAGTACATTCGGCATAGTTATTGAAATGTCGAAAATATCAAAAAAGACAAAAAAAGTAAGGTTATGAAAAAAATACTCACTCTATTACTGTTCGTTATTAGTGCAATTACGACAAATGCTCAAGCTCCAAAATACGATGATTTAAAAATCTTATTTGCTGATGCAAATTATGAGAAATTAGTTAAAGTATCCTCGGGCTACACGTTAAAAGATGATCTCAAAAAAGACCCTCTTCCTTTCATTTGGTTAGCTAAAGGTTTGTATAAAATTTCACTTTCAGGTTCAGATGACGAGAAATTCAAGAATGCATACAAAGATGCTATTGCCG
Organism: Flavobacteriales bacterium; assembly: GCA_947470515.1. Classification (GTDB taxonomy): domain Bacteria; phylum Bacteroidota; class Bacteroidia; order Flavobacteriales_D; family Crocinitomicaceae; genus M0103. The sequence continues at coordinate 84,147 of CANITF010000007.1, forward strand.
CTGTAACAAAAGCAATGAAAAATGACAAAGACGGCAATGCCTTAAGTGAATTTCAAGAATTTATTGATGAATTTCAAGGTTCTTTAGTTGAATTGATCAGCAATGATTTAGATGCTAAAGATTATAACAAAGCATCAGGATGGGTAATTAAATATATTAAAGTTACTAAAAACCCTATTGGAGCGAAATACCTAGATGGTGCATCTAAATACCGTAAAACAGATAAAGGTGGAGCTAACACAGCTTGGAAAGAAGCTGAAACGATGTTGACTAAAATAACTACTATTGAAGATTGGAGTGATGCAGATAAAGACATGTTGAAAATTGGTGTATTCCAAACTGCCGAATGTTATATCTTATCAAAACAAAAAGATAAAGCTAAAACACTTTTAAACAAGATTGCTCAATGGTACGAAGAAGATGAAGATTTCAAAACTAAATACGATGAAATCATTAATTAATTGAAGCCCCGAAAGGGGCTTTTTCTTTTTAACAGTTTTGGTTTTAAAACTATTTGTATTTGAACTCGAATTAGTGATAAGAACAAACTAAATTTAGCCTATGAAAAAATATGTCAGCTACTTCAAGAACAAATTCATTTTTACAACATCTTTGTTTGTCATATACATGCTATTTCTAGACGACATTGACATCTTTACTATTATCAATCAAAACAACAAGCTTTCACATTTAGAAGAAGGGAAATCAGAGGTAAGTGAAAAGCTAGCACGAACAAAACTCACGTTAAAGAAATTAAAATACACCTCTGAACTTGAAAGTTTTGCACGAGAAGAAAAACTCTTTAAGCGCGATAATGAAGAAATTTTCGTAATCTCTTATGAATAATTAAAAAGGCGAATACTTTTGAGTATAAAACGTGTATTCTGAATAGTTCGTAATTGAAATATTGGGAAAATAGAACAAGGCAATTTGCCTAAAATTAAAACCTGATTTCCCCATTTTCATCGCTCCTTCTTGACACAATCCCACTCCGTGTCCAAAACCTCTGCCTTGAAGTACAACTTCTTCTCCTTCTAAATGACAACTAAAAAAGGTTGACTTTAAATCAAACTCTTCTCGGATATCACGCAATGGAATCCCAAAAACTGGGTGAATATAAAATGCTTTTCGTTGAGGTTGATTGAATGTGAATATCATAGATAAATAAGTACTATCATAAATTGGATAATCATATTTATCAACAAGGAAATTTTGCCATACCTTTTTGTCAATTCTTTTCTCCCATGTAGCTTGCTTTGTGTAAATACAAAAAGTATCGATAAATGAATATAAATATTCTATTTTTTGATTCCACACATCTTGAGGTTCACACGTTTGTCCACCACAATTAGCGTGAAAATAAGCGTCAATCAACTGATTTTTTGAATCCAACATGACTAAATCATGCGTTTGAATCACAGCAGAATCAATTATTGGAGTCAAACGCATCATGCTGTGATATGCCTGACAATGAACACCATCACATAAATCAAATCCATCCTTTTTATGTTTTCCACGATATTTCATTGCATATGTTCGACTCATCAAAGCTTGAACTTTATAATATTCGATGTGCCTTCCTCCACCGCCTTCAGATTCGACTACCCCTGCCAAATAATTATCAATATCTACAAGATTGACGAGTGTTAATTCTTTGCCATCTGACGAAATTTCAAAATCATCTTCGTACTTGCGTTGCTTTACTACAGGAACTTTTGAGGTTAAAACAAGAGAAGTGTTTGGGTTGTTTTGGATCAAATAAATTTTTTGAAAATCACCTAGTTCAATTGTTCCTTTTTTGAGTTTAACTTTCCCATTTTCAATTGAAACTTCAATAAACTCATTTGGAAGAATTGAACCGAAATCTGACGTATCACCAAAAATAGAATAACTTCCACTATTATAAGAAAAAGTGATCCGTTTAATATTATAATCTCGTAAAACACCAATTCGCATTTGTTGAGCAAACGAGGCACAAACAAACATCAAAAACAAGAAGGTAGTAAACAATTTCACAAGACAAAAATAATTCAACAGAAAATCGATTTTCTATTAACCTAGAATAGTTTTCAACAAGGATTGTGCTACTTTTTTACTTGCACCTCCTTTTCCAAGGATTTTCTCCATTTCAACGAAGTCTTGAAGCATTTCCACTCTCTTGGATCCTCCTATTAGCAAGGTTTTTAATTCTTTTTCAATATTCGCAGAGGTACATTCAATTTGGATCAACTCTTTAACCACTTCTCTATCCATGATTAAATTTACCAATGAAATATATTTAATTTTTATCAGTCGCTTTGCAATTTGATAAGAGATTGCCGAACCTTTATAACATACCACTTCAGGAATTCCTAATAGAGCAGTTTCTAAAGTTGCTGTTCCAGATGTAACAACTGCTGCTTCCGAATTGGATAACAAATCATACGTTTGCCCGAAAATTATTTTAACATTTTCTGTAATGAGTGAATCGTAAAATGACTTATCTAAACTTGGAGCACCAGCAATAATAAGTTGATAATCTTCGAAGGATTTTAGCGCTTCCAACATGATTGGCAGTTTTACTGAAACTTCTTGCTTTCTGCTTCCTGGTAAAATTGCAATTATTGGTTTATTTTCCAATTGATTGTTCTTGAGAAATTGTTCTCTTGGAATTGCAACATGACGATAATCTTCAATTGCGTCCAATAATGGATGACCCAAATATGCTACGTCGTAATCAAATTCAGCATAAAAATCTTTTTCAAAAGGGAGAATAACGTACATCTGATCAACAAACTTCTTGATTTTATGCACTCTTGATTTCTTCCAAGCCCATACTTGGGGAGAAATGTAATAAATCACTTTGATTCCTTTGGAATGTGCCCATTCAGCAATTCTCAAATTAAATCCGGGATAATCAACTAAAATAAGTGCGTCAGGTTGGTAAAATTCAATATCCTCTTTACAAAAACGGATGTTTTTAAGAATCGTTTTCAAATTTGAAATAACCTCAATAAATCCCATGAAAGCAAGATCCTTGAAATGTTTAACGATTTTCCCACCTTGCATTTCCATCTTATCGCCACCCCAGCAACGAAAATCAATATTCTCATTTTCTATTTTCAATGCGCGCATTAAATTACTTGCATGCAAATCACCTGATGCTTCACCAGCAATCACATAAAGTTTCATTTTTTTTGCAGTATCCATTTATGCAATGAACTTAACATAAATGATATAAGGTACAAAACAAAAAGTTGCAATGATGACTGCACGAGCAAATGCATATTTTTCACGATTCAAAGACAAATAGAACCAAATTAAATTGGAAATCACTGAAACTGAAATGACCATTCCTCTATAATTTCGGTTCAAAACAAACCGATGCCATAATTGCTCAAAATCATAATTTTGCACCAAAGAAAAAATCAAAATAGTTAAAGGGACAAAAATCAACGGAGAGATTAATCCAACTATTAGGCCTTTTGTATGTTCATTTGTCCATTTATTAAACTTCATATTTCCCATTTTTTAAACTGTTCAATAACTTTATATGCTGTCATATCAAATTGAGTTGGAACGACACTAGCATAACCATTTTCAAGCGCGAAAAGATCAGTATCTTCCTCCATATCTTGATTTAAAAATTCTCCTGTAAGCCAATAATATGGTTTTCCAAATTGGTCTATTCGTTTGTCAAAACGATCGGCCCAAAATGCATGTGCCTGTCTACAAATTTTAATTCCTTTGATTTTTGATTCACCTTTCTTAGGAATATTAACATTCAAACAAACATGTGAAGGAAAAACAGAATTCAATGAATCTTGAATAATTTGTCGAGCAATTTCTTTTGCTTCAGAAAAATCTGCATCAGAATTATGGTCACCCAATGAAAATCCGATAGAAGGTATATTTTCCATTGCTCCTTCAACCGCTGCAGACATTGTTCCAGAATAAAGCACATTGGATGAAGCATTGTCACCGTGATTAATACCCGAAAGAATCAAATCGGGTTTTCGATGCATCACTTCATAAATTCCTATTTTAACGCAATCAACTGGCGTTCCTGAACACGTGTATGCGTCACAATCTCCAAATAAGATAGATTTTTCTAATCGAATTGGATGATTCATTGTAATAGCATGACCCATTCCGGATTGAGGTTTATCAGGTGCAATCACCAATACTTCTCCAAATTCCATGGCAACTTCTACAAGTGACCCAATTCCTTTTGCAGAAATTCCATCATCATTCGTTACAAAAATTAAAGGTCTCATGTCTTTTTCTATTTGAAATTCACTTCGTGACGAAAGTAACAATTCTTGATAAAATGACCTCTACACTTCTTGCTAAATAATATTGCTTTTTTATTGTTAATACTCCAAAACGTGTTACTTTTGAATAGTATCTTAGAAAAAAATGACAACACTCGAACTTGTAGAAGAATTGAAAAGAATTACTCAGACAAATATTGATCTGGTTAAGAAGAAATTTAATAATTTAAACGAGCAACAGAAAAGTTGGAGAAAAGACGCTGAATCATGGAGTATAAATGATGTTTTTGCACATTTGAATGAATACGCCAAATATTATCACCCTACTTTTTTAGCAAAAATAGAACGAACGCGTTATACTGAAGCGAAAGAAATATTTATCTCTACGCCTCTCGGAAAATCAGCATGGAAATCAATGAAATTAGGTAACGCTAGAAATATCAAGCGTAAATTTAAGTCGCCAAGATCGTATAATCCAATCATTAATCCCGATATATTGTCCGGTAATGAATTGAGCGATTTTGAAAATGGTCAAAATCAATTATTATCTATAATTGATGCAGCTCAAACTGTTAATTTGCGGAAAGTTAGAATTCCCATTTCTATTTCTAAAATTGTGCGTTTAAAATTGGGCGATGCATTATTATTTGTAGTTTATCACAATGAAAGACACTTGCAGCAAGGCTTATCAATTTTATCACATTCAAAATTCCCTACTGCCTAATGTCAGTTCGACAAGGATACTGTATTGTTAGCGTTTCCCCAGTTCGCTCTGAGGCAAAAGATGCATCAGAAATGGTAACACAATTACTATTTGGAGAGGTCGTTACCATTGAAAGTATTTCAGGAACTTGGGCCAAGATAATCACCTTTTCAGATAATTACGAAGGGTATGTAGATGTAAAGCATATGCACAATCTTTCTGATAAGGAAGTCAATAAATGGTTGGACGGTTTAAGTTATCAAAAACATCTTTCCCGCAACCTTTTAACTCCGTGGGGCAATCAAACAATATTCAGAGGTTCATATATCCCATTTGGTAATCCAATCGAATTCAATATTGGAAATGAACAATTTTCTTTTACAGATTGTTTAAAAAACTATAACTTTACGAATGCAATGGAATTAGCATCAGAATATTTAAATACCCCTTATTTGTGGGGTGGAAAAACTCCTTTTGGAATAGATTGTTCTGGATTAACCCAGGTGGTATATCGTTTTTTTGATATAAACCTTCCGAGAGATGCTTCGCAACAAGTTGAATATGGTGATGACATAGAATTTTCAGAAATTGAATCAGGTGATTTAGCATTTTTTAAAAATAAGGAAGGTAAAATTATTCATGTTGGAATTTTAGATGGCGAAGGTTCTATCATTCATGCTTCAGGTTTTGTTAGAAAAGACCAAATGAGTAAAGAAGGAATTTTGCATTCAGAAACTGGAGTTTTAACACATAATCTGCATTCGATTAAAAGAATGTAATGAGAAAAAGTTTAAAATAATTTAACGATAAAAAAAGATGAAGATATTAATCACAGGAGGTGCAGGTTTCATTGGAAGTAACCTTGCGAAAAGATTGGTAAACGACGGCCATTCAATAGTTGTTCTAGACTCTTTATTGCGTGGAAATAAATTAGATAAAATCACGTATTCTAAAGTTGAATTCATCAAGGGCGACACGCGTGATTTAGATGTAGTTATTTCTGCAAGTAAAAACTGTGACATTATATTTCACTTTGCTGCAGTTTTAGGAGTCGATATTGTTGCTGATAATCCAGTTGAAACAATGGATGTCGAAGTGATTGGAACTAGAAATGTTGTTGAAGCAGCTTTTATCAATAACGTAAAAAAGATCATGTATGCCTCAACAAGTGGAATTTATGGGCATTCAGCATTCGAAAGTGTATTAACTGAAGAAGTTTTGGTTGACCCTCGAACATCGTATGCAATGGCGAAACGTTATAATGAAATTTATTTAGCTTCTCACCACCAAGAAAAAGGATTAAATGTTACATCCTTACGATTTTTCAATGTTTATGGTGGCAATCAAGACACCCGTATGGTGGTTCCTTTATTTTTCGAACAAGCTATGGAAAATTCTGCTATTACCGTTTTCGGTTCAGGGAATCAAACAAGAGATTTCACTTACATTGATGATACTGTTGAGGCATGTGTTAGATTAATGAACATTAATGGTTGCCACATTATCAATATAGCAAATGAGGCTGAATGGACAATTACTGAATTATCGAAACAAATTAAAGAAATAACACAATCAAAATCTGAAATAGTTTATTTAGAAGCTCCGAAGAAGCGTTATGATTATGAAGTTGAGAGAAGAGTTGGTAGTTCTGAAAAACTATTGAGTTTAACTAACTACAAGCCAGCTACCTCTTTACCTGAAGGTTTAAAATTAATTTTTGATCAAAATTACTCTAATTAATATACAATAGAATGAAAAGAGATCTAGCAATTTTTGACCTTATTGAAGAAGAAAAACACCGTCAAATAAATGGAGCTGAATTAATCGCATCTGAAAATTTTGTGAGTGATGAAGTGATGCAAGCAATGGGAAGTGTATTGACAAACAAATATGCAGAAGGCTTGCCAGGTAAAAGATATTATGGTGGTTGTGAGGTTGTTGATAAAGTGGAACAACTCGCAATTGATAGATTGTGTCAATTATTCGGAGCTACTTGGGCTAATGTTCAACCGCATTCTGGGGCGCAAGCAAATGCAGCTGTGTTTTTAGCTTGTTTACAGCCTGGAGATAAAATCCTTGGATTTGATTTGTCTCATGGAGGACATTTAACACATGGTTCACCCGTTAACTTTTCAGGAAAATTATACAAGCCTTTTTTCTATGGAGTTAACAAAGAAACTGGAAGAGTTGATTACGATGTGATGGAGGAAGTTGCAAAACGTGAAAAACCAAAAATGATCATTTGTGGTGCATCTGCATATAGCCGTGATTGGGATTATGCACGTATTCGCAAAATCGCTGATGAAGTTGGCGCTGTTATTTTAGCAGATATTTCACATCCAGCAGGAATGATTGCCGCAGGTTTATTGGCTGACCCTTTAGAACATTGCCATATCGTAACTTCTACTACTCATAAAACATTAAGAGGCCCAAGAGGTGGGATCATTATGATGCGTCATAATTTTGAAAATCCTTTTGGAATTAAATGGAACAATGGAAATTTAAGATCAATGGGAGCTCTATTGGATGCTGCTGTTTTCCCAGGAATTCAAGGAGGGCCTTTAGAACATGTTATTGCTGCTAAAGCGGTTGCTTTTGGTGAAGCATTAACTGACAACTATAAAAATTACATGGCACAGGTTAAAAAAAATGCTGCTGTCATGGCTGAAGCCTTCATGAAAAAAGGATATAATATTATTTCTGGTGGAACTGATAACCATTCGATGTTGATTGATTTACGTTCAAAAGGTGTGAATGGAAAAGATGCTGAAAACACCTTGGTACTAGCTGATATTACAGTCAATAAAAACATGGTGCCATTTGATACTGAATCTCCTTTTATAACTTCTGGAATTAGAATAGGAACGGCAGCAATTACAACAAGAGGCGTGAAAGAAATCGAAATTCTTCAAGTTGTAGAGTTGATTGATAAAGTAATCATGAATATGAATGATGCTGCTGTTATTCAATCCGTAAAAGCAGAAATCAATACATTAATGAACAAGCGACCATTGTTTCAGTGGTAAGAAATAGCACTCAAAAAAAAACAGCATTTAATCAATGCTGTTTTTTTTTTAAATTTTATGTAGCTGATTGTTTTTTAATAATTCTCCAAAATAATGCAGGGAAAAATCGCTTTATTTTTACGGCAAGTATTTCTTTGTTTCCAATTAAAATATCCTTTTTATTCTTTGTCACTGCTGAGAGTAATTGTTTCACACATTCTTCTGCAGACATACCAGTAGATTGATTGTGATCCATTAAACCGTGTGATGTTCCTTCGGCATTCAAAGCATGTTTCGAAATCTCCGTGTTTATTTTACCAGGTGAAGCAATAGTTACCCGAATTCCATTTTTTTCTTCTTCTAAAAGTAAGCTTTCATAAAACCCGTAGAGTGCATGTTTTGAAGCACTATATGCAGAACGTAAAAAGAAACCAAATTTACCTGCAATACTAGAAATAACGATTATGTGACCACTTTTTTGCTCAATCATATAAGGAAGAACCGCTTTTGTTAAAGCAATATTTCCAAAATAATTGATTTCCATAATCCGTCTATCGATTTCTAAACTTGTATCAGCAACAGTCGATCGTTGGCTTAACCCTCCATTATTGAATAGAAAATCAATCCTGCCATATTTATCAAACACTTGTTTAACCAAATCAGAGAAATTCTCAGAATGCTCTAAATCCAGCGGTAAACACAAATGATTTTGTGAATTTTTAAGTTCATTTTTAACTTGAATTAAACCGGTTTCGTTTCTTGCCGAAAGAATTATTGTTGCACCAGCTTCAGATAATTGATTTGCCATCTCCGCCCCAATTCCTGAAGAAGCACCTGTAATCCAAATAATTTTATTTTCGAAATAGCTCATGGTGTAAACAAAAAATCCCAACTTATTTTAGCTGGGATTCAATAAAATTTTTAAGATTTATAAATCGTCTGGAATTATGACTTCCTTCAATGTTTTAGATTTCGGTTTCAATTTATCGATAAAAATAATTTTAAATTTTTCCCCATCAGCTGTATAAATCAATTCTGAAATTCCATTTACAATTCCTGGAGCTGTTTTTTTCTCGTTAAAAAATTTCTTGTCTAACAATTCATACGTATTATCATCATATTGAATAAAAATTGACATAATCAAACCATTTTCTACTCTTGCTTTTCCTGAAACGCATGTTGTTCCGTCTTTTTCAAAATAACTAATGATGACGTTTCTGTGCATATCGTCTGCAACGGTGTATGAACCTCTTTTTGCAAATGCATCCTCAAACTTTTTGTAACAATCCTGAGCAGAAACAGAAAAAGTAAAAACAATTGATGTTAAAAATAGTAAGCTTTTCTTCATAATAATCTTCTTTTAGGGGTTTAAACCCGAATTCAAATATAACAAGTTTGAATGAATTTTACCAAGTGGTGTCTAATTTATTTATTTTTGACAAAATTCAAAGCGATGAGCACAAAACAAATAGCAGACCATTTTTTCGAGGCAGCGGAAATTTTGCAAAAATTTAACACACCTGCGAATATCTCACTAATAGAAAAAGCGGGGGAAATCATGGTTAATTCTATCAATAATGGGGGAAAAATAATAAGCTGTGGAAATGGTGGGTCTTTGTGTGATGCCATGCATTTTGCAGAAGAACTCACAGGAAGATATCGGGAAAACAGAAAAGCCATTGCCGCAATTTCTATTTCAGATGCAAGTCATATGAGTTGTGTTGCAAATGATTACGGGTATGATTATGTTTTCTCTCGTTATTTAGAAGCAGTTGGCAGCAAAGGTGATGTTTTATTAGCAATTTCAACTTCAGGAAATTCAAAAAACATCTTAGAAGCAATAAAAGTTGCGAAGACGAATGGGATTACTGTAATTGGACTAACAGGTAAAACGGGGGGAGAAATGGCTAATTTATGTGATGTTGAAATACGCGCTCCTTATTCTGATTATGCTGATCGTGCCCAAGAAATTCATATTAAAGTTATACATTCCTTGATAGATTATATTGAAAAGAACGTTGATTAGCATTTATCAACACTATTCTATAAATTATGTTGATAAACGAAATTAAAACAACATAATTCAAACGAAACGGAACCAAAATAAATAACTAAATTTGTTCTTTTCCGCTAAGAAATTATGTCGAGTCAGGAATTACAGACAACTGTAAAAAATATTTTTTCGGCTTACCTAGAGCAAAACGGGCATCGTAAAACACCCGAACGTTTTGCTATACTCGCAGAAATTTATGCTTATCAAGGTCACTTTGATATTGAATCCTTGTACATTAAAATGAAAAACCAAAATTACAGGGTTTCTCGCGCTACACTTTATAATACGATAGAATTATTATTAGCATGTAATTTAGTGTGCAAGCATCAATTTGGAAAAAATATCGCACAATTTGAAAAATCTCATGGATCTAAGCAACATGACCATGTGATTTGCACAGATACTGGTGAAGTAATTGAATTTTGTGATCCACGGATTCAAAATATCAAAGCTTCAATTGAAGAGATTTTTGACATGAAAATTCAACACCATTCCTTGTATTTCTATGGTGTTAAGAATGAGAAAAAATCTAATTCTTAATCTGTGAGTTTAGATTTCAACATAGCTATTCACGAAGGCATTGCTGTTGTTTCCTTCAAAGGAAAAATCTTGACAGATATCCATCTTGAGTTACTCAACACCGAAATTGGAACAGCAACTTTAGAAAAAACAACCAATTGGATATTTGATTTTGATCAATTAACACATATCAATTCTTCTGGAATAAATTTTATCATTCGTTCATTAACTCGTTCACGCATTAATTGCGGTGATTTGGTTTTATGTTCGGTCAAGGGAAATGTAAAAACACTTTTTGAAATCGGGAAAATAAATGAAATATTTTCAATTTATTCAACGACATCAGATGCAATCAATCATTTTAAGCAATAAGTAATGAAAGTAGATGTATTATTGGGGTTACAATGGGGTGACGAAGGAAAAGGGAAAATCGTTGATGTATTAACTCCACAATATGACATAATTGCTCGTTTTCAAGGTGGTCCAAATGCAGGTCACACTTTAGAATTTGAAGGCATAAAACACGTTCTGCACACAATTCCTTCAGGGATTTTTAGAGAAGGCGTAATGAATTTAGTTGGTAACGGTGTTGTTATTGACCCTGTTATTTTCCAAAAGGAACTAGAGAAATTAGCACCTTTCAATATTGATTTTAAAGCGCGTTTGCTTATTTCAAAAAAAGCTCATTTAATTTTACCAACACATCGTTTGTTGGACGCTGCGTCTGAAACCGCTAAAGGAAAAAACAAAATTGGTTCAACATTAAAAGGTATTGGTCCAACATACATGGATAAAACAGGTCGTAACGGTTTACGTGTTGGTGATATTTACATGTCCAATTTCAAAGAAAAATACGATGCTTTGGTTGAAAAACATGTTGGAATCCTGAAACATTACGAAGGTTTTGAATACGATTTAGCGGAATTGGAAGGACCTTGGATGGAAGGAATTGAAGTATTGAAAAGCTTAACTGCTGTTGATAGTGAACATTACCTTAATGACGCAATTAAAAGTGGAAAAAAAGTTTTAGCAGAAGGAGCTCAAGGTACGATGTTGGACATTGATTTTGGAACGTATCCGTTTGTTACCTCTTCAAATACAGTGACAGCTGGAACATGCACTGGTTTAGGAATTGCTCCAACTAAAATTGGAAATGTAATTGGTATTTTCAAAGCATATTGCACTCGTGTTGGAAGTGGACCCTTCCCAACAGAATTGGATGATGAAGTTGGTGAATTAATTCGTCAAGAAGGACGTGAATTTGGTGCTACAACTGGTCGTCCACGTCGTTGCGGATGGAATGACATTCCGCAGTTGAAATATTCAATCATGATTAATGGCGTAACAGAATTATCGATGATGAAAGCAGATATATTAAGCTGTTTTGACAAGATAAAAGTCTGTACACATTATATTATTGATGGTGAAAAAGTGGATTATTTTCCTTTTGATGTTGATGGCGTTGACTTAGTTCCTGTCTATGAAGAAATCGAAGGATGGAACACAGATTTAACGGAATTGAGAAATTATGATGATGCTCCACAAGCTTTAAAAAACTATGTGAAGTATTTGGAACAAAAATTGGAGGTTCCGATTACGGTCGTTTCAGTTGGACCAGATAGAACACAAACTTTAAGCAATAAATAATACCGATGAGCATTTGATAATACTGGAAAAAAACCAGCATAACCAAATCCAATTCGGCATTATACCGAAATAAAAAAAGGGTTAATTCAAAATTATAAAAGGTATAAACATTGATCAAATTCAAAAACATACTTAAAATTGCGCTTGTTACAGGCGCAATTTTTTTGTTGCCACAATTTGTTTGGTCACAAAAGAATGTTCTTGAATTATTACCTGGCGCAGATAAATTAGGTTACAACGAAAAAACAGGCGCTCATCGTCTTGTCGGTTCAGTAAGCTTCATCTATCAAGGAAATACTATGTACTGTGATTCTGCGCATTATTTCGATAAAACCCAAGAAGTTCGGGCATATGGAAATGTACATATCACAAAGGATGATATCAATTTATTTTGTGATTCGCTTCACTATAATGGAAAAACTAAAAAAGCTAAATTATGGGGACATGTGCGCGTGCGTGATTTGGAATACAAACTCACGACTGACACATTAGAGTACGACGCTAAAAAAAGTCAAGGAATTTATAGGCATGGTGGAAAAGTTGAAAGCATTGTTTCCAATGAAGTTTTGACCAGTCGAATTGGGTATTTCTATCCTGAATCACGTAGTTTTTTCTTCAGTGGGAAAGTGAATTACAAGAACGATGATTTGACAATGACTACCGACACATTGCAATACATTTATGCTAAGCAAACAACTTACTTTTTTGGGCCAACAAAAATTAAAAAAGGCAAAACAAACATGTACTGCGAGAAAGGTTGGTACAACATCGAAACAGAAGAAGGAAGTTTATTAAAAAATGCAAGTATCATAGAAGAAAGTAAGACCATTAAAGGTGATACACTTTTATATCAACCGAAATTGGGTCTTTCTATCGGTAAAGGAAATGTGTATTTCAAAGACACGAGTCAAGCAATGGAATTTCATGGGGATTATGCCAAATACTCTGAAAAAGAGTTCTATTCGTTTATTACAGGTCATGCTTTAGCTGTGAAAATTCAAGAAAAAGATACGATTTATATTCATGCGGATACCTTGTACAATCAAAATGACACATTGGGAAAAGTTCTTTATTCAAAAGGCTATAACAACGTGAAAATGTACAATTCTGCCATTCAATCAGTTTGTGATAGTATAATTTATGATCAATCTAGCGGCAAAATGGAATTGTACAAAGATCCTATTGTTTGGTCACAGAACGCAGAATTGAAAGGTGGCAAAATGGATGTTTTTTTGAATGATTCATTGATAGAAAAAATTCTTATTTCTGACAATGCTTGTGTCGTAATGGAAATAGATTCTGGCAAATACTACAATCAAATCGCAGGGAAAGAAATTACTTCTTTTTTCAAAGACAACGAATTGGTTCGCTCAGATGTCAACGGAAATGCTAAAACCTTATTCTTTCCAGAAGAAGAAACGAAAACAGATTCTACGATGGTGATAAAAAGATTGGGAATGAATCGCCTTTATGCAAGCATGCTGAGAATTTATCTTGATAGCGGTGAGATTTCTGGGATTACCTATTTCGATAAGCCTGATGGTGTATTTTACCCAATGAACCAAATCAAGGTCGAAGAACAATTTATTCCTGGTTTTAAATGGAATGAGATGATACGACCTAAGACTTGGGAAGAGTTGCTGAGGTAAGGAAAGCAGCAGTATAACTGCAGCTTAGCGGGAACTTCTGTATTGTAAGTCTTAATATTTTCTCATATTTATGAGTATTTTGTTTAACTTAGGTTTTTGAATCATCAATATTTAATTTAATTAAGAGTATGAAAATATCCATTTTATTAGGGTTCTTATTTTTATCAATCATTATTTTTGGGCAAGAGGAAGATCGTATAGTTGTAAAAGGAAGTCCTAAATTCTTGTCAAAATGGTCATGGGCAAACGATAGCCCTATTACAAGTCTTTTAAATTCAGGAGATAAATTAACTATCAAACTTGCTACTCAATCTGGAATTGAAGTTACTACTACTTTTAATAATATAAATAAACAATTACTAATTTTAGAAGAGGATGAAAATTTAGTAATATCATGCTATGAATATGATTTTGATAAGGATGGTAATAAAGAAATAGTTGTTATCGTTTCTCCAGATTACGCAATTCTCAATATTTATGTATTCAAATACAGCAAGGGTTTGTCTGAATTAATAGGAAATTTTGGAGGACAATTTGAAATAATATTTGAACAAGACTTAATGATTTTACCTTTTGGCTCTCAAGGATTAGCTAGTGAATATATTTATAGAAGTGGCGCTTTTTTCGAATTAATATACCACGATCCCAATTTAACTGGAGAATAAACCTGCTTGGTTTTTAAAGTGGTCAAATTTGACCACTTTAAAATTAGGATTATGAATAAGTTCCCAAGTTCCAATAAATTCTAATGTAAAGCGAGTTCTAATCCAATTTTTTATAATATCAGCTGCCCTACTTTTACTGTTTTTGGCATTAGCCATATCAGTTAATGAAATATAGTCGTTTTCTCTTACAGTAACTATTGTAATTTCTGAGTTTTCAACTTTCAATTTTGCCATGTAGATTTCTTTTTTGACTTGTGCCATTTCAGTTAATGAAAAATAGTCATTTTCTAGAACAGAGACAATTTATTCCTGGTTTTTAAATGGAATGAGATTTTGCGACCTAAGACTTGGGAAGAGTTGTTGAAGTAGGGAAAGCAGCAGTATAACTGCAGCTTAGCGGCTTATATCACTGCGTCTCATTCACATCTATGTCCCATCTCGTGACACGTTGCACACCCTCCACTTGCTCAAACTTGCTCATTAATTGTTCTAAGTGTTCGGTATCGTAGACTAACACCTTGATTCTACCTTCAAAAATTCCATCATCTGTTTCGAATGAAATAGATTTCATGTTTACATTGTGTTGCGTAGAAATGATTTCAGTCAATTTATTTACGAGTCCTAAACTGTCAATTCCTTTGATAAGGATAGCTGCAACACGCTCTACTAATTCTTGCGATTTCCATCGTGCTTTGATGCAACGGTAATCCATTTTGGA
This sequence comes from Flavobacteriales bacterium, assembly GCA_947470515.1. Taxonomy (GTDB): domain Bacteria; phylum Bacteroidota; class Bacteroidia; order Flavobacteriales_D; family Crocinitomicaceae; genus M0103. Next base: position 99,359 of record CANITF010000007.1, read on the forward strand.
CATCAGGTGCTCGGCATTCGGACAATTATTTCGGTGAATCTTTACGCCTTCACTGATTGTAATAAAGCCAAAAACCTCATCACCAGGAATCGGGTTGCAACATTTTGCTATTTGGTATTGAATATTTTTGAAATCCTCACCAATTATAATCGTGTCTTCCTTTTTATTTATTTTAGAATTCACCACTTTCTCGTGACGGTCTTTCGGAATTGTTTTTCCCTTTTTTTCTAATTGAAGAATTCCGTGAACATGTTCAATATCACGTAATTTAGATAAATCAATTTTACCTTTTGCAATTCTAAAATACAATTCGGTGCCAGAAGGCATTCCAAAATAGGATTCTAAAAACGTGATGTTTTCTGACGTAAAACGAATATTGTGTTGCTTGAATTTTCTTTCCAAAATCTCTTTTCCATCCTGTGCAATTGCCTTACGACCTTCATTCAAAGAGGATTTTATTTTCTGTTTTGCACGCGCTGAAAAAACGAAACGCAACCAATCTTCATGCGGTTTTTGCTTGGAAGAAGTGATAATTTCTAATTGGTCTCCGTTGAGTAATTGATAACTCAAAGGAACCAAACGATTGTTCACTTTTGCACCAATGCATTTGTCACCAATATCAGTATGAATATCGTATGCGAAATCGAGAATTGTAGAGCCATTGGGCAAAACTCGTAATTCACCTTTTGGTGTAAATACATAGATTTCATCAACAAAAAGATTCGCTTTGAATTCATTGACAAAATCCATTGCATTTGAATCTGGATTTTCTAATAAATCCCGAATCTCAGTAATCCAGCGGTCAAACTTGCTCTCTTCAGAATTAGATTCCTTGTATTTATAATGCGCTGCTAATCCTTTTTCTGCAATTTCGTCCATTCTTTTAGAACGAATTTGCACTTCCACCCACTTTCCTTGCGGCGACATTACCGTTGTATGCAACGATTCATAGCCATTTGCACGAGGAGTTGAAATCCAATCACGCAGACGATCCGGACTTGGTTGATAGAAATCTGTAACGATACTGTAAATTCTCCAACAATCTGGTTTTTCGAGTTCAGATGGTGTTTCTACAATAATTCGAACGGCAAAAACATCGAACACCTCTTCAAAAGGAACACCTTTAGTATTCATTTTACGCCAAATTGACGAAATTGATTTTGTACGTGCTTTGATATCAAAAATATATCCTTCGTGCAATAATGCTTCTTTTATTGGTTGCGAAAATTGGCGAATAAACCTGTTTCTAACATCCTTAGTAGATTTTAGTGCCGAATCTATTTTCTCATAGACTTCCGGTTCACTGTACATCAGCGCCAAATCTTCCAATTCGCTTTTTACGGAATATAGCCCCAAACGATGCGCTAGAGGAGCATATAAAAATTTCGTTTCAGAAGCAATTTTCAACTGCTTGTCAGCGCGCATGCTTCCAAGAGTTCGCATGTTGTGCAAGCGATCAGCCAATTTGATTAGTACTACTCGAATATCATCCGAAATAGTTAAAATCATTTTTCTAAAATTCTCCGCTTGAATCGAAGTATTTTCGTCAAAAACTTCTGGAATTTTCGTTAAACCATCAATGATTAAACGAACTTTTGCTCCAAATAAATCTTCAACATCTTGTAAAGTGATGTGGGTGTCTTCAACAGTATCATGCAATAAAGCACATGTGATAGCTGTAGCGCCAAGTCCCATTTCCTCTGCACAAATACGTGCAACAGCAATTGGATGATAAATATATGGTTCGCCAGACTTTCGACGCATGTCTTTGTGCGCATCTACCGCGATATCAAATGCTTTTCGAATCATTCGTGTATCTTCGCGTGAACGATCCTTTGTAGCACGCAATAGCCCTTTGAAAGCGTTCAGAATCTCTTTCCGTTCGCGTTCAATGTCTATTTCTGAAAACACATTTTGTTTCTCTGACATCCGGTTTATTATTTTGCTGGAAGAACTTTGGTTGAAACTTCTCCAAAACCAACACGAATGCCATCTTTTTCACTGTACCCTCTCATGATGACAGTGTCTTTGTCCAAGATAAATTTACGTTCTGTTCCATCATTCATTTTCAATGGTTTTGTACCTTTCCAAGCTAATTCTAACATTGAACCATAAGAATCTTCCGTTGGACCAGAAATTGTTCCAGACCCCATTAAATCACCACCTCTAACATTACAACCGTTTACAGTATGATGCGCTAATTGTTGCGCCATATTCCAATACATGTATTTGAAATTTGAACGACTGATAACTGTTTCTTGTGCATTTTCAGGTTCAATTGCTACCTCTAAATTGATATCATATGATTTTAAACCATCAAATTTTAAATAAGATAACACTTCTGGAGTTTGCTCAGGAGATTCTACTTTAAAAGGTTCCAATGCATCCAATGTTACAATCCAAGCAGAAATTGACGAAGCAAAGTTTTTCGCTAAAAATGGCCCTAATGGAATATATTCCCATTTTTGAATATCTCTTGCTGACCAATCGTTGAACAAACACATTCCAAAAATAAATTCTTCCGCTTCAGCTGTCGAAATTGAATCTCCAAGTGGTTTTCCATCATAGGTAAAGAATCCCATTTCTAATTCAAAATCCAATTGGCTTGAAGGAGCAAAAATTGGGTCTTCTGTTTCAACAGGTTTCACTTGACCTTTTGGACGATAAATAGATTGTCCAGAAAGTACAACAGAACTTGCTCTTCCGTGATATCCAACTGGAATCCACAACCAATTTGGTAATAATGCATTCGCAGGATCTCTAAACATTACACCAACATTTGTTGCGTGTTCTTTTGAAGAATAGAAATCCGTATAATCTCCAATTTGAATTGGCATGCACATTTCAACGCTTTCAACAGCCAAAAGAACTTGGTCTACATGGTGTTGATTTTTTTGCAAATCAGCTTGATTAACATCTAATAATTTAGAAATCCGGTTACGTAAATCACGTGTAGCCTTCTTCCCTCTTTTCATCATTTTGTTCAGGAACTCACTGTCGAAATCACCCAATTCGTAGGGTAAATTCTCAAGATATCCTAAAACAAATAACGTTTTTAAATCCAACACTTTATCACCTATTCTAACTGCAACTCTTGGCATTAAATTAGGCGTTTTAATAATTCCAAAAGGTAAATTTTGGATAGAAAAATCTGAGTTCGTTGGGACTTCAACCCACGACTTCAATGAAGGATTATTTGCTGAAATGCTCATATTTTATAATTAATTTATTTCAAAATTCGGCACCTCGACAAGCTCTTTGACCGAATATTGAATTCAGTGTTAAACATTAAAACGGAAGTGCATGATATCACCATCCTCCACGACATATTCTTTTCCTTCTACTTTAAATTTTCCAGCATCTTTAACAGCATTTTCTGAACCAAGTGAGGTGAAATCGTTGTATTTCATTACTTCAGCACGGATAAATCCTTTTTCGAAATCGGTGTGTATTACTCCAGCAGCTTGAGGAGCTGTCATTCCTTTTGTGATTGTCCAGGCGCGTACTTCCTTTACTCCTACTGTGAAATACGTTTGTAAATCCAATAACGAATAAGCTGAACGGATCAAACGGTTTACACCTGGTTCATCCAATTCTAATTCATCCAAGAACATTTGGCGCTCTTCATACGTCTCCAATTCTGTAATATCTGATTCGATTTTTGCACCAATTACTAAAACTTCCGCATTTTCGTCTTTCACTGCTGCTTTCACTAAATCAACATATGCATTTCCTGATTTTACAGAAGCCTCGTCAACATTACACAGGTAAAGAACTGGTTTACCAGTAATCAATTGGAACTTTTTCACGAATTCCATTTCTTTTTCATCAAAATCAAGCGCTCGAACTGATTTTCCTTGCTCTAAACCTTCTTTGATTTTATGTGCGATTTCATTTTCTTTCAAAAGATCTTTGTCACCAGTTTTTAAAACACGTGCTAAAGAAGAAATTTTCTTTTCGATGGTATCTAAATCTTTTAATTGCAATTCGATATCAATGATTTCTTTGTCGCGAATAGGATTTACATCGCCATCTACGTGGATAATATTTCCATCATCAAAACATCTGATAACGTGAATTATAGCATCCGTTTCACGAATATTTGCCAAGAACTGATTTCCTAACCCTTCCCCTTTCGATGCACCTTTCACTAAACCAGCAATATCAACGATTTCCATTGTTGTAGGCAATACTTTTTGTGGATTCGCAATTCCTTCCAACACTTCTAATCTTGGATCAGGAACAGAGATTGTTCCGATGTTCGGTTCTATTGTACAAAAAGGAAAGTTCGCAGATTGCGCTTTCGCGTTGGATAAACAATTAAAAAGAGTTGATTTCCCAACATTCGGAAGTCCAACAATACCACATTTTAAAGCCATTTCTATTATTTTTATGCAAATATAATTATTCATAATTTAGTGTGGCAGACAAACTTGAAGGAAGGTTGATAATTGTATGAAATCTTCTGATTATTTTTAAGCTTTTGATACTTTAAAAATTCCTAAAAAACAGTGCTCAACAACACTTTTAAAAATAAGATTCCATTTGTCACACTGATTCTTTTCAGTTTGGTGTTTGTTTTTACGTTTTATGGACCTATTATTTTAAATCCTGATTCCTATTTTTTCAGTAATGAAGGTGATGCACTAAAAAACTATTTCACGTATGCGTATCATATAAAACACGATGCATCGTATCTGAATTTTTCAGGAATGAATTATCCGTATGGCGAGCATTTTATGTATACTGATTGCCATCCTATACTTGCCAATTTATTCAAATTCCTTTCAACGAAGTTTGATTTTTTCAAAGAACACAGTATTGGAATTCTTAATTTCTTAATGATCTTATCCATCTTCTTGACATTCATTGTATCCTATTTCTTATTACTTCAATTCAAAATTAGTAAGTGGTTCAGTGTTTTATTTGCAATCAGTATTGCGGTTTTGGCTCCTCAAATTTTCAGAATGGGAGGGCACTTTGCAATGTCGTATAGCGCTGCAATTCCTTTATCGTGGCTCTTGCTCTTAAAAACGCAAGTGGCTATCCGAAAGAATTTTTATTTCATCCTGTTGTTTTTGAATTTACTTTTTTGGCTTTTCATTCATGCTTATTTAGGATTAATTATACTGTTCTTTTTACTAAGTCTTGTTTCAATAAATTTCCTTCGTGAGAAAGCAAAACGTTCAAAAATCACTTTTTACACCAAACAATTTTCCGTTCTGATCATCCCAATGATCTTGTTTTATATGTTTACTGCTGCAACAGATACGCATATTGGAAGAACAACAAATCCATCTGGATTCTTTTTATATAATGCAGAGTTTGATGATGTCTTTCTGCCTCATCACCCTCCTATTCGTCCAGTTTTAGATTCGCTTACTGGCGGCGTAATTGATCAAGAATGGGAAGCTTGGAGTTATGTTGGATTTTCTACTACACTGCTCTTTGGAACTTTTCTAATTTGGGGAATTATTCAATTGATTAAACGAAAAAAATCTACTTCACTTCAAGGATATTTTCAGAATTCCATGATAAATAATGCTTTAATAGCGGGGAGTATCGTATTACTTTTTGCCATGGCAATACCTTTCAAACAAATAAGTGGTTTGATTGATTTGTTACCCATAGTAAAACAATTCCGTGCAACAGGCAGATTTACGTGGCCATTTTATTTTGTCGCTCTTGTCTTTTCAGCGAGTGTTTTTCAAGAACTTTATATCCGTTTAATAGGTCAAAAGAAAAACGTTTTTGCAGTTGTACTAATCGTTTCTATTGGTTTATTAAATACGTTGGAAGGACTGAGTTACCACATTGGCACATCTTTACAAATAATTCAATCCAAAAACAGCTTCAAAAAAGAGGGATTATCCCCTTCAGTCAAAGAGGCATTGAATAAAATTAATCCATCAGATTATCAAGCAATCATTGCCTTGCCCTTTTATTATCAAGGTTCGGAAAGTTATTCTCGTCCTAGAAACCAAGAGACAATGTTTGCTTCTATTTGTTTCTCTTATCATTCTGGGGTTCCTTTGGTCAATGCTAACCTCACCAGAACATCCATTCAAGAAAGTAAAAACATTGTTCAAATCGTTTCTCCTGATTTTTATCAAAAAGAAATTGAAAAAGATATAAAAAGCGAAAAACCATTTTTAATTATTCGGACTAGAGATCAAATCACAGAATATGAAACAGAACTATTACAGAAATGTAAATTGATTTTTCAAAGTGATGAAATCTCTATTTATTCACTCTCCAAAAAAGATTTATTCAATAACAGTGCTGAACAGCGAATTAGAAATTATAAATTACGAATCCCTAATCTGTTTAAGAATGGAGACTTTTATTCCTCTATTGATTCAACATATATCTATTACACAAGTTTTGAAAATAAAAAATCAACGCCTATTTTTAGAGGTAAAGGTGGATTTCAAACAATCAAAAAAGGAAAAAATATCTTTGCTGAATTTGCACCGAACACCTTTGAAGTTGGAATGAAATACCACGTCAGTCTTTGGATGTACAACGGTATTCCAGATGCTTTAAACAATTGGCTTCGCTTCATAATTGAAGAATTTGACGAAACTAAAAACGAATGGATTTCAACTGAAATATTACCAGAGCAAAGTGAAACTATCAATGGAAACTGGTCACTCGTTGAAGGAACATTTGAAGTAAAAAGTTCAACTAGTCGCATTTATATAACAACCAAAGGCAAAGACGATTCGAAACAACCACTTTATGTTGATGATTTATTGATAAGGGAAGTGGGAGTTGATGTTTATAAATGGGAGTATAATTCGCTTTTTTATAATAACCATACTATTCGTCTGCCAAACTGATTTGGAATTACCGTTTTTGAACCACATAGGAACATAGTTCACATAGAGTGAATAATTTGAAATTCATAACTTGTCATTTAAGTTTAACACTTTTTCTACTTTCTTCGTTTTTTTAAATTCATATATTACCGTTTTTGAACCACATAGGAACATAGTTCACATAGAGTGAATAATTTGAAATTCATAAATTGTAATTTAAGTTTAACACTTTTTCTACTTTCTTCGTTTTTTAAAATTCATATATTACCGTTTTTGAACAACAAAGGAACATAGCTCACATAGAGTGAATAATTTGAAATTCATAACTTGTAATTTAAGTTTAACACTTTTTCTACTATCTTCGTTTTTTTAAATTCATTTATGTCAATTCTAATTTATTTCCTTTTAGGAGCACTCACATTTTTCATTTTTCTAATGATTTTTGGATTATTTCTGCCAAAAGATGCACATGTTGAACGTTCAATTATTGTCAATGCTTCTCCTTCAGACGTTTTTGCTGAAGTAGTTAACTACGAGAAGTTTGTCACATGGAATCCTTGGTCGGAAAAAGACCAAAATATTCAACATTCATTTGAAGGAGTAATAGGAACAATTGGCTCGAAATATTCATGGAAAGGCAACAAGAAGGTTGGAAGTGGGTATATGCAAATAACAGATATTGCAGTCAATGAGCATGTAGAAATGGATTTAAATTTTGGGCCAAGAGGTGCTGCTAAATGTGGTTTTGTGATTCAACCGAATGAAAATGGAACAAGAATTATTTGGTATTTTGATTCACCAATGGGCAATTTCCCTTTGAAACGAATTATTGGTGCGATGATGGATAAATTTATCGGTTCAGATTACAGTAAAGGATTATCAAATCTTCAAGCTAAACTAGAAAAACAACAATGAGATTAACACTACTATTCGCACTTTTATTCAGCGGAATACATGCGCAAAACAACGACTCTATTTTTATTCGTTCGATTTATAATTCTGCACTAACAAATGGTCATGCTTATGAAAATTTAAGAAGTTTGTGTAAAGATGTCGGAGCACGAATTTCAGGTTCGGCAGAAGCACAAATGGCGGTTGAATGGAGTAAAGCAACCATGGAGAAATACAATTTTGATGAAGTTTATCTTCAAGAAATAAAAGTTCCACATTGGGAAAGAGGGACAACTGAAGCTGGATGGATACGCAGTAAAAAACATGGTTTAATAAAAGTAAACATGCTTGCACTTGGCGGTTCCATTGGCACTGATGGAATTTTAGAAGGAGAAATCATAGAATTTAAACATTTAGACGAATTAAAAAAAGCTAAACGTTCTGCAATAGAAGGTAAAATTGTATTCCTGAATCAACCTATGGATGAGCAGCAAATCAATACATTTAAAGCGTATGGTGGATGTTATGCAATTCGAGGAAATGGTGCAGTTGAAGGAAGTAAGTTAGGTGCCAAAGCAGTTATAATTCGTTCACTCGGAATGCCAATTGACAAACATCCTCATACTGGCAGCATGCACTATGAAGACAGTATTGCTAAAATTCCTGCGGCTGCAATATCAACAGAAGATGCTGAAAATCTTTCCCTTATGTTATCAAAAGAGAAATTAGAATTTGTGATGGAAATGGATTGTCGTGCTTATCCTGATGCAACTTCTTATAATGTTATCGCAGAAATCAAAGGTTCAAAAAATCCAAATCAAATTATCACTTTTGGAGGACATTTAGATTCTTGGGATACAGGAGAAGGAGCGCACGATGACGGAGCAGGCGTAATCCATTGCTTGGAAGCTTTGCGCATTTTAAACGAGTTAAATTACAAACCTGTACATACGTTAAGAGTAGTTTTCTTTATGAATGAAGAGAATGGCAATATGGGTGGAAAAACGTATGCTACTTGGTCAAAAGAAAGAGGTGAAGAACAGATTGCAGCACTTGAAAGCGATCGTGGAGGATTTGCACCAAAAGGTTTTCATTGTGATGGATCTGAAAAGCAACTTAATTTATTGAAATCGTTCAAAGAACATTTTGCTGTTTATGAACTTCATGAGTTTGATAAAGGATATGGTGGAGTTGATATTGGACCTTTAAAGGGTTCTTTTCCAAACATTCCATTGTTTGGTTTTGTACCTGATTCTCAACGTTATTTCGATTTTCATCATGCTCCAAGCGATGTATTTGAGAATGTAAATAAGCGGGAATTAGAATTAGGGTGCGGTGCAATTGGTTCCATAATTTATTTGTTAGATAAAAACTTATAAGATTTTGAACACTGCCTGTTGATAAAAACAGTGCTTACCGCCTATTTTCTCGCCTAAAATCGCTAATTTTGCAATCGTAATAACATTTTTAGGCATCCTTGATGCGACACACAAAGCAAAATTAATTGATATGGTTCAAGACATTTTTGAGAAAATCAAAAACAACAGAGGTCCAATCGGGCAACATGCAAAAGCATCTCACGGATACTTTACTTTTCCTAAACTAGAAGGTCCAATTGGTCCTCACATGATTTTTAGAGGTAAAGAACGTTTGAATTGGAGTTTAAACAACTATTTGGGATTAGCAAATCATCCTGATGTTCGTAAAGCGGATGCTGAAGCAGCAGCTGATTTTGGTTTTGCAACGCCAATGGGAGCTAGAATGATGAGTGGAAACACGAATTATCATGAAAAATTAGAGGCAGATCTATCAGCTTTCGTTGAAAAAGAAGACACAATACTTTGTAATTTTGGATACCAAGCAATGGTTTCTGCAATTGACTGTTTAGTTGATCGTAGAGATGTAATTGTTTATGATGCTGAATCACATGCTTGTATTTTGGACGGTGTGCGTTTACACATGGGTAAAAGATATGTGTTCAAACACAACGACATTGAAGATTGTGAAAAACAATTAGCACGTGCTACTAAATTAGCTGAAGAAACAGGTGGAGCAATACTTGTGATTACTGAAGGTGTTTTTGGAATGCGCGGTGATCAAGGTAAAATAAAAGAAATCGTTGATTTAAAGAAAAAATTCAACTTTAGATTATTTGTTGATGATGCTCACGGAATTGGAACGTTAGGATCAAAAGGTGGTGGAACAGGACAAGAACAAGGATGTCAAGATGGAATCGATATTTACTTCGGAACATTTGCTAAATCTTTTGCTTTAATTGGAGGTTTTATTTCAAGTGACGAGCAAGTAGTTGAATACTTAAGATACAACATGCGTTCTCAAATATTTGCGAAAGCTTTACCATTACCATTGGTTATTGGTGCTCAAAAACGTTTGGATTTGATGAGAACACAACCTGAATTAAAGGATAACCTTTGGAAAATTACTAAAGCACTTCAATCAGGTTTGACGGAAAGAGGTTTTGAAATTAGAGAAACAAATTCTTGCGTTACTCCTGTTTACATGAATGGATCAATTCCTGAATCAACTAATTTGATTTATGATTTACGTGAGAATTACAATATTTTCTGTTCAATGGTTGTTTATCCTGTTGTACCAAAAGGAATGATAATTTTGCGTTTGATTCCAACGGCAGTGCATACCTTAGAAGATGTAAATTACACACTTGATTGTTTTTCTAAAATTGTTGGAAAATTAAAAGCAGGTGAATATATGTCAGACAAGATTGCATCAGTTTAAATAACAAACTAATTTATATTAAAAGACCATCCGTCGAATGACAGGTGGTCTTTTTTAATATTATGGAACTAAGACATCCTTATATTGAGACACTTCTAGCTTGTCTAGATCTCGAAGAACTTGAGCAAACGAAACGTTTTCAGCTTGACGAACAGCACAATTTAAAATCACTTAAAGCAGAAGGATTAGCCATTCATCCAATACGAATCAATAGAAAAACTTTTGGTTATGCTGATTATCCGGAACTAAACTTCAGAATTCCATTTCCAGCAGAGACAGGTAACTTCAGAGATGGAATGGCGATTGAATGTTTTTGTCAGGGCGAGGATCCAATAAAAGGAATGCTTCTTAATTTGGATGGAAAACAAGGAGAAATTAGACTTTTTGCGCCTGATTTCCCAGACTGGATAGAAGATGAAGGTGTCGGGATAAAATTAACACCTGATACGCGCACTACAACACTTATGAAAAAGGCATTGAATGAACTTTATCTTCATTCAAATCAACAATCCTTATTCAATAAAATACATTCTGATCAAACCGTTGAAAATCAAATTTTAGTAACTAAAACACCAATCATTGAAAATTTCATTAATAAAAACCTCAATGAAAGTCAAAAAAATGCTGTTCATCAAATTCAAGATTTCGAAGAACTTCTAATCATTCATGGCCCACCCGGAACAGGAAAAACAACAACTCTGATTGAGGCCATTCTTCAACTCGTTAAAAAGGGAGAAAAAATTCTTGTATCTGCTCCGAGTAATACAGCCGTCGATAATATTGCATCAGGATTAATTGATAAAAACATCAATTTCATTCGTGTTGGGAACAATACAAAAGTAAATGCACAAATTTTTCCATTTACCCCTGAAGGGAAACTGAAAGACAGTAAACAGGAGAAGGAAATTAAAAAACTTAAAATCAGGGCTGTAGAATTTCGAAAAATGGCCAATCAATACAAGCGTCGTTTTGGAAAAGAAGAGCGAGATCAGCGAAATTTGCTTATCAAAGAAGTTAAAAGTATCCGTAAAGAAATAAAAGACATTCAAAATTATAACGAAGAGCAATTGTTTGAAAATGCAAGAGTTATAATCGGAACTCCGATTGGTTTGATGGATGGTCAAGTTCAAAAATTAGAATATCAAACATTGATTATTGATGAAGCTGGTCAGTGCTTAGAGCCGCTCGCTTGGTGCATTATTCCACTGGCAGAAAAAGTCATATTAGCAGGAGATCATTTACAACTTCCTCCAACAATACTCTCTGACAAAGCTGCTCAATTGGGGTTGAGGCATTCAATTCTAGAAGTATGTTTTTCTAAAATATCGAATGTTTATTTATTGGACACACAATATCGCATGCGTGAATCTATCGCACAATTTTCCAATGATTATTTTTATGATGGGAAATTAAAAACACCAGATCATCTTTTAAACTCAGGTGAACATATAATTTTTTATGACACAGCTGGCGCAGGATTTGACGAAGAACGCGGTCCAGACGGAAATAGTTTAATGAACAAAGGAGAAATTGATATTATCTTGAAAATTATTGAAAAAGATAATTTGCAATTGAATCAAACGGCACTTATTTCACCCTATTCAGGTCAAGTTACCTTGGCTAAAGAAACATTAAAATCAGCATTGAGAATCAGCACAATTGATAGTTTTCAAGGGCAAGAAGAAGAAAATGTCATCATATCTCTTGTTAGATCGAACAATGAAGGACAAATTGGCTTCTTAAAAGATTACCGACGCATGAATGTTGCTATGACAAGAGCCAAAGAAAAATTGATAATTATTGGAGATAGTTCAACCCTTGCGAAAGATTCGTATTATGCAGCATTCATAGATTATATAGAAAAAATAAATGCTTATAAAAGTGTATGGGAAATAATCTAATTTCTCCCAAAAAGAAAAAAATCCAATTTTGGGATTAACTATAAATTAATTATTTTTTAAAAACCTCATTTTGAGAAACTTAATATTTAGGCATTATTTTTATATTATAGAATTGCTGAAATATTAATGACAATAACCATGAGCAGTAAATACGAATTTGTTATTCTTGATGACGACTTGTTTTATGGAAATTTAATAAAATACTTTCTTCAAAACCAAGGATACACGAATGTTTCCTTTTTTGAAGATGAATCTACATGTTTAAAATATGTATCAACTAAACCAACTTTGTACATTGTAGATCATTTTTTAAAACAAACAACTGGATTAACAATGATGGAGGAAATTTATCAAAAAAATCCAAACGCGTTCTTCATCTATTTATCCAATCAAGAATCTTCAAAAATTGCAATAAAAGCGATGAAATTAGGTGCTATAGATTATCTTCAAAAAGACAAAAATTCATTTTTTCATTTACTGAATATATTAGATCATTTTTTTAAAGAAAAATCACTATCTCTTGAATTTTAAAAAAATGTATTTTACTATTTTATTTCCATAAGAATTAAATAACCAGTGTTTTTTTTAATAGAATTTATGTTAGCAAGATGATTCTTGTACTTCTAAATTTAATCCTATATTAATTATTTTACAGAGATTTCGAATTTCCTCATAGGTATTAAACGAATGAATACAAATTCTAATTCCCTCTTCACCTTTCTTTACTGTTGGACTATAAATAGGTTTTACAGCAAAGTTATTCTGCTGAAGCAATAATGATAAATTCTTTGTTTTTTTTATATCACCAATTCCAATCATTTGAATAGGCGATATTTCATTCGAAGAAATTGAATTCTCTTCCATTAAACTTCTAAATAAGAGAATGTTTTCTTGTAATTTTTTACGTTCAATTTCAGACTGACTCAATTCAACCATTTGTTTTATCCTAGCGAATGTACTTGGTGACAAAGCTGTTGTATAAATGAAAGATCGTGCAAAATTGATCAGGAATTCTTTTAATTTCAAACTGCCTAAAATTGCTGCACCATGAGAACCATAAGCTTTTCCAAATGTGATAATTCGTACAAAAACCTTACTATTCAATGATAAATGGTCAATAATTCCTTTCCCTTTTTGTCCAACAACTCCAGAAGCATGTGCCTCGTCAACAATTAAATATGCTCCAAATTTTTCAGCTAATTCAGCAATTTCTTCAATTGGGGCAAGGTCACCATCCATCGAATAAAGGCTCTCAATTGCAATATAAACAGTTCCATTGCACCTCTCTAATTTTGCAGCTAAATCTTGAATTGAATTATGTTCAAACGAAAAGGACGTGGCAAATGACAAACGTATTCCATCCCTTACGCTTGCATGAATTTTTTCATCGTAAAGAATTATATCATTCCGCTGAGGAACAGCGCTAAAGAAGCCAATATTTGCATCGTAACCAGAATTAAAAACCAATGCAGCTTCTGAATCAAAATAATTCGCTAAAAATGACTCGCATTGCTCAGCTTCTTTTGAATTACCAGAAATTAATCTCGAACCTGTACTTCCATGTTTAGTTGAAAGATTCTTAGTTTCTATATATGATAAACCCAAATAGTCATTCGAACAAAAATCAACCATTCCATCAAAAAAAGAAAGGGAACGCAATGTCCCCTCTGTTTTCCTTTTATTTAGTTTATCAATAAGCTTTGAATCCATTAGTTAGAAACAACTTGTACAATTTTACGCGGTTCAAAATCTGAATTAATTTGTCCTTTAGCTGCTTCCAATTCTAAAGCTCGCTCCGCTTCTTTTCTTTTTCTTTCTATAATTATTTCATCTGGAATTGTAACCGGTTTTTCACCATCTGCAAAAGCCATTTTAGGGATTAATCCAAGAATTTCAAACATTTCTTTATCCTCATTAAATTCAGGATTTGGAGTAGTTAATAATTTATCTCCTGCAAATATTGATCCGGCACCAGCTAAGAAACAAAGAGCTTGTCCTTCCATATTCATTTTTGTCCTACCAGCTGATAAACGAACAACAGTCTCAGGAAAAACAATTCGAGTCGTTGCTACCATTCGTATCATTTCCCACTGTTCGATTGGCTTTTGATCCTCTAATGGCGTTCCTTCAACGGCAACTAATGCATTGATTGGAATCGATTCAGGTGGATTTTCCATTTTCATGTAACTCATCAAAAGTCCGATACGATCCTCTATCGCTTCACCCATTCCTATAATTCCTCCAGAACAAACTGTGATTCCAGCTTTTCTTGCATTGTCAATAGTATTTAAGCGATCTTCGTATTCTCTTGTAGAAATAACATCTCCATAAAATTCTGGAGATGAATCTAAGTTGTGGTTATAAGCAAATAATCCTGCTTGCTTAAGTCTAACCGCTTGTTGCTCATTCATCATTCCTAACGTACAACATACTTCCATGTCTAAATCATTCACCGCTTGAACCATTTCTATGACATTATCGAAATCCTTGTTATCGCGCACTTCTCTCCAAGCAGCTCCCATGCATAAACGCGAAGAGCCATTAGATTTTGCATTTTTCGCTTGTTCAATAACAGATTCAACTGTCATTAATTTATGTGCCTCAACATCTGTATGATATCTTGCTGCTTGAGGGCAATATCCACAATCTTCAGAACATCCACCAGTTTTTATGCTTAACAAAGAAGACATTTGAACCTCCCTAGGATTATGGTATTGACGATGGATAGTTGCTGCTTCAAAAACCAATTCTAACAATGGTTTATTATGCAATTCAATTAAACTTTCTTTAGTTTGATATGTCGGATTAACTTTCATAATGTGCGAAATAGATTTACAAATATAAGGATTCTATCCCCAATCCTCTAAAATAGAAATCGAAATAATTGCATGAGAATAAGCGAATTTTTAAAGCGAATTGGTATTCGATTTATCAAGCAAACAAACTGCATAAGCTTTCACAGCCTTTCGTTCACCAAATGAATCAACCTTTTCATGCGTTGTTGCTTTAATTGAGACCCGATCATCACTAATATGCAATAGACCAGCTATGATAGTTTGCATTTCAGGAATATGTGGATTTAATTTTGGTTTTTCTAAGATCACTGTACAATCCAAATTGACAACTTTAAAACCTTTTTCTGCAATAAGTTGATATACATCTGACACTAATATTTTAGAATCCATCCCTTTGAATTTAGGATCCGTATCAGAAAAATGAAAACCAATATCCCTCAAATTTGCAGCACCTAAAAGGGCATCACAAATGGCATGAAGTAATACATCTGCGTCTGAATGTCCAACTGCACCTAAATCAGATTCAATTTTCAATCCACCAATAAATAATTCATGTGTATCTGCTAACTGATGAACATCAACTCCAAATCCAATTCGAATATTCATTTATTCTGGTTTATCATCACCAGTCGAGGAATTATTGTTTTCCCCTAATGTCATTCGCAATGTAAATCGAAGTGTATTTGCTAAAGGGCTTTGCTTGCCATTTACAGCAGCCAAGTATGAAATATCAACTCCAAACTTATTATATTTCAATCCTACGCCAATATTGAAATACTGACGATTTCCTTTGTTCTTATTTTCGTAGAAATAACCACCTCTAATTGCGAGCACATTATTATACCAATATTCAAGACCCGCAGCAATATTTATTTCTGTTAACTCTTCTTTAAATCGTGAGCCTTTCGTTACTTCAAATGAACCATCAGTGTTTTGCACATAGTTTCCTGCATCATCTTTTACAGGTGCTCCAGGTGCATCATAAAAAGATTGTAACATTCCAGAAATTACACCAATATCGTCACTTTTACCAGAAATCATAGTATTTGTTCCATCATAAAAATCATAATATGCTGGTGTTGGAACTAATAATTTTTGCAAATCAACAGATAAAACAAGGCTATTGTATTTGTCAAATTGCGCTAAAAACGAGTTTCCTATTTTTAAATTCATTGGTAAAAAATCTCTTGAAGCAAGTTCAGAATATGCAATTTTATTTCCAATATTATTAATTGTGGTTGCAAATGTATAGACTCCATTTAATCCTCCTATTTTTGCTTCATCATTGTAATACGTAAATGATAAATCTGCTGCACCGGCTACACCTGCTTTTGTATTAACACCAGCAACTGTTAATCCACCAGTTAAATTTGAATAAGCAAATTTGCCATTTAAACCTACACTCATTTTTTCACTCAAACGAAAGGCATAACCACCTGTCAACTCAAATTCACTCGGTTTATCATCTCTAATAACATTTCCACTTGCATCTGTGAATGTTATTTCCCCTAAACTAAAATAACGTAAAGCACCGCCTACGGCATTTCTATCATTGATTTTATAATATCCTGACACATAAGACAAGTGCATGTCGTTTGTTAACTGTCTTAACCAAGGGGTATAAGAAACACTAATTTCAGATTTTGCTTTTGCAAAATTCAAGATAGACGTATTCCAATAAATAGAATTTGAATTCGCACTCAATGCGGTTCCAGCATCTCCCATTCCACCAGCGCGAGAATCAGGCGTAATCGCCATAAAAGGAACCGCCGTTGTAATTGTGTTTAAAGTTAAATCCCCTTCCGCAACGCCACTTGTATTAGGTTGAGCAAAGGAAAGAATTGGTGACACCAACAAACAAAAACAAATAATTAATTTATACATAATAATTATAAAAACAAATTTGATTCACAAATATACGTAAACCTAACACCTTTATTGCGTAGTTTACCTCAATAATACTAATTTTTCTGTTTTCTCAGCAATTTTTCCATCAGAAGATTTCACTTTCAGAGAATAAATGTAAACTCCTTTTGCTAGTTGATCATTAAAATCATCCCGCCCATCCCAAGGTATTCCTGAAGATCTAAATCCTTCTGTATGCACCATTTGATTTATGGTTTTAACTAATTTACCAGAAACTGTAAAGATCTGAATTTGAGCTTCTAATTCAGCACAAGCTTGATTGTGTTCAAAATAAAATTCAGTATGCGTCGTAAAAGGATTAGGGTAATTTAAAACATGGTCTAATTCAATATTTTGCTTTTCCTGTACAATAAAATCAATAGTTGATTCAGACGAATTATTATTCACATCCCAAACTTTTAAGCTTAATGTATGCGGTCCTTTTTCCAAAGTTGGTATGGCATAATTTACAGTTCCAGATTGATATGTATCTAAATCTGCAGAATAATATTCATTCAAAATAATTGGATTAGAACTTTTTTCATCAATAATAGCCATTAAATCATGTCCAATTCCATTCCCAACTGTGTTGATTCCATTTTCATCAAACATCTTTGCAATCAAATTTGGAGTTTCGTCTGTTATTCCCCCTGAAACAAAAGTTTCTTCGTTCAAATACAATTCGATATCAGGACCTGTTATATCATTTAATCCAGCGGGATCAATTCCACCAATAACAAAACGTGTGTCATACCCTGATGCATCTGTTAAATTATTATCAGCATAATAACTTATTTTCCCAGCACCGTAATTATAATTTATATCTTTTGGTACAAAGAATGTGAATTCAAAATATCCATTTATAACAGAAACTTTTCCTTTATACACTATATTTCTTTGAAGATCAAAAGGAATAATTGGCGAATCAGGATCTTGACCAAGCGTATATTGCGTTTTTATTTTATCAAAAATAGAAGGTGCTAAAACACCATTAAAACTTGTCATTACTGCGCCACTATTGTCTTCAATATGACCTTTAATTGTCATCTTTGTTAATGCCCTAATTGTGTCAATTTCAATCAATGGACTTAACCCATTTATACTATCTGTTACAATTTGTAATCTCGGAAGCGCTATCTTTAAAGCAGGATCGCCGATTAATGTAAAACTTCTTTTATTATCTGAAGAGCCAGAGGCATTTTTGGTCAGCCTTAAAATTTCTCCGAATGCAAGTGGCTCCATATTGACATCTCTTGTAAAGACGTTTTCATAAAATCGTTTTCCGGTTATTGTGTTAACACCAAAAAAGACAGAACGTGTGGTTGTCATTAAAGCAATTGAAGCTCCATAAGGATTTAAAGAAGCCCACTCACCAGCTGAAACGCGAGAAGGATCGTCATATTTGGTGTATTCGCATGTTGCAGAAACAAACAGATTCAATTTATCAATATTCTTCCAGCTTTGAATTTGAGGCACTGTAATTATTCTTTCTTCGGCAACACCAACTTCCCCACCATGCCCAACATAATTAATCACTAACGCTCCCCTTTCAGTCCTATTCGTAATCGCATCAAAAACATCAGGATACCTTTGTCCACCAGCAGTTGAAACTTGCGTAAAAGCATCAGAATATAATTTATCGCAATTCATTTGAGCATGATTCGCTTTTACATACAAATATTGTGGTTCAGTATCTTGATTTACGAAATAACCTCCTTCTTCATCATCTGCAATTTGAATATAATTCAGCCTCCAATCCCCAAATGTTGAGTTCACTCCCCCCGAAGCACAGCTGCCATTTGTAACTGATTCTGTAAATAAATTTGAACCATTCTTTATGTAATGTTCAATCTTATCAACTTGTTGTTTAGCAATCTGCAAATCAGAAATCAAAAGTCTACCAACTCCAATGTCTAACATGTCAGTAGCGGCTATTGACTCGGCATCCCCTAACATTCCATAATAATCATCAGTTACTAATGCTGAAATATGATTTTCTGAATTTAACATTTGATAGGTTGGGATATAATTATTATTATTTGATACTCTATTTTTTGGGTCATATGTTCCATCACCAAACAATAAAAGATATTTGGGCCGTTCCGTTGAATTTAGCACCCCTCTATCAAAAAACATTTTCGCAAACATTCTAATAGCTGTTGGATCGAGCATTCCTGAACTGAACTCATTATAAACTTGTTCTGTTGTAACAACATTTACACTCATTCCTTCATTTCGATGCAAGTCAGCTAAACGATTTGCGTAAGATATAAAATTCTTATGTGTAACAATCAAATATGCTGCTTGAGGCAAAGCATGTAAATTTTGAGATTCAATAATTCCAACAAATTCAGGTGTAAAAAAAACATTTCCATCTGTTGCAACAAATTGTCTCAGTGTATCCGTTTCTTGAATAAAATTATATGTTCCAGATGCCAACGCACCACTTATTAATTTTGGTAAATGCCGATCTGTTATTTCCCAAATTGAACCATTTATTGGAAAATTGGAAATTTGAAACTCACTCACATTTCCAATACCGATTGAATTCAAATCACTGAAATTAAATTGATTTCCAGTAAAAACGAGAGATCTTCTGGCGTTCAATAAAATTCTATCTAAATAAACCAATGTACTCGGTGAATTTCGAGTTATTGAAATTTTAAAAGGTATTGATGCTGGCGGATTGACTAAGCTCATTGATTTTGTAGATTGCACATAGTCGTCGGAAACAGAAGGTAAATTAGAAGTTGAAATTACCGTTCCATTTATCGAATATTCTTGACTAGTTCCAGCAGAACTAGCAGAATTCGTTGCAATGGCAGTTTTGAAAAAAGCAGTTTGACCCGCAACAATATTTGGAACTGAAAAAATAAATGTTTTTTCTAATTCAGTATCGAACAATTCGCCGTACCATCTTTGACCTCCTTTCACCAAACTTATTAAATCATTTTCATGAACATCGTAAAAAGAATAGTTAGTAATAGTATTTGTAATTGGACTTGGTGAATTTGAAATTGTTTGGATTCTTAAAGGCGTTTCACCAGAATTAATATTAATATAATAATATGAATAATCGGAATAAATATTTTTATCTTGATCAAACTGAGCTGTACCATTGGCATACCATCTATTTGGACCCCATCCATAAAATAAAATATAGTCTGATTCATCAAAAACACCATCTGATTCGCCAAAAACTGTAATTGCATTCTTTGCTAAATCATCAGTTCTTGGTATAGAATTCAATTCTGGTAATTTGCCATCACCGTTGCCATAAATATTTATTTGTTGCGGATTTAATCCTGCGACATCAATACCACAACTTTCTAGAAATGCTTTATCTAATTTATAGATCCCATCTTTTTTTACACTTATTTTGTACCATTCTCCTGAACCATCTTGTAAAACTGAATTTGTTACAAAGCTTTTTTCATGCGAAATTGGTTTTTTAACATTTTCCAAAATAATATCAAAAGAAATTATTCTATTAATGACTCCATTTTTTAAAATGTATGGAAAAAGTGAAGCTACGGCATAAATTTCTTTTCCAGATTCTGTTATTTTATATTCAATTTGAAGTGAATCTGTTACATTAAAGGAAAATTCTTTTAAATAATCAATATCACTATTTGGAGCACTAGCGGTAATTATTGTTGAAATACTAAGTTTATGATTTAATGATTTCAATTGTTTCGTCCAATAATAATTTGGCTTACCGTTATCCAACATCTGATCAGTGATAGAAGGTGCAATTGTTGTTTTACCTTCAGATCTCAAGGTAATTGGTTCTTTCCAACCTATTTTTTGCTCAATAACCTCTTGAGCTTGAACTGATTTCACACAACCAAATAAAAAAACAAAAATGATATTGAATAACAAAAATGTCTTTACTAATTTCAACAAACCCATTCTTAAAAAACTTAATAATTAAAATAACTCAACAAAAAACGGAATAAAACTTTGATTATTTTGTTTGATTTATAATATTTGTAACCTTAATTTAAAATTTGCGTTATCTTTGGTCAGATTTCGTTGTTCTATTAACACACACTAATGAAAGGATTTAAACGTTTTATAACTACTTGTTCATTCTTATGCTTATTCGCAGGAGCAAATGCTCAAGACCCAACGTTTACGCAGTTTTATTCAAATCCCTTGTATTTGAACCCCGCTTTTGCTGGTTCTTTTGGTTGTCCAAGATTTGCATTAAACTATCGTAACGAATGGCCACAGTTATCAGGTAACTATGTTACATATAGCGCATCTTACGATCAATATTTCAAAAATATTTCTGGTGGTTTTGGTGTTTTAGCAACGCATGACCAACAAGGACAAGGGACAATTAAGACTTCAATGCTTGGAATTGTTTATTCTTATCACTTGAATCTTGGAAGAAAATGGAAATGGCTTTTTGGAGCAAGAGCCTCTTGGTATCAAAAATCTTTGGATTGGGATAAATTGACTTTTGGAGATATGATTGATCCACGAAGAGGATTTATTTATGCTACAGGAGACGTTCCAAGAGGAGGTTCCCGTGGTTTCTTTGATGCATCTGCTGGAACAGTAATTTTTAACAAACACTTTTTCGCTGGATTTGCAGCACACCATTTAAATATGCCTAATGAATCTATGATTATTGGGGACTCACCAATGCCAATGCGTTTCACAGGTCATATGGGAGCTGAAATACAATTGGGGGCAAAATCAAAATATTCGAATTCTACTTCGATTATGCCGAACGTAATTTTCCAATATCAAAATGGTTTTCAAGAATTAAGTATTGGAACATATCTTAAATATGGTACTTTCAACGTTGGTGCATGGTATAGAAATAGAGATGCATTTATTTTGACGATTGGAATCAATACGGGTAAGTTTAAATTAGGATACAGCTATGATGTTACTGTCTCTAAATTAAATAACGGCGTTTCAGGTGGGTCACATGAAATCTCAATGGGAATTAATTTGAATTGTAAAAAGAAACCAATTTCGTTTAAAACGATTTCGTGTCCTTCTTTTTAAA
>CANITF010000008.1 GCA_947470515.1 Flavobacteriales bacterium
ATTTGCTAGAGCTATCAAGTCCCTACGGGACTTTTGTTCTTTAAAAAAGATGTTGTTTTTAGCATTTTTTTTATCATGAATATTGAATTTACATGATATTTTGGGATGTGTATTTGGGCTTTTATGAACTTCAATAAAATTGAATTAATTTTTGTTTGTTTGTTTGTTTGTTTGTTTGTTTGTTTGTTTGTTTGTTTGTTCAGTTTTGGAATGCATTTACTATTGTTTTTATTGTGGGTATCTGTCCCGTAGGGACTGCATAGCTCTAGCAAATGGTTTTCCATTTGCGATATTGTCCCTTAGGGACCATGCAACATTTCGATTATTTGTAAAATATCGGGTTATTGTATCAAAAAATAATCGTATCTTCAGTTAGAAACTTTTATACATCAATAATTATTAAATGCCAAACACCTACACCCAAATTTACATTCAATTTGTATTTACTGTGAAATACAGAAATGGAGTAATAGAAAAGCATTGGAAAGATCAGTTATATAAATATATTACAGGAACTGTAAATGCTTTGGGACATAAATTAATTGCAATAAATGGGTTGGAGGATCATATACATATTTTAGTTGGATACAAACCAGTTCAATCTTTTTCAGATTTGATGAAAGCAGTAAAACAAAATTCATCTAAATGGATTAATGATAACAATTTCACGAAAAGAAAATTTGAATGGCAAGAAGGTTATGGTGCTTTTTCCTATGGTCAGTCTCAATTATCTAGAATTGTAAAATACATTGACAACCAGGAAATACATCATAAAAAAACAACATTCCTTGATGAATACATCACCTTTCTTGAAAAATTTGAGATTGATTACAGTGAAAAATATATTTTTCAAGAATTGATTTAACTTATTATTTTATGAAAATTCTATTTGATTTTTTTTTACTCAATAGTACCTAAGGGACATTTGTGATACTAAATAATTTCATTATACAACTAATGTCCCGCAGGGGGACTGCATAGCTCTAGCAAATTTCAATTTGCAGAGTTTTTGGGAATGGAATGAATCCTTAAAACCGTATAATTTCAATTTTTTCGTTTTTGCGTAAGAATAAATTCAAGATTGTTCGTGCGTCACGATCTTCTGTCGATTGCTCGATATACCGTTTCCATTTAAAAATTGGCTGATTCTGGAAGTTGAAGTGAGCAAACCCAAAACCAACGATAGAACCACGTTCAATTAAAACAAGGCTCTTTTCGCTTTTATTACGCCCTTTATCTACAATATAGAAGCTGTCACCATTAAAACTTAAATCATTCAGCAGACGTTCTACTTTTGCATTGTAATCAATTGCCGTTTCTTCTTGAACACAAGCACCATTACATTTCTTGATAGAATGGTGAAAACATGCTGCTTTTGTTGGGTATAATTCACACAATTTCTGGCATAAATTATATTGTTCCACCATTCGTTCTAAATGTAAAACACCTTCTTTCTTTGATGAAAAACTTAAGAATGGAATTTCTGTCCTTTTTGATGTTAAACTGAGATGTAAACGCAAATAGCCATTGTCATCTAAATAATCGAACAAGCCATAAGGAAAGCGACTCTTTTTTAATTGATGATTATAAACTGGAGTATGGTGTTTTATTAATTGAGATTCCTTGAGTAAGGCAATTAATTCTGAACCTGTCAAATCGTATTCGATACGTGTAATTTCACCACGCATTTGAATCCCCTTTTTGGTTTTGGTATTGCGTAAATGCTGGTCAACACGGTTCTTTATTTGCTTGCTTTTTCCGATATAAATCAATTGATTGAATTCATTGTAAAATTGATAAACTCCAGTTTTACTTGGAATTTCGTCTAAAACTTCTAAATCTAAATTCGGGTGTAATATTTTTGGATTTACTTCTTGTTGAATGAACGTTTGCAGATTCGCTGCGTCCTTTTCAATGAGCATTGTGAATAAATGCGCTGTTGCCAACGCATCACCTCCAGCTCGGTGTCGACCAATAATTTCAATTCCTAAACTTCGTGATAATTTGCCTAAACTATACGAATCTAAACCTGGCAATACATAACGAGAAGCGCGAACTGTGCATAAATGTGGACGACGAAAATCAAATCCTAAAGATTTAAATTCATGCCGTAAAATACCATAATCAAAACCAACATTGTGGGCAACAAAAATACATCCTTCCGTAAATTCAATTATTTGCTTTGCTATTTCGTAGAATTTTGGCTGATTTTCAACCATGCGATCACTAATACCAGTTAAGCGCACAATAAACTCAGGGATTTTCATTTCAGGATCTACCAAACTCGAAAATTCATCGATAATAGAAACACCGTTATGCTTATAAATAGCAATTTCGGTAATTTTGGAGGCTTTTGGACTTCCTCCGGTTGTTTCTATGTCGACAATTACGTAATCCATATTCGAGTTCTAATTTACAAATATTTCAATGTGTGATGAAGGTTTTAAAGCTTTCTTTTGAAAATTGGAGAGAAACGTTTAACTTGGCACTGTTATAGCAAAAGCGACCGAAAAAAAATAAACCTATGAAAAAAATAACTACCCTTTTATTCTTATTGATTGGCCTTGCGTCTTTCTCCCAAAGTAATTTAACCATTTTTAATAATGGTGGACAACAATTTTATGTTATCCTGAATGGTATCAAACAAAATTCTGTACCAATGACAAATGTGTCTGTTGGTGGAATTAAAAACGGTTCTTATTCTGTAAAAATGATTTTTGCCGATGGAAAAACAGCTGATATTGATAAAAATTTCTTCATTGATGCACCGTCAGATATTACAACTCGAGTTATTTTCAAGAAAGGAAAAGGAAAATTACAATTGATTGGAATGGAGCCAACTATTGGAGCAAATACAGCACAAGGTGTTATAACGTATCGTCCAGATAATACAGCAATATACAGTGATGCTGTTACAACACAAACTGTTACAACACAACAAACTACAACGACAACTAATTCTGGCACAACCAACGGATCAAACGGAAATGTTGCCATTATCCAAAGTGGGAATACACAATCTGGGTCGACTCAAAATGGTTCTGTTAATATGAATGGGACAATCAATACAAATACAAGTGGTCAAGGAGTGAATCAAACAGTAACGGTAACTGATCCAAATAATCCCAATGGAAATGTTAACATGAATATGAATGTGAACGGCACAATCAATACAAACGGTCAGGCGGTGAACCAAACTGTTACAGTTACAGATCCAAATAATCCAAATGGAACTGTTGGAATGAATGTTTCAATCAATGTTTCTGATCCTCAAATGGGCGGGGAAAATGTAAACATGTCTGTGAATATGAATGGAATGGGCACAGATACGCAAACGAATGGAGAAAATGTAAACATGTCTGTGAATATGAATGGAATGGGAGCAGGAACTCAGACAAATACAAATACGACCAATACAAATAATCAATCAAACCAAGGAAATACGCAGTATTCACAAAACACGACTGTGACAACTACGACCACCACCACAACGTCAGGAACTCAGACAAATAATACTGCTGTCAATACAAACAACACGAATATTAATACTTCTACGAATACTGTTCACCCAGTTGTAACGTGTAAAAACATCGTAAATGACGAAAATACATTTATTACAGAAATGAATTCCATCATGATGGATGATGAGAAAACGGAATTTATTTTATCTCAATTGACTAATTTTTGTTTAACGGCAAGTCAAGCATATAAAATTACCGAAGTTTTGAAGTTTGAAGATGACCGATTGGTTGTTGCGAAATTTTTGTATGATAGAATGATCGACAAAGACAAATCAAATTCTTTATTGCCATTGTTTAAATTTGACGATTCAAAAATGGAATACGCAGCTTATTCGAGAAAGTAATTTGCCAAATTCTGAATTCCAAATTCCGAATTAAAAAAAAGGTGGCTCATGTTAAAATGAGCCACCTTTTTTTTTAGTCATGATGGTTGTATTCTCCATCGTTGTTGAGAACACCATGTTCTTCGTAGTTTTCATCAATGATTTCTTCGTTGAATTCATCTGATCCTAGGCGAATAATTTGTCGGTTTATTTTGACTGATTTCCCTTCAGGAATTTCAATGATAATATACACTTCTTGGTCCCTTAATTTGTCGCTCATCGGGAAGGAATAATAGGCATTCACATTCAAAACAGTACTATCTAATGAAATTGAATGTTTGATGTTTTTAGCTTTAGCAACAGCCATTCTGTTTGACTGAGAATGCGCGCTTAAGTTTTGTCTGACGTGAAATAAACTGTCTTCCGATAAACAGTATTCAAAATGAATTCCTCCTTCTTCGATATTTTCACCTTTAATCGCTATGAAATTGAAATCATCGTCAGTTTTCACTTCAAAAGTCCCCGTTTTTCTGTTGTTTGAATGATGCGTTTGAATGACTAATTGTTCGCACTGAACGCTGCCAACTAAGCGTTCGATTTCACCTTCATTTGTCATATCACGTCCAGTTTTTAGACCGATGAAAACACAAATAATTGCTCCAATAAATCCGGATAAAAACAGCAATATTAAAGCACGTTTCGACCATTTATTGTGAATCTTGAAAACGATTTTAATTCCCAATAGCAACATAAAAAAGATAGCAGATAACCCAACTGTTAATCCACCAATCCAGGCCATGGAATTATCACTTTCATCCGACAAAACTAGGTTACTTAAATCAGAAAGTGAGAGAAAACCATTATCGCTTTGAACGGGAATAAATTGTAAACCAGCAGCTCCAAAGATTAATAGTATCACTAGCCAAAACAAGCCGGAAAGAATCAATCCAGTCCCAAAAAGCACAGAAATTAAGCGTCCAATTGAACTTACGCGTTTGTGAATAGTGTCATCATTTCTCAAGCGATTTGAAATTTTATTCGTCTCTTTTGTCAAGCGATTACCAGCATTTTCGACTTCTTCACGAACGCTGTCAACTGTAATCGCTTTTCCACGCATGCGTAATTTATCGATTGTAGAATTTGCCTTTGGAACAATTACCCAGAGAATGATGTACAAGGGGAATCCAAATCCTCCGAATAAAAACAGCAAGATGAAGAACGCGCGAATGATGACCACATCAATCTTGAAGTAGTTGGCTATTCCGGCGCAAACTCCTGCGATTGTTGCATTATCGACATCCCGAAACAAATGTCTGTCTTTATTTTTGGCTCCATCAAACGGTTCTTTCGAAAATGTAGTTTTTGAGCTTTCTTCTTCGTCAATGTATTGAGAAGGATCACCCAATGTTTCCAAAATCGATTTGATATCCTCAATTTCGATTACTTGTTTTTTATCGTTGAGTATTGAAGTGCACAATTCTGCAATGCGCAATTCGATGTCTTCAACGATTTCTTTGTTTCCTTTTTCGTTGCGCAGACCATGGTTCAAGCGATCCATGTAATCTTGCAACAATTCATAGGCATCTTCTTCGAACAGGAAATTCATTCCTTTGATGTGAATGGAAGTTGTCTTTTTCATTTTAAAATGTTTTGTTTTGGGTTAATTTATTTACTGCTTCGCTCAATTCGCTCCAAGTGCTTTCTAATTCTTCTAAAAATGCTTTTCCCATTTTTGTTAGCACGTAGTATTTTCTTGGCGGACCAGAGGGTGATTCTTCCCATCGATAGGATAGAAGCTCGTCATTTTTTAAGCGCATGAGAAGGGGATAAAGGGTTCCTTCCACAACGATTAATTTTGCATCCTTCAATTTTTCCAGTATTTCTGAAGGATAAGCTTCGTTTTTATCTAAGATAGAAAGAATGCAATACTCCAAAATTCCTTTGCGCATTTGGGCTTGTGTATTCTCTAAACTCATTGTGTGTTATTTATAATATTAATATTGCCTGTGTAATTCTATGCAAAGATATATGTAAAAGATTGAACTATGCAATACATAGTACTATTATTTTATTTTTTTAACAATTGACAAAAAAAAAGCGCAACAAAATGCCTGTTTTCATATTTTCCACATTAACTATTTATAATCGACTATTTTCGGGTAAGTGCATTATTTACAGTATATTTGGATCAGCACTACTTTTGAAATGGACGAATTTATTGTTTAGAAATTTGGAGTAGTGGCGGTTAGCGATAAGTTATGCATAAATATACTCAAACCCAATATGAATTATTTACGATTATATTTATTACTGTTATCTGTTAGTCTTTTTTCATGCAACAATGTTGGATTTGTTGTAAGAATGAATAATAAATTCACAAAAGATTATCGAGAAAAAGGATACAATATTTATTCAGCTGAACAAGTAATTTCGTATGGTGGAGATAGTGTAGAATGCACATTCAAGAAAAATTTTCGACGTCTAAACAATCTTATTCCTATTGACTCAACGTTTTGGTGTAAGTATTATATTACTTATGATTATTTCAATAAAATGCAGGAATTTGTTGAGAAAGGAAACGCTAAAAAAGTCAAAAACCTTGATATTATTAGTGAAAATGAGTATCAAAGAATAAAACGACATTTTGACTCTTTACAAATATTAAAGTATGAATAAAACTGATCTATGCATAACACACGCCTTGCAAAAAAGCCGAAATTTGAGTACCGAAAAACAATAAAGTATAAAATTTTCGATTTATGGACGCAAAAAATATTAATTTTAAAAATCGGCTTCTTCGCAAGGCGCGAAAACGTTAGTGGTAATGATGCCCAAAGTATAATATTTTGAGTGAAAAGCGAAATACAAAATGGATAATTGAGCAATCAAAACTACTTTTTGGTGATAGTTTTGATTATCAAGCTACCGAATATAGGGATGCAAAAACTAAAATCAATTTTCGTTGTAAAAAACACGACTATTCATTTGAACAAACCTCAAATAATCATCTAAATTCAAAACATCCTTGTAAATTCTGTCTTCAAGAATCACGACGCGAAGCGCTCTCTGATGGTATTGATATATTCAAGAATAAAATTCAAGCAATTTTCGGTGACCAATTTGATTTTAAGAATGCAAATTACATTAATCAAAGAATTCCCAAAAGAATGCATCGACAAAGGTGAACTTTACTTTGAATGTAGGCTCGGTATCAATACTGGGGAGGTAGTCGCAGGAGTAGTCGGTACAAAAAAGTTTGCATACGACATCTGGGGCGACACGGTAAATACCGCCAGCAGGGCAGAAAGCAACGGCTTGGTAGGTAAGGTAAATATTACCGAAAGCACCTACGAATTGGTAAAGGACATCTTCAGATGTGAATATCGAGGCGACATCGAAGTCAAAGGTAAAGGACAAATGAAAATGTATTTTGTATTAGAGTAAAAGGCAGAAGTGTTTCGGTACTTCAACCTTTTAGAAAATGGACAATTGCATATAGTTCATGGAAGTGTGGTTTTAAAATTGAACGAGAAGAATAAGAAATTTAGACTGCTAATGAAAATGAACCATATCTTTTTGATTAGTATCGTTTATATTTGCAAATTCGAACGTACCAATGTATGAATTCCAAGGTTGATGAATTTCTAAATAAAGTTACTAAATGGCACGATGAATTAGTGCAGTTAAGAGCAATTGTTCTCGAATGTCAACTCACAGAAGAATTGAAATGGGGCGTTCCATGTTACACTTTTCAAAAAGCAAACATTGTTTTAATACATGGATTCAAAGAGTATTGTGCACTGCTGTTTATGAAAGGTGCTTTACTGAATGATTCAGACGGTATTCTTATTCAGCAAACGGAAAATGTGCAAGGTGGTCGACAAATTCGTTTTACAAGTTTAGAACAAATAATTGAGCAAGAAGCGATTTTAAAGGCATACATCTTTGAAGCAATAGAAGTTGAAAAGGCAGGTTTGAAAGTTGCTCTTAAACCACATTCCGAATATGATATTCCAGAAGAATTTCAATCTAAAATGGATGGAGATTTAGCTTTGAAAACCGCATTTGAAGGATTGACTCCAGGAAGACAAAGAGCCTATATTCTTCATTTTTCGGGATCGAAACAAGCTAAAACACGAGAAGCAAGAATAGAAAATTACACCCAACGAATCTTAATGGGAAAAGGCCTAAATGATTGTGTTTGTGGGATGTCCAAACGTATGCCGAATTGCGATGGTTCGCACAAGTTCATGTGATATTCAGCATGAATTAAAGTAAATCTATTATTTGTTGTACCTCATGTTTCTAATATGCATAAAGCACAGAATTTATAGGGATTTTCCATAACCGTTTGTTATCTTTACTAAATGAAATCGACCGTAAAAACCAAACGTTTTATTTTAAATACTTTTCAAGAAAAATGTCCTAAATGTGGCATTGGTCATGTGTTTCAACAAAAGGTGAGTTTATTGAAATTACCAATTATGAATGAAGAATGTGAAAATTGCAACTACCATTTTGATCGAGAACCTGGTTATTTTTTAGGTGCAATGTATATCAGTTATGGATTAGCAATTTTTCAAGGAATAGTTACTTTTTGTTCATTGCATTTCCTTTTCCCGGATTTATCGACCACTTGGCTGTCAATTAGTGTTATCGCAGTAATTGCATTATGTGGACGCAAAAATTACAAGTTATCTAGAGTAATTTACATCCATATTTTTCCGTGGTAATTACTTACAAGTATTTGGTAGCTAAAAAAAGGTGCAAGTTAAAAACTCACACCAATTATATTTTTAATTCCAAATCCCGAATCCCGAATCCCGAATAATATTATACTGTAACACCCATTATCTCAGCCATTTTAGCACCAATTTGAGCTGGAGAATCAACTACGTGAATTCCACATTCTCTCATGATCCGTTTTTTAGCTTCTGCTGTGTCTTCATCTCCACCAACGATCGCACCTGCGTGACCCATTGTTCTTCCTTTCGGAGCTGTTTCACCAGCGATGAATCCAACAACTGGTTTTCTAGGGTTTTCTTTGATCCAACGTGCAGCAATAGCTTCCAAGTTACCACCAATTTCACCAATCATCACAATTCCTTCTGTTTCTGGGTCATTCATCAATAACTCAACAGCTTCTTTAGTTGTAGTTCCAATGATTGGATCTCCACCAATACCAATTGCAGTTGTAATTCCTAAACCTGCTTTTGCAACTTGATCTGCTGCTTCATATGTTAATGTTCCAGATTTTGAAACAATCCCAATCGTTCCTTTCTTGAATACAAAACCTGGCATAATCCCAACTTTCGCTTCACCTGCTGTAATGATTCCCGGACAGTTAGGTCCAATCAATCGACAGTCAAATGCTCTGATGTATTCTCTTGCTTTAATCATGTCTTTCACAGGAATTCCTTCCGTGATGCACACAACAACTTTAATGCCTGCTTCCGCAGCTTCCATAATTGCATCTGCAGCAAAAGCTGGTGGCACAAAAATAATTGATACATCTGCACCTGTTTTAATTACAGCATCAGCGACAGTATTAAAAACCGGACGATCTAGATGTAATGTTCCTCCTTTTCCTGGAGTTACGCCACCAACAACATTGGTTCCATATTCAATCATTTGTCCTGCATGGAAAGTACCTTCGCTTCCTGTGAAACCTTGAACAATTACTTTCGAATTTTTATTTACTAAAACGCTCATTTTTGCTGATATTTTGAATCAATTAATTAAGTGCATCAAAAATATATGTTTGAATCCGTTTATCAATGTTTTTAAACGATTATTCTTACTATTTTATTTAACACCTTTTATCTCCATTTCAAATACTAAAATTGAGTTTGGTGGAATATCTTCTAAATCTCGATCTCCATATCCTAAAGTTGGAGGAGCAACCAAAAATGCTTTCGATCCTGGTTTTAATTCCAACATGATTTCTTTCCAAGCCCCAATCAGGTCTTTTACGGCAAATTCAACAGGGTATTGATGGTTGTCAAATGTTTGTCCATTCATAAAAGATCCTTTATAACTGAACG
The DNA here is from genome assembly GCA_947470515.1 of Flavobacteriales bacterium. Classification (GTDB taxonomy): domain Bacteria; phylum Bacteroidota; class Bacteroidia; order Flavobacteriales_D; family Crocinitomicaceae; genus M0103. The sequence continues at coordinate 9,889 of CANITF010000008.1, forward strand.
AAACAATATCTGTAAATTGAATGAATTCTCCTGTTCCAGGCTCAATGATCTTGTAATATAATCCCGAATCAGTGCGCGTGCACTTAATATCTTTTTTCTTTAAGTAAGCTACAATTTGTTGATCAAAGGATTTTTTTTGCTCTTCAGAATAGGTCCCACAAGAAAATAAAACAATTGGTAATATTAATAATGCGATGAGTTTTGTCATTTTCTTTTTAGTTATGAATTACAAGTTGCTAATTACAAGTTATTAGTTATGAGTTATGAGTTATGAATTATGAGTTATGAATTATGAATTATGAATGTGCTTTGCCTATGTGTTCTATGTTTCTATGTGTTTCAAAAAGAAATCTTACAATTTTACTGGCGTGAGCGTATACCCTTCTTTTTCCAATAATCTCAACACGCCATTCGGACCTCCTAAATGTCCTGCACCAACTGCAATAAAAGTCTTTTTATCAGCAATTAATTCTTTAATTTGTGGAACCCAATTTTTATTTCTTGAATCCAAAAAACTAGCTTGTTCTTCAGCTAAAACACCACCTTCTTGTTGGATCATTAAATAGAGTGAATCAACATTCTGGCGAACATACATTTTTTGCATGTTTTGAATCATTTCAAGTGATTTGTTTTCATTTCGAATACCATCCATGACCATTTCAGTTTGCTGCGCATTCGTCAAATCATCAAATATCGCCATTTGCTGCGCTGCTGTTTCCAATCCTTTAATTGCAATATCATTTTCTCGTGCAATTTTTTCAAACGTCAGTTCATACGATTCCGTTTTTCCCATGAATTGCATTTGTGTTGCCATTTGAACAACTACAAAAGGTTTCATTTTTGTCATGGTAGAACGAAAGGCAGGCTCTGATAAATTCATTTCCGACTGTGCCCATTGAATGATAGAATCCGTTTGTTCTTTTGTGAAGTAATCAAAGAAAGTTCCTTCTTTAAGCATCACCATTTTCATTACTTCGGATTGACTTGGCATCCCCGCAATTTCCATGACTAATTGATCTGATTTTTTGACAAGTTTATCCAACTTATCTGGGAACAGGAAATATTCTTTTTCAATCAAATGCATGGATCCGAAAATGTATGAACCATTTGGAATTCCTTGTCCTTCAATCTTCCACAACAATGAACTTTCTTTCATCGGGAAATCCACAAGTGCACTTTCTTGTGAAAAAGATGTTCCTGTTAGAACTAAAAAAAAGAAGAAAAGGAATTGTACTTTTTTCATTTATTCAAGAATTAATTCTGCCAAATAATGATCTTCATTATCACAGATTTTTTTGGCTTTCAATCCAACGTTTTCAGCAGCTTTATGAAGATTTTCAAAATCAACATATAACCAATCAAACCAAGGACCTTTTTCATTCTTGTGTTTCATCTGAAAATTAAAATTCCCATAATATTCAGAATTTAAATCTACCCACATTGATCCGTCTTCATCTTGGTACAAATATTTGATATCAGAAGAATCACAAAGGATTTTACCACCTGGATTTAAAAGCGATTTAGCGTGTTGCAAAGTATGTTCCAAATTAGAAAGTTTACCAGCGATTCCAATTCCATTCATCAACATGAGAATGGTATCGTATTTTTCGTCTTTTAAATTGAAGAAATTTACTTTTCGGGCATTTAATCCCATTTGCTTCATGTAATTCACTGCTCCTTCAGAAATTTCAATTGGGAATACATCCATTCCTCTATCAAAAAGTTCTAATGAATGAACTCCAGCTCCAGCTCCAACGTCCAATACTTTACCCTTTGATCGTTCAATTGCGACTTGCTCTATTTCTGGCATTTGCTCATACTTCCGAAAAAGAATTTCAATTGGAATAATATCATCCTCACAAATTTTTGATGAGACAATAATGTCAAAAGGTTTTTTTCTAACTGAATATTCTAGGATTCCAGCTCCAACAGGATCACCAATTTTTATTTTCTCCATTAATAATCGTATTCGTCTAAATTTGAATAATCTTCATCTGACATACCGTCTTCGAAATCGTCAAAACCTAATTCATCCTCTTCTTCTAAATCTCCTGCAAACATATCTTCATTGTCTGCGGCAACTCTAGAATCTTCAGGCGGCGCCATTCCCATTGAAAGTAGCACTTCAGGTTTTTCTGGACCTTCCTTTTCGTATCCGATTAGTTCCAAAAGGAAAATCCACATGCGCATGAAATCATACACCAAGATGAATTTTTGATCTGGTTCTTCAATGAAATCTTTAATAAGCGCATCTTTCATAATAGCAGTTGGAGATTCAGTTAATTCATCATCGTAGGATAAATCCATTAAACTGATTTCACTTCCCTTGTCCCAACTGTCATTTGAAACATAAAAACTCGCCATTTGATCGCCTTGAAAACGAAAAGAAGAAACAATTGCTTTGTACAACGATTCGAAATTATCGGTGTCTTTGATTAAGATATCTCTGAAAATTTCACTACTGTTTTCAGAATCAAGTAGAACCCTGAATTTTAGTCCTGCCATAATATTTTCTGTTGGTTTTGACTTTTCTGTAAAATTAAAACTATTTGTTCAAAGTTGGCTCTTTCACAACCTTTAAACCTAATTCTTCTCCAATTTTTAGCATTAATGCAATTGCATTTGCAGGCTCATTTGGAATTTCACCTTCTAATATTGCTTCCTTGATGCGGGCTTTAATTGAACCAATCTCAGCACAAGGAGCAAGATTATAGGTTTGCATGATTAATTCACCACTCACAGGAGCTTGAAAATTTCGAATGCGATCTTTTTCTTCAACCGCTTTCAATTTCTCCATTACCATTTCAAAATTTTTCTTGTATTTCTTTACTTTGAATTCGTTTTTGGATGTAATATCAGCATTGCAAAGGGTCATTAAATCCTCAATATCATCATCTGCTTCACTTAATAATCGTCTTATAGCAGAATCGGAAACGGACCCTTTTACTAGTGCTATCGGACGCAGATGAAGTCGAACTAATTTTTCGACGTATTTCATTTTATGATCCAATGGCAGTTTTAGACGTTTGAAGATTTTTGGAGTCATTCGCGCTCCCAGTTCTTCGTGACCATGAAACGTCCAACCAATCTCTCGATCTAATTTTTTTGTCGGTGGTTTTGCAATATCATGTAAAATTGCTGCCCAACGTAACCACAAATTGTCACTTTCCTTGGCGACGTTATCCAAAACTTCTAAAGTATGAAAGAAATTATCCTTGTGCGTTTTTCCATCAATCGTTTCTACACCATGCAAATCAACCATTTCAGGAAAAAACTGGTGCAATAATTTTGTTGAAAAAAGCAATTTAAAACCTCTAGATGGTTCAGCACAAAGTATGATTTTATTGCATTCATCCATGATGCGTTCGACGGAAATAATATCCAAACGCGCCGCATTGTCATAAATTGCTTGTAAACTTTCCCCTTCTATTTTAAAATCTAATTGAGCTGCAAAACGAACAGCACGCATCATGCGCAATGGATCATCACTATAAGTAGTGTTTGGATCTAGTGGAGTGCGCAATATTCCTTTTGATAAGTCTTCAACACCATTGAACGGATCAATTAATTCTCCGAAATTGGAAGCGTGAAGACTCAATCCCATTGCATTAATTGTGAAATCTCTGCGGTTTTGATCGTCTATTAATGTCCCATTTTCAATTAACGGTTTTCTTGAATCTTGTCGATAGGATTCTTTTCTTGCTCCAACAAATTCAACATCTAAGTCTTTATATTTAAATTGAGCAGTACCAAAATTATGAAAGAAGGATACTTTCTTTACTCTTAATCGTTCAGCACATTCTTTCGCTAAATCCAATCCGTTTCCAATAACAACGATATCGATATCTTTTGACGGTCGCTCTAATAATAAGTCACGCACATAACCACCAATAACGTATGCCTCAAGGTTTTTCTCCGTTATAATTTGAGAAGCGACCTTAAAAACCGGGTGTGTAAGAAATGAAGCGTAATTATTCGACATGGGGAGCAAAGATAATGAATGATTCGGGATTAAATTGTTATGAGTTAATAGTTACAAATTGCTAGTTACAAATTACTAGTTATGAGTTAATAGTTATAAATTGCTAGTTCGAAGTTAAGAAATGTTAGATGTTGGTTTGGCCCAAAAACTAGCAACTAATAACTTGTAATTAACCCCTAATTATTTTCACCGACCCATCCAAATCAATTTTAATAATTTGTGAAGGTGAAATCATCTTTTCTGTCATTCGTTCTTCTAAAACGGCATCAACATCTTTCGAGATTGTAGTGTTAATTTCATTAAACGCAGTAGGTGAGGGCTGATTCGAAAGATTTGCCGAGGTACTAACGATTGGTTTTCGGATAGCACGAATGAGTTTCAAACAGATGGGATCTTTTGTTATTCTAATTGCTACGGAACCGTCTTTCCCCAAAACAGAAGGAGCTAAACCTTTGCTTGTTGGGTAGATTATAGTTAACGGTTTGTCAGCTAAATCGACCAAATCATAACATACTTCATTGAATTCAGGAACATATTTTTCCAACATTTGAAAACTGTCCATTAGCAAAATAAAACTCTTTTCTTCCGGTCGATTTTTTAATTTCAAAATCTGTTGGCACGCTTTTTCATTCGTTGCGTCGCACCCAATTCCCCATATCGTATCTGTAGGATAGAGGATGGTGCCACCGTTTTTTAATACTTCTATCGTTTGTTCTAATCCCATAATTTGTAATTCGCAATTTATAATTTGCAATTAATCACTCCTCCAATAAATCCGGTCTTCTTTCCCGTGTCCTTTTCAACGCTTGTTCTTCGCGCCATTGTTCAATCTTACTGAAATCTCCTGAGATCAATACTTCTGGAACTTTCCACCCATTAAATTCGGGAGGACGTGTATAAACAGGAGGTGAAAGTAAATTATCTTGAAAACTATCTGTTAATGCGGAAGTTTCATCGTTCAAAACACCTGGAATTAAACGAGCAATTCCATCAACTAAAACCGCTGCTGCTAGCTCGCCACCTGATAAAACGTATGAACCTATTGATATCTCCTTGGTGATGTAATGTTCGCGAATCCGCTCATCAACTCCCTTGTAATGACCACATAAGATCATCAGGTTTTCACTCAAAGAAAGCGCGTTACAATGAGCTTGTTCTAAGATTTCTCCATCTGGAGTCATGTAGATGATTTCATCGTATTGTCGCTCCGATTTTAATTTTTCGATAATTGCCGCAATTGGCTCAATCGACATCACCATTCCAGCACCACCACCATATTGGTAATCATCCACGTTTTTGTGTTTGTTCGTTGAATAATCACGGATATTGTGGATATGAAGTTCTAAATGACCTTTATCTTGAGCACGTTGCATGATAGAAGCCGAAAATGGGCTTTCCAATAATTGTGGAAGAATCGTTAATATGTCAATTCGCATGGTGCAAAGTTATGAAATTGTTGCAAGTTGCGTTTTGTGAATATCAATTTATCTTTTTGATTCCTTATTGGAGACAAAACGGATTTGATTATTTTAGTCGAATGATTCTTTCAAATTTTAAATTCACAGGCGCTTCAAAGCTTAGTATCTATGTTCCCTTCGGCAAGCTCAGTGCATCGCTATGCTTTATGTTTTATGCTCTATTCTCCAACGCTCAATGGTCCGAAAACACGTCTCCTACCTACACCGAATTAATAGCTTATTACCAGAAATTAGACAAAAATCATAAGGAAATAGAACTCTATTCGATGGGTAATTCTGATTACGGTTTGCCAATTTATGTGTGTATCGTAAATGGCGCTCAGGATTCTTTGAAAACGTTCAGTAAAGCGAAAAATGAAACGACAATTCTGATTAATAATGCGATTCATCCAGGCGAACCAGATGGTGTAAATGCGTGTTTGATCTGGATCGACAATTGGATTAAAAATGGGAAAAAGACAAAAGATTTACCTGTTATTGCGATAATTCCAGCGTATAATGTTGGTGGAATGTTTAATAGAAATTCAACCAGTCGAGCGAATCAAGATGGTCCTGAAGAATATGGGTTTAGAGGAAATGCACAAAATCTCGATTTGAACAGGGATTTCATCAAAATGGATTCTGAAAATGCGTATACATTTGTCACAATTTATCAAGCTTTAGATCCTGATGTATTTGTCGATACACACGTTTCAAATGGCGCGGATTATCAGTATACTTTGACCTATATAGCCAATATGAAAGAACGCATGTCACCGAGTATGCGATCGTTGACGTATGAGGGAATGTTGCCAGCGATTTCAAAAAAGTTAAAACAGAAAAAATGGGACTTATTTCCCTATGTTGAATTGGTTAAAGAAACACCAGAAGAAGGGATTCATGCTTTCAATGATTTACCGAGATATGCGATGGGTTATGCTGCATTGTTTGACGCAATTGGAATCACAATTGAAACGCATATGTTGAAACCATTTCCACAAAGAGTTCAAGCGACACATGACATGTTGTACGAAATGATCAATTGGATGAGTGATAACAAAGGAAAAATCGAAAAGGCTCGTTTATTGGCAAGAAATTATCGGGAAAATCAGACGGTTTTTAATTTTGATTATGAATTAACCGACAAAAAAGATTCTATTTTATTCAAGGGTTTTGAATTTTCTAATCCATTAAGTCTTGTTACAGGATTACCACGTTTGAAATACCACACAGATAAACCATACGAGAAATTTGTCCCTTATTTTCAAACATATTTACCGAAGGATTCTGCTGAAATACCTGCTTATATCATTCTCGGAAGTCAAAACAAGGAAATAGTAGAACGGTTAAAACACAACGGTGTAGCGTTTACTTATCTTCCAAGTGATACTACGATTGAAATGTCGATCGAAAGACTGAGTGAATTTAAAAGTTTGACGAAGCCGTATGAAGGACATTTTTACCACAATGAAGTGAAAGGGAAATATGAATTCGCAAACGTATCCTTTAAAAAAGGTGATATTATGATTGACCTTCATCAAAATCATCGGTTTTTCATCCTGTCTAGTTTAATATCGAGAGCAGAAGATAGTTATTTCCGTTGGAACTTTTTTGATAGCTATTTGCAACAAAAAGAAGGGTTCTCGCCCTATGTTTTTGAAGAAAAAGCATTGGAGATTCTCAAAGAAAAACCTTGGCTGAAAGAAGAATTAGAAGTCCTAAAAGCCGCGAACAAAGAATTCAGAGAATCTTCCTATGAACAATTGTATTTCATTTACAAAAACAGTGATCTTTTTGAAGAAAGTTACTATTTAGTACCTGTTTACATGAATTGAACATAACTATTCACAGCGTTTAGTTTGGAAGGTTAAAAGTCTATTCAAATCTTCAAATATTTGAAGATTAACGACATGCAGAATAAAGCAGGGTTCAAAGGTATATTGACACTTCGAATTCTTAGCATTTCAACATTAACTTTATTTTTTAAGACAATCAATTTTTAATTAGACAATGTTTGGCCTATATTTGCTTGCAAAATACTATCCTCATGTTCAAACAATTAATATTCGCAACGACACTTTTATTAAGTGCAGTAACATTTTCTCAAGATACAACTTGGGTGCAAACTTTTACATTCGATTCAATAACTTCAAGAAGAGCCAATTTTGAATTTCCAGCAACATTGGATACAATGCGCTTTGAAAAAGTTTTAATGTATTACAAGTTGAAATGTAGTCCTTTGACAACGTGGGATAGCTACAATTGTGGAGAATGGGATTATTTGACATACACACAAGTAATTGACCATACTGGAATATTTGATTCAGTTCAAGTTGACGGAAACAGGTATCTAGCGAATACGTTGTCGCCACTTTCTATAAATTATGCACCATATCCTGCAGTTTATCATGATACATATGTAAGACAAGAAAGTAATCGATCAGGAGCAATGACGACAACATCAGTCTTGAATTCAACTAACGGAACAACTGCTTTTCCTTTTGATGTAACAAATAATGGAGGTCGTTTTCAAATGCTTCTATCAGCAGCGGAATTAACAACAGCAGGAATTACTGCTGGAAATATAGAATCGTTGTCTTTGTATTTGAATGCTTTAACTGTAAATGGTGAATTAAAGTACCCGTCAATTTCATTGAAATCTACCACAAATACTGCACTAACTTCATTCGAAAATACTGGTTTTACACAAGTTTATAATGCTTCGCACTGGGCGAGTGGAAGTCAATCTGAATTAGTAGTTGGTCAAAATGAGTTATTGTTTTACCAATCATTTGCTTGGAATGGAACTGACAATATTATAGTTGAATTTTATTTTGAGAATTCACAAGATGCGCTAAATTCACTTTTATTTGATGGTGAAACAATTGCTTCTCAAACAGCATTGAATTACAATTCAAATAATGGTTGTATTGAATTTGATGCAACAAATCATGCTCTTTTAGAATTGTCAGATTTTGACTTGGGCGATGAAATGACACTTACTTTTTGGTCAAAAGGAAATGGATCTGCAGGTACACAAACTTCGATTTTAGAAGCATTTGACACACTTGGTAACCGCGTAATCAATATTCACATGCCATGGAGTGACAATAACATGTACTTTGATGCTGGAGAAGGATCCGGTTATGATAGAATCTCAAAATTGATGACAGTTGCAGAAATTGATAACAACTGGAATCATTGGGCATTTGTGAAAAAGCAAAGTACGGGCGAAATGTTCGTATACAAGAATGGTATTCTTTGGCATTCAGGAACAAATAAGAATTTATCAATCGGAAATATTCACCGCTTTGTTTTAGGTTCAAACATGAATCAAGCATTTAATTGGAAAGGAAAAATTGACGATTTTCAATTATATAATGTTGCGTTAGATCAAACAACAATTCAATCTTGGATGACCGCTAAACCAGATGTTTCGCATCCTAACTGGTCAAATCTTCTTGCTTTTTATGATTTCGATAATAAATTATGGGCTGAAGACATGTCTCAAAATGACAATTTATTGATGCCTTCTGAACTTGGGATGATTAAGTTTGGTGAATATCCAAATGCTGGAATTCAACAAGCAACAATGAGACCGATGATTGGTTTAGGGCAAGGAATGGCAATGGGATCTCTTGTGATTTCGGAACATCCTGAAAATCGCTTAAAAGAACCAACCGTAATTTTTGAAGAGCAAGCTTTGGACAATTATTTTGATATCATTAGCTCTGATTTAGGAATTCTTGGAGGAAATGAAACTGTTTATAACAATTTAGGAAATGTTGTTTCGCAAACTCCTTTTGTTGGATCAACAACGTTTAATAATTCTACAATAACCTATTATCAACAACCGTATGAAATATTTAAAAATGTTGAAATTGCGCGTTACATTACACCTTATGGTATTCAATTTGATTTAGGTCCAAATGGTTTTTATTGGATTTATGACGTTACAGATTATCAAGATTATTTAAAACATACGGTTGATTTAGCAGCACATAACACGCAAGAATTAATTGATTTGAAATTTGCATTCATTGAAGGAATTCCTCCAAGAGATGTGCATAAAAGAGAACCTGTTTGGAGCAATTTTAGAAGTTATTCATTTGCAAATTTGGCGAATGATACAGATATGGCAGCAACAAATGTTGTATTGTCTGACAGTTCAGAAATGTTTAAAATTAAAACCCGTTTTTCTGGTCATGGACAAGTTGGTAATCAGGCGTGTTGCGAATGGGTGCCAAATGATCACTCATTTAAAGTAGACGGTGTTTCTCGATTCGCTTGGAATATTTGGGAAGAGTGTGGTGATAATCCAAATACAGAGCAAGGTGGAACATGGCCATACGATAGAGAAGGCTGGTGTCCGGGTGATATAGTGAAAGAATATGAATTCGAATTAACACCTTTCGTTACACCTGGAACAACAACTTCGTTGGATTATGCTATAAATGCAGTTCCAGCAAGTGATCCAGGTCAGGCTAGTGGGAATTATATTGCTGCGATTGATTTAATTTCATATTCAGCTCCGAATTTCCAGAACGATGCAGCTTTGATTGATGTTTTAAATCCAAATAGTTGGGAGTATTATAGAAAATGGAATCCAAGTTGTTCTAATCCGCGTGTAGTTCTTCAAAATACGGGTGCATTGCCTTTAACAAGTTGCAAGATTCGTTGTTGGATTTCTTATGGTGACTATTTGGAATATACTTGGACAGGAAATTTAGCTTTCTTAGAAAAACAAACAGTAGAAATACCTGTTACAGATTTAGGTTGGTGGAGAGACTATAGCGGTGAGCAAACGTTTCACGCTCAAGTATACGATATTCAAGGAACACCGAACTTAGACGAATATGACAATAATAATGTTGTTAAAACACAATTCAATGCTCCAGAAGGTATAAATGGACCTTTCTTTGTTTGGCTTACAACAAATAATAAAGCGTCTGAAAACAACTACAGACTAGAAGATGCAAGTGGAAATGTTATTTTCTCAAGAAGTAATATGACGAATAACACCAATTACAAAGATACATTTGATTTATCCCCAGGATGTTATTCAATCATTATTGAAGATACGGATAGCGACGGTTTAGGTTTTTGGTATTCTGCTCAAACGGAAGGAGAAACAAATGGTAATATGCGCTTGCGTCTAGTTGGCGGAACTTATATATCTTTTTTCCCTGTTGATTGGGGGGGCTATTATCGCTACGATTTTTCAGTTGGATTTACCTTAGATGTTGAAGATAAAGTTTTAGATCATGAAGTAATGATTTTCCCAAACCCAACGACTGGACAATGTACAATTGAAGTTAGTGGATTCGTAGATAATCAAGCAGATTTAGCTATATATGACTTAATGGGTAGAGAAGTTTATGCTGGAGCGATGAACGCAACGTCGAATTTTGCAGATACATATTTGGACTTGTCTCATCTACCGAAAGGACAATATATCGTGAAAATTGTGACTAATAATCAGGTTTACACGAAGAACATGATTAAGCAATAAGCAATTCAATTTAGATGAAAAGGTCGGCTATTGTCGGCCTTTTTTTGGTTAATAAAACGGGACAATGAAAAAATCGAAAGGTTATTAAAAATTGAATTCAAATAGTTGATCCAATATGATTAATCTGCGTTTTTTGCGGGAACTTTTTTTGACACTTTTTCTCCCGCTGTTCTCACTGAAATACGCGGATGACTTTCATCAATTACCTAAAATACCTTTTCAAACCCAATAACGGCTTCTCAAAATACTTCATGCTTAAATAAGCCGTTGCATATGTGCTGATAAAAACAACCAGAATATAAAGAATGAATTGCCACACAGAATTGGTGAAACCATTATTAGCAAAGAATATGCTCCAATAATAGATGAAAACACAATGAAACATGTAAAAGCCGTATGTCAATTTTCCCGATTGAAAGAAATAAGGAACCTTGTCTATTTTGTAAAATGAGTGATCAGAATAAACCTGTTCTAAAATTACAAAAGCAAAAAATAAACCGATAACAACTTTTTCAATAGAAACGAGCGCACCTTTAAAAATTACATTAGATGCTACAATGAGTGAAATTCCAATAGCGTAAATAAATAACAAGTGTATTTTTTTGATTGGTTTTAAGATCTTTTGAATGGAATACTTTTGAACCAAATAAGCTAGAAGTCCACCAATAGCTAAATCACTTATTACAGCGAAGGTATGGAAGTAGAGCGTGCGTTCATCTGTCAAATTCAAAAAACGAAAACAGATTGAAATCATAATTAACAGGATAAAATAAAGTTGAAAATACTTCCCTTTTCGAAAGAAGGGCAAAACGGCCATTAAAAACATCCAACTCAAATAAAATTGCTCTTCAATACTTACGGACCAAGTAACTGTAAGAAAATTCAAACTATCTGTTAAACCAACAGCAATTTCATCCATATTGGAAAGGAAACCTCCGTACATTAAAAGAGAATGATTAGTCGACTGACCATAAGGTAAATGTGGGAAAATGAAAAACCCAAAGAGCACAATAAGGAAATAAAGTGGCCAAATGCGCAAAACGCGACGCATGAAAAAATGTTTCACATTGATACTTCCATTTTTCGAAATTTCATTGAGCAATAAGAAAGTGATTAAAAATCCACTTAGTACAAAAAACAATCCTACGCCGTGATGCCCTTTTGAAGCAATTTTGTAGCTGATTTTAAATATGTTACCATTCGTGAAATCTCCCCAAATATTTCTGTTCAGCGTGAAGCAATGGAAGATAAAAACCATCAACGCACCAGTAAAACGTAAACCATTTAAATTTTCAAAAAAAGGTCTTTCAGATAAAATGCTTTTCTTTTGCCGTTCCAAAGTTTGCAATGATTAATTTTACGCCAAACTTAATGTAAATCTCAGAATTATGGCATTTGATATCGCAATTATTGGTGGAGGAATTGTTGGAGCAGCAACTTTATACAAACTTCAACTGAAATATCCAGACTTAAAAATCGTGTTGATTGAAAAAATGGATATTTTGGCGGATCATCAAACTGGTCATAATTCAGGTGTTATCCACTCAGGATTGTATTACACACCAGGTTCGTTAAAAGCGAAAAACTGCATTCAAGGAAGACATGAATTAGTTGCTTTTGCAAAAGAGCATGGGATTCCTCACGATATTTGTGGAAAAGTGGTCGTTGCGACAGATGCCTCTGAGTTGGAGAACATGGAAAAGGTTTATAAAATTGGCCTTGAAAATAAAATTGAAGGAATCGAATGGATCACCGCAGAGCAAGTAAAAGAGCATGAACCATTTGTTGAAAGTATCGGTGGGATCTGGGTTCCATGTACAGGAATTATCGACTTTCGCGCTGCAACAGCAAAAATGGTTGAATTAGCACTTGCACTCCAACCAGAAAGTAAATTAGAACTTGGGCATGAAGTTCTTTCAATCGAAAAAGGAGAAAAAACTTCTAAACTTATTACAAACAAAGGATCATTTGAAGCAGAGTATCTTGTTTTCTGTGCCGGATTGCAAGCTGATCGTTTGGCTCGCAAAGATGGCGTAGATCTAAAAGAACAAGTAGTTGGTTTTAGAGGTGATTATTACGAATTAACAGATTCAGCAAAGCATAAAATCAAAAACTTAATATATCCTGTTCCAAATCCTGATTTCCCATTTTTAGGCGTTCATTTTACACGCATGACAGATGGAGAAATAGAATGTGGTCCAAATGCGGTGTTTACCTTTAAAAGAGAAGGATACGGAAAAACAGATTTTTCATGGAAAGATACATGGGACGCTTTAACATACGGTGGAACTTGGAAATTATTTTTCAAAAATATGTCGTTTGGAATCGCAGAATACCGTCGTGCATTTTCGAAACGCTTATTTTTAAAAACGTTGCAAAGAATGATTCCTTCATTAACGATGGAAGATCTTAAACCGGGTAGAGCAGGAGTTAGAGCTTTGTTATTAGCCAGAGATGGTGATACACGTGACGACTTTAGAATCGAATACCACGGTAAATCTATTCACGTTTTAAATGCTCCTTCACCAGCTGCAACAGCATCACTAGCAATCGGTGGGTATATCGCAGAAGAAGCAGAGAAACACTTTGAGTTGAAGAAATAGAAAAGCTTCTTTAATTGAATTAACTGATTTTGAAAATTGAGTGTGAATTGAACTTTTAAAATCTTTTTTATACTCTTAGGGTTGACATCCCACCATCTACATGCAAAATTTGCCCTGTAATCCAACTTGCTTTGGAAGAGAGTACAAACTCAACAATATCGGCAATGTCATCTGTCGTTCCTATTCTTTTGAGTGGATGCCGCAATGCATTAGCTTCTTTTTTCTGATCAGTATTTAATAACGATACAGCCAAAGGAGTATCGGTAAGAGATGGTGCTATGCAATTAACTCTGATTTTTGGCGCATATTCCGCTGCCAATGCTTTCGTTAACCCTTCAATTGCTCCTTTTGAAGCAGAAACTTGTGTGTGAAAAGGTAAACCTGTTTGTACTGCAAGCGTTGAAAATAAAAGTATCGCAGCATTCTCGGTGTTTTTTAATTTTGAAACAACGGCTTGAATCGTTTTTATAGCACCCACAACTTGTAAATTATAGTCATGCGCAAAATCAACTGGTTTGATTCTCTCGAAAGGTCGTAGATTGATCGTCCCCGGGCAATAAATAACACCAGCTAAATTTTCTGGCAAATAATCAAATGAAAGATTGTCATCCAAAACATTCAATTGGGCGTAGTGAATTAACGGATTGTCAGATTGAATTTCATGGGTATTGTACGTTCCATAAACTTGGTGCCCATTCTCAGCCATTTTCAATGCGAGTGTTCTTCCAATTCCTGATGAAGCGCCGATAATGAAGTAATTTGCCATTTTATTTTTTTTAGAAGTAAGAAACTGATGAATCCTTTTAGGAAATCTTAAATTATTGCTTTTTACCGTTTACTTATTTTATTCATTGAAATGGATTTTTGACGGCTACATTTAAACCGATTGATTTCTGGATTTCTTTTAAATGCATGTTTTTGACTCGTTCCACTGTTTACGCGCTTACGCCACAAATTAAAACTGCTTCTCTTTAATTCTTTCCGCATTAGTTCAATTACAGCAGATTCAGAAAATCCAAATTGTAGCTCAATTGCTTCAAACGTCGTGCGGTCTTCCCAGGCCATTTCAATTATCCTATCAATATCATTTGGTTCCATTCTTTTGCTTTTTAAAAGGAATCTTTTCCAAAAAAAAACTTCGGATTAGACTTCCAAACTGATAACAGTTTTTAAGCACAAATTGTTTTGGTAATCGAAAGCTATTTAAAATTTAAAGGGGTGATAGCAAAGGAGAATTGTAGTGAAAAGGAGAAGTGGTTTCATTAATCTAATTTTTAATAAATTTACTGTATTTTCAATTTTGTGTATCTTTCAACTCGAAATAAATTTTCAAGACAAAAAATGAAAAGCCATTTTTATGCCATATTCGTTGGCTTAATTTTATTTACAAGTTGTGTTTCAGAAAACAAAATGAAAATTACAATCGAATCGCGTAAATTATTGGAGCAAATTCCTTCCGCCTCTGGAATAGAATTTATGGATAATAAATTTTGGATTGTTGGGGATAATTCCCCCTGGCTTTTTGAATTGAACCAAGATTTTTATATTCAAAATAAGTATGCGATTTACTCCATGAAAGAATTGGAAAATGACATCCTCCCAAAGAATAAAAAACACGATTTTGAAGCATTAACATCCATAATGTGGGAAAACGATTCTGCCCTTTTTATTTTTGGTTCTGGTTCTAAATTAGAACAAAGAAATTATGGAAGATTGATCCAATTCGGTTTAGAACCATCGGTAACAGAATTTGATTTGGTTGACTTTTATGCTAAAATTAAGGATGAAGCAAAATTGGACGATGATGAGTTCAATCTTGAAGCCGCAACAATAATTGACGATAAATTGTACCTTCTAAACCGTGGAAAAAATAAGGTTATATCCATGAAAACCGCTGATTTTATATCATTCCTTCTAAAAGACAAAGAAAAGTTAAAAATGAAAGTAACCAATATTGACCTTCCCTCAATTGATGGCGTTCAAGCAGGTTTTTCTGGAGCGTCAGCCGATGTCTTAAACGGAAATTTAATTTTTACGGCTTCCGTGGAAAATACTTCAGATTGGATAAATGACGGCGCTGTATTAGGAAGTTACATTGGTGTCATCGAAATTGATAAGCTCCGAGATCATTATATTCCACATTTTTCTTTGCTTACAAAAAATGGAGTAGCAGATCACTTAAAGGTTGAATCAATTGCTGTTGTATCTTCTGTGAATAAAACCTTGAAATGCGTTATCGTAACCGACAGCGATGGCGGTAATTCTGAATTACTCAATATCACAATCGAATATTGATGACTTAATTCAAATCTTTAAACTATTAAACTTCTGGCAAAAATATTAATTAGCGTGTTAATTGATTGAAAGAATTTTTGAACTGTTATTTAGGAAAAAAATAACATTATTAAAACAATAGATTGAGTTTATTTAGTCAATTTTGTAATTGATTAAATTGTTTTATGAAAATTCACGTTGCAAAAGTTTTTTGTTTTTTAACTGTTCTCTTACTGAGCTGCAATGTCGTTTTTTCTAATAGTCAGTCAATTAAAGCCGTTTCTCATAAAAAAGAAATTGTAAAATCGTTAGTTGATAAAATACAATTAAGAACATCCCAACCAACTGATAATCACTTTAATTATTTAACTGAAAATGATCCTTTTGAAGAAGATGTTGAATTTATATCTGAAAAACCGCAGGAATTTGTTTTCTCTTTTACTTCAATTGTTCATTATGAGCAATTATTATCCTTTTATATCCCCCAATTTTGCTTTGAATCGAAAAACCCAATTTGGTTGGTAGTTCGGCAAATTAGAATATGATTCCTATAGAAGTTTACTGCTCCTAAGTAAACAATTTCTGATTCCTATATCAGAAATGATTGATCATCTTATTTTTCTTAAAATCAGTTTTTTTATTGATAAATAAAGATTTTCAATCAGATTTTAAATGATTTATTCAATCTATAAAATTCTTATGGAAACACACACAGGTGAATTTAGTGTTCACTCAAGTATTGAATCGTTAAAACATTATCTACCTTCTCAAGCTCCTTTAAAGGATTTCATCCATCACAATACGTTACATGCTTTTCAGCATGATTCGTTTCATGATGGCGTAAAAAAAGCGGCTGAAATTTTTGGGTATAAAGTATATTTATCTGTACCTGAATTTAGAAATTTGTATGCCAAGAAAGAGATCAAAGAGCAAGTCTTAGATCAAGTTCTTAAAGCTAAAAAAGAAGGGAAAGAAGGGGAATGGAAAAATAAATTAATCAATGAAAAGATAGAGGAAGAACAAATTCCTAGAATAGGTCAATTACGTTCTTTCTGGAAAGAACATTTTAAAATTGATTTAGATTCGTTGGTTCATCCAATCTTATTTCGAATCATTGGCAGTTATTTAGATCAAGGGGTTTCAATTTGGAATTTTCCTGCATCAAGCAATGGTTTTTTAGCATCAATTCGAGAGCTAGAAAGAAACAGTTTAATAAGTTTTTTCAAAACAAAAAGAGCCAAAGAATTATTACTTAATGGTGATTGTTCTTTGGAGAACTTGCTTCAAATTACCGTTGGACGAAAAGAGTTATTCGAACAATATATGTTTGATCAACAATTTGCACATCCAGGATGGTCAGGTATTTCAGCAGTAATTGAAGATAATCCATTTAGTTTAATTGATGAGAAAAAGATAACGTTAGAAGAAGTTATCCAATTTGAACTGCTTTTGGAAATTGATGCACTTGATGATCGATACGGCGAAATATGGTCTCCTATCGGTTTAAAATTAACCGAAGATCCTGTTAAATTGTTTTTAGACATTTCCTATAATGAAGCAATGGAAGTGAAAATGATTTGGCAAGAGGCTTATGAATGGTCTTATTATGACAAGGTATTAAAAGGAATTCAATTACAAACGTGCGAAACTCAAGAAAACCAAATTGATTCTTTTCAAGCACTTTTTTGCATTGACGACAGAGAATGTTCTATTCGACGCCATATTGAAGAAGAAGATCAAAAATGTAAAACTTTTGGTACTGCAGGATTTTTCAATGTTGAATTTTATTTTCAACCAGAACACAGTGACTTTTACACTAAAGTTTGTCCTGCTCCGATGACTCCGAAATATTTGATTCGAGAAGTTGAAAACACAAACCGACAATCTTCTGATTTTCACTTTGGGAAACATTCTCATGGTTTACTTTCGGGATGGATTTTAACACATACTTTGGGATTCTGGTCAGCTTTGCGCTTGTTTTTCACCGTTTTCAAACCTACTCAGAATGCTGCATCTGTGACTTCTTCTAAGCACATGGATAAACATTCGGTTTTGTCAATTGAAAACAAAGTAGGCGATGAATTGATTGATGGATTGCAAATTGGTTACACCATCGATGAAATGGCGAATCGATTGGAAGGTTTGCTGCGCACTATTGGTCTTATAGACAATTTTGCAACACACATTTATGCAATTGGTCATGGTTCAAGTAGTGTGAATAATACACATTACGCTGGTTATGATTGTGGCGCATGTTCAGGACGACCTGGTTCTGTTAATGCAAGAGTTATTTGCCACATTGGAAATCATGCCGGAGTCAGAGAAATTCTAAAAGAAAGAGGGATTGTAATTCCAGAAACAACTCAATTTATTGGTGCTTTACACGATACATCGAGAGATGAAATGATGTTTTATGATTTAAAAGTTCTTTCGGATTCGAATTTCAAATTTCACCATGAAAATGTTTTAAAATTCAATAGAGCACTTTCTAAAAATGCTAAAGAAAGGTCGCGAAGATTCATGTCAATCAACACGAAAAAATCCGCAAAATCTATTCATAGTAAAGTGAAGGTTAGAACAGTTTCCTTGTTTGAACCACGACCAGAATTAAATCATGCTACAAATACACTTTGTATTGTTGGGAACAGAGACTTTTCTAAAAATCTATTCTTGGATAGAAGAGCATTTATGAATTCATATGACTATTCAATAGATCCAAATGGTACATTCCTACTTGGTATTCTGAATGCTGTTGCTCCAGTTTGTGGAGGAATAAATTTAGAATATTATTTCTCAAGAGTTGACAACCAAACACTCGGTGCTGGAACAAAATTACCACATAATGTCATGGGTTTGATTGGTGTAGCAAATGGCATAGATGGTGATTTAAGGACTGGACTTCCAAGTCAAATGATTGAAGTGCATGATCCATTAAGATTACTGGTAATAGTAGAACATTATCCAGAAGTTTTGTTGGAAACAATTAAACGTAATCCGGCAACTTTTGAATGGTTTGAGAAAGATTGGGTGAAATTGGCTGCTGTGAATCCTGAAACCAAAGAGATCTATATATTCAATAAAGATCAATTCGAGACATACATTCCTTTACTAAAGGACATTAAAGCAATTCAAGATACCGAAGGACTTTTTGAATCATCTCATGATAATTTGCCAGTTTATTTAATAAAAGAAAGATCGCATGGAACAGTTAATTAATTTATTTATACTGCTTCCATTAGTCGGATTTATTTTAAGTCTGGTTTTTCCGAGGCGGAATGAAAACATGCTTTCATGGGTTTCATTTACTACAGTTGGTATTCAATTGTTTGCGGCACTAATATTTATTGTTGTTTGGATGTTTTATGGTGGAAACGTCATTGATTTGAAGGAATTCTCCATTTTTCAGGCTCGTGGGTATGATTTCTATATTGATTTTTATTTTGATAGAATCACTTTAACTTATCTTATGATCGGTGCAATGCTAACCTTTATTATTACTGTTTACAGTAGATATTATTTGCACAGAGAAGAGGGGTATAAGCGATTTTTTAATATCATTTTATTCTTCTACTTAGGATATAACATTGTGATTTTCTCAGGAAACCTAGAAACGCTGTTTATTGGTTGGGAAATTTTAAGTGTGTCTTCCTTTCTCTTAATTGCATTTTATCGCGACCGATATTTACCAGTTAAGAATGCTGTAAAAGTGTTCTCTATTTATAGAATTGGTGATGTCGGATTGATTCTAGCAATGTGGTTAAGTCATCATTTGTGGCATGAAAACATTTCGTTTTATAAATTATCGAACTATGAATTAGTGCATGAACACCTTGCTGAGCATAGTATGATTGGTTTTGCAATTTCATTTTTAATCTTCATTTCCGCAGCTGCAAAATCGGCACAATTGCCATTCTCTTCATGGTTACCGAGAGCAATGGAAGGTCCAACGCCTTCAAGTGCTATTTTTTATGGTTCATTGTCTGTGCATATTGGTGCGTTTATTTTAATGAGAACGTATCCTTTTTGGGAATTCCAAACTTCGTTTAGAGTTTTTGTTGTCATAGCAGGACTTACAACTGCGATTCTAGCAACATTTACATCACGGGTTCAATCTTCGATAAAAAGTCAAATTGCATATTCTTCAATCGCGCAGATTGGACTTATTTTTATTGAAATAGCCCTTGGTCTTGAGGCAATCGCTTTAGTGCATGTCGCAGGAAATGCATTCTTGAGAACATATCAATTGTTGGTTTCGCCTTCAGTAGTGAGTTATAAGATAAGAGAGCAATTCTATAACTACGTTCCAAGACCTAAAACGATTGAAGATTCATGGCCTAAACGTTTTGAGTATTCTTTGTATATCATTAGTTTGAAAGAATGGAATTTGGATTCATTAATGTATAAATACATGTGGAATCCATTAAAAAGGTTAGGTTCAAAATGGGTTTTTTTTACATTTAAAAATTTCTATTTTTTCTTTGGAATCGGTTTCTTAGCTGGATTGATATTATCGTTAAATCCACAAATCATTTCTCCTAAATGGGCTTTTTACTTGCCACTAATTTTCAGTTTTCTAGGATTGTTAATGGTTATAAAAGCATTTACAGAAAGAAATAGTGTTCGTTTGAGTTGGACATTAATTATCACCAACCATTTAACGATTGCACTCGCAATTTCATTCAATGAACATTTTGATATAACGCATCATATTTGGTATTTGAGCGGAGTAATTGTTGCTGGAATGGTTGGTTATTTCTGTATCCAGCGATTAAGAGGATTGGAAAAAAGGGTAAGCTTAGACAAATTCTATGGTCATGTCTACGAACATCCAAAAATTGCTTTGGTATTTCTAATTGCATGTTTAGGGATAGCAGGTTTTCCAATTACTCCAACATTCATAGGTGAAGATTTAATATTCTCGCACATTAAAGAAAATCAAGTTCTCTTAGCATTTTTCATTGCAATGAGTCTTATTATTAATGGTTTAGCAGCAATTCGGATTTATGCTCGAATTTTCCTCGGACCACATGTTAAAACGTATCACGGATCAGCAAAGCGCTCATCTTAAAAAAAATATTTAAAAAATAAATTTATGTCAACTATATCTATAAAATCAGGGTTAAAACATTTGAAAAATCATTGGAAGGATGATTTACTTTCAGGATTCAGTGTTTCACTTATTGCACTTCCTCTGTGCTTAGGAATTGCAATTGCATCGGGTTTCCCGCCAATAGCAGGAATTTTTGCAGCAATCGTAGGTGGAATATTTGTCTCAAGATTTAACGGTTCGTATTTAACAATTGCTGGTCCAGCTGCAGGTTTAATTGTAGTGAATTTGGGAGCAATTGAAAGTCTTGGAGGCGTTTGGACTGAGTCAAATCCGGGAGGGTTACCATTTGCTCTCGCCGCTTTTGTTGTGGCAGGAGGAATAATAGCCTTATTTGGACTTTTGAAGGTTGGGAAATTAGGTGACTTTTTCCCCACAGCTGCAGTTCATGGAATGCTTGCTGCCATTGGAGTGATAATCATTGTTAAACAACTTTTTCCAGCATTGGGTGTTAAAGCAATGGGCAAAGAATTTTATGAAATTCTCGCTGAAATTCCTCATGCTTTCAAAAATATGGATTGGCATGAAGGTTTAATCGCTGGATTGAGTTTTTTAATTTTGTTTGTGCACACAAAAATGAAATCAAAGCTGATTAAAAAAATACCGGCTCCATTAATTGTGCTTTTAATTGCTGTTCCAGTTGCTGAATTCTTCCATTTACATGGAAATACTTTCGTGGATTTACCGAATGATATTTCAAAAAGTTTAGTAGCACCAAATTTTGGAAAAATTGCTACATCTGCATTTTGGATTGCGGTGGTTACAATTGCCTTGGTTTCATCCATTGAAAGTATTTTAAGTGCTTTGGCTGTTGATCAATTAGATCCAAAGAAAAGAAAATCAAATTTCAATCAAGATTTAATTGGCCTAGGTGGTGGAACAGCTATTGCAGGAGCGATAGGTGGTTTGCCTATGATTTCAGAAATTGTTAGAAGTTCAGCAAACATTGGATATGGTGCTAAATCTCAATGGTCCAACTTCTTTCATGGTGTTTTCTTATTGATTTTCATTCTTCTATTAAAACCAATTATTGAAATGATTCCTCTTTCTGCTTTGGCCGGAATGTTGATTTTTACTGGATTCAGACTTGCTTCTCCAAAGGAATTTAAGCACATGTGGGCAGTTGGTAAATCACAATTCATCGTTTTTGTCGTAACATTAATAGTTGTTCTTGCAACTGATTTATTAATAGGAATTGGAGTCGGAATTTTATTAAATATGGTTTTCGTTGTTTCAAAAGGTCAGCCAGTAAAAAATCTATTTAAAGTTTGGTATGAAGAAAAAGGAGATACACTTTATTTGAAAGGTGGGCTGTCTTTTTCAAATTATTTGGGATTAAAAAAGAAAATCGCATCAAAATTTACAACGGGAAAACTAATCTTAGATTTTTCAAACGTAGATTTTGTAGACCATAATGTAATGCACCATCTAGAAGGAATTCAAGAAGATTGGAAACGAGAAAATAAATCAATTGAATTAGTAACATTGGAACAATTGACACCAGTGAGTGAATACCCAACTGCAGGAAGGAAAAGAGGTGGTAAATTTGAGATTTCTTTGTCCAGACGTGATATTGACCTTCAAAAGTTGTCAGATAAATACAATTTCAAATACAACCCAGGTTCTATCTTTGGCTATGAATTTAAAAATTTCAAATTATTGTCGAATATGACAGTAGATAGAGCCCAAAATATTATCATGGGTTCCAATTTTCAAATTGCCGACGTTCAAGCGACAGAAAGATTGAATTTGGACGGTGGAACAATAAATTTCACTGCGTTTGTGATGCCTAAAACAGATAAACCATTATTCTGTTTGGGAAATTTGAGTTTCTTCGATAGTTTGACAGATTACTTTTCACCGAAAGATATCCGTTTCGATAGTCATCCCGATTTCTCCAATTTCTATTTATTGACAAGTGAATATGAGGATGAAACGCGTAAATTATTTACACCTAATGTTCTTGACTTTTTAGAGAAAAATAAAGATTATAAAATTGAAGTGAATTATCAATTTATCCTGATTTTTAAAGAACAAAAAGTGTTAAGTATTCTAGAAATTGAAGAATTATTGACTTTTAGTAGGGAATTACTTCCGATGTTTGTTGAAAATCTTAAGAAATGAGAAAAATAATTTTGTATTTGATGGTTTTGATAATTAGTCCATCTTATTCTTTCTCTCAAAAGGAAATATCACCACAAAATAACGCGTGGGTGATGTATTATGGCAATCATAAAGTATCTGAACAATGGGGTTTACATACCGAATACCAATGGAGAAGAGCAGATATATTTAATGATTGGCAACAATCGCTGTTGCGTTTAGGTGTTGATTACTATAGCAAGCAAAATGCACAATATACGCTTGGATATGGTTGGATCAAGTCATTTCAATATGGCGATCAACCAATTGCACACAACTTGAATGAGCATAGAATCTGGGAACAATTTATCATAAAAAACAAAGTTGGTAGAGTCGATATACAACATCGTTACAGATTAGAGCAGCGTTTCATTGAAAATTGGATAAAAGATGCAAATTCAGTTTATGCGCAGGATGGTTTTGTCTTTCGTCAAAGGGTGAGATATCGCTTTATGGCAACTGTTCCTTTGTCACGAAAAGAAATGAAAGATAACACGTTGTTTTTGGCAGTTTACGACGAACCTTTTTTAGGGTTTGGGAAAGGAATAGGTAAAAATATTCTTGATCAAAACAGGTTATATGGAGCCATTGGTTGGAGATTTAATAAGGACTTCAATGTGCAATTAGGTTATTTGAATCAATATGTTGTTAAAATAGATGGCATAAAGGCAGAGCGAAATCATACGCTTCAAATTGGTGTAACGTATAACATTGATTTCACAAAAAAATAAAATATTTCATTTTTAAGTCGAAAGTCGGGTCGTACAAACAGTTCGACTTTCGACTTTTCTACTTATTTTTGTCGAAAATTTTAGAACATGACAGAAGAAATTAAAGCAGTAAGTTACTGCGTTGGAATGAGTATCGCAGGAAGCTTGATGGAACAAGGTTTAGAGGGTATTTCTCCAGAAACTATGGCACAAGCAATATCAGATGCGTTTTCAGGAAAACAACCACAATACACACCCGAAATGGCAAATACAATAATTCAAAATTATTTGCAAAATGCAGGTGAACAAAAATATGCTCAAAACAAAGAAGTTGGAGAAGCTTTTTTACATGAAAATAAGACGAAACCAGGAATTCATACAACTACTTCTGGACTTCAATATGAAATAGTAACGGAAGGTAATGGTGCGAAACCAACTGCGGATCAAACTGTTTCAGTGCATTATCATGGTTCATTAATCGACGGTACAGTTTTCGATAGTTCAATCGAACGCGGACAGCCAGCAACATTTGGTGTACACCAAGTAATTCCAGGATGGACAGAAGCTTTACAATTGATGAATGTTGGGTCAAAATACAGATTGTATATTCCACAAGAATTATCTTACGGAGCAAATCCACATCCAGGTGGACCAATCAAACCATTTAGTGCGTTGATTTTCGACGTTGAACTTTTAGAAATTATCTAATGAATAAGTTATTCTTTTTAATCTTCCCAGTTCTATTGTTTAGCTGTGGAGAAAATACCAACGAAGAAGTTGAAGAAGTTGTAAAACTTGAAACACAAAAAGACCGTTTGTCATACGTTTTAGGAGCAATGAATGCAAAAACAATCGTTGGAACGCAAGATCCAAATATTGATAAATTGGATTTAGAGCAAATTGCAATTGGTTTTGGTAACAATTTGAATGGAAATAAGCCAACAGATTGTGAAGCAACGTTAATTAAATTATTTGGACCTAATTTCCAAGATTTCGATTCAACATATGCCAAAGAAGGTGCTCAATGTTTAGGTAAATTAACTGGTTATGCATTTTATCAAGATATGATTAAAATGGATGGTCTTGAGTCTGTTGACATGAACATGGTTAAAATTGGATTCAGACAGGGATTATTGAAAAAAGACACCCTGATTGCAGAAACTGAAAAACAAACAATTATTCAAAATTTCATCAAAGACTTAAATGTTAAAAATGGAAAAAGAATGATGGACAAAGCTCGTAAAATCACAGGTGCTCAAGTCTTTGAAAATGGCATTGTAATGGAAGTTATTTCTGAAGGTAAAGGCGGGAGTCCGAGCGCAACAGATGATGTGAAAGTTGAATATATTTTAACTTCTGCAATGGGTGATACTGTTCAAAGTTCATACGAAATGAAAAAGAAACCAGGAGCTCCCCAAGAAGCTGTTGCTTTGAAATTGAATGGTGGAGTAATTCCTGGATGGTCATTCATTGTTCCAAAAATGAAAAAAGGAGGAAAGTATAGAATTTATGTTCCTTGGGAATTAGCTTATGGCGAAGATATGGGTAGAGAATCTTTATGCTTTGTAATTGAACTTATTGACTATGCGAAAGAAGGAAGTTTCGTAAAGCCAAAAGCTCCAGCGGTTAATCCTGCACAAGGGTTTTAAATAAAATAAAGATGTTTATAAGGGGTTTCGCAAGAAGCCCTTTTTTATTACCACGTCTCTTCAACTGGTTCTTTTTCTGTTTTTTTCGACTTCGATTGTTTCTTATTGTGCGTCAATGGAAAGAAAAAAGATATTCTATAAATTAATGGGATATATTTTACTATTTGTCCATTAACATCTTTTGTAGTCAGAAAATAAGCTTGTCTGAAAGGGCTGTTTTTGCTATTAATTACATCATAATAAGCACCAACATTTATTCTAACAATTCCATTAAATTCTTTCGAAAATCCAGCGCAAATAAATAGTGTGGGTACAATTTTCTTAAATACAGCACTTGTGTCAATGAATGTATTTGAAGTTTTTAATACTTCCAACTCAGCCCCGCCAAAGATGACATTCTTATATCTTGCATGTAGAAAAAAACCTCCACCAAAATTATTGTAACTAGCTTTCTGCCCGGCCAAATTATTTGCCCAAGTTCGTTGATATCGAATGGATGGGCCTAAAATTAAATTTTCATTCATCACAAAACCAAATTTCGGTCCAATACCATAAGATCCTCCAAATGTTGAAGCTCCAAAAAATCCATCAAAACCAATTTCTGTTCCCTCAATTTTTTGAGCAAAGGAGAGACTAGAAGCGAAAAACAAATAGATTAAAATAATTCTTTTCATACTCTTGTGTTTTTTTACAAAGATATGGCTTATTTATTTTTTAAAAGAATTGAATAGTTTCTTTTAATTATAGGTTCACAATCCTATATTTGTTTAAAATAACTTCCATGATTCTACTAGACGGTAAAACTACATCTGAGAACATTAGAAAAGAGCTTGGTGAAGCAATTCAACTTCGAAAAAGTAAAGGAATGAAAATTCCTCATCTAGTGGCTATCTTAGTTGGGAATGATGGTGGATCTAAAACCTATGTCGAAGCAAAAGTTAAAGCGTGCGAACAAATTGGTTTCGAAAGTTCTTTGATTAGATACGATGAAACAATTTCTGAAAAGGAGTTGTTGGACAAGGTTCATTCGTTAAACATAGATGATGATATTGATGGATTTATTGTGCAATTGCCACTTCCAAAGCATATTGATGAAATGAAAGTCACAGAAGCAATCGATCCTAAAAAAGATGTCGATGGTTTTCATCCAATGAATTTAGGAAATATGGTGTTAAATCTGCCTGGTTTCCTTCCTGCAACTCCAGCAGGAATAATTGAATTATTGAAAAGATATAAGATAGAAACTGAAGGGAAAAATTGCGTAGTTATCGGCCGAAGTAATATTGTAGGAATGCCCTTAAGTATTATGCTCGCTAGAAATACAAACCCCGGAAATTGCACCGTTACGTTGACACATAGTAAAACAAAAAACATCAAAGAAATTTGTCGGAATGCAGATATCCTTATTGCCGCAATAGGGAAGCCTGATTTTGTTACAGCTGATATGGTTAAAAATGGAGCTGTAGTAATTGACGTTGGAACCACAAGAGTTGAGGATCCAACCAAACTAAGTGGTTGGAAATTAAAAGGCGATGTAAAATTCGACGAAGTAGCTGAAAAATGTTCTTATATTACACCTGTTCCCGGTGGAGTAGGCCCAATGACAATTGCGTCATTAATGATCAATACTTTAAGAGCAATGGAACTTAAAGGAATTTAAATTTTTAACCAATTAATAATTAATATAATGAAAACCAATGCAATTATTTTTTTGAGCTTATTAACCACGTTAATTCTAGGTTCATGTTCTACTTCTAATGAAGTCGTAGGAGGAGGAATTTTTCAAAAGAGAAAATACAATGATGGAGTTTATTGGAATAGAACTTCCAACTTAAAAGAATCATCTGGAAAAAATGAGAAAGGTCATGATATTTTTAAAGATGAAGAAAAATCGTCTGTTAGTTTGTATAATGAATCAACAAAAGATTTAACAAGCTTCGCGGTTAATCAAAAAGTTGCAGATGAAATTCAAATTGATGAAGCTAATTCTTCGGAATTAAATTCTAGTTTCATTTTAGTTGATAAAAATGAATTGCCAGAAAATAATTCTTCTTCACAAGCTGATAATCAAAAAACAAGTGTGATTGAAAAAACGAAAGAGTATAGAAATACTGCAAAAAAGGAAAACAAACGAAAAAATAATAAAGCAGATGATATGTTTATTATTGCTGTTATTTTAGCATTATTGATTCCACCTTTAGGAGTAGCCGTTCATACTAATATTGATTGGACAAAAGTTTTGATTTGTTTACTACTAACATTTTTATTCTTTTTACCAGGGATGATTTATGCTCTTTTAGTGGTATTTGATAAAATATAAAAAGAAATATTCAATGAAAAGGAGCTTTTTTAAGCTCCTTTTTTGTTTCACAACCTTTCCAACGGTGTTTTGACTCCTTCAACCAATGAATAACAAGATAGTTTATCTTTAAAAACGGAAGATTTAAAAACCGATTTTTTTAAAAGCATTCGAACACACTCTTGTATCCCTTCAACTATTGATGGGTGAGGATGAATTAATTCAGATAAAACTTCAATCGACATGTTTAATTTAATCAATAATCCAACTGCTTGAATTGCAGATGATGCATGCTCTCCAACAGCTCTCATGCCTAATATTTTCATTTCCTTATCATTGGTAACAATAATCTTAAAAAAACCTTGTGTTTTACGCATCGCAATTGCCCGTGCAATTACTGAAAAGTCTAATTTCACAACTTTTACAGGAATATTGTTTTGTATACAAGTTTGTTCGTTCATTCCAACAGCCGCCACTTCAGGATGCAAAAACATGATTGTACAAATATTGTCATAACTTAATCGCTCAGTTTTTTGACCAAACATTTTTTCGACCGCATGTCGCGCTTCAATTTCGCCCATGTTCACCAATGCAATTCTGCCACTAACATCTCCAACAGCATATATATTAGGGATATTGGTTTTCGTATCATCGTCACCGATATGTATTCCCCGTTGCGACATTTCAACTCCTGCTGTTTCCAAACCTAAATTCTCAACATTTGGAATTCGACCAATTGACATCAATGCTTTTTCAACGCGAATGATTTCCTTTCTGCCATCAGAATAGGCAAGTTCATATTCTACTTCTCCATCAATTGTTTCTATTCGTTCCAATTTTGCATTAGAATGAATAACAACTCCTTTTTCAATCAAATTTCCAGCTACCAATTTTGAAATATCTTCGTCTTCAAATGGTAATATACGCTCTGCTCTATCTATAATATGAACTTTTGTCTTTCCGAAATTTGAAAAAATAGTTGCGTATTCACAACCTATAACTCCAGCTCCAACGATTACTAAACTTTTCGGATAATCTTCTATTTGATCAATTCCATCGCTCGTCATAATCGTTTTTTCATCAACAATTATTTTAGGGTCTTTTCTCGGTCTACTGCCTGTTGCAAGAATTATATTCTCCCCCCAAATAACTTTTTGTTCACCTTCATGATCAATTATAACCTCATTTTTTGATTTTAAACTTCCTGCACCTCTTTCATAGTGTAGGAGTTTCTGCATTGTTTCTGTTTGAAGTAATTTAATATGACAAGAGTATTGAAACTTGCGTTCAAAAATGGCTTCGTCTAATGTTTTTTTGACATCTTTCCATGATAACTCAAATTTCGAGCGCCCACTAGAAACTATCATTTCATTAATTCCAGATACTTTGTTCGCAATTTCCCAAAGTGTTTTAGATGAAAGCGCACCGTTGTATACTCCTGCACCCCCAACTTTATCTTTTTCAATTAAGCAAACGCGTTTTCCGTAATCTACTGCTCGCATAGCTCCTGCATATCCTGCGGGACCACCACCTATAATTATTAAATCAAATTTATCCATCTTTTAATTAAATTCGCACTGATTTTATTCTATAATGACACTTCAAAAGATAGGAAACTTTTATAGATGTAATTAGAAGCTATAAATATAAAAATATAAGCCAAGTTGAACATTAACTAATGCCTAATTAATTTGAAAGAAGAATTCAACCAATCTATTGAAAATGCTAAAATTGAAAAGGATATCATTAAAAAATCCTTTGTTAAATTAAAGCAAAAAAAGCCGAAAGATTTAGACCAAGTATTTGAATCTCTGCATACGAAAGTTTTTCAGAAAATTGATTGTCTGGATTGTGCAAATTGCTGTAAAACAACAAGTCCAATCTTTAGAGATATTGATATCAAAAGAATTGCTAAATATTTCAGAATGAAAGAACATCAATTCATTGACCAATATTTGTTTATGGATGCAGAAAGTGATTACGTTTTAAAAAAGTCACCTTGTGCTTTTTTAGGTAATGACAACAAATGTTCCATCTATGAATACAGACCTTTGGCATGCAGAGAATATCCACATACCAATCGAAAAAATATGTACCAAATCCTTGAATTAACTCAAAAAAACACAGAGATATGTCCGGCTGTAGCAAGAATCGTAAATGAAATAGTTTTAAAATATAAATAGAGCCAACTATTTTATGATTATTTTCGTCTAAAACTGTGAAAAACACAAACTATGAAAATTAAACTGGCAAAAATACTGCTGGCTTTTATTAGCTTCTCTCCATTAATTTCCTTTGCTCAAAAAGGCAAGGATAGCACCTACACAACGGTTTCAGTTACAAATACTATTGTAAATACGTATACTTATCTTATGTTAAATGCCACTGCTGGTGGCACATCTATTAATGTAAATGGTAATGCAATGGCTGGTGGTGCGTTCTCAGGTAATTTGGCTCCTGGTGATCTCATCATGATTATTCAAATGCAGGGAGCATCAATGGATATTGATATTACAATACCTACTGATCCATCTTTTGGACCAGGGAATTATACTACTCCAAATGGGCATACATATGATGGGTCTTGGCCACAATATCAAGATCTTTGGGGACAAATCACAACGGTTGCACCTTTTAACAATTATAACAATGCTGGGAAACATGAGCTCAGAGAAGTACTAAGTATTTCAGGTGGAAATATCATAAATTTAACTTGTGCGTTACAAAATTCTTACACAGCAACTGGGCATACACAAATTGTGCGGATTCCTAGATTTAAAAATTTAACATTAACTGCAGGTGCCTCCTCAATTGTTCCAGTTGCTTGGAATGGTCAAACTGGCGGAGTTGTAGCAATAGAAGTTAATGGAAATTTAGTAATCAATGCTGGAGCAAAAATCTCCGCAAGCGCAATGGGTTCGAGGGGAGCACTTGCAAATAATCTAGGTGTTGGAACAGGTGCCGCAACTGCCCATACTAATGGAAATGGTTACGGAAGCACTTTTTTAGGAACATTTAATGGTGCCGATGGTGCACGAAAAGGAGAAGGAATTGGAGGTTATACAACTGAATATGCTGCTTTATACTCGGAATTTGGACGAGGAGCTCCTGCCAATGGTGGAGGTGGTGGCGGCCATTCAAATTCTGGCGGTGGCGGTGGTGCCAACGTCGGTGCAGGGGCATACACAGGGAAAGGTGTTCCAACAACTACCTTTGGAAATGGTCCTTGGAATCTTGAATTAGCTGGTTTTGGAGGTTCCTCAAGTTCAGGCGGTGGTAGAGGCGGTTATTCATTATCTTATGTAAATCAAAGCCCATTGGCTTTTAAACCAAATTTGGCAAGTTGGGGTGGAAATGCACGAAGAGAAAATGGTGGTTTAGGTGGTCATCCTTTAGCGTATGATGCTACCCGATTATTTATGGGCGGTGGCGGTGGCGCTGGTGAAGAAGATTCTGGTCAAGCAGGGGATGGAGGAAATGGTGGAGGAATTGTATATGTCGTTTCATACGGAACTATTAGTGGAACTGGCAGTTTAGAATCTAACGGAGCTGTTGGTCAAAATTCAAATCCATTAAATCAAAGTACAAATCCTTTACCTTCAAGTACAAATAAAAAAGGAAATGATGGTGCTGGTGGAGGAGGTGCAGGAGGATCAATTTACATTAAAAATAGTAATACTATTCCAGCAACAATTTCACTTACAGCAAATGGAGGAGTCGGTGGTAACCATGCGTTATTAGTTGGTCTTGGCGCCTCATCAGAAGCATCTGGCCCAGGTGGAGGTGGAGGTGGTGGTAACATCACTTTGACATCTGGTACACCAGTTCAATCTCTTATTGGCGGAGTTTCTGGGACTTCAAGTTGTTCACCAACTCCTACACAAATCAGTTCATTATTCAACGTAAATGGTGCAACAAATGGTGCTGCTGGAGTTGTAAATCCTGCTAGTACTATTTTCAATTATACAGCTAATAATGTAAGTATTTGTCAAGGAACGAATCCAACTTTAACGGCTGTTGTAACTGGTACTTTACCTGGTGTATTAAATTGGTATTCAGTACCATTTGGTGGAACTTCTTTAGGAACGGGCACAACGTATACTATTCCATTACCGCTTCTTGCCGCAGGAGTTTATACATATTACGTTGGTGTTTGTCCAGGTACATTTCGAGTTCCAGTTAAAGTAACTGTAAATCCAAGACCAGTTATCAATGGTGTTGCTGTTTTGACAAATCCAAATTGTATTTCGGCAGGTTCAATTACAGGTTTAACTGTGAGTGGAGGAACGCCAGGTTATACATACTCATGGAATGGGACATCAACTGCTGGACCTAATTATACAAATATTCCTGCAGGTACATATAATTTAACTGTTACAGATATTAACGGATGTACTGATACTGATGGTCCTCATACATTGGTTGGAACATCGGGTCCAATTATTAATGCTACTGCAGTAGTTGTCCAAAATCAATTGTGTAATGGTACATTCGGTTCTATTACAGGAATCACTGCAACAGGGACAAGTTTGACTTATTCATGGTCAAATTCAGGTGGTACCTCATTAAATGCATCAAATTTAGTGGCGGGAGCATATACTTTAACAGTTACCGATGGAATTGGTTGTACAGCTACTTCAGGTCCTTATAATGTTGGGTTTACTGCAGGTCCAACAGTCGATGCAACTGGAATAGTTATTACACCTGAAACATGTGGAAATGCAAACGGTGCTATTTCTGGAATCACAGCAACTGGATCGGGTTTAACGTATACGTGGAATGCGATTACTAATCCATCAATAAATATTTCATCTCAAGTGGGTGGGTCTTATTCCTTAGTAATTTCAGATGTAAATGGTTGCACTGTTTCATCTGGGCCTCATGTGATTCCTTCTATTACTGGTCCGACAATAAGTACAATGGCAATCAGTGTTTTAAATGAGAATTGCAGTCAAGGAAACGGAAGTATTAGCGGATTAACGATTGTTGGTGGAACTCCAACTTACACTATTAGCTGGTCCAATACTGCACAAACAACTTTGGATATTTCCAATTTAGTAACAGGGCAATATACATTAACAGTAACTGATTTCAACAATTGTGTTGCAACTTCTGGACCTTATGATATTGCAAATTTATCTGGACCAGTATTAGATGTTACAGCCGTTACTATCCAGGATGAACTTTGTAATGGGACAATGGGTTCTATTTCAGGAATTACAGCTACAGGCTCAGGATTAATTTATTCTTGGTCAAATTCTGGTGGAGCTGCATTAAATGCTACTAATTTAACAGCTGGATCTTATACGTTAACCGTTACTGATGGGGCAGGATGTGCAGCAACTGCAGGGCCTTACGTTATTTCGTTTGTTGCAGGTCCAACAGTTGATGCTTCGAATATTGTCATAACTCCAGCGACTTGCGGACTTGCCAATGGTTCTATTAATGGAATTACCGCAACAGGAAATGGATTAATTTATACTTGGAACGCTATTGTTAGTGCTACAGTGAATTTAGCCAATCAAAACGGAGGGAATTATACACTTATTGTGACTGATAATAATGGATGTACCGCTGCAACTGGTCCTCATATTATTCCAACAATAACGAGCCCTACAATTTCTATAGCTAGCAGTATTATCGTTCCTGAAAATTGTAATTTGGCTAATGGCAGCATTAGTGGAATTACAATTTCAGGTGGAAGCCCTGGTTATTCCTATGCATGGACTGGAACGAGTCAAACAACCTTAGATATTACAAATTTATCTGCAGGAA
Source organism: Flavobacteriales bacterium (assembly GCA_947470515.1). GTDB lineage: Bacteria > Bacteroidota > Bacteroidia > Flavobacteriales_D > Crocinitomicaceae > M0103. Next base: position 43,399 of record CANITF010000008.1, read on the forward strand.
GTTATTCTTTAACAGTTACAGATATAAGCGGGTGTGTGGTGAATGGCGGTCCTTACTCAGTAGCTAATTCAGGGGGACCAAATTTGGATGAAACGAATGCGGTTGTTACAAACTTACTTTGTGACGGAACACTTGGAACAATTTCTGGAATTACTTCGACAGGAACAGGGTTGAGCTATAGCTGGTCTAATGGAGGAGGAAATTCACTTGATGCAACAGGATTAGCAGCAGGAACATACATCCTTACGGTAACAGATATTAACGGTTGTACTTATAATTCATTGCCGTATACAATAAATCCTTTAGTGCCTTTTGATTTAGATTTATTAGGCATCTTGGTAACTCAAACATCGTGTACATCAAATACAGGAACGGTTACTGGAGCCATTTTAGTAGGAGGAGTTAATGCTGTCGTTTCATGGACAAATAGTACTGGGACATTCAGCGCAAACACATTGGATATTGCAAATTTACCATTCGGAACTTACACAATAACGGCTAGCGATGACCAAGGATGCTCAGAATCATTTACAATTTACATAACCCAGTTAAATGCGCCAATGATTGATTTAAGTTTGATGGTTCTAACTCCTGAACATTGTGGTCAAAGTGATGCTACAATTACCGGTGTTTCTGCAGTTGGAGGGTTCGGAGCATATACATATATGTGGAACAATGATCCATTGATTAATACTCCAGACTTGACTGGTTTAACAGCAGGTTCTTATGTTCTTACAGTGACAGATATTGCTGGTTGTTTTGATCAGCAAACAGTAACTGTAACTGGATCAACTTTGCCAGTTATTGCAATAAATAATCTTGATGTAAACGCAATTACATGTTTAACGAACGGCTCAATTTCAGGAATTCAAGTTTCAGGTGCGCAACCAATTACTTATTCTTGGACAGGAACAACTGAGACAACTTTGGATCTCTCCAATTTAACTGCTGGAAGTTATAGTTTAACAGCTACGGATAATTTTGGTTGCACGAGTACTTATGGTCCAATAGATTTTGTTGACCCAACTCCGCCAATTGCAGCATTTACTTGGAGCCCGAATGAACCAGTCATATTTGAAAATGTAAACTTTACAAATACATCAATTGGATCAACTTTAACTTCTACTTGGACAATTGATGGACAGCAGTTCAATTCTGAAGATGCTCAATATGCTTTCAATGATGTCGGCGCCATGATCGTCACTTTATCAATAGTAGATGGAAATGGATGTGTTTCAAGTGTTTCAAATATAATTTCCGTTTTTGGAGAGCTTATAATACCAAATGTTATTACTGTAAATCAAGATGACGTCAACGAAAATTTTGTCATTCAAGGATTAAAACCTAATTCTAGCTTGGTTATTATTAATAGATGGGGAGAAGTAGTTCTTGATACTGATAATTATTTGAACGATTGGGAAGGAAAGGATAAATCTGCTAAAGAATTGACCGATGGCGTTTATACTTATTTGCTAAAAGAACCAGATGGTAATTTAAAGCATGGTATTATTCATTTGATTCGATAAGTTAGATTTATTGTTGTAGCTTAATCTCCAAGTTGAAAAATTAAATGGTAGATACCTTAAATAGTGCAATTGCTTCAGATATTCGAAATTCATATTTGCGGTATTTGGAGAAATTTTCTACTGAAGAACAGCGCAATATTGCTGTGAACCATTTTGGTGTTTTTTCTCAAGATTTAATCAATAGTATTGCCAACGGGGTTGAAGAAATTATGGTCTCAAGTGGAGATCAAAAGAAATTAATAAAACGTGTTTTCTCAATTTTAATAGAAGGACTGCAAAACATTCGTTCACATGGTGAAAAGGATGAGTTAAATAGAAAATTGGCATTCTTGTTTCTTTGCAAGAATACTGCTTCATATAAAATAGTTTTTGGAAATATTATTCAAAATGAAGACCTAGATCTAATAATTGAATATTTAGACAAAATTAACGGTCTTGAAAATCAAGAATTAAAAGATTTATATATGAATGTTCTCACTAATGGGTTTTTATCTGAAAAAGGAGGCGCTGGCTTGGGCTTCCTAACGATGCGCATTAAGTCAGAAACCGTTTTAAAGTATTCTATTGAAAATTTAGACAACAATAAATCACTTTTTATTGTTGAAGTAGTTTTAAAACGTGATGTCTAATAAAATTATTGAGTAATTGTTCTCATACCACTAGACGTATTTTACCCCTTTAGGGGTATTATTTTTTTAGATGGATATCAACCAATGAAAAAAAACATGTAATAATTTCGTTTTTACCATGTATCCGAAAACCGGCAGATCATGCCAAAAAGATTTTGTGGAAACAAAGCGATAAGTCAATAAAATTTTCCTTTTAAAAGAAAAAACATAACAAAAAATACTACTATTTTTCTCGATTAAACAAAATTAAAGCGCACCCAATTTAGCAACAGTCATCTTTAATGTGCTCATATCTGTAATACGCAATAAATAATTTTCTGCTGGATATGCAGTTAAATCAAAATTTAGTGACGTATTAGGATCAAGACTAAAGTCCATTATTGTTTTACCATTATTGTCTTTTAAATTTACAGTATATGCATTGTTAGAATTATTAGACGATATAGTAAGACTTAGAAAATTAATTTTAGATTCTATTTGAACATCAAGTGTATTTTGAAGTTCGTCTATTAATTTTGTTAAGACAAGTTCATTTTTTTCATTTGCATTATCTACAATTGTAGTTTGTTCCATTGACTTAGACTCAGAATCAAATGAAGTGTTGTTTTGAGCATTTGCAGAAGCATTTAATAAAATAAATAAACTTCCTAATAAGTAAACCTTTTTCATAATTATTGTTTTTTCAATTTGTATGAGTCAAAGAAAGGTAAGATCTCCTTTGAATTTATTTATTTTTAGTCAATTAAAATCAAAATACATGTTATTCAATAAGCTGAACTAAGTGTTTCTACTTATCAATTTTATTTTTGTTTCATTTTTGTTAATGTAAAAATAAAACAATACCTTTGTTTGGAATTATTCTAAATAAGGATGGAGCAAGAAATAAAATTATCTCAGAACAAATTACAACAGCATTCTTCCTGCGCTAATTGTTCCTGTGACAAGAAAAAAGACTGCTGTAAGAAATACAAAAAGCACGGTATACATTGCAAAAAGTGTCCAAAACTTTAAATCACATCTAATTCTTTCCCTATCTTTGGTTCATGAGATATTTCTTATACCTAACGATATTCTTTCTTTTTAATTCAATCCAAGCAAAATCTCAAGATTCTCTGAATAATTCAATAGGTATCCAACTTGGTATGACGCGTCTCGACTTTTTTACTGGATTCCGATATGCACGATCATTTGACAAGTTGGTTCCTTTTTGCACGGCTGAAATGGGAATTAATAGAACAATTTTCCAATCTCGATTTTTTCCAAAGTTAGGAATTGGCACTTCGTATTTCCTATTGAATAAACCCAAACTTAAAATTGGCCCCCAATTATCTTATGGTCATTCGGTATTAAAAGTTAATTCAGCTTCAAATCATTATCATAACTGGAATGAATTATATATGGGAGGAAGATTGGAAATTGGCTCAAAAATTCGCTTAACAATTGAAGCAAATAGTGGACTTTTAAATGAGCGTTATTACAATCAAATTAGTAAAAAAAAAGAAGGATTGAATTCTTTGGGTTTTAATGGTAATATCGGATTATTGTATGTTTGGTAAAATAGTATTGATGTCAATTTTGCTTGTTTCTTGTTCTAAGAAAAAAGAATTTGACCAAATCAAGGTGGTTGGTCATGCTGCAACAGGTCTAGAAATTCTAAATTCCGTTTACCATGACAATTCGGAAGAGGCAGTTGAAATGGCACTATCAATTGAAGGATGCGATGGCGTAGAAATAGATATACAGCTCTCTAAAGATGGAACATTGTGGTTGTTTCACGATGATCATTTGGATAAAGAAACAAATGGCACCGGTTGTATAAATGAATTAACGGATAGTCAATTATCATCTATTGAATATAAAACAATTCACAAAGAAAAACTCGCTCGTTTAGAAGATTTAAATTTAACTTTATTCAAAGGGAAAGAGTTGTTTTTAGACATACGCCATGTTACTGCTTGTTCAGGAGATTTTGTAAATGTTTCGCAAGTAATTTCAAACTTAAACGAACTTGGTCTTCATGCAATAACGGATTTCAATGTTCATTGTATCTTGTCATATAACCAATGGATTTCTCCTTTTATTGGAGCAGGATTTAAAGTAGATTATGCTATTTACAATTTGAATGAGTTCAATACCTGCATAAATCTTTACCCTTCAATTTCTGGTTTTGTTGTCCGGAATAGTGATTTTGAAAAAAATGAAATAGAAATGATTAAGAACGCAAACAAAGATCTTTATATCTTTGAAATTCGCTCTCCAAAAGGAATTCGTTCTGCATTAAATAAAAATCCTGATGCAGTAATAACAGATGATATTCGTGCAACTCTAATTGAAAAGTACTAATGGCAAAAAAGGAAAAATTAAACATCGTGTATTCTACGAACCCAAATTTTCAATACGAATTTGAGGAAGAAGAAAGTGTAGAGTCAAAACCAAACAACCAACAGAAATTATATGTTTCGATTGATAAAAAACAACGTGGAGGGAAAGAAGTGACATTAGTTGAAGGATTTGTTGGTCCTGAAGAAGAATTGAAAGAACTAGGAAAATTACTGAAAAGCAAATGCGGCGTTGGTGGTTCTGTAAAGGACAATGAAATATTGATTCAAGGAAATTTCAAAGACAAAGTGTACGATTTACTAGTGAAAGAAAATTATAAAGTAACAAAAAAAGGTGGGTAAAAAAATCGGTCTTCAATTATTCCTGTTGAAAATGCCAAAAGAACTAATTGAAGACCGATTAACCTAAACCAAAAACAAACGAAAACAATTTGTGGAAAATTTGTATTTCGCTACCACTACTAGATTAAAGATATTAAACCTTTAACGTTCTTTTTACAAAATAACTTCAACTGTTCTATTTGTTGATTGAAGGGAATGGATTTTTATGTGAAAGGGGTTTATTCGTTTTATTGTTTAGAAATCTTCAGTGTGAAATCTACATTTCTTTAAAAAACACGAAAAAGATTTCCAAAGTTCGAAGCTATAAAATGAAAACTCTTATCTTTGTTGAAATGGAAAAGCAAGTCATTCTAAACAAACGACATTTTGAATTAACACTCAACAGACTTTGCTATCAACTTATTGAATCTCATTCCGATTTCTCGAACACTGTTTTAATTGGACTTCAACCCAGAGGTGTAAACGTCGTTGCACGTTTGAAATCCCAATTAGAAGAAATTCTTGGGAAAGAAATCGTATGCGGAAATTTGGATATTACTTTTTACCGCGATGATTTTAGAAGAAGAGAAAAACCATTGATCCCAAGTGCAACAAACATCGATTTCGTCATTGAAAACAAGAATGTTGTTTTGGTAGATGATGTACTATACACTGGAAGAACAATTCGCTCTGGTTTAGATGCACTATTAGCTTTTGGTCGACCTAAAAAAGTTGAATTACTCGTGTTAATCGATCGCCGTTTTCAAAGAGATTTACCAATTCAAGGAGATTATGTTGGAAAATCTGTTGATACCTTGAATTCTGAAAGAGTATCAGTTGAATGGAAAGAAATAGAAGGAGAAGATAAAGTAGTTTTATACACAGCAGAAACAAATGAATAATTTAAGTGTAGAACATCTTACAGGGATAAAAGACCTGACGCGGGAAGATATCGAATTGATATTCACAACTGCGGATAGTTTTAAGGAGGTAATTAACCGCCCAATCAAAAAGGTGCCATCTCTGCGCGATATGACGATTGCGAATCTATTCTTTGAAAATTCTACACGAACAAGACTTTCATTCGAATTAGCTGAAAAAAGATTATCGGCAGATGTTGTCAACTTTAGCGCCGCAAGTAGTTCTGTTAAAAAAGGAGAAACACTGATTGATACGGTGAACAATATTTTATCTATGAAAGTAGATATGGTGGTAATGAGACATCCAAACCCAGGAGCGGCTAAATTTCTTTCAGAACGAATCAATGCGAAAGTTATCAATGCTGGCGATGGAACACACGAACACCCAACGCAAGCTTTATTAGACGCTTATTCTATTCGTGAACGTCTGGGTTCTCTAGAAGGTAAAAAAGTTGTAATTGTGGGTGACATCTTGCATTCTCGTGTTGCGCTTTCAAATATTTATTGCCTACAAAAAATGGGAGCTGAAGTAATGGTTTGCGGACCAACAACACTGATTCCAAAATATATTCATGAATTAGGAGTAAAAGTTGAACATAATTTGCGTGCGGCACTAGAATGGTGTGATGTTGCAAATATGTTGCGCATTCAACTTGAACGTCAAGATATAAAATTCTTTCCATCATTGCGTGAATATTCGATGCAATTTGGTTTAACAAAAGAAATATTGGATTCATTGCCTAAAGAAATCATTGTCATGCATCCTGGTCCAATCAACCGTGGAGTGGAAATAACAAGCGATGTTGCGGACTCAAAACAATCAATCATTCTGCAGCAAGTAGAAAATGGTGTTGCTGTTAGAATGGCCGTGATTTATTTGTTAGCATCGAAAATTGAACGTCAATAAATTTTAGTTACATTTGAACAAACAGAACACAATGAACTTCGAGTCTACTCAAAATAAAAATGAAGCGGTTGTAAAAACGAACGTTGATAAACTTGACGCTTCAAACGCACCAGAATTAAAAGCAGAATTACTTTTGTTGAACAAAAATGGCGTGAACAATATTGTGATAGACATGAGTGCTACAAAATATTGTGATTCTTCAGGTTTGAGTGCTATTTTAACTGCAAATCGTTTATGCAAAGACACCAGTGGTAAATTTGTTTTATGCGGCTTGCAAGATAACGTAACGAAATTGATTCAAATCGCACAATTGGATAAAGTTTTATCAATTTCATCCAACCAAAAAGAAGCACTCGAAGTAATTCATTCGTGAGTTTTGAAGTAACAATTCTAGGGAGTGGAGCAGCTGTTCCAACTTCAAGAAGAAATCCAACATCCCAGTATGTAGTTTGTAATGATCGTCATATCTTAATTGATTGTGGGGAAGGAACACAAATGCAAATTCGTAAATTTGGAATCAAGTTTCAACGAATTAATCACATTTTAATTTCCCATCTGCACGGCGATCATTTTTTTGGACTCGTTGGTCTTTTGAGTACGATGCATTTAATGGGACGTGATAAAGGTATTACGATTTATGGCCCTCATGAATTGGAGCTAATAGTGCGCTCGCAATTAGAAGTTGGTGGAGCAAAGCTTAGTTTCGATTTAGTTTTTGTTTCAATAAATGGCGATGAATCAAAATTATTATTTCAGGATAAATTAATTGAAATTCACACATTTCCATTAAAACATCGTATTCCAACAAATGGTTTTCTAATCAAGGAAAAAGTGAGAGAACGCCAATTGTTGAGTGATACGATAAAAGGCGCAGGACTGAAATTGAAATATTTGCCACGACTTAAAAAAGGCGAAGACGTCATAGATGAAAATGGCAATATTTTTTCATTTGAAGAATTTACTGCTCCTCCAAAACCTAGTTATTCTTACGCTTATTGCTCGGACACCACTTATTGGGAAACGATTATTCCGCATATTGAAAACGCAACTGTACTTTATCACGAAGCAACTTTTATTGAAAAAGACAAAGAACGTGCAAAAGCAACTTTTCACAGTACAGCTTCTCAAGCAGCTAAAATCGCAGCGAAAGCAAATGTACACAAATTGCTTTTGGGGCATTTAAGTGCGCGTTACGACTCTACTGAAACTCATCTAGATGAAGCTAAAGTAATTTTTATTAATTCCATTGTTGTAGAGGACGGAGAAAAGCACATTATTTCTCGATAGGCTTTTCAACCTTAAACCGTTCAAAAGTCCTAATAACTTCCTGTTAAACATCAGCTTCCTGTACTTATATTTGTTTGTTATGCATTAATGCGTTTTAAATGGCTGAAAATCAATATACGGAAGACAATATTCGTTCCCTCGATTGGAAGGAACATATTCGGTTGCGTCCAGGAATGTACATCGGGAAGCTTGGCGATGGTGCTGCAGCAGATGATGGTATTTATATTCTAGTAAAAGAAGTAACGGATAACTGTATTGATGAGTTTGTCATGGGAAATGGTAAACGGATCGATATTAAAGTTCGAGACGGAAAAGTTACCGTTCGTGATTACGGACGTGGAATTCCTTTAGGTAAAGTTGTTGAGGTAGTTTCTAAAATGAATACCGGTGGAAAATATGATTCAAAGGCATTTAAAAAATCGGTAGGATTAAACGGTGTCGGTACGAAAGCAGTAAATGCTTTGTCGTCGCATTTCATGGTTTATTCTGTTCGTGAAGGAAAAAAGAAACAAGCATCTTTCTCAAAAGGTGAGCTTATTGAAGATTTAGCAATCGTTGATACGGATGAACAAAATGGAACATACGTTGAGTTTATTCCTGATGAGACAATCTTTAAAAAATATGCTTTTAAAACACCGTATATTGAGAAAATGATGTGGAATTATTGCTACCTGAATAGAGGTTTAGCAATGTATTTCAACGGAGAAAAATTTCAATCGAAAGATGGATTAAAAGACCTTCTTGAGAACAATATGGATGGTGATCCATTGTACCCAATTATACACATTGAAGCAGAAGATATTGAAGTAGCTTTTACGCATGGAAAAACGTACGGTGAAGATTACTATTCTTTTGTCAATGGACAACATACAACACAAGGAGGAACGCACCAAAGTGCTTTTCGTGAATCTGTAGCCAAAGTAATCCGTGATTTTTACAACAAGAACTACGAAGCATCCGATATCCGTCAATCAATTGTTGCAGCAATATCAATAAAAGTAGTTGAACCTGTTTTTGAATCTCAAACAAAAACGAAATTGGGTTCTCAAGAAATGGAGCCTGGAGGGAAATCTGTAAGAACATTTATCAATGATTTCTTGAAAGAGAAATTGGATAACCATCTGCACAGAAACCCTGAAGTGGCTGACTTAATTGAACGAAAAATAAAGCAATCTGAAAGAGAGCGTAAAGAGCTTTCTGGGATTAGAAAAATAGCGCGTGACAGAGCGAAAAAATCAAATCTTCACAATAAGAAATTAAGAGATTGCAGAAGTCACTTGACTGATTTGAAAGATGAACGTCGTGAGCAAACAACCTTGTTTATTACTGAGGGAGATTCTGCAAGTGGATCAATTACAAAATCGAGAGATGTGAATACGCAAGCTGTTTTTTCCTTGCGTGGTAAACCATTGAATTGTTATGGACTTACGAAGAAAATTGTATACGAAAACGAAGAGTTCAATTTAATCCAAGCAGCTTTAGACATTGAAGACGATATGGATAATTTGCGTTACAACAACATCGTTATTGCAACAGATGCCGATGTCGATGGAATGCATATTCGTTTGCTTTTATTGACTTTCTTCTTACAATTCTTTCCTGATTTAGTGAAACGAAACCACGTTTATGTATTGCAAACTCCTCTGTTTCGAGTTAGAAATAAGAAGAAAACGATTTACTGTTATTCAGAACAAGAACGTCGCAATGCAATTGAAGAATTGGGTAAGAATCCAGAAATCACACGATTCAAAGGATTGGGTGAAATTTCTCCAGATGAATTCAAATATTTTATTGGTGATGATATCCGATTGGAACCAGTAATCCTGTCAAAAGACGCTTCAATTGATTCAATATTATCTTATTTTATGGGCAAAAATACTCCTGAGAGACAAGAATTTATTATTGAAAATTTACGTGTTGAGAAAGACATTGCTGAGATCATAGAGGAAAATGATACAGAAGATAATAACCTTGAAATTGCTTCATAAAAGATGGCTGAAGAAGATTTAGAAGATCAAAGTGAAAATCAAGGGGACGAAAATAATCCTTTTGAAAGTAAATCTGTTGACGACAAGATTGTTCCTGTTGGCGGACTCTACGAAAATTGGTTTTTAGATTATGCGAGTTACGTTATTTTAGAACGTGCTGTTCCTTCTTTACACGATGGATTGAAACCTGTTCAACGTAGAATTTTACATTCTATGAAAGAATTGGATGATGGTCGATACAATAAAGTTGCGAACATCATTGGAAATACAATGAAATACCATCCTCATGGAGATCAATCTATTGGGGATGCTTTAGTGCAATTAGGTCAAAAAGATTTGTTAATAGATTGCCAAGGTAACTGGGGAAATACACTTACAGGTGATGGAGCTGCGGCGCCTCGTTATATTGAAGCAAGAGTTTCTAAGTTTGCTGCGCATGTTGTTTTTAATCCAAAAACAACCCAATGGCTTTCTAGTTACGATGGTAGAAATAAAGAGCCAGAGCATCTGCCAGTAAAATTCCCTTTGTTATTAGCGCAAGGAGCCGAAGGTATTGCTGTTGGTATGGCGTGTAAGTTTTTGCCACATAATTTTATCGAATTGATTGATCAGTCAATCAATCACCTTAGAGGAAAAAAAGTAGAGCTCTTTCCTGACTTTCCAAATGGTGGAATGGCTGATTTTACGAACTATAATGATGGGTTGCGTGGAGGAAAAGTTCGTGTTCGCGCAAAAATTAAAAAATTAGACAATAAAACCCTTGTGGTTTATGAAATTCCTTTTGGTACAACAACGGGTTCGTTAATTGAATCTGTGATTAAAGCCAATGACAAAGGGAAAATAAAAATCAAGAAAATTGAAGATAATACTGCTGCAGTAGCGGAGGTAATTATTCACATGGCACCTGGAGTTTCTCCAGATAAAACATTAGATGCGCTTTATGCTTTTACGGATTGTGAAGTTTCAATTTCTCCGAATTCATCTATTATTGACAGAGATACACCACGCTTCTTAGGTGTGAGTGAAATCTTGCGTTTCAATACAGATAATACAGTTCGGCTATTAAAATTGGAATTAGAAATCCGATTGGATGAATTAGAACGTCAATGGCATTTTTCAACCTTAGAGAAAATCTTCATTCGTGAAGAAATGTATATTGATTTTAAGCTTCACCATGATAAAGACACCTTATTCGAATATTTATATAAACGATTTGAGAAATTTAAAAAACAATTTATTCGTGAAATAACGGATGAAGATTTAAATAAATTGACTCAAATTCCAATGATTAGAATTACCCGATTCGATTCCTCTAAGGCTGATGATGTGCTTTTGAAAATTGAAGAGGAAATGGAAGCCGTAAAAGAGAAATTGGCGAACCTAATCGATTATTGTATTGAGTATTTCAAAGATTTGAAAAAACGATTCGGAGAAGGAAAAGAACGTAAAACAGAAATCAAAATATTCGATAATATCAGTGCCGCGAAAGTAATTATCGCAAACCGTAAATTGTATGTAGATTACGAAGAAGGTTTCATCGGTTACGGTTTAAAGAAAACAGATCCTATCAACGATTGTTCGGATATTGATGATGTTATTATCTTCTTTGCTACAGGCAAAATGATGATTACCAAAGTAGCGGATAAGAAATTTGTTGGTAAAGGAATTGTTCATGCCGATGTCTGGAAAAAAGGGGACAAACGAACAATCTATCATTTGATTTATCAAGATGGTGTTGGCGGTTCAGCAATGATGAAACGGTTTTATGTGAACTCAATTACACGCGATACTGAATATGATTTATCACGCGGAACAAAAGGTTCTAAAATGCTTTATTTCTCTGTGCATCCAAACGGGGAGCGAGAGGTAATCAATATTTTATTGCGTCCAAGACCACATCTGAAGCGTTTGCGTTTTGACGTTGACATGGGCGAATTGTTAATTAAAGGACGTCAATCAGCTGGAAATAGAGTAACAAAAGAAATCGTTCAAAAAATTACGCAAAAAGAAGTGGGTGGCTCAACACTTGCAGAACGTAAAATATGGTTTGATACAGTTGTCGGAAGATTAAATGATGAAGACAGAGGAAAGTTCCTTGGTTCATTCAAAGGTGAAGACCGAATTTTGACAGTTTATAAAACGGGTGAATACCGCTTGAGTAATTTTGACCTTGCGAACCATTTTGATGAGGACATGATTCTGATTGAAAAATGGCATCCAAATCGACCAATTTCTGCAGTATATTATGATTCTGAGAAAGATATGCACTTCGTAAAGCGTTTCTTGTGTGAAGTAACTTCGGATAAAAAAGTATCTTTTATTAGTGAAGGCGAAGGATCGTATATGGATGTTGCATCAACTGCTTATCGTCCAAATATCAAAATCATCTATAATAAGTTGTTGAAGGAAACGAAGAATCTTCCAGACAATGAAATTCAATTAGCTGATTTTATTGAGATCAAAGGAATGAAAGCACAAGGAAATCAATTGACAAAATTGAAAGTCAAAGAAATTGTCTTGACGCAACCGTTGGAAGGTGAAGAAACATGGCCAGTTGAGGAGAAACCATTGAAGTTGGAAGACGACGATAGTGATGATGATGATGATGAAAGTGATGATGGCGAAGAGGGAAGCGATGGAACAACCATAGAATGGGATTTGACCAAAGACGATGAGGATGACGATCAAATGAAATTATTTTAATAAGTCCAATTAATTACAAATTCTATGAAACAATACATCAATACACTTATCATTGCTTTAGCTGTAATTATATCTGGTTATTTATTAGCTAACGGTTATAAAAATCGTGCAAAAGTAAGTCAGTCAATTAGCGTTACCGGTGCTGGAGAAGAAAATTTTTCGAGTGATTTAATTGTTTGGAGAGCCAATTTCTCTAAGAAAGACTATGAATTGAAAACGGCTTATGCTAACTTGAATAAAGATCAAAACACCATTCGTAAATACCTTATTTCAAAAGGAATTCAAGGTGATGAAATTGTTTTTGATGCTGTCGAAATTCAGAAAGATTATTTCAACGAATACGACGAAAATGGACAGCTGAGAAATTCAGTTTTTAATGGGTATAGCTTGACGCAAAGTTTGAAAATTCAATCTAAAAACGTTGATCGCGTAGAAAGTATTTCTCGTGAAGTAACAGAATTGATTGACGCTGGAATTGAATTGAATTCATTTGCACCAGATTACTATTATACCAAACTGGCAACGTTAAAAATTAAAATGATTGAAGCTGCAACAAAGGATGCGAAGAATCGAGCTGATAAAATTGCGTTGAATGCTGGTGGCGCTTTGGGAACGTTGAAAAGTGCTGAAATGGGCGTTTTTCAAATTACAGGAGAAAATACATCAGAAGATTTTTCTTGGGGTGGAAATTTCAATACATCGTCAAAAAAGAAAACAGCGAATATTACCATTCGTTTAAAGTATGATATTGATTAATTCGTAACAACAATGATTAATATTCGCCATATTTCTTTTTACCTTTTTCTTTTTCTTTTAACTTTCTTACTTTTTCCTTTATTTTCAGTCAGTCAACTTCAAAAAGAGTTTATTAACCGAGATACAACCGATTTAACATTAGGAACAAAAATTAATCCTTATGAAGTTGAATATGACACAACTGCCAAACTTACATTCTCAGGATATTTCGATACATATTATGCTTATTATACTGATTCGATAAATCCAAATGGCTTTTGTAAATTCCCTACTTCTGCTCCACGAAATAATCAAGTAGGAATAAATATTATTCAATTATCAGTGAAATATGAATCGAATAATTTTAGAGGAGTAGCAACAGTTTTTGGTGGCGATTGCCCTCAATCTTCGTGGTCCTCGCACCTCAATTTTATTCAAGAAGCAAATGCTGGCTTTAGAATTGTTAAAAAATTGTGGTTAGATGCAGGGTTTTTTAGAACTCATTTGGGATTGGAATCAATTCAAGCCAGAGAAAATGTCACTATGAGTATTTCAACAACGAATTATTATGAGCCTTATTTTTTAAGCGGAGCAAAATTGACATGGCAACAATCGAAAAAATTACTGGTTCAAGTAAATGCTTTTAATTCGTTTAGCCAATACCTAGAAACGAATAAGAATAAGGTTATCGGATTATCAATTGTTTACAATCCAACTTCAAAAATAGCTGGTGTTTTTACATCCATGTTTTGTGATGAAACGCCGAATGGAAAGCCACAAAAACACAAACGGTTGTACAATAATTTTTGTTTGACTTATAAATCCAAAAGATGGATAGTAGGATTAGAAGCGAATTTCGGTTTACAAACAAATTCTGTTTTGGCAGATTCAACAAAAACAGCTTTTGTATTTAGCAATTTACTGTTGGCGAAATACCGTATAACACCGCAATGGGCAATGTATGCCAGAGGTGAGATTTTTTCAGATCCAAATGAAATACTTACAGGACCAGTTGAAAATCAAAACCATGAAATTATTGGATTAGATGCTGCAGGAGCAACGTGTGGTATAGAATTCAAACCTATTCCAAATAGTTATTTAAGAGTTGAATCGCGGTATTTACAAACAAAGAAATCTGAGTCTATTTTCTATTATAACAACACTCCACAAAATTACCGATTGGAATTTATTGTTGGTTTAGGATTGTGGTTTTAAATTTTTCGGCTTAAATTTGCTCAGGATGATTTCTCTCCAGCATGAAATGAGGAAAGGATAGTTGCTCTCCGGGATGAGCGGCAGTCAACGAATCTAATTTTATTTTTATGAACGCAACACTTACAGCTATGACATCAGACCAATATATCCAGTTAGAAGACAAGTACGGCGCACATAATTATCATCCACTTCCAGTTGTATTGTCAAGAGGAGAAGGAGTATATGTTTGGGATACTGAAGGGAAAAGATATTTCGATTTTCTTTCTGCTTATTCAGCCGTAAATCAAGGTCATTGTCATCCAAAAATAATACAAGCTTTAATAGAACAAGCACAAACATTGACGTTAACATCTCGAGCGTTTTACAACGATTCTTTAGGTGAATACGAAAAATACATTTCCAACTATTTCGGCTTTGACAAAGTTTTACCTATGAACACGGGAGCTGAAGCAGTTGAGACAGCGATTAAATTGTGCCGTAAATGGGCGTATGAGAAAAAAGGAATTCCAGAGAATGAGGCGAAAATAATCGTATGTGAAGGAAACTTTCATGGTCGTACAACCACAATTATTTCATTTTCTAGTGATCCAGATGCTAGCAAGAATTTTGGACCTTATACTCCTGGTTTCATTCGCATTCCTTATGACGACACTGACGCTTTAGAAAAAGCACTACAAGAACCAAATGTTGCTGGTTTCTTAGTTGAACCAATTCAGGGTGAAGCAGGTGTTTATACGCCAGCAGTTGATTTTTTATCAAAATCACGTGAATTATGCTCAAAGTACAACATATTATTTATCGCAGATGAAGTTCAAACAGGAATTGCTCGAACAGGAAGTTTATTAGCTGTTTGTGGGAATTGTACGTGTGAAAACCACTGTGAAAAACAAACAACATATAGTAAACCAGATATTTTAATTTTAGGAAAAGCACTTTCAGGTGGCGTTTATCCAGTTTCGGCTGTTCTTGCAAATGATGAGGTGATGATGGTCATTAAACCAGGTCAACATGGGTCAACTTTTGGTGGAAATCCGATTGCAGCAAAAGTCGGAGTTGCAGCTTTAGAAGTTGTTTTGAATGAACAATTAGCGTTGAATGCGCGTAAACTTGGGATTCTTTTCCGTAAAGAAATGCAACGAATCGTTGATAATACAGATTTAGTTGTAAAAGTACGTGGAAAAGGATTACTGAATGCAATTATTGTGAACGATACAGAAGACAGCACTACAGCATGGGATTTGTGCATGCAATTGAAAGAAAATGGTTTGTTAGCAAAACCAACGCATGGAAATATCATTCGTTTTGCTCCACCGTTGGTTATGAACGAAGAACAATTGATGGAATGTGTTGCAATCATTGAAAAAACTATTCTAGGGTTTAAAAAGTAAAACCCTCATTAAATTGAGAGAGAAATCTAACACTTAATAAAAATAAATAATAGGATTCTTCAGCTTTTTAAATGGTTGAGCTACTTTTTTAATAGCACATTATTAAAGAGAAAAGGGAAACTAAAATTCCTATAAATCAAGTTATTTACATCGGACTTATTATATTTGTCTGTATTTAAAAATTAAAAAAATTGGCACAAAAAATCAAGTTTGGAACAGACGGTTGGAGAGCAATAATTGCAGAAGAATTTACAACTGAAAATGTTGCACGTGTATCATACGCTACGGGCGTTTGGTTGAAAGATAATTACGATAAACCAAGTGTGGTTGTTGGACATGATTGCCGATTTGCTGGTGAACTTTTCATGGAAACGGCTGTTAAGGTGTTTTTAAGTCAAGGAATTCAAGTGAAAATGTCACGTGGTTTTGTTTCAACCCCAATGATTTCTTTGGCTGCAAAACAATTTGATTGTGGAATTGGTGTAATTATCACAGCAAGTCACAATCCGCCATCTTACAATGGTTTTAAATTAAAGGCATTCTTTGGTGGACCTTTAGCTCCAGAACATGTGCAAGAAGTGGAAGACATGATTCCAGATCTTTGTCCCATTGACTTATCTACTATTTCTATTGAAGGAGCAATTTCTGCAGGTCAATTGGAAATAGTTGATATTGAAACGCGTTATGTCGATCACGTTAAGGCAAATTTTGATTTAGAAGCGATTGAAAAATCAGGGTTAAATTTTGTCTATGATGCAATGTATGGCGCTGGACAAAACGTAATGAAGCGTTTATTGCCAAATATTCAGTTCTTGCATTGTGATCACAACCCTTCATTCATGGGGCAAGCGCCAGAACCGATTGGTAAAAATCTGAAAGAATTAGAAGCTTACATAAAAGCAAAAGGAAATATACATTGCGGACTAGCAACGGATGGTGATGCGGACCGTATTGGTTTATACAATGGAAAAGGGGATTTCGTGGATTCTCATCATATCATTTTGTTGTTGATTCATTACATGGTGAAATACAAGCAAATGACAGGTAAGGTAGTAATTGCTTTTTCTGTTACACCACGTGTTGAGAAATTGTGTAAACATTATGGTTTGGAATTGGAAACAACTAAAATTGGTTTCAAAGAAATCGCATCAATCATGGTGCACGACGATGTTTTACTTGGTGGTGAAGAATCAGGTGGAATTGCTGTTAAAGGACATATTCCTGAACGTGATGGTATTTGGATGGGATTGATCATTTGGGAATTCATGGCGAAATCTGGAAAAACGTTGGATCAACTAATTGATGAAGTGTATGAAATTGTTGGTGAATTCAAATTCGAACGAAATGATTTGCACATCACCGAAGAATTGAAACAAAAAATTATTGCAAATTGCAAAGCAGATAATTATAAATCATTTGGTAAATACCAAGTTCAAGAAGTGAAAACAATTGACGGGTTCAAATACTTTTTTGACGAAAACCGATGGTTGATGATTCGTCCTTCAGGAACGGAGCCAGTTTTAAGAACATACGCTGAAGCACCAACATTAGAAGAAGTAAGAGAGATTTTAAAGATAACAGAAGAAACGATTTGTGTTTAGAATTACGAATTACGAATCACGAATCACGAATCACGAATTAATCAATTATACTATCAATGGCAGGATCAACGTTTGGTACTCTTTTTCGTTTAACTACATTCGGTGAATCTCACGGAGTTGCAATTGGCGGTATTATTGACGGAGTACCTTCGAATATCCAATTAGATTTTGATAAAATTCAACTTGAATTAGATAGAAGGAAGCCAGGTCAATCGGCAATCGTTACCCAACGAAAAGAATCAGATACTGTACAATTTCTTTCTGGAATTTTTGAAGGAAAAACAACTGGAACGCCAATCGGTTTTGTGATTCCAAACGAAGATCAAAAATCAGGAGATTACGAGCATTTAAAAGAAGCTTATCGTCCTTCGCACGCTGATTTCACCTTCGATAAGAAATATGGAATCCGTGATTATAGAGGTGGTGGACGATCAAGTGCACGTGAAACGGCAAGTAGAGTAGTGGCCGGAGCAATTGCAAAACAGATATTAGATACGTTGGGAATTGAATTTTCCACATACGTTGACCAAGTAGGGTCAATTCGATTGAATGATTCAGCTTTCTTCCTGTTGGATGCAATCGAATCGAATCCAGTTCGCTGTCCAGATTTGAAAACGGCTGAACGGATGGAAGAATTAATTCGAGAAGTTCGAAAAGACGGTGACACAATTGGTGGATGTGTAAAATGCATGATTGTCAATGTTCCTATCGGTTTGGGCGAACCTGTTTTTGACAAGTTACACGCTGAGTTAGGAAAAGCAATGTTTTCAATCAACGCAGTAAAAGGAGTTGAATTTGGAAGTGGTTTCTCTGCTGTGGAAATGCGCGGATCTGAACACAATGATTTGTTCAATGCGGATAGTACAACAAAATCGAATCACAGTGGTGGGATCCAAGGTGGAATTTCAAACGGAATGCCAATTGAATTTCGAGTAGCATTTAAACCTGTCGCAACGCTGATAAAAACACAATCAACCATAAATTCTAAAGGAGAAAATTTAGAATTAGAAGGTAAAGGTCGTCACGATGCATGTGTTGTTCCAAGAGCAGTTCCAATAGTAGAAGCAATGGCAGCAATCGTGATTTTGGATTTCTATTTGAGAAATAAAGCTGTATCTTTGTAAGCGAATTTTCAAGTAAAACAAATGATTCAACGTAAACAAACACTCTTTTTTTTAGCAGCACTTATTTTAGTTATGTTGCCATTAATTGGTACATCTTTCTTTAATTATTTCTCAGAACAAGGAATGGAATATTGTTATAATGCTTTTAACTTTAAACAAGTTGGAAGTGGACCAATAGTTCTAAATAAAGGGTTTGAATGGATGTTGATTCTTGTTATAAGCTTAATTCTAGTTTTAGCAATCTTCTCTTTTAAAAATAGAAAAAGACAAATCCAACTTGGTTGGTTAGCTTTTGTTTTGAATGTTTTAACTTCTGCAAGCATCGTTTTTCATGCTTTCTTGTTTGAATCGGCGCATAAAACAGAAGCATCACTAGTTATTGAAATGACCTTTTTTGCATTTGCTTCAGCTTTCCTATTTATTTTGGCTGGAATTCAAGGTGTTCGAAAAGACAAAAAATTGGTCGACTCTCTTAATCGTTTGCGTTAAACATGAATTATCTTTCAGTTGAAAATCTCACCAAATCATTTGGTGACCGTGTTATTTTTTCAGATTTAACGTTCGGAATTGACCTCGGTCAAAAAGTTGCTATCGTTGCAAAAAACGGAAACGGAAAAACTACGTTGCTTCGCTGTTTAATGGAGTTAGAACAATATGATTCTGGTCGAATAGTTTACAGAAATGACATTCGTGTTGCTTTCATGGAGCAAAGTGAAAATTTGGATGAAACACACACCATCATGGAAGCTGTGTTCTCTCATGATTTACCGGAATTGCAAGTCATCAAAAAGTACAATCAAGCAATGCGTGAAGGAAATGAAGCAGTTATTCATGAATGTTACGATGAATTAACGGAATTGAATGCCTGGGACATTGAGGTAAAAGTGAACCAGATTTTATCTGTATTAAAATTGGATGATACAAGTAAACTAATTGGAAGTTTATCTGGTGGACAAAAAAAGCGTGTAGCATTAGCACAAGTGTTAATAGCTGAAGCAGATTTCTTAATTCTTGATGAACCTACTAATCACTTGGATTTGGACATGATTGAGTGGTTAGAAGAATATTTATCAAAATCAAAATCAACGATTTTAATGGTAACGCACGACCGTTATTTCTTGGAAGTTGTATGTGATACTATTTTTGAATTAGAAGACAAAACACTTTATAAATACAAAGGAAATTTCTCTTATTATTTAGAGAAAAAAGCGGAACGACAAGAACAATTAGGTTCTACTATCGAGAAAGCCAAAAACACCTTTAAGAAAGAACTGGATTGGATTCGACGCCAACCAAAAGCAAGAAGTGTAAAGCAAAAAGCAAGAGTTGGAAATTTTGACGAGGTTAAAAAAGCTGCAAGTCAGCGTGTGGATGATTCTGAAGTCGAAATTCCGGTAAAAATGGAACGTTTGGGTTCTAAAATTTTGGAATTGCATAAAATTGGGAAAGCATACGGACCTAAAGTAATTCTGGATAATTTTACCTACAATTTTCAAAGAAAAGAGCGTTTGGGAATTGTTGGAAATAACGGCACTGGAAAATCTACTTTTCTAAATGTGATTCAAGGCAGAGAAGAAGTTGACCGAGGAAAAGTGGTAATAGGAGAAACGGTTGTTTTTGGCTATTACAGTCAGGAATTGATCAAGGTTGATGAAGATAAAAAAGTAATTGACGTAATTCGTGACATTGCTGAATTTATTCCATTAGAAAAAGGCCGACAGTTATCTGCTGCTCAGTTTTTAGAGAAATTCTTATTTGATCGTAAAATGCATTACAACTTCGTTCACAAATTGAGTGGGGGAGAAAAGCGCCGTTTGAAATTGATGACCGTGTTGATGTCAAATCCGAACTTCTTGATTTTAGATGAGCCAACAAATGATCTTGATATCTTTGTAATGACGGTTCTTGAAGATTATCTAAGAACGTTTGAAGGATGTTTAATTGTTGTTTCTCACGACCGTTATTTCATGGATAAAATGGTAGACCACCTTTTTGTTTTCGAAGGAGATGGAGCTATGAAAGATATCATTGGAAATTATACTGAATACAGAAAGCAAACGGCTGTTGATTACAAGAAAGACTCTTCGACGAGCTCAGGGGCAAAGGAAACTGTTAAAGAAGTCAAAGTGACGCAGCTATCAAATTCTTCAGTTGAGGAGAAAAAGAAACTTTCTTTCAAAGAAAAAGAAGAATTCAAAAAAATAGAAAAGGACATGGATTCTCTTGAATCCGAAAAGGAAACATTGACTACAAAACTTTCTGATTCTACAATTTCAAACGAAGACATTATGAATGCTGGAAATCGGTTAGCTGAAGTAGTCCAAAAACTCGAAGAAATTACTGATCGCTGGTTGGAATTGTCAGAATATGCTTGAGGTTAGTTTTATTTGATTATTATTCAATTCAATATTTCCTCACTTCTTAAATCCCGGTATTCATTTGTGCTCTAGCCAATTGAACGAAGTTGCATTTATTTAAATATCATGCCCCGTAGGGACTGCATAGCCATAGCAAATTTCAATTTGCGATGCATTTTTGTCCCTTAGGGACTATGCCAAATAAAACGTTAACAAATGTCCGTGAACAGATAGTGTTTAAAAAGGTAAAACAC
Organism: Flavobacteriales bacterium; assembly: GCA_947470515.1. GTDB lineage: Bacteria > Bacteroidota > Bacteroidia > Flavobacteriales_D > Crocinitomicaceae > M0103. Next base: position 64,693 of record CANITF010000008.1, read on the forward strand.
GATTAATTGTCTTGAAACTTAAGTAATCATTGATGTTCTACGTAATATTGCGAAGTTGCACTATATAAATATTGCTTGTTCATTTTAAAATTATATTTTCTGAAAGATATCAATTTCCTATCAGGAAAAAGGGCATGCTAATTCACAATACTAAATCAACATTTCATTCTTTATAAGTATAGTTGCCTTGACCAAAATTAATGTCAAATGAATCGGAATAATTGGTATTTTGGTACTTACGTTAAAATAAAAACTATACGACCATTTGAAATTCTAAAAATTATGGCAACATTGACAGATCTTGAAATTGCACAAAGCGCAAAAATCACACATATAAACGAAATAGCTGCAAAAATTGGTGTTTCTCTTGATGATTTAGAACATTATGGGAAATATAAATCAAAACTTCCTTTAAGTCTAATTGATGAAAGCAAAGTTGCTCAAAGTAATTTAATACTTGTAAGTGCTGTCAACCCAACTCCAGCAGGCGAAGGGAAGACAACTGTTTCTATTGGTTTAACGGATGGTTTAAATAAAATTGGTAAAAAAGCAATGGTTGTTTTGCGTGAACCTTCTCTTGGCCCAGTTTTCGGAATGAAAGGTGGTGCAGCGGGTGGTGGATACTCGCAAGTAATCCCAATGGTAGATATTAACCTTCATTTCACAGGAGATTTTTCTGCAATTGAAAAAGCAAACAACCTTCTAGCAGCATTGATTGATAACAACATTCAGAACAAAACATTCAACCTGACTATCGATCCACGGACAATTGTTTGGAAACGTGTGATGGACATGAACGATCGTTCTTTACGTCACATCATTATCGGGATCGGTGGAACTGCAAATGGTATTCCAAGAGAATCTGGATTCAATATTACTGCCGCTTCTGAGGTAATGGCAATTCTTTGTTTAGCGAAAGACTTCGCAGATTTAAAAACAAGATTAGGGAATATATTTATTGGTTACACATTCGATAAACGTCCAGTTTATGCGCGTGAATTGAAAGCTGAAGGTGCAATGGCACTTTTATTAAAAGATGCAATCAAACCAAACCTTGTTCAAACGTTAGAAGGAAATCCAGCGATTATTCACTGTGGACCATTTGCGAATATTGCTCAAGGTACAAATTCTATTGTTGCTACTAAAATGGGAATGTCATTAAGCGATTACGTTGTGACAGAAGCAGGATTTGGTGCTGATTTAGGAGCCGAGAAATTCTTGGATATCAAATGCCCAGTTGGTGGGTTAAAACCAAAAGCGATTGTTCTTGTTGCGACTGTTAGAGCGCTGCGTCATCACGGTGGTGCGACTCCTCCAGAATACAATACGCCAAACATGGAGTATATCGCTAAAGGATTTGAAAACCTTGAAAAACATATTGAAAATTGCAAGAAATTCGGCTTAACTCCAGTTGTTGCGATTAATAATTTCTTCTCTGATTCAGATGCTGAAATTGCATATGTGGTTGAGAAATGTGCTGCATTAGGAGTAAAAGCTGTTCTTTCAAAAGGATGGGGTGATGGTGGAAATGGCACAATGGATTTGGCTAGAGCTGTTGTTGATGTTGTTGAAAGTAAAACAAATAATTACCACCAATTATACGATTGGAGTTTATCAATAGAAGATAAAATTAGTACGATTGCTAAAGAAATATATGGAGCGATAGACGTGACCTATTCTCCAAAAGCGAAAAATCAACTAAAAGAATTTGACAAACTTGGAGTGAATGGTTTCCCTGTTTGCATGGCAAAAACGCAGAAATCTTTTTCCGATGATGAAAAAAGAGTGGGGCGACCAAGAGATTTTAAAATCAATATTCGTGAGTTTGAATTAGCGAATGGAGCTGGATTTGTTGTTGCTATTGTTGGGGATATGATGAGAATGCCAGGTTTACCTGCTGTTCCTGCTTCTGAAGGAATGGACATTGACAATGATGGAAACATTACAGGACTTTCATAAATAGAAGTTTTCGAATGAAAATTGAACTTTATAACGGTGTTCTATACAATGGAATAACATTCTCTAAATTGGAGGATGTTATTTCTATTGAAGTTCCCTTGAGTATTGCGGTGAATAGCATTCCTTTTACTGTAACAATGCAAACTCCTGGGAATGAAAAAGAGCTTGTTAGAGGTTTGTTATTCGGCGAAAATGTATATAGAAGTCAAAAAGTTCAACCAAAAATAGACGTTTTAGAGATTAATAAAGCAGGACATATTACAGCTGTGAATGTTGTTATTCCAACTGAATTGATTTTAAAAGATTTTGCAGGAACGCGAAACGTGATTTCTTCCTCTTCATGTGGCGTTTGTGGTAAAACATCTTTGGAAGAAGAAGAATGTATTTCAATTTCTAATAATGAAATTTTAAAAGCAGAATTTGTTCCTCTCATGTTTGAACAAGTTAGCATTGGCCAAGAGACTTTTCATAAATCTGGTGGAACTCATGCTGCTGGTGCTTTCACAATTGATGGCAAAATGATTGTGCTTCAAGAAGATATTGGAAGACACAACGCAGTTGATAAAGTAATTGGTTATTTAATCAATAACAACCTTCTGCACAAAGTAAAATGTATCACTGTAAGTGGACGCATTTCATATGAAATTGTAAGCAAAATAAAATCGGCTGGAATTCCATTTTTAGCTGCCGTTTCAGCTCCTTCTTCACTAGCGATTGACAATGCACAAGAGGCTGGAATTACATTGATGGCTTTCTGTAGAAATAATAAATTTACTATTTATTCAAATCCTCAAATGGTTGAAATTGGTGCAAATCAATTGAAAGCAAATGAGGTTAAAGTTAAAACTGATGTCAAATAATTTAAGTCATCTATTAGGTCGAAAAGGAACTGATAAGAATTTATTCGAAGAGCTTGGAATTGCTGCTTCTAAAACAGGTACACCAAGTTCTGAAGCAATGGATAAATTGCACGAAGAATTTCTAGTAGGAAAATCAACTGTTTATGGAACGGTTTCCTTTTATGATTTTTTGAAACCAGAAAATCAAGGCAAAAAAGCATACGTGTGTAACGGAAGTGTTTGTATGATTGCTGGAACTCAAAAAGCTGTGCACGAAAAATTAGAAACTCAATTCGAAGCGAAAGAAATAGGTGAAATGTGTTGTTTGGGGCGTTGCCATGAGAACAGTGCTTTTCATATTGATGGAAAAAATTATTCAGGAAAGGACATCAATCAAATTGAAGCAATTAAAAATGGGGATAAGACGACACTTGAAACATACAATGTTGGAAGTATTGGAAATCCAATTTTGACCAAAGAATACGGTTCAATTAGTGAATATTATAAAATCTTTACCGATTGTATTTCGAAAGATTCAAAAGAATTATTGGTTCACCTGAAAGATTCAGGATTACGTGGTAGAGGTGGAGCTGGATTTTCAATGGCTTTCAAATTGGAATCCTGTAAGAATGCTGTTTCAGATGCAAAATATATCGTTTGTAACGCCGATGAAGGTGACCCTGGAGCTTATTCCGATCGTTATATTATGGAGCAACGTCCACACGCTTTATTGATGGGAATGATGATTGCGGGATATATCACTGGCGCGGAATGTGGTGTCGTTTACATTCGTGGAGAATATCCTGAATCTGTAGATATTATTTCAGATTGTATCGCTGATTTGAAAAAAGAAAACCTACTTGGACAAAATATCAATAATTCAGGATTCAATTTTGAGTTCAAAGTTATCAAAGCGCAAGGAGCGTATATCTGTGGTGAAGAAACAGCGTTACTTTCATCTATTGAAGGTCAACGACCAGAAGTACGCGTTCGTCCTCCATATCCAACACAACAAGGATTGTTCAATAAACCAACTGCAGTAAACAATGTTGAAACATTGGCAAATCTTCCTTTTATTTTTGAAAATGGTGGAAAAGCATACGCGGCTATCGGAACTGAAAAATCATCTGGAACGAAATTAATTTCACTTGATGGTCATTTTAATACTCCTGGAATTTATGAAGTCGATATGGGTACACCATTGTCAACTGTCATTAATCAACTTGGTGGAGGATTTAGAATTCCAATCAAGGCAATGCATATTGGTGGACCATTAGGAGGTTTAGTTCCGGTTAGTAAAATCGATAGTTTAACTGTGGATTTTGATTCGTTCGCAAAAGAAGGTTTTTTGTTAGGTCACGCTTCGATTGTATGTTTGCCAGCAGATTATCCGATAATCAAATACATTGAACACCTTTTTAAATTTACTGCGCACGAAAGTTGTGGTAAATGTTTTCCTTGTCGCTTAGGCTCAACTCGAGGAGCAGAAATGCTTACCAAAGCGCAAAATGAGGATTTCAAAATTGATGTTACCTTAATGAACGATTTACTAGAAACCTTGGAAACAGGTTCTCTTTGTGCATTAGGTGGTGGACTTCCATTGCCAGTTAAAAATGCAATGAACTATTTTGAAGCTGAATTGGCACCTTACTTTACTAAATAATTTACGATGAGTTTAACAGCATATATCAACGATAAAATTTATCAGATAACTGAAGGCGAAACCATTTTGAGTTTTGTAAAAAGACATTTAGGAAATGAACTTGTTCCCACGTTATGTGATGCGCCAAATCTAGATCCTTTTGGTGCATGTCGTGTTTGTAGCGTGGACGTTGCTTTTACACAAGATGGGCCAGCGAAAGCTCAAGCTTCTTGCCATACGCCAGTTATTCCAAATTCATTTATCTACACGAACAGCGAACGAATCACGCGCTTGAGAAAGAACATCGTTGAGTTGGTTTTGACTGATCATCCGTTGGATTGTTTGACGTGCGAAGTAAACAATAATTGTGAATTGCAAAGTGTTGCAGCTAAAGTTGGCGTTCGTGATGTACGTTACCCAGCTGGGAAAAATCATTTGGATAGAAAAAAAGATTTGAGTCACCCATACATGACGTCCGATTTATCAAAATGTATCAATTGTTTTAGATGTGTACGAGCGTGTGATGAAGTTCAAGGTGAATTAGTATTAAGCATGGCTGGAAGAGGTTTTGATAGCCATATCATTAAAGGAAATAATGAATCATTTTTCGGTTCTGATTGCGTAAGTTGTGGTGCATGTGCTCAAGCTTGCCCAACATCAGCAATATCAGATGTTTTTGAATCAAAATCTGTTGTTGCTGATGAAAAAGTCAGAACGGTTTGTACGTATTGTGGTGTAGGTTGTAATTTAGAAGTTTCAGTTGTAAATGGTAAAGTGAAATCTATTCAAGCTCCTTATGATGCTGAAGTGAATCAAGGTCATACGTGTTTGAAAGGACGATTTGCATTCTCTTTCTACAACCATCCAGACAGAATTAAAACGCCATTGATTCGAAAAAATGGAGTTTTAGAACCTGCAACATGGGATGAGGCGTATGAGTTTATAGCAAATAAATTAACGGATATCAAACAGAAAAATGGTCCAGATTCAATCGCTGGAATTTCTTCTGCACGATGTACCAACGAAGAAAATTACTTGATGCAGAAATTCATTCGTGCGGTAATTGGAACGAATAATATTGACTGTTGTGCACGTGTTTGTCACTCGCCAACGGCTTTAGGAATGCAAAATGCTTTTGGAACGGGTGCGGCAACAAATTCTGTTGAAGACATCAAATATACAGATTGCATCATGGTTATTGGAGCAAATCCAACTGACGCACATCCCGTAACTGGAGCGAAGTTGAAGCAATTTGCCATGAAAGGAAAACCTTCAATCGTTATTGATCCTAGAAGAACAGAAATGGCGCGTTATGCAACGTATCATTTACAGTTAAAACCTGGAACAAATGTCGCGTTACTAAATATGATGTTGTATTATATTATAACTGAAGGGGCAGTTGCAAATGAATTCGTTGATAATAGAACAGAAGGATATGCCGACTTTAAAGCAATGATTCTAAAGGTTGATATAGATGAAATGGAACGTATTACAGGTGTTGAAAAATCACTCGTAAAAGCAGCAGCTTTGGCCTATGCAAATGCACCAAATGCAATGTCATTCCACGGTTTAGGCGTTACTGAACATTCTCAAGGAACACATACCGTGATGTTGATTTCAGATTTAGCTATGATTACTGGCAATATCGGTAGAAGAGGAGTTGGAGTGAATCCATTACGTGGACAAAACAACGTTCAAGGTGCTGCAGATATGGGTTGTCAGCCTCATCAAGGTGCTGGATATATGAATTCGTATGATCCTGAAGTCAATAAATTATACGAAGCATTTTACAAGACAAAGATTCCTTTTAGCAAAGGATTGAAAATACCAGAAATGTTCGAAGCCTCAATTGAAGGTAATCTGAAAGCGTTATGGTTAATGGGTGAAGATGTTGTTCAAACTGATCCAAATACAAATAAAGTCATTGCCGCAATGGAGAATTTGGAGTTGTTGGTTATTCAAGAAATCTTCATGACTGAAACCGTTAAATATGCTCACGTTGTACTTCCAGGAGCAACATTCCTCGAGAAAAGCGGAACATTTACAAATGCTGAAAGAAGAATTCAACGCGTTATAAAAGCTGTTGAACCATTAGAAGGAACAAAAAGCGATGGACAAATATTGGTTGATATCATGAATAAAATGGGTTATGCTCAAGCTGATTATGATGCTGATACGATGTTGCAGGAAATTAGTCAAATTGTACCCTTCTTCGCAGGAGTTCAATGGGATGGATTGGGTGATAGTGGTAAACAATGGCCAGTTGCAAAAGACGGTTCAGACACGGAAATATTGCACTTGCAAGAATTCACCAGAGGAAAAGGAAAATTTCATTACTTTGATTTCAAAGAAAGCAACGAGACACTTAAAAACGGTAAAGAATATCCATATATCATCACAACGAATAGAGAATTAGAACATTACAATTCTGGTACGATGACAAGAAGAACTGGGAATGTCAAAATTCTCACGGAAGATGTCTTGTTAATCAATGAAGTAGATGCTCAACGACATTTAATCAATGAGGGCGATATGGTTTGTGTTGAATCTCCAAGAGGTAAAGTGGATATCAAAGCAAGGATTACGGATGAGGTTAAACCCGGAATTATGAGTACAACTTTTCACTTTCCAGAAGTAATGTTAAATCTTATAACAAGTGATGAACACGATAGTTTGGCAATGTGCCCAGAATATAAAATCGTTTCGGTGAATATTCGAAAGAGCAAAGGACAGTATAGTAACAGATAAAAAACAAAAAGGCTAGAAAATATTTCTAGCCTTTTTTATGCTTCAAGGATTTTTAATGAAGTATTTAATTCATTATACTTCTTGAAATTTAGAGTCACATATTTAGCAAATTTGTAAAATAGCTATATTACGTAGAACATCAATGATTACTAGTGTTTCAGGTGTGTTATTTGGTAGATACAATAAAATCATTAGAACACTAAACAATAAATCAATTCAACAAAGAACTCAATTTCAATCCTTTATTAACAATATTCATTTTTAATGTAAATCTTATTTTTCGTGCATAATTCGAAGATCCAAAAGAGTCATTCAATTCTTTACTCATCCATGCTGGGAAGTAAATGGCAAACACTTTCGCCAATCGAATGCCTACTCCTGTATTAATTGCTGAATTCACACTTGTGCCATTTGAAAATGCTCCAAAATCAGCGAATAATCCAAAAATACTCATCTTTGGAATTGGTAATTGAAGGTATAAATTTCCTGCTGCCATAAAATGAGTGGTTGTACCATACCTACTTGTGCTTTTAAATCCACCCATATTTTCGTCTCTTTGTTGTGACCAAATACCTGAGTTGGCATTTCGTCCAAAATAATAATCTTCAAAAAATAAATCCTGTGAACCATCGTTACCGCTTAAAGACATGGAATATCTATAGGTATTTGTGCCTTGCGTTAAATTTAAATTATACGTGTTTCCAATAAACCCGCGAACTTCAACCCAACGTTTCATTTTGTTTTTCAAGTAACGAAATTTGTAGCTGGCATCAATATTTACTCTCGCCATTTTTGCATCTTGTGCTTTGATTAAATCAGTTCGTAAGGCAAAATGAACTTGGTGATCAGGTCGTGTGAAGTCTATAGCGTATTTTGCAAAACCACCTATGTAATCTGTTTTTAATGAATCGTAAAAATCATATTTACCGACGCCTTGAAGAGTGAAATTTTGAGAAAACGGAGAATTCGTGCGATTCCCGATTTTCACGTTCCAATAAGGTGCAATCGCTAAATAGGTTCCATCATTCTTGCGAATGGTAGAACTTGAATCCATTTTAAAAGATTTAATTGAAACACCAAAACGAGAAATTTTTATATACTTTTTCGGTAAACAGGTGTACGAGAATTCTCCAATGCCTGAAACCATTTGTCGGCCAAAAGAATACATTGGTGCAATTAAAAACTGAAAACGGTTAAATGGAATGCCATTATTGTGAATTACGGCGCCAATCATAAATTTATCATACATGTTTCCAGCGACAATTGGGCTCCAATACAAATTATTTTTCGTCGCTTCATTATCTCCAATCAAGAATTCAAATTTAATTGGTTCCACTTTTCCCAACATTCCTTTTGAATGCCAATTATTATTTCCACGATACATTTCAGGAATATCCTTTGTTGCATCAATACGCACTTCATCGGCATCTTTTGTACTCAAGGTTAAGGTTGTTTTTTTGTTATTTGGTTCAGCCCATTGAGTCTCTACAATTTCGCCATTCTTGAAAACATTTACTTCAATTGGACCATTTACTTGTCCAACATTTTTGACTGTAACAAGCGTTCCTTCTTCACTTGTTTTTACTTTCTTTAATTTATAATCAACGTGATTACATGTTTGAATTAAATCACCGAACAACCAACTCAAATCTTTTCCTGAAGCTCTTTCTAATGTAGCTTTCATGTCTTCAGGTTGCGGGTGTTTAAATTTCCATTCTTCGAAATAAGCATGCATGCATTTTCCAAATAATTCTTCACCCAAGTAATCTTTCAAATAGTAAAAAACAAGTCCCGTTTTTTGATACATGATCACGCCATAGTTAAGCGAGGAGAATTTAGCTGAATGTGTTTCTAAGGGTTGATCTTCTCCTAAAACTGCTGTCATTCGATAAGAAATATCACCCATATCGTGGTGGTCTAAATCGTTAAAATGAAATCTTCCACCCAATACCATATCTGACATTCTTTGGTTATCAGGGTATTTTGTTTGAATATATCGCACTTCATTTAAGGTATTCATTCCTTCGTCCATCCATCCGTGAACACGTTCATTGGAACCTAATATTCCATAAAACCAGTTATGACCAACTTCGTGCACAATGACAACTTCTAATTCTTCCTTTGAACTTGCATTTCCAATTACCGTAACATTCGGATATTCCATTCCTCCACCTGCGCTGATTGTACCATCAACAGCTGTAACATTATTATACGGATAATCACCGTTCCACAATGAATAGAAATAAGTTCCATCATTGATATATTCAATTGCATGTTGCCATGTGAGCGCATTATGTGGAACAAACATTGCCCAAGTTGTCACCAATCTTTTTGATTCAGGCAGGGGAACTTCACCTTTTAATACTGCAAAACGTTTATCAGCAAACCAGGCAAAATCATGTACTTTACTTTGTGTGTAGCGAATAGTTTTGAATTCAGAATCAGAAGGAGGGAAGACTGTCTTACCCTTTCTTCCTTGAGCTTGAGATAAATAATCACTTAATTTTTTATTGGTTTCTTCTGCTTTAGAATTTAAAAATTCTATTTCAGTTTGTGTTTGTAAATCTCCTGTTGCGCCAACAATGTAGTTTTTTGGAAGCGTAATGCTTACATCAAACGACCCGTATTCAGAATAAAATTCCCCTTGATTTAAATAAGGCATTTGGTTCCAACCATTTTTATCATAGACAGCAGGCTTTGGATACCACTGCGTAATTTGATAAGACTGTCCAACGTGTCCAAGGCGTGAGATTGATCCTGAAGGAAGTTTGACTTTAAACGGAGTAGAAACTGAAAAACGATCTCCTGATTTTAAAGGCGTTGCTAAATATAAGATGCAAATATCAATGTTTAGAGGATCAAATTCCCAGTTTACTTTTGTGCCATTTATTTTGAAATCCAATGAGTCAATTCCTCCTTTGTCAGCTTCATTTCCATATTTCAAAGTTGTTTGACCGCCTTCATACTGCTGTTTCGCTAAAGCTGTTTTACCATTTCTATAAGCGTTTGGCCATAAGTGAATATAGATTTCATTCAAATCATTAGGTGAATTATTGATGTATTCAAATTCTTCATATCCACTGATTGAATTGTTAATATCGTCCAATTTTACTGAAATGGTATAATTTACTTCCTGTTGCCAGTAATTTTGAGCATTAGAAAATCCTGAGAGTAATGAAATACAAATAAAAAGAATCAGCTTTTTCATATTGATTATAGATTTAATTTTTTTGACCACAACGTAAATTATTTACTCGTTAAAGTTAAGCATTTGATAGGAATAAAAAAGGCTACCCGAAATGGATAGCCTTCAACCAAAAAAGTTGATTTATTTTTGAATAACAATTCGCTGCTGCGCAATACCATTCTCCGAGATAATCTTTAAAATATAGGTTCCATTAGAAATGGAAGTTAAATTGAGAACCACAAATGAATTTTCAATTGTTTGAGAACTTACTATTTTGCCATTCAAATCGGAACATTCAATACGACCAGTAATTAATTGGTTAAAATTAACTTTAAAAATACCAGTCGATGGATTTGGTTGAATAGTGAAAATAACATTGTCAATTTCTGGTGTTCCAAGATAATTGTCTGTTCCATCACAGTTTTCATCAATCCCATTATTCAAAATTTCCGTTGCTCCAGGATACGCATTTGGATTAGAATCATTGCAATCTCCATCAATCAATGAATAACCTGTACCTGGATCTTGGCAAAATAATGTTCCAGTTCCAGTTCCGTATGTGTCATTGTCTGTATCCGTGAAATACGCGTTATAAATTAATCCTTCATCTGATGGACCATTACAATTGTTATCTAATTGGTCGCAAATTTCAGGTGCTCCTGGATAAACTGTATTTAGTGCATCGTCACAATCATCTGAAATTGTAACATATCCCATACCGGGATTCGTGCAACTAGTAATTGCTAGACCAGTCATTGAACCATGACCATCACCATCTGCATCTAAATAATAAGTTGTAGGATTTATTACAAGATTATTATTATCATCACAATCACCAGGGGTTAAAACATAACCAATAGGTTGTAAACATTGGGTCAAGGTAACTAAAGCATTTCCGGTCAAATCTCCGTCATTATCTTGGTACCAAATCGTATTTGGATTAATTAAACCATCAGTATCATCACAATCTGTGTTATCTAAAATGTAGCCGTTTTGAGTAGTACAAACAGATATACTTACTAAAGGATCACCAAAATTATCTCCATCGGTATCAGCATAATAAGTTTGAGGTATTAATGTTCCGAAATTTGCTATGATTGAAACATTATCGTTTCTCCATGTTGCACCCGACGAACCCATATTTGTGATATAGAATCTAAAAGTTACTTGAGATAAAGCATCAAACGCAGCTGATAAATTCACCGTGTCTGTGTTATCATTTACAAGTGGTGTTCCTGTTCCTAAATCAGCAACAAAATTATCAATACTTGAACGTAGAGTCCATGTTGGCGTTCCACCAGAAGCACTGATTCTATGGGTAAAAATAATTTTATTAAGATCTAAGGTTGAACAATCATTCGCCGTAAGAGAAAATTCATTGTACTCATTTAAATCCAATGTACCTGTTTGGTTCCAATTACTGTTACTGAAAACATTTGCGGACGATGAACAAGTTGTTCCAATTGACGAATAATTGCTAAACAAAGCATTGATAGGTTGAATTGATACTGTGTCGGCAATTACGGGGCAAACTCCTAAATCAGTAAATTCATAAAGACCAATCGCTATTCCAGCCGCAGAAGCATCTGATCCAGAGCAATCTTCATCAATGCCATTATCCAAAATATCAAAAGCAGCTGGATTTATTAAAATATCACCATCGTTGCAATCTAAACTATTCGTAACGTATCCTGCAGGTGCAATACAAGCAACAATTGAAATCAAAGGATTACCATACGTGTCATTATCTGAATCTAAATAGTAAATAGTTGAAGCAAGTCCAATAGCACCATTTAAATCATCACAATCACCATCTATTAAAGCAAAACCAATTCCTGGATTTTGACAATATAATATACTTGTTCCGGTTCCAAAGGAATCATTATCTGAATCAGTAAAATATGGTGTAAAAATTAAACCATCATCTGACAAACCATTACAATCGTTGTCTAATCCGTCACAAATTTCTGTTGCATTTGGATAAATTGTACTGTTTGCATCATTACAATCGTCTGAAAGTGTAACATATCCTGCTCCAGGATTCGTACAACTAATTAATGGAATTCCGACCATTGAACCATGTCCATCATTATCAGCATCCAAGTAATAGGTTATTGGGGATAAGATTAGATTGTTATTATCATTACAATCTCCCGGAGTTAAGACATAACCAGCTGGCTGGATACATGAAGTTATTATAACTAACGTATTTCCAATTAAATCCCCATCAGTATCTTGGTACCAAATGGTAGTTGGATTAATTAAATTATCTGTATCATCGCAATCAGTATTATTTAATATGTATCCATTTGGTGGTGTGCACACTAATATACTTACTGCTGGATTACCAAAATTATCATTATCACTATCCGCATAATAAGTTTGAGGAGTCTGAGTTCCAAAATTTGCAATGATTCTTACATTATCATTTCTCCAAGTTGACCCTGTACCTCCCATATTTGTAATGTAAAATCTAAATGTTACTTGAGATAAAGCATCAAAAGCACTTGATAAATTTACAGTATCCGTTCTATCTGTTGTTAAAGGTGTTCCTATTCCTAAATTGGAAGTAAAATTATCAACACTTGAGCGCAATGTCCATGTTGGTGTTCCTCCTGTAGAACTGATTCTATGAGTGAAAATAATTCTGTTTATATCTAGAGATGAACAATCATTTGCCGTAATAGAAAATTCATTGTATTCATTCAAATCTAATGTACTTGTTAGGTTCCAATTACTATTACTGAAGACATTTGCAGCTGGTGAACAAGTTACACCACTTGAGGAATAATTGCTAAACAAAGCATTTAGAGGCTGAGTTGTAACTGATAACGCAGTCACTGGGCAAGCAGATACTTGTGTAAATTGATACATTCCTATATCTGATCCTAATGAAGAAGCATCTGATCCAGAGCAATCTTCATCTATTCCATTATCAAAAATATCAGTTGCAGCTGGATTGATTAAAATATCAACATCATTACAATCTAAATTATTAGAAACATATCCAACTGGCTGAGAACATGCAATAATAGTTGTTAAAGGAGTTCCGTAGGTGTCATTATCTGCATCTAAATAATAAATTGTTGATGCAATACCTATCGCAGGATTGAGATCATTACAATCGTTGCTGTTTGTCACATATCCTAGCGGCAATGAACAGCCAGTAGTTATGTTGTTCAAATCACCTAATCCGTCATTGTCAGTATCAGCATAATAGGTAATCGACCCAGCTGTAATTGTTAAATTGATTGTAAGAATACTATCGCAAAGTGCGGCATTGGGAATTGTATCATAATAAGTTCCTGATACAGTATATGTTTCATCACCACTTGGAACTGTGTATGAGTTACAAGAAACGGGCGAAATTATTGCAGCTGTATTGCAAGTTTGTGCATTAACACTTCCTCCAAATTGAAGGCCATAGATTCCTAATGCAGAAGAAGTATATCCCCAACCACCTGTTGGAGTTTGTCCACTTGCGTATAAACGAATAGTAACAGTGGCATTACTTGGAACATTTTGTAATTGTGTTATTCCTGATAAATCAATTTGGTTCATTGCTCCATTCCCAATTTTAAAAAAAGGAGATCCGATAAATGTGAAAGTTAAACCATCTAAGCTGCAAGCATATTGCATTTGAACTCCAGGAGTAGCTGAAAAGGTTCCCGTTCCCGCAAAATTTGCATTAATTGAAGTAAGTGATAAAGTATATCCAGCTGCGGCTGAAAAAGTAGTTTCAAAATAATCAGTATTGGTTACTGCAATTCCATTATTTTGGAAACCAACCGTTCTAAATGAATTAGCTCCAGCAGAAGCAGAAGCACCAGAGCCTCTCGTAATTGTGCTTGATGCATCTAAATTTGCAGCATATATTTCAGCTGTACTTGTTGCTACTGTATTTTCACCTGTAAAATCCCAAGCAGCAATTTGACCAAAGCTTATGAAGGGTAAAAAAACAATAATTAACTTTAAAAAATTCATATTCAACGATTAAAATGTTGAACAAAAGTACAAAATCAATGAACTTAAAAAAAATTCTTATTACTAACAAGTTGTAAATAAAAAAAGGTTGTATTTCTACAACCTTTTAATTAACCGTGTCAATGCATTTGTTCGTCCTCTTCTGGATCAGGAGGGAATAATTTAGGGAGATCTTGTTTACCTTGTAACCTATCCATTAAATCTTCTAATTGTGAAATTGAAATGCTCTTAGCAATGATGTTTTTATCTTTATCTAACACAAAAACTCTTGGCGTTGAGAAGATATCGTATGTTGTTTGATAGTTCAAAGATTCAATGGTTGTGTATTTAGGAACAAATTGTCTCGCGTCCTCCATCGCTGCTTTAAATAAGGCATCTGTTACACCAACATTAATAAATGTCAAATCATTTGTACGAACAAAATCTTTCCATTTTTGAAAATCTTCACCAACAGCTTTTCCAACTGAAAATATTTCGATGTTTCTATCTTTGAACTTTTGTTTGTATAATACCTCTAATTTTGGTGTTGTTTTTTTACAATGTCCACATTCTGGATCCCAGAAATAAAGGATAGTATATTCTGATTTTAAACTATAAAAATCTCTCCAATTAACATCTGTTGTATCACGTAAAATAACATTTGGTGGTTTTGCTCCCAAGACCAAATTCATTTGAACTGGTATTTTCTCACACAAGTCTTCTAATTTTTCTGGTGTCATCCAAAAGGCAGGTGATTTTCCTTCAGCATTTTTCGAACAGTAATAGCGATCTGCCATGTAGATATAAACTTTATCCATTCCCATGATATTACTTTTCCCATAAGTTGAAGTAATCCAAGAAACAACATATTCAAATGTTTTTGATTTAGGATTCAACTGATCACAGAATTTGAATGAATATTTAATGATTGTGTCCCAATGTTGGATAAGCATATTCTTTCCAAAATAATATTCCATTTTTGAATGAAATACTGGAGTATTCACTAATCGGTCGTCATTCAAATCAATGTTATCCCAGTAATGGTTTCTGTAATAATTGAATCTGTAATTAGAATCAATAATATTCCCTTTTGCATCTAAAGGTGCTTCTGGAATTATTACATCCATTGACATTTTGACAATTTTTGAAACCAATAATGCTTTGTGAACTAAAATTAAGTTATTTTGATAATCAATAACTTCTTTGTTAATGGCATCGATTTTTGCTGTTAATTCTTTATATCCAGGATCAGTTGCTTTTAATTTAGCTCTCTCATCTGTTATTATTGTTGCTTCCGTCTTTTTCGGACCAATGAATTTAATGTAATCCATGAAAATTCTATTTTCTTCGGATTTTTTGACCTTCATATTGCCTACAAAATCGAGTGCCGAGGTTTCCATGTTTACTTCTTCACTGTTATAAATGAACTCAAAGTATTTTTGGCCTGGAAATAAAACACCAAAAATACCAGGTTTTTGATTTTTCCCGTCGAATTCAACATATCCAGCTTTTATTTCCGCAGTATCTGCATAATACAATCCTTTTCCAAAATATTTTACTAAGAATACAGTTGTGTCTTTTTGGTTGCTTACTTTGAATTTCATTTTTTGTCCAAAAGACATAAAAGAAACAAAAGTGATGGCTAAAATTAGTATTGATTTCATATGCTATTTTTAATTATAGGTTGAATTTATTTTAAAGACGTGACAAATTTACGAAAGTCCTTTTAATTAACATTTCTTTAACCATTTAGTATTGCTTGAAAATGCCATTTTTTGCTGTTCGATAACTCGCTAAAACAAAAAGTAAATAGGTTCCAGCTAAAGAAATCAGTGCAATCATTGAAATCTGCGTATCAATATAAAGCCCACCTGATTCAAACATGGTATCTAAAAAGTATTTAAAAACAAAAAACACAAGTAATCCTAAACTTGAAACTATTCCAAAAATCTTAACAAAATACAAGAAAAAGCTCTTTATGACTACTTGAGGGAAAAAGCCAATTCTAAGTAACGTTCGAACTTCATATGCATTGCGAGACATTAACAATTGCATGTATTGAATTAATACTAGTCCAGAAACGAAAACTGCAATAATTGAAATACCTAGGACAACCAGGAATAGTGTACCGACAACACTTTTTAATCGCCCAACCACCATTTGTGCATTTTTGGATTCTAAACCTCTTTTCTTCAATAAATCTTCAACCAAGCCAAATTCACTTTCTTTTCCCGAGATCATGATTTGCGTAATTTTTTTCTCTTTACCAGAAGTGTATTTAGCATTTCCATATTCCATGAAGCTTTCAGGAACAAGAATTGACGATACTTCATTCGTGAATCCAATAATTCGGGCATCAACCCATTCCTTATCTGTTTCTCCTTTTAGTGTGAATTTGAATTTAATATCCATCGCTAAATCATCCGATATTTGTGGAATTCCACTTGAACTCATGAACGTATTTAGCATAACCAAAAAATCTCTCGGCATGATTATAGGAACAAATTTATCGCCTTCTTTCCAATGCCATTTAGTTGATTTTACATCAAGAAATTTTTGATCAACAGTTTGAATAAATACATCAGATCTAAATCTTGGAACCATTGGGTCTGCTGTTTCAAAAGAAACATCAAAATTATTGCTGATCACGGGTTGAACATCTTGAATGAATGGTTCTGCCTTTATCTTTTTAATTTCATTTTCAGAAAAATCAGTTTTCGTCATGTTCAAAGAACTAGAATTTGTGACCTTCTTTTGAACGATGATCGTATTTGGTCCTAAAATATCAGATCCTTTTCCAAAGTCATTGACTTTTATTAAATAATGAATTGATGTAATCAAAAAAGTGATTCCCATAAACGCACCGATAATTGCAATTACCAACTGCTTTTTATCTTGATTTTTATATAATAGTTTGTTTAACATGACTTACAGTTTTAATTCTTTATCATACTTGAATTTGTGGTCATCACCTAAAGTGGTTAATACAAATCCTGCGCCTTGTTCAGTGCACCTCTCATTAATCATTGTAAAACATCTTTGTGTATTTTCTTCATCTAAATGTGAAAAAGGTTCATCTAAAATCAACAACTCGAAGGGCTGACACATTGCTCTAATGATTGCTACGCGCTGTTGTTGTCCCATTGAAAGCAAACTGCATTGTTGTTCCCATTTATCTTCAATTTCTAAACGTTCCAACATTTTACGAATTTCTTGTACAGAATAAACTGGATTCAAACTGTTTTTTAAAAGTAGGTTTTCACCAACTGTCAAATTTGGAAAGAGCTGAAGATCTTGAAATACGACCGAGATTTTTTCTTGACGAATAAGCGCCCAATCAGTTGGTTTAAATGTTTGTACATCTACATTGTTGTAGGTTACAGTTCCTGCGTAATCAGATCGTAATCCTATTGTAGTTAATGTGAATGTTGATTTCCCTTTACCACTGGAGGCATTGAGCAGGATTTTTTCACCATGATTCAATTCTATATAATTACCCCAAATACTATTGCTGCTATGTTTTATAGAAGCTAATGGAACCGGCATAATATGATCGAGAACAATTTTCATAATTAATGATTTAAAAAGTGGTTTTTCAAGAATCGTTCCAAAAGAGTATCCACTTGAATATCAGATGGTAGTTATTTTTTTGATTATTTCGTTCGTCATTTGATCGACAGTTGAAAAGGGTATCCAAGTCGCATCATCGTGTTTTCTGAACCAGGTTAATTGCCGTTTTGCATAACGTCTTGAATTTTGTTTAATTAATTCAATTGCTTCTTGCAAGTCAATTTCGCCTTCAATAAAACGAAATAATTCGCTATATCCAACAGTTTTTAATGAACTTAAATTTTTATGTGGCAATAAGCTTTTCACTTCTGATATTAATCCATTTTCTATCATTATATCAACGCGTAAATTGATTCGTTCATATAATTTTTCGCGCTCGTGATCAATAATAAAGCGCATTATTTCAAAAGGTCTAGTTGTTTTTTGATTCTTCCGCATTTCTGAAAAAGTCATATTTGAAAGTCGAATTGCTTCAATTGCTCTAATTATGCGAACTGGATTTTTTTTGTCTACGATAGCATAGAATGCTGAGTCTTTTTCATTTAGTTCATCCAAAAGGGGATCTATTCCATTTTGTTTTACAAAGTCCGTCAGTTCATTTCTCAATTCAATGGATGCAGGTATGTCATCTAATCCATTGCAAACAGCGTCAATAAACATTCCAGAACCACCGACCATAATAATAGTTTCGTGGTTTTTAAATTCTGTATCTAGAATGTTTAAAGCTTCTTTAGCATAAGTTGAAGCGGTTACGTCTTCAGTAATTGAATGAGAGTCGATGAAATAATGTTGAATTCCTTGTTGTTCTTCGATAGTTGGTTTAGCCGTTCCAATGGATAATTCTCTATAAAATTGACGTGAATCTGCTGATAAAATCACTGTTGAAAAATGTTTTGCTAAAGCTACGCTTAAAGCTGTTTTTCCACTAGCTGTTGGGCCTTCTATGACTATAAGTTGTTTGATTTTTTATTTCAAAGTTAATCAAATCATTTATACACGCTTGCCCATTCAAGATATCGAGTATAAATTGTTTTTACGTAATGATTTGTTCTTGCCCCTCTCATCGCTCCATTTCTCACGACCTCGTCTCTATAGTATTCGCTTTTTGAAAGATTGGCCATCATTTCCTCTACGTTATCATCCCAAATAAAAGGATTTAAACCATGTTTTCTGGCTAGTCTTTGGGCATCTTCAATATGCCCTTTTCCTGCGTTGTATGTCGCTAAGGTGAATTTTTCACGTTGAGCTTTATCTGGTATTTGATTCCAAGAATTAAAATCTTTGGACATCTTTTTCATTGCACCTAAAATCTGTATGTTTGGAGGAGAGCTCGGGTAAACACCATATTTTGGACCTGTGTTAGGCATAAATTGCATCATTCCATATGCGCCTCCAAAACCTCTGACGTTTGGGTTGAATTTTGATTCTTGATAAGCTACGGAAGCCAGCAGAAGCCAATCCCAGTTGTATTTTAAAGCAGCTTCTTTGAAAACAGCATCATATACGGATAATTGACCTCCTTTAAGGTTAGATTTTATTACAGTAGCATTTAGGGTTGTGTTTTTGCTGTCGAAGTATTTGTTTTTTATGTACTTGAATGTTTTTTTGGACATAAATTGGGTAAGCCATTTGTCTAATTTTGCGTTTAATAAGGGACTAGATTTCCTCAAACCAAAACCGATTTTTTGAGGAACAGAAATATATGTAGTAATGCATAAATTATCAAAAAAGCGATTATTTACTTTAGCGATATTTTCTTCTGTCACAGTATAATCAATTAATCCTTCAGAAACCATTTCGATTAACTCTTCAGTACTAATTAATCCTTCTTCTTCTTCGATATAAATAGTGTCTCCAATTTCATCTTGTAAGTGAATTAGCCGTTGATAATTACTTGAATTTTTCCAAACATGTACTTTTTTATGCGCCAATTCTGAGATATCCCGAACCAAGAAAGAATTTATTTTTGCAGCAGTCATTTTTTCCCATCCTTCGGGTTTGCGCTGAACTAATACTTGTGGAGTGCGAATGTAAGGGAGTGAGAAATCAATTTGTTTTTTTCGTTCACGCGTAATTGTGTAGTTACATGCGATGATGTCACCTTCACCATTGTTTAGCATTGGAATTAAATCGTCAAGGTTATTGACAATTTTTATTTCTAATTCAACGCCAAGTTCATTTGCAAATTCTTTGAGCATTTCATATTCAAACCCCATTTTTTTGCCTCGATAAATGAAAAAGGAGGTAGAGCTATTTTCTACAAGAACAGTTAATTTCCCTTTTTTTAAAATTTCGCCTAAGTCAATTGAAGTAGATGGGATATCGATATAATGCGTATCTTTTTTTATTCTTGTACAATTTATTGTCGCCAATAATAAAAGGCAAATTAGTAGTATTTTAAAAAGATATGTTTTTTTTATTTTCATTTAAAATGAATAACGAACGCAAATTACAATAAAAAAAAATACAAGCTTTAATTGTTAATTTCTTTTTGGTTAAAAAAAACGATTGCTTCTTTCATATATTCCTTAAAACAATCGGTAATTACTTTTTCATGTTTTAAAAAAACTATCGGTGCATTTATCAATTCGTTTGAGAATGATAAACGGGAGGAGACTCCCTCGCAGGATTTTTGTAAACCTTCAAATTGGATGTAATAATTCATCCATTTATAGGTTTTCATTTTATCAATGAATTCATGGAATTCGGCAGAATAATGATTCCAATAAATTGGATTGTAGATATAAAATTCATCAAGATAAATCTCAAATGATTTTGAATGGTAATTCGCCCAATTTTTTGCTAATAAATGATCAAAAAAAAGATCAATTGCAATTCCAGTCACTTTTGGTAGTTCTGGATAAAGCTGACGCATCAAATCAATTACTTTAGGATGATGGTCAATGTAATTGTCAATAGATCTATGCAACTTTATTCCTTTTTGAATTAATTCGGGAAGTTGGTCAAAATGCCTTCCTTTGATATGATCTCCATATAAATTGGCATACATCAATTCACTATTATTTTCTGAAAAATATAGATGGCCTAAAAAATTCATGTTTGAAAGTTACAATTTTTTGGGCAAAAAAAATCCCATTCGTAAGTAACGGATGGGATTCGAATTAATATTCGTCTTCGTTGAAAAGAAAATCTTCTCTTGAAGGATAATCTGGCCATATTTCTTCAATACTTTCATATATATCACCTTCGTCTTCCAAATCTTGTAAGTTCTCAACTACTTCAAGAGGCGCTCCTGTTCTAATAGCAAAATCGATTAATTCATCTTTCGCTGCAGGCCATGGAGCGTCTTCCATATATGATGCTAATTCTAATGTCCAGTACATCTTTCCTCTAATTTTAATTATTTGATTGGCGCAAAAGTAATTTTATTTTCAAACTTTCCAAATTACTGAGCTAAAAGATTGAAAATGTTTTATTAACATTTTACATTCTTGGATGCCAAGGTTGATCCTCAATTCCTAAATCTTGCGCAATTTTTCTCCCTAAAACAAAGAGATAATCACTTAATCGATTGATATATACAATTACTTCTGGGGCAACAAAATCGTTTTGTTTCAAATCAACTATTATTCTCTCTGCTCTCCTACAAATGCAGCGCGACAAATGACAAAATGAAACTGTTGTATGTCCACCAGGTAGAATGAAACTTTTCATTTCCGGCAGTTTTTGTTCCATTTCATCCATCCAGTTTTCCAAGAATTTAGTATCAGCTTCATGTAAATCAGGAATTTTCATTTTCGATTTCTCAGGGTCAGAAGCCAAACTGGAACCAATTGTAAATAATCGGTCTTGAATTTCTAATAACTGTTTTTTATAGTCTGGATTAATTTCTTGGTCTTTCACTAAGCCGATTGAAGAGTTTAATTCATCAATTGTTCCATATGCTTCAATTCGCAGTGAACTTTTTAAAATTCTTGTTCCACCTATTAAACCTGTAGAACCTGTATCACCATTTTTTGTGTAAATTTTCATTGACTTTTTATTTCAAGAGTTTTAATTGTTCTTTTAATTCAGCAATTCTAACCTTCTTGCTTTGAAGTCGAATATTCTTTGCCGTTTCTGTATGATATCTATGAACTTTTTCTAGATAATGTAATTGAAATTCAACCCATTCAACTTCATTCATTTTCTTTCCAAAATTTTCTATTTCTAAGCGTAATTTATTAGAAACATTGTAGTAATCTGCTCGACCTAAATAGTCATGATCGGCGTCGCACATTATTTTCTCTAATGCCGTAATTGGAGCAATCTCAGTGCTTGTTGATTTTATAATATTTGTAATAATTATTACATGCTCTGCTGTATAGCCAAATTTAGGTAAATTATTTTCAGCCATCTTTATTGCAAATTTTTCATTTGAATCATTTTGCAGAATGTAACCCGCATCGTGATAAAGTACAGCTGTTTTTAAAAGTAATAATTCATCTTCTCCAATCCCCTCTAATTTTGCAATTCGAATAGCTGCCTTTTCAACATTTAAGGTGTGTGAAATATCATGGTAAATAACATTCTCGGGCAACAATGCTTTTAACCTATTTGTTATATCATGGCGCATGTGTTCAAAATCTATCGATGTAAGGCCACATTTTATGCGTAATGAAGTTGATGCAATTTTACCTTCGCCATATAAACAATGGTCTAATTTAATATCATTTAAATAGAACATTTCAATACTCCCGCCACGTTTATGAATATTAACTGCTCCTCGTGGATCTAAATTCATATAGTCAGAAACATGGTTTGCAATTTCTTTAGTGATGGTGATATATCCAGGTTTACTGCATTGTTCAGCTCTAGCTGCAATATTAACTGTATCACCCCAAACGTCAAAACTAATTTTACTTGAGCCAATTATCCCCGCTACTAAAGGTCCCATGTGAAGTCCGACTCTAATTTCCCAAAAATCTCTATTCATTGCTCGTGCAACATCTTGTTCATTTCTAAGGAAATCTCTTATTTCAACAGCTGCTAAGCATGCTCTAATTACTGGTTCTTCATGTTGTTCGGTAACTCCTGCAAGCGCCATGTATGCATCACCAATCGTTTTAATTTTCTCAAGTTTATAACGCTCAATAATCACGTCAAATTGATTAAAATAATATTCTAATTTTTTGAGTAATCGAATTGGATTAATATCTTTTGCTTTGGAAGAAAAATCAACAAAATCGGTAAAAAGTACAATGCCATTTTCAAATCTTTTTGGCGAAAAAGCTTTATTAGCACTTAAATCTTCGAGAACTGTCGCTGGTAAAATATTATTAAGAAGTTGATTTATGCGTTGGTCTTTGTAAAATAGAGATTTGAAAACTTCAATTTTTGCTTGAATCAGATTTGGATTGAATGGTATTGTAATATAATCAACTGCTCCTTCATTTAAACCTTTTACCATTTTTGCTCCAGAGGAAGAGTCGGCGGTTAAAACAATTTTGTACATGTTTTTAACCGAACTAATTTCTTTCAATGATTGCAATAGTTCAATTCCACCGAAAAATGGATTATCAATGTTAATCAATAATATTCCGATTTCTTTTTGTTTTAATAGTGGTAAAGCTGTATCTATAGAATCGGCTAGAAGTATATTATTTCCACCTCCAGATAGAATTTCTTTCAGTCCTTTTTGATTTTTATGATCATCATCGATTATTAAAATGTTGATGAAGCGTTCCATTGAGCTCTAATTTTTAAGACTAAAAATAATGAAAGAAGACTGATAAGCAATTAATATGTTGTTTATTCTTGAACTATTGAAGAAAATGATTTTTTAATGCTTCTTCAATTGAAACTGAAGTTTGCGTTAATTCTAAAATTCTTTGAATTACTCCATCTACAATAGCGTCTGGACAAGAAGCACCAGATGTGATAATTATAGTTATTGGATTTTTATTTTCTGGAATGAATTCTGTCAAACTTTCCAATTCTTTGCGATGAATATTGAATGAATTGACTATGTTAAGAGATGTGATTTCCTCTTTTGATTTAATAAAATAGGTTGGAAATTTTTGCTCTAACAATTCAACTAAATGAGTCGTATTTGAACTGTTATATCCGCCTACTACAATTGCAAGATCGGCCTCTTTCTCAATAAGTCCGTATGTCGCTGTTTGGTTATCATTTGTAGCATAACACAGTGTGTCTCGCGTATCTGCAATATGGTTTTTTAAATCAGCTTCACCATATTTACGCAACATAATGCTTCTTAAATAATCAGTTATTTCTTGCGTTTCAGTAGCGAGCATTGTCGTTTGATTCACTACACCAATTTTAGTTAAATCTGTTAAAGGATTAAATCCTTCGGAAAATTTGCCTTTGAAGAATACATGGAAATTTTCTATTGGCTCAATTCCTTGAATTATATTGCCCAAGTAGGTGGCTTCTTTCAAATCCTTTAATATCAAAACTGGGGCATTTTCTTTACTATGTGAAAATGTAGCACGCGTTTCTTCGTGGTTGTATTTACCATGAATAATGACAGTGTGTTTGTCAACGCCTAAACGTTCTGAACGATTCCAAACTTTCTCAACAAACGGACATGTTGTATTATATCTTTTTACATCAACACCAATTGCTGATAATATAGTTTCAATTTCAACCGTTGTTCCAAAAGCAGGAATGATAACGATGTCTTCACAATTAATATTTTCCCAAGGAATTAATTGAGTTCCGTCCGTATCTTGAATAAATTTCATTCCATTATTTGTTAAATCTTCATTCACAGCTGGATTATGAATCATTTGACTTAACAAGAAAATACGTTTATCAGGATTCTCTTGAATTGCTTTATAGGATATTTCAATTGCATTTTCAACACCATAACAAAATCCAAAATGCCGTGAAATATAAAATTTAATTTTCCCGAAATCGAGCAAGCTTGGTGAAAAATCTTTTTTTCTAGGATCTTCAATTTTCCTTTTTTCTTTCACCTTGCTGATGATAGGGGAGCGGTAAAAATCTGGAATTTCGAATTGCTTCATGTTGTAAAATATTCTACAAATATAACACCTCAGTTTTATAATTGTTTCAAGAAAAAAAGAAAGGCTGCCATTTCTGACAGCCTTTACATCTAAAGGGCAATATTCATATCCTTATTGTATTTGACTTTGTAATTGAAATTAAACAATTTCGTTTCTTTGGTTTTTAAATCGAGTTGCCATTCAATTATACCACTCAGTGGATCCAATGTTCCTTTTCCTAAATCAACGGATTCAATGGTAATGTCAGCATTGGTTGTAATAGGAATTTGATCTTGAATTATCAAATCGATGCCTGTTGCTTTCAAATTCTTTATTTCTATTGAATAAGCCATCGTTTTCTCAATTTTATCACCTATAATTTTATCCTTACAATCTTTTTTAACAAGTAATCTTTTGATTACAATGTTTGGATCTCTTCCTAGACTTAAATACATCGTGTCTTGCATAGTAGTTGGGTCAATATACGTTTCACCAATATAACTGCCATCAAAGAAGATGTTTGCTTGCGCCGGCACTAATCCTAGCTCGTCTAATTTTGGAAGTTCTGCAACAAGGTAGACAGAGTTATCCATTTTTGGAACACTGTAGTATTTATAGTTAGCATCCAAATCGGCTACTTTAATTAATACCATGTGTTGCTCATTATTCGATTTAATTGAATAAGGTAAATCAATATGAAATTCCATGGAAGTCAATTGACGTATCGTTGAAACGAACTGATCGGATGTTACACCAATTACAGATAATTCTTCATCAGTTGCAATTGAATTGGAATAAGCATACCCTTTTGTATCCATTTCTTTCTTCATGGCAGATTGTGGCGTATTGTTGTTGTAGCCATCATTTCGATAGGTGTAATAATCAATATACCAAGGATGTAAAGTTGGTTTCGTTTTATTTTGGTAAGGATTATTTGTTGAAATGTTTAGTTTGATATTATCCCAATCTAATCCTGAATTTTGGAAAACTTGCGCTTTATATGTAAGGTTGATTTTGGATGTTAAACCATCGCTTCTCAAATCGTACATTGGAACCCAACCAGCATTGGCGACCAAATAAGAAATACTCATTTTTCCGGTTACAATCTCTTTAGATGATACGGTAACAGTAATTCTATGTATCGGTCCTTCGTCTTTCGGAGCCATACCGTTGCTGCTTTGATGTTGTCTTAATTTTAGAAGTCTTTCATCCATTCCGCGCTTCTTTTCCAATTTGTCAGCCTTTTTTCTATTCAAAACCTGCAATTTTTTATTTATTTCAGTCATTTTTAGTGTATAATAATCTAGTGCTTGTTTCAATAAATTGATAGAATCATTCACTTTTCCTTGACCTCGAATCGCACCATTGTTGGCAAGAATGTTTTTGGAAGCGTTCATGACATCAATTTCATCTTGAATATCTTGAACGTCATATCCTAAATATTTTAAAGAATCCTCTAATAAGAAAATATCTTTTCTGATTTTTAAAGGCAAACCTTCTAAACTTATTTCCTCTGGTTTAGGGTAGAAAAGAGAATATTTCGAATCGATAATAACAACACTTCCTGTTGCTTTTACTTGCAAACTGTTCGCATCAATAAAAGGACTAATTCCTTCAATGATTACTTCTGTAATTCCAGGCTTAACGGAATACGATGCTTTTTGAAATAGTTGAGCTCCTTGAGCATAAACTGTTACTTCTGAGATGGTTGATTTGATGATTTCTTTGTCATTTGCACGAACTTGAAACATAATCAACATGATTACTGCAATACTTGATATCTTTTTCATGATTTTTTTTTTTGCAGTACATGATTATGTATTTTTGGTTCAATTAAAAAAATGTTATCAATGAATTTATCCTCAAAATTTCGGGAAATTAAGTTTTCAACTTGGATTAAATTCGTTTTTGGAGTTTGTGTTTTCTTTATTTTTTGGTCTAATTTTTCTGTGTATTATGAAAGTAAAAATTTCATTAGCAATGATTTAAAGAATCTTCCTAAGGTGAAAACAGCTTTGTTGTTAGGGACAAGTAGAAATCTAAAAGGAGGGTATCCGAATGCATATTTTTTTAACCGAATAAATGCGTGTGTCCGTTTATTTGAATCTGGTAAAATTGAATATGTCTTAATTAGTGGAGATAACGGAACTACTTTTTACAACGAACCGGAAGATATGAAGCAAGAGCTTATTTTACGTGGAATTCCAGAAGATAAAATATTTCTGGATTATGCTGGTTTTGACACATATGACTCCGTAATTCGCGCAAAAAAAATCTTTGGACAAAATACATTTATTGTCGTTTCTCAGAAGTTCCACAATCAAAGAGCTGTTTATATCGCACGACGATTTGGAATAGAAGCGTATGGCTATAATGCCACTGATGTTAAAAAGATGAATGGCGTTAAAACTAAGTTTCGCGAATATTTCGCTTGTGTTAAAGCCTATTTTGAAGTAAAATTCAATGTTTCTCCAAAGTTTTTAGGTGAAACAATTGAAATTAATTGACTTCTTTAATTATCAAATCAATGCTTTAATCTCTAGAATAATTCGTTCAGCCAAATCATTTGCCATTTGTTCATTCTCACTTTCAGAATAAATACGAATAATTGGTTCTGTATTACTTTTTCTTAAATGAACCCATTCTTTACCGATGTAAATTTTTACACCATCTGTTGTATCAACTTCCTCATGCGCATAATTTAACGTCATGTGCAATAGCAATTGATCAACATCAATATCTGGGGTCAATTCAATTTTATTTTTGGAAATGGTATATTTTGGATAACTGTCTCTCAATGCTGAAACAGACATTTTTTTGTGTGCTAAATGACTCAAAAACAAAGCAATTCCAACAAGTGAATCACGACCATAATGCAAATCAGGATAAATAATACCGCCATTTCCTTCACCACCAATTACAGCGTTTGTTTCTTTCATTTTTGTTACTACATTCACTTCACCAACAGCAGCTGCAGAATAAACTTGACTTCTTGCTTCAGTAATATCTCGCAATGCACGCGTAGATGATAAATTTGAAACTGTGGCGCCTGGAGTGTGTGTTAAAACATAATCCGCAACAGCCACTAATGTATATTCTTCACCAAACATGGAACCATCTTCACAAACAAACGCTAAACGATCAACATCAGGATCAACAGTGATTCCAACATCTCCACCAACTTCTTTTATTTTATCTGAAAGATCAGTTAAATGTTCTGGAAGTGGTTCTGGATTATGCGGGAAATGACCTGTTGGTTCACAATACAATTCAGTAATTTTATACACGCCTAATGCTTTTAATAAAGCTGGGACGAAGATTCCACCTGTTGAATTTACTGCATCAACAACTACTGAGAAATTTGCTTCTTCAATTGCTTTTTTATCGACAAGAGGTAAAGCTAAAATAGCATCAATGTGCTTTTGCATGTATGAATTATCCAAGGTAACTTTTCCTAAGTCATCCACTTCTGCGAAATCAAAACTTTCTGATTCTGCGATTGCTAATACTTCTATTCCGTCATTTCCAGAGATGAATTCACCTTTTTCATTTAGTAATTTTAGCGCATTCCATTGTTTTGGATTGTGGGAAGCTGTTAATATTATACCGCCTTGTGCGTGTTCCATTGTCACAGCAACTTCAACGGTTGGAGTAGTGGATAGGCCTAAATTTACCACATCAATTCCCAATCCTACCAATGTTGAAATAACCAAGTCAGAAATCATTTGACCTGAAATTCTTGCGTCACGACCAATCACGACTTTAATTTTTTGAGAACTATTTCTGTTCTTCAACCAAGTGCCATAAGCAGCGGCAAATTTAACTGTATCAATAGGTGTTAATCCTTGATCAACTTTTCCGCCTATCGTTCCTCTGATTCCTGAGATAGATTTTATTAATGTCATTTTATAGTTGCTACTTACAAGTTATTAGTTGCTAATTACAAATCACGAATGATGAATTACTTCCCGTAACCAATTTTATCGGTCGTTGTAAACTGTTTTTTCAAATCAATCATTTTCATACAGGCGATTGCGCATTCAATTCCTTTGTTTCCATGAACACCACCCGAACGGTCGATAGATTGTTGCATATTATCATCGGTCAAGAGACAAAAAGCAACTGGAATATTGTATTTAAGATTGACATCTTTGATTCCTTGGGTTGCACCGTCACAAACAAAATCAAAATGCTTGGTTTCACCTTTGATTACAACGCCTATTGCTACAACTCCGTCAACTTTACCATATTCGCACATGTATTGAGCTCCTAAAGGCAATTCAAATGCACCTGGAACAAAACGTACATGAATATTTTCTTCTTTAACACCATTTTCCAATAATGCCTCTTTGGCGCCTTTTAAAAGATTCAAAGTAATTGAATCGTTCCATTCAGAAACAACAATGCCGACTTTAAAATCGGCACCATTTGGAACAAAGTCCTTATTGTATTCTGACAAATTGCGTAACGCAGTAGCCATTATTTTTTCGTTGTTTTGTTAGATGCTCTAGCAATATATTTTTCAATTCCTTTTTGACTTGCAAAAGAAGAATAATCATCTTTAATAGTTGTGTAACATTCAACCGCTTTTTCGAAATCTTTTACTTTTTCTGCACAAAGACCAGCCTTCATAAGGTACATTGGTGTCGTCATTTCATTTTCGTTGATGCCAGCTGCTTCTAAATACAACGTTCCAGCTTTTTCATAATTTTTCAATTCTGATTGACAATCACCTTGCAAACCAACAGCCATTGAAGAAATATACGTGTCTTCTACGTCAACACTTTCCAATTCTGTTATTGCTTTTTTGAATAATCCTTTCACCATATATTGACGAGCTAAAATGAACTGAGCGTTTTCTCCACCAATTTTACCGTCATATTTTTTCACGATAGGTTTTAACTCTTCAATAGCAGCATCAGTCGAATCTGCAGCAGCATAATTCAATCCAACCCAATAAGCATCTTTCGATTTTTCATTCGCTGGTTTCCAAAAAAACTGAACGTATGCGAAATAACCGATTACTAAAACAAGGATTCCTCCTCCGATATAAGATACCAAACGAGCTTTCTTGTTTGATTCAATTTTTTTCTTTAATTCTTGTACTGAGAAATTTTCTAACATATAAAAAGCATATTAAGCCGTGCAAAAATAGTTTTTTTTTTTATTATATAAAGCGAAGTTTTCAACAAGATACTACTTAAATGTCTTTTACATTTCAAAATCCTTTTCTTTCGGATGACCAAAAAATGAACTAAATTTGTTGCAATGCATTTAAAATCCATCCATTTAATCAATTTCAAGAATTACGAAGAGGCTGAAATAGCGCTATCTTCTAATGTTAATTGCTTTGTGGGAATGAACGGTTCTGGCAAAACAAATATTTTAGATGCAGTTCATTATTTAAGTTTGTGTAAATCCTATATGAATGTTCTGGACCGGCAAAATATTCGGTTTGATCAACAATTTTTTGCAATTCAAGGAATTTGGGATAAAGATCAACAAGAAATAGCAATTCATTGCGCTGTAAAAGCGGGTGCTAAGAAAGTTTTCAAAAGAAATAAAAAAGAATACGAAAAATTAGCAGATCATATTGGACAATTTCCAGCAGTAATGATTTCGCCCTATGATAGAGATTTAATTTCCGAAGGAAGTGAATTGAGGCGTAAATGGATGGATGGGATTATTTCTCAGTTTGACAGACATTATCTAGATGACATTCAGAAATATGGAAAAATACTAGACCAACGAAATGCCCTTTTAAAAAACATGTATGAACAAAGATTATTTGATCGAGAATCTATTGAGGTTTGGAATGATCAAATGTCACGCATCGGAACAGCAATTCATCTAAAAAGAAAGCAATTCTTGGAGGAATTTATTCCTGTATTTCAAGAACGTTATAATTACATCGGATTGGAAGAAGAGGAAGTTCATTTAGAATACCGCTCTCAATTAAATGAAATGAGTTTTGATGATTTGTTAAAAGCTTTCGAGAAAAAGGATGCAATTACGCATTATTCGAATGGTGGGACACATAAAGATGATTTGTTGTTTACGATAAAAGGTCATCCAATTAAGAAATTCGGATCACAAGGTCAACAGAAATCGTTTATCATTGCCTTACGTTTGGCACAATACGATTGGTTAAAAAAACAGTTGAATGTCAATCCAGTTTTGTTGTTAGACGATATTTTTGATAAATTAGATCAAATTCGTGTGAAGAAATTATTGAATTTGGTTTCAAATAATTACTTCGGACAAGTTTTAGTTACTGATACAGACGAAGAACGTTTGAGGAATATCTTTCAAACTGGTGATTTCGAAAGCAAGATGTTTAGCGTTAATCAAGGCGTTGTGTCTGAATTACCTGCAATTATGAATGAAACAATTTAGTCATGGACGAAAGAAAAAGAAGCTCAAACGAAACGCCTCTAAAGGATGTGATTGAAAAGTTGATGAAGGCTTATAGATTGGATGGTAAAATGAAAGAGCTCGATATTATTGACGCATGGCCAGAAATGATGGGAATTGCAGTCAGTAATAGAACAAAAAATATTACAATTAAAAATAAAACCTTATTCCTAACAATGGATTCAGCTGTCATGCGTGACGAATTATTGCATGGAAAACAGATAATTATCCAACGAATCAATGAAAAAGCCGGTTGTGAATTGATTAATGATGTTTGGTTCGGCTAAATAAGACAAAAGACATTAGGACAAAAGACCGCTGCGCTAAAAGACTTTTTATTTTCCCTAAAAATAAAGTTCTTCAGTCTTTTATCCTAAAGCGCAGCGGTCTTTTGTCCTAATGTCTTTTGTCTTAAAGCGCAGCGGTCTTTTATCCTGAAGCGTAGCGGTCTTTTGTCTAATTTGACATAATTTAACATTCCATTCATCTCATTATCACTATATTTGTCGCCTTATGAAAAAAATAACTCTTCTTTTTAGCTTATTTTTAAGCGTTCAATTTATTGGTCTTTCACAAATTACAGCAGTAAAAGGGAAAGCTGATTATAATTTTTGGTTGGCATTACCATCTGATAGTGTTCTTAAAACAAATCCTCCAATTCTAATTTTCTTACATGGAAAAAGTCTTTCGGGTTCTGATATGAATTTAGTGAAGAA
The DNA here is from genome assembly GCA_947470515.1 of Flavobacteriales bacterium. Lineage (GTDB taxonomy): Bacteria > Bacteroidota > Bacteroidia > Flavobacteriales_D > Crocinitomicaceae > M0103. The sequence continues at coordinate 96,702 of CANITF010000008.1, forward strand.
ATATGGCGTGATCCATGAAATGGAAAAAGGTAGAAAGATTGGAGCGATTGTGATTGCACCTCAAGTTCCAGCTGGGAAATCATGGGAGCCGAAGAAGGTTTTGGATGTTTTAGAATATGTTCAAAGCCAATACAAAACAGATACAAATCGTGTATATGTTGCTGGAATGAGTTTAGGCGGTTATGGAACGCTTCACTTCGCTGGTGCTTATCCTGAAATCGTAACTGCAGCCGTTGCTTTATGTGGTGGTGGAAACGTTAAAGATGCTGGAAATTTATCAGAGGTTCCTTTATGGATTCAACATGGAAATCTTGATAATGCTGTTCCAATTTCAGAATCTGAAAAAATTGTCAAAGCAATCAAGGATTGTAATGGAGGCGAAAATTTAACGTACACTGTTGTTAAAGGAGCCAATCATGGTGACTTAGAAAAAGTTTTCCGAACAGATGAAATGTACAACTGGTTATTCCAGTATACAAAAGCTGTTGAAACGATAACGGAGGAGAAGAAATAGTTAGTAGTTGGTAGTTGCGAATTACAAGTTGCGAATTACAAGTTGCGAATTACAAATTACAAATTACAAATTACAAATTTCGAATTAACTAGCAACTAGCAACTAATAGCTAGCAATTAGCAACTTTTTTTACTAGCAACTCGCAACTCTCATTCAATATGATTCGGAGGTAATATCGTTTCAATTTTCGTTGCACGATCGTGCAAAACATTTTATTCTTAAATAATCTCTCCTGCCCACAATTTTTCTAAAAAATCTTTCCACGGAAGGATCAGAATTGTATCTACTATTCTTGGCAAGGGCTCTGTGCACACTATAATCGCTTTTTTTACCTCATATTCTTTTTTGAAAGCTTTTAATCCTGTGAGGTGTTTTGATGTAATATTATTTGAAGATTTTATTTCAATAGCAACTTCATTGTGTCCCAAAATAAAATCCACTTCAATTTGTGTCGCTGTTCTCCAATAAGAAATCAGGTATTCTAGGCCTGAATAGTGCTTGTGTGCTATTAGCTCTTGAAAAATAAAGGACTCAAAAGCGTGACCAAATAATTCACTTCCTTTTTCTATTCTTCCTCGATGAAGTAAATTATTTGCAATTCCTACATCAAAAAAGTAAAATTTAGGAGTCTTAACTACACGTCTTTTTGGCTTTCGTTGATACACAGGAATAAAATACCCCAACAAGGTGTCTTCCAAGATTTGAAAATATTCTTTTATGGTAATTGCAGAAACACCACAATCAGCTGCAATATTTGTATAATTCACCATTTCACCCTGACTAAAAGCAGCGGCGTGCAAAAATTTTGAAAACACATCTACTTTTCTAATCTTAGCTTCAGCTACGATTTCATCTTGCAGATAATTACCGATGTAAGAAGCAATTAATCGTTTTGGGTTTTTTGATAAATAATGTCTTGGAAGCAATCCATTATTCAGTGCTCTATCCAAATCAAAATTTGGGATTTCTTTATAGGTTAGTGGATATAATGAATATTTTAATGCTCTTCCCCCCAACAAATTTTCTCCAGAACGAATAATTTTTCTAGGACTTGAACCGCTTAATATAAATTGGATATTATGGTTCACGATTAGCCAATGAACTTCGTTTAATAAAATTGGAATGCGCTGAATTTCATCAATGATTACACGTTTTTTTTCTTGAGCTAATATTGTTTCTCGAAGGTATTCAGGATTTGTAATCAATCGTTTATAGACATCTGAAAGTAATAAATCGAATACTAATGCTCCAGGAAAGAGCGTTTTAAGTAAAGTACTTTTCCCTGTTTGACGAGCACCCCAAAAAAATATACTCTGTCCATCATTGTCGATAAAAACTTGCTTTCTTACTAAATCCATCGCTAATAATTTATACAAAGCTACAAAATTTTTATGTAAATCCAAACTTTAACTTTGCATTTACATTAATAATCCAAAGTACTACTTTGTATTTACATTGATAATCCAAAGTACATTTTATGTTTTTAGACTAACTTTATGAATAATCCCGATAGCTATCGTGAGATAATTGCTATTCAATATGATTCGGCGGTAAAATCGTTTCAACTTTTGTCGCACGATCGTGCAAAACAATACTTCCTGTTACACCAACATTCAACGATGAATTTCCAGGTAACTTGATGAGGAAATGACATTTGTCTCTCACTTCTTGCGGTAAACCGTCATTTTCAGCTCCCAATAAATAAATCGCTCGTTTTGGATGTTGAAATTCGTGCAAAAATTCTGCTTTATCATCGATTTCAATACCTACAAGTCTGCAATCGTAGGGAATATTATTCAGTAAATCATCGAACGATTTGTAGTGAAATAAAGGAATTCTCGACCAAGAACGTAAAACGTCCGAACTTTGTTTCTTGTATTTATGATCTACTGTAAAGATGTATGCCGCACCTAAAATATAGGCAGATCGCCATAACGTTCCCAAGTTGTGTTCTGTTTTGCCTCGGAATACGCCAATGGCACAATATCCGGCTTTGTTAATTGTTTTCACAGCACAAAAGTGCGAATTTTCTTCAGTACAACAATCATTTTATCCATCTTTGCAAAAAAGGTTTTCATGGATTTTATTGATCAAAAATTAGATACGTACGTTTGCGCGCATTCAGAAAATGAATCAGAATTGTTGAATGAATTAAACCGTCAAACAAATCTAACGGTATTGCAACCGCGCATGTTGAGTGGTCATTTCCAAGGACGTGTTTTGAGCATGCTTTCACACATGATTAAACCAAATAGAATTTTAGAAATCGGCACATATACAGGTTATTCAGCACTTTGTTTGGCAGAAGGCTTGACGGAAAACGGGAAACTTATTACTATTGACATCAACGAAGAATTAGAAGATATTACAAGAGAATATATTCAAAAAGCGAAGATGGAGAATGTGATTGATTATGTGATTGGAAATGCAATGGAAATCATTCCAACTCTTACTGAAGAATTTGATATCGTGTTCATTGATGCAGATAAATCCAACTATTGTAATTATTACAAATTGGTTTTTGACAAAGTAAAAAAAGGTGGTTATATCATTGCTGATAATGTGTTGTGGTCGGGAAAAGTATTGGAGGAGTATAATTTATTGGATGCTGATACCAAAGTGATTGTTGATTACAATAGAATGATTCACGATGATTCGCGTGTTCAGGAAGTGTTATTACCGATTCGAGATGGATTAATGATTGCGAGGAAATTGTAATGGTGCTTGAAATCCTTTTTCATGACGAATGCCTTATTGCGATTAATAAACCGCATGGATTATTAGTTCACCGTTCGCCAATTGCTGCAGATGCAAGTGAATTTGCCATTCAACTTCTAAGAGATCAAATAAATCAAAAAGTGTTTCCTGTTCACCGATTGGATCGCAAAACAAGTGGCGTTCTGTTATTTGCATTGAATGATGAGGTAAATCGTTTGATGCAAGAAGCTTTTATGAATAAGAAAGTAGCTAAAAAATACCTTGCGCTTGTTCGTGGTTTTACACCTGAATCTGGAACGATTGATTACGCCTTAACCAATGACGACGGGAAAACACAAGACGCCATCACGCATTATAAAACCATAGAAACCTTTGATGTTCCAGTTCCATTTGGGAAACAAATTTCTTCGCGTTATTCATTGGTTGAAGTAGCTCCAGAAACTGGAAGAATGCATCAAATCAGAAAACATTTCGCTCATATTTTTCATCCAATCATTGGAGACAGGCCTCATGGTTGCAACAAGCAGAATAAGTTGTTTCTAGAAAAATGGGAAATGAATAAAATGTTGTTACATGCCCAAGAAATAAGTTTCATGCATCCAATTTCGAATGAAACGATTACAATTCAAGCAGAAATGCAGGAAGATTTTAAAAGAATTTTGGCGTTGTTTAGGGATTTTTGAATTGCCGCACTTGAAATAAAAATACCGATTGATTACTATTTAATCAAAAAAAAAGTTTGATTTCTAATCTTTTTCACCTATCTTCAAGTAAAGATTGAAAGATGAAGAAAGAAATAGGAGTCAATGGTTTAGTCATTAAACTAAGAAAAGAAAAAGGGGAAGAATTTATTTCATTAACCGATATTGCCAGAAAAATAATCCTCTTGAACCAAAGGATGTCGTAAAAAACTGGTTAAGATTAAAATCAACAATAGAGTTTTTAGGATTATGGGAAAAGATAAATAATCCAGAATTTAAAGGGGTCGAAATCGACCCCTTATTATTTCAAGCAGGCAGTAATTCATTTACATTATCTCCATCAAAATGGGTTGAATCAACCAATGCAATAGGAATAGTAACAAGTGCAGGTAAGTATGGGGGTACTTTCGCTCATACTGAAATTGCCTTGGAATTTGCATCTTGGATTTCTCCAGAATTTAAATTGTATTTAATAACAGAAATCAAGCGGCTCAAAGTAATAGAATCAAATCAACATAGTCTTAGCTGGTCCGTTCAGCGCACCATTTCTAAGATTAATTATAAAATTCAAACTGATTCGATCAGAGACAATTTGATTCCGAAATCGTTAACTAAAAAAGAATCAACAATCATTTACGCGAGTGAAGCTGATTTATTAAATGTTGCATTGTTTGGAATAACTGGGCAACAATGGAAAAGTAAGAATACAAAAGCCGAAGGAAATATAAGAGATGTTGCGACCCTCGAACAACTTGTCGTATTGAGTAATATGGAAAGTATTAACGCCTTATTAATTCAACAAGGTGTTCCATCACCTGAACGAATACTGCAACTTAACCAAGTAGCAATTATGCAAATGAGATCAATAATGGGCGTCCAAACGATAAAGAAATTAAATAATCTTTAAATTGTTCTAGTTAACAAAAAATCTAGTTGTAAATTACAATGTGTTCAGAAATCCCAAATTTATTTGGTCACTGCGTTGTACTGAGCTTGTCGCAGTGAGCTGTACTCCCCTGAGTTTATCGAAGGGTCGAAGTGCCAAATCCCCAATTACAAATTCTGAATCTACACCAGCCCCGCTATAAACAACGCTCCCAACACAAACAACATCACACCAACAATTTTTTGAATTCCTTTCATCGTTGTTTTTTTGACCAATTGTTTCCCGAAATAGCTGCCAATAAAAGCAAAGATAATTCCCACAAGCAACAAACTTTTGTTATTATTCAAAACAGCAAAATTAAACGTTTCATAATAGACAAATAAGCGAGCAAGGTCAATCAACAAGGCAATTGCGTTTGAAGTTCCAATAAACTCGTCTTTTGTTAAGCCTGATTTATTCAAAAAGGCAGATCGAAATGCACCTTGATGACCAGAAATCCCACCAAAAAAACCACTTAACACACCTCCAAGTGGAATCCATTGTTTTTTGATTTTTAAGTTTGAGAAGCGTGGATCTAAATCAAACCAAGCGAAAAAAATCATCAAAGATCCAATTACGACTTTTAAAAGTGTGATTTCGATTGCTTTATCTCCAATAGAATAGGAGTAAAGTGCTTCAACTTTGCCAATTAATCCGAGACAATATGCACCAACTGTTGCAAAAATTACGGCAGGAAAACCAAATCGAAATAGTACTGGAAGGTTTATGTGTTTGTAAACCAAACCAAATTTGAACAAATTATTCGATAAATGAACAATGGCCGTAGCTCCAATTGCAACTGGAAGAGGAAAGAAAATACTAAAAACTGGTAACATCAATGTTCCAAGTCCAAAGCCAGAAAAGAAGGTTAATCCTGCACCAATTAAGACCGTCAACGCAACAATGAAATAGTCCATTTGAATTCTTTTTTACAAAAAAACATAAATTTCAACTAGCATTTGTCATGTAAGCAGTATTTTCATCATCAAATTAAAGAATATGATTGATTTTCGAAGTGATACTGTGACCAAACCATCTAAAGAAATGATGGATGCAATGTTTTCTGCACCTGTTGGTGATGATGTTTTTTCAGAAGATCCAACCATCAATGAATTGCAACAATTTGCGGCTAAGATGTTCGGTAAAGAAGACGCGTTGTTTTGCAGTTCAGGAACACAAACCAATCAGATTGCAATCAATGTGCATGTGCAACCAGGTAGTGAAGTGATTTGTCACGAAGAAAGTCATATTTATAAATACGAAGGTGGAGGAATTGCTAAAAATTCAGGAGCTTCAGTAAGATTATTACAAGGAGATCGCGGACGTTTAACGGTAGAATCTATTGCGAAATGGGTGAATCCCGACGATGTTCATTTTCCAACGACTCAATTGGTGAGTTTGGAAGATACAGCAAATAGAGGTGGAGGAGCAATTTATGATTTTACAGAAATTCAAAAAATTAAAAAGTTTTGCGTTGCCAATAATTTACCCTTACACCTTGACGGAGCGCGTTTAATGAATGCTTTGGTAGAAACGAAAATTGATCCAAAAGTATACGCTGCTGAATTCGATTCCATTTCTTTGTGTTTATCAAAAGGATTAGGAGCGCCAGTTGGTTCGGTTTTAATTGGAACGAAAGATTTTATTAAGAAAGCAAGACGTGTGCGTAAAGTTTTTGGAGGTGGAATGCGTCAAGCAGGAATCATTGCAGCAGGAGGTTTGTATGCGTTGAAAAACAATGTTGACCGTTTGTTAATTGACCATCAACATGCACGACAATTAGAACAAACTTTGAATCAACTTATTTGGGTAAATGAAGTAATTTCTGTCGAAACGAATATTGTTGTTGTCATTTTGAATGACCCTTCAAAACGGGATGAAATTATTTCAAAATTAGCAGAACAAGGAGTTCGCGTTATGGCTTTTGGAGAAGGAATGTTGCGCTTGGTAACGCATTTAGATGTATCTTCGAATGAGATTGATCAAACCTGTGAAATCTTAAGAAAATTAAACGCTTAGAATGAAACAAATCTTGTTTTTATTTATTGGATTAACGCTTTTTTCTTGTAATCAAAAGAAGCCAAAGGTGATTAATATGAGTGATATTACGCCACATTCTGAACGAGTCACAAATGGAAAAGAAAAAGGCGATACATCAACGGTTATTGATTATGGTTTTAATCTCAAGATAGCGGATGAAATTGGCATTCAAGTCATGGAGATAGATTCTATCGGCGAACCTTTATTTCCGGATCGTTTTTCACCTAAAAAGATTAAAAAACTCACTTTACATTTAAAAGAGAATCCAATTACCTATTGTCACTGGACGTTTAAAGATTCAATCCACACAAAAAATGCTTTGTACAATTGGATTGACTGTTATGGTCCAAATTGCAAATCCATTAAATATGCCCAAAAAATAAATTTTCAGAAAGACAATTTTATACTTCTAGAAAGTGATACATCATTGACTTATATTTCGTCACCTAGTAAATTAATTGCGGACGATTGGTTGAAATATTTTGAATTACAAACAGAAATTAAGGACTGGAAATTAATGATTTATCAAGGGACAAGAGCTAAAGCAACTTGGTATTCAGTAATCGAAGGTAAAAAAGAACCATTAAAACCTACAAAATGAAAATAGTAAACAGAGGATACATCGCAGTTAGACAAAACAAAGCTTTTTGGGATTGGGCAAATGAATTTGAGTCCGATATGGAATTTAACGTTGAAGACGATATCGATCCGAATATTTATCTCATCACAGAAGATTTTATTGATGTTGAACCAATCATCGAGCAAAACTTCAAGAAAATTTTCAAAAATGAGTTGTCAATGATTACAGAAGAAGAAACAGATTGGCCAGAAACACGCACCATGGAAGTTTTTTTAGAATGGTTCACAATTGAAGTAGGTTCAACCGTTTTTGATCTGGAAAAGAGTGATTTAAGAGTGGAGAAGGTTTAATGTTTTGAACCTTTTTGTTTTACTTTTGTTTTACTAAAAAAAATAATATGAAAACATTTATTTACATATTGATTGGGCTTACCCTAGTTTTCTTTGTAACACAAGCATTTATGGTAAGAAGCACCAGTAAAACTGAACAACATAAATATTCAGTGATAAAAACATATGATAATTTTGAAGTGAGAAGGTATGCAAAGGCATTATTTTCAACTGTAAAATTGAATGAAAAATCATATGATGAAGTTTCGGGTAAAGGGTTTCGTGTTTTAGCGGGGTATATTTTTGGAGGCAATGAAAGCAATGAGAAAATAGCAATGACTTCGCCTGTTGCAATGCAAATAGGTGATTCATCAAAGATGTCATTTATGGTTCCAGCTGGTTATTCCCTGGATAATTTACCAAAACCGACTGACAGCAAAATATATTTTGAGTTTAAAGAAGAAGCAATCATGGCGGCCATTGAATTTGGAGGTTGGGCCAGTGATGAGAAAATTGAGGAGTATAAAAAGAAATTAATCGCCGAATTGGAAAAAGAGCAAATTCAGTATAAAGGAAGTTTTTCTTATCTAGGTTACAATCCTCCTTACGAGGTTTTCAATCGAAGAAATGAAATTGTTGTGGAACTTGAGAATTATAAATAGTTAATTACCAATTACGACTGCCAAAGGCTGCACCGACCGAATGAGGAAGTAATTACGAATTACGAATGAGTTGAATCATAAGTATCAACACCTCTCCACCAAATTTGAATTAAAATACTGCTGATCCAACGAAACATCTTCTGTTACCCAATCAGGTTTCTCAAAAGCTTCCTCTTCCGATGTCAATTCAATCTCTGCAATCATCAATCCTTCGAGTTTGCCATGAAATTCATCTATTTCCCATAAATGATTCCCAACAGCAATTTCAAAACGGTATTTTTCGATGATTTTATCCGCAAATTGTTCAATCAATTCATTTGCTTCGTTTAAAGGAATTTCATATTCAAATTCACTTCTCGAAATACCAACAGTTGGACCTTTAATCGTAAGAAATCCTTTTTCGCCCTTCACACGAACACGAATTGTTTTTTCAGGTGTTCGAACGAGATAAGCTTGAACAATTCTTTTGGGTGCTGGTTTGTTGACCAATTCCCATTTTTCTTTGTTGACTAAAAATTTTCGTTCGATTTCCATAAAATCAAAATTAGCTAATTTATAGTTAAGGATAATTAGTACTTACTAAAACTAACTAAAGGTTATGATTGAATTGATTCTTATGAGAGAAATTAGTCAAATCACCAAACAAAAATTTTAATTCGAGACAAGAAATTAATTATTCTTAATTGAAATAATATCTATTAAAAGCTGTTCATACAAAAGCATTTAGTAAGTGCTTTGCAACTCATAATTCTAACTACATTTGCCTACATGAACATTTTTCTTACATATGACTATGAACTTTTCTTTGGAGAATCGACTGGTAGCGTGGATAAATGTCTAATCGAACCAACAAATCGCTTATTAAATTTAAGTAAACTATTCAATGTTAAAATGACATTTTTCGTTGATGTTGGCTATTTAATTAAGCTAAAGGAATTTGCAATAGATAATTTAGAATTAGCTATTGATCAGCAGAAAGTTCTCGAGCAGTTAAAGTGCATTATTGAAAGTGGTAATTCAATTCAATTACACATCCATCCTCATTGGGAAAATTCATTTTATGAAGATGGAAATTGGCATATAATAACAGATAAGTCGTATAAATTAGATGATTTTTCCGATGAAGAAATTCGCCGTATTGTTAGAAACTACAAATACTTTATTGATACTTTGACTGGTCAAAAAACAACGGCTTTTAGAGCCGGTGGCTGGTGTATTCAGCCATTTTATCGCTTAAAAGAACTATTCAAGGAATTAGAAATAACCATTGATTCAAGTGTCTTTCCCGGTGGAAAATTCTTCTCGCTTCATTATGATTTTGATTTCACAAATGCTCCAAATAAAGCTAAATATCGATTCGAATCAGACGTATGTATAGAAGATTTGGACGGCTATTTCACCGAATATCCAATAAGTTCATGGAGGTATTCACCCTTGTTTTATTGGCGTTTATATATTCTTGGAAGATTATTCCCTTCAAAACATAAAATGCTTGGAGATGGTATTTTTCTTTCGCAACCAGGTAGAAAAAAATCTGTGTTAACAAATTTTACGTGGAATCATGTAAGCACGGATGGATATTACGCCTCAAAGTTGAATACGTGTTTGAAATCATGTGAAAAACGAAATTTCTCTGACATGGTTATAATAGGTCATCCAAAAAGTATGACGAACTATTCATTTCAAGTCTTGGAAAACTTTATTAAAGACAATCATACCAAACACGCGTTTCGAACGTTTAAAGAATTGCTTTGAAAATTATCCAACGAGAACATATTGATATTCAAAAATGGAACGCTCTCGTTTCGTCCTCACCCAACAATTCAGTTTTTTCCTTGTCAACCTATTTGGATGCAGTTGCTGAAAATTGGTGTGTTTTAACAGATGATCAATATTCAAAGGGAATCGCATTGCCATATACCGTTCGCTTGGGAATAAAAGTAGTTTACACACCTATTTTTGTGCGTTATTTAGAATGGTTTGGAGAAGAAATAGAAAATCTTGAAACGATTAAAGCTATTATTCAAAACGAATTTCAACACGGACAATTAAGTTCAACTGTCTGTTTTGAGAACAAGAATTCGGATGAATTTATTTTTCAAATAAGTGAGAATCAAGACGAACAAGTGATCAATTCTCAAGCAAAACGTATGCTGTCAAAATTTGAAAAAGCGGGTTTTGCAATACATTTAGAAGCTGACGAAGAAGAAATTCTGAAAATCATCAAGGCAGAATTGCCTCAAAAAGTAAAATCTTTGAATGATAAATCACTCACAAGTTTAGAAGCATTGGTAAAGTCCTTGAAGAAGCATCACCTTTTGCAGGTTATTGCTGTGAAAAAAGAAGATACACTAGCAGGAGGTTTGTTTTTAGTTGAATTCAATCAATCACTCTTGTATTTAAAAGGTGCATTCACTCCTGAGTCTAAAAAAGAAGGTGCAATGTATGGCGTGATGCAATATGCAATTGAATTGGCAAAAGCACAAAATAAACGATTTGATTTTGGTGGCTCAAGAGTGGAAGGAGTTCGAAGGTTTAATGTAAATTTGGGGGGTAAAGATGTAACATATTATTCGTTTGAATGGGATAATTCACCACTTTGGTTTAAAATTTTGAAAAGAGCAAAAACAGCATGGAAAAGAAAGTAATTTTAATTACGGGCGCATCAGGTGGAATGGGAAAAGAAATCACCAAATGGTTCAATACGGATCAGTACAAATTGATTTTACATTATCACCTTAATCCTGTTGATTTGGAAGCTTCTGATTCTGTTTTTCATGTTCAAGCTGATTTACGCCAAGAAAAGCAAATAACGGAGATGGTTGATGCTGCTCTTAAATATTTTGGTCGGATTGATATCCTAATCAACAATGCTGGAATTTCAAAAAGTGCGATGTCTTGGAAAACAGATTATGACGCTTGGAAAGAAACACTCGCTATTAATTTGGATGCGCCATTTTTACTTTCAAAAGCTGTAATTCCAAGCATGCGGTCTAACAATTTTGGAAAAATCATTAATATTTCTTCGGTTGTTGCGCAAACAGGTGCGATTGGAACAGCTGCTTATGCTGCTTCAAAAGCAGGTTTGATTGGGTTAACGAAAACACTTTCGAAAGAATTGGCGCTCAATAATATAAGTGTCAATGCATTGGCATTGGGGTATTTTAAAATTGGAATGATCGATGATGTTCCAAAAGAACTACAAGAAACGATTATTCAAACGATTCCAAAAAAAGAACTTGGGAATCCATCTGCAGTATGTAAAACCATTGAATGGCTTATTTCAGATGAAGCTGAATATGTTACAGGCCAAGTCATTAATTTAAATGGCGGTATGTACGCTTAAAATCCGCTCAAATTCTTATTTTTGTTCATGTTTAGATTAAAAGCCAATACACCAAGATGGGTTATCATTCTATTAGATTTGATGCTTTCCTTGTTCGCTTTAATCTTTGCATATCTCATTCGCTTCGACTTAAAAGCAGATCGTAATTTAATCGAACAAGAATGGTTGATCCTATCGAAATCTATTCTCGTCTTTTTCGCTGTAAAACTGATCGTTTTTTATCTCTTTAAAATCCACAAAGGAATCGTTCGATATACTTCAACAGAAGATATTCGTAGAATCTTTTTAGCTGTTTCAACTTGTTCTGTTATTTATTTAATGCTGGGTTATTTGAGATATTCACGTTTTGATGGCTATTTCTTATTTCCTATGTCTATTTTGATAATGGAATTTTTAGCATGTGTAGTATTAATGATTGGTTCTCGATTCACAGTAAAATTATTATACCTTGAGTCTATAAAATCTAATCAAAAGGAGGAACGGATTTTAATTTATGGTGCAGGTGTTTCAGGTTTAATTACAAAAAAAACCATTGAAAAAGATGCTCGCTTGATGTATAAAATCGTTGGTTTTATTGACGATAACAAGAAAATGGATGGCACACGTTTGGAAGGGGCATCTGTTTCTCATACTTCCAAATTGGAGCATATAATTAAAGAAGAGGCTATTACGACTGTTATCATCGCAATTCAAAAACCGGATGAAGACAAGCGAAAAAATATCGTTGAATTGTGTTTGGCATTGAATGTAAAAATTCAAAAAGTACCGAACCTAAAAAGTTGGATCAACGGCGAATTTTCAACCAAACAAATTGCCAAAATCAACATTGAAGATTTATTGGGGAGAAAACCAATCGTGTTGAACGAGGATACAATTTCAAGTGAATTGAAAGGTAAAACTATATTAGTTTCGGGAGCAGCAGGTTCTATTGGTAGTGGAATGGTGCGACAAATTGCGAAATACCAGCCTAAAAGAATTGTGTTATTAGATCAAGCAGAATCTCCTTTGTATGATTTTCAAAATGAGTTGTTTTCCAATTTTCCTGATTTAAATTTTGAAGTGGTGATTGGCGATATTCGCAGTTATGAGCGAATGGAACGTCTTTTTGACTTTTTCAAACCAGATTATGTCTTTCACGCTGCAGCATATAAACACGTGCCTTTGATGGAAAGTAATCCGTCAGAAGCAGTTTTAACGAACGTAAAGGGAACAAAGAATTTGGTTGATCTAGCCTTAAAATTCAAAGTGAATAAGTTTGTCATGATTTCAACGGATAAAGCGGTAAACCCAACGAATGTGATGGGAGCATCCAAACGCATCGCTGAGATTTATGCGCAGGCAGCAAATGATAAAGGAATTACCAAGTTTGTCACTACCCGTTTTGGAAATGTTCTTGGTTCGAATGGTTCTGTTATTCCTCTGTTTCAAAGACAAATAGAACAGGGTGGACCAATCACCGTTACAGACGAAAGAGTAACGCGTTTCTTTATGACAATTCCGGAAGCGTGTCAATTGGTTTTGGATGCTGGAACGATGGGAGAAGGCGGTGAAATCTTTGTTTTTGACATGGGCGAATCAGTTAAAATAATTGATTTAGCGGAGAAAATGATTCAGTTGAGTGGATTGGAATTAGGGAAAGATATTGAGATAAAAATAACTGGATTGCGTCCTGGCGAAAAACTATACGAAGAATTATTAGCGGAAGAAGAAAATACCATTCAAACGCATCATCCGTTAATATTGAAAGCGAAAGTTCGTAAAGAAGAAGCTGCGCAATTGGAAGAAATTGAATTGTTGATTCAACTATTTGAATCGCAAAAGAATGATGAGATTGTAACCAAAATGAAACAAATTGTTCCTGAGTTTATTAGTAATAATTCAGATTACGAAAAACTCGATAAAAAATGATTGCACCAGCAAAAATACAAGTACGCTTTTCTGATTTAGATGTCTTAGGACACGTTAATAATACAATTTACTTAAGCTATTTTGAAATGGCACGTGTACATTATTTCAAAGAATTACTTGGTGAAGGGTGGGATTGGAACAAATTCGGAATCGTTTTAGCAAAAAATGAAGTAGAGTATTTTAAATCAGTGTTGTTAAATCACGAGCCATTAATTACTATTTACACAGAACATATTGGTTCTAAAAGTTTTACTTTGGGCTATGAATTGCATGTAAATAATGAATTATTCGCAAAAGGACAATCAATTCAAGTTTGTTTCGATGCTTCCATTCAACAATCGATTCTTGTTCCCGATCAAATGCGCATGCAACTTGAAAGAATCATTAGGGAATAGTTTTTGCCAAGATTAAAAAAACCAATTATATGAAAGCATTACTCATTATTTTATTTGTTGTTGGAAATTTATTCTCTTCTTGGAGTCAAATTCCAGTAGTAAAAAAAGAAAATCCATGTGTAAAAACGAAAAGTGGCAAAGAACAACGCTATCTGGAATGGGAATGTGGCAAATTGGCCGGTGTCATTGATTGCAATGAGAAATTGACGTATGATGAAGATACAAAAACAATACTAAGTGGGAATATTGGTTCTCCTTTTACGGGAACGTGTGAGTCATGTTTTATGAATGGGCTTTTGGAAAGAAGAGTCACTTTTGTAAATGGAAAGGAAAACGGAATAGACACATCTTATTATAAATCTGGTTGTCCACAAGTTATGCGTAATCATGTTTTAGGGGTTGAGTCAGGTCAATGGTTTTACTTCTATGACAGTACAAATTATATTGCTTGGGAAATGAATTATAACCTGGGACAAAAACATGGTAAGCAACTCTATTTAACGAAAGAAGGGGATACAACACGCATCGAATTCTATTCCAATGGAAAGTTGAACGGTGTTAAGAAAAGCTATTATCCGAAGTCTAAAATTGAAAAGGAAATAACCTATGTTCAAGGACTCATGGAAGGTCCATTCAAAGCGTATAATCGTGAAGGTAAAATTATTCAAGAACTTTCTTACAAGCAAGGGAAGAAAAATGGTGAATTGAAGTATTATTATGATGATGGTGTTTTATTATCAGTAGAACATTGGACGATGGATGTGAAAGATGGTGAGTTTAAAACATTTTATTATGAAGGGAATATCCAAAAAATGGAGAACTATAAAAAAGGTGTTCCTGAAGGATGGTTTGAAGAAAAATGGCCAGATGATAAGTTCAAACAACGCGCATTATACAAAAAAGGAATAATCATCGAAGAACATCGTTTTGACGAACATGGAGTTGAAAACTATACGTTTGGTGTTGAAGCAGAAGGAGGCAAGGAAGATGATGCAATGCCTAGTTCTAAAAAGAAAAAGAAGTCCCATTCGACAAGCTCAGAGACAAAAAAGAAAAAGAAAAAGAAAGAAGATAAAAGTGGTGGTATAATTAAAATGGAATAAATGAACATCGCAATAATTGGAGGAGGAGCAGCAGGTTTTTTTGCTGCTCTTTCTGCTAAAAAACACTTTCCTGATTACACCGTAATTATTTTTGAGAAGTCAGCTAAAGTGCTTTCTAAAGTGAAAATTTCTGGCGGCGGACGCTGCAATGTTACAAATGCGTGTTTCGATAATAAAGAATTAGCAAAACATTATCCAAGGGGAGAAAATAATCTACGGAAAGCCTTTGAGCAATTCAATGCGCAATCAACGGTTGATTGGTTTGAGCAAAGAAACGTAGCCTTAAAAACTTATCCTGACAATTGTATTTTTCCACAATCAAATGATTCTCAAACAATCATTGACTGTTTCACAAAAGAGGCAACAACATTGGGGATTGAAATAAAATTCAACCAATCCATCACAGCAATTAGCAGAACTGAAAATGGGTTTGAATTAAGTACAAGAGAAACTAAATTCCACGCTGATAAAGTGATTGTAACCACTGGCGGACACCCAAAACGTTCGGGGTTAGAATGGCTTGAAAAATTGGGTCACACAGTAATAGAACCTGTTCCGTCCTTGTTCACATTCAATATGCCACAAGATCCTATTCGTGAATTAATGGGCAATGTTGTTGAAAACGCAACTGTAAAAGTAGAAGGAACGAAGTTAATTGGAAAAGGTCCGTTACTTGTGACACATTGGGGCATGAGTGGTCCAGCCATCTTGCAACTTTCAGCTTGGGGAGCACGAATTTTAGCTTACAAAGCCTATCAGTTTTCAGTTTTAGTGAATTGGTTGGATGATGAAAAGGACGAAGGATTAAGAGTGCATTTATCAAAAATCATTGAAGAACATGGTGGTAAAATGATTGGCAATTTGAATCCGTTTCCTATGACGAGTAGGTTGTGGAATTTTTTGTTGACCAAATCAGAAATTAATCCTGAAATGAGGTGGAATGACCTCGGTAAAAACGTAACCAACAAACTCGTCAACACACTTATTAATGACTGTTATGTGGTAAGTGGAAAAACTACCTTCAAAGAAGAATTTGTCACGGCAGGAGGAATCTCCTTGCAAGATGTCAACTTCAAAACGATGGAAAGTAAAATTGTTCCAGGAATGTTCTTCGCGGGAGAAGTACTGGATATTGATGGAATCACGGGAGGTTTCAACTTCCAAGCTGCATGGACAACGGGTTTTGTGGCAGGAAAAAGTGTAGGGTAAATTACAAACTACAAATTACAAGTTGCTAGTTGGACATCCCAGACTTAAGCGTCTTTGTGCCCTTTGTGCCCTTGTGGTAAAAAATTGAGTTACAAATTACTAGTTGCACACCCCAAACTTAAGCGTCTTTGTGCCCTTTGTGCCCTTGTGGTAAAAAATTGAGTTACAAATTACAAATTACTAGTTGCACACCCCAAACTGAAGCGTCTTTGTGCCCTTTGTGCCTTTGTGGTAAAAAAATGACTTACAAATCAC
>CANITF010000009.1 GCA_947470515.1 Flavobacteriales bacterium
AGGGTGGGAGAGTAAGTCGACGCCGCTTTTTAAAAGCCCATTCCCAAAAGGAGTGGGCTTTTTCTTTTTACAATAATATGAGCTGATGTCGCGAGTGTCCGCCAGCTGGCCGATGGGAGAGTATCCAGATGCTATCGGGTCGACGCCGCCCAGACCCTTTACTTCTTAATCGTGTTTTTAATAAAATCTAATTGAAATTTGAATAATATCCTTGTTGGAAATTTGAAAATTTAGATAAGAATTAGGGTGAAACGAAAGTAATTTTACTTTACAAATAACTTTACAAAAAGAAAAAATCTTATATTAATCTATTCATAATCAAGCGTTTAATTTTAATAGTGGCGGTCTGGATGGGACTCGAACCATAAAATAAATCCAAATTTCCTTTATAAACACTACCTTTTACATTCATTTTGATTCCACGCATTAATGTTCCTTATTAGGAACAACTCCGAAAATAGGGCTTTAATAGCAATTATTAGTTTTTTTTGAAAATGATTATATTTCACAATTTGTAAAATAGAATTTGGTGAGACACAAAAATTGCATATAACGTTCAATTTATAGTTTATCACTCATCACTAGATAGTTTACTTAATCTGAACACCTCTTGAAGAAAATAAACCTGCTGATTGATTTTTACTTTTGTCTAAACTGAAAGAAAAAGTACTGCCAATACCAAATGTACTTCTTACTGAAATTGTTTGTCCGTGAGACTCAATGATATGTTTTACAATGGCTAACCCAAGACCGGAACCACCTTCATTTCTATTTCTACTTTTTTCAACTCGATAAAATCGTTCGAATAAACGAGGAATGTTTTGTTCTTCGATTCCTGGACCATCATCCGAAACTTCTATGGTGACAATATCATCCATTAAATATAAGCGGACGATGGTATTTCCACCTTCATTACCATATGAAATAGAATTACTTACTAAATTCATAATAACTTGAGAGATTTTGGCTTTATCTGCATTCACGAAAACACTGTTATAATCTTTGGCAAAAGATAACTTGATATTTTTGTTTTTAGCCTTTATCTCTAATGAATCAAAAACATCCTGTACCAATTCATGAATGTCGAAAGGACGAATTTCTAATTTTAAGCGATCGACTTCTAATTTGGTTATCTGATCTAAATCCTCGATGATGTTAACCATTCGATCTGTTGCCTTAGAAGCCCGCTCTAAAAATAAGCGGTTTACATTTTCATCCTCTAAACCACCATCCAATAAGGTCAAAATATACCCTTGAATAGAAAAAATAGGAGTTTTTAGTTCATGAGCCAAATTACCTAGAAACTCACGTCGAAATGCTTCTTGTTCTTTTAATTTGGAAATTTCAACATTTCGTTCTTCAGTCCATTTTTGTGTTTCAATCTCTGCATTAGCAATGACGTCATCGGTAATTTTAAATTTAATGTCGTTTTCCTTGGTAATTTTTCCTTTTCTAATTGAGCGATAGAGTAATTTTAAACGGTCGTTAATGAAGTACTTTATAAAGAAATAGAATACTCCGAAAGAAATTAATCCTGTGGTAAAGGGTAACCCAATAAGTACCCAAAATGGAAAATTCATTACCTGTATATCGATAATGAATGTAATGATTAAAGTGAGCACAAAGATTATTGCACTACCTCCAATAAGTAAATGAATTGGTTTTAAATTTTTCACTTCTATTCGCTAAATGTATATCCGACTCCTTTTATAGTGCGAATATAATCATCTCCTAGTTTTTCCCGCAATTTTCGAATGTGAACATCAATTGTTCTTTCACCAACGATTGTTTCGTTGCCCCAAACAATTGTCAATATTTGATCTCTTGTATAAACTTTTCCTGGTCTACTTGCTAGTAATTCGAGCAATTCAAATTCCTTTTTTGGTAAAAGTAAATTAGCACCATTTGTTTTAACCATAAATTTTTCACGGTCAATTTGAATATGATTTGACTTTAATTCTGATTGTGTTTGAATAGGTTTCTCTAGTCTTCTTAACAGTGATTCTACCTTACTAATCAATAATCTTGGACGGATTGGTTTCGTGATATAATCATCCGCTCCTGCTTCAAATCCTGCAATTTGAGAATAATCTTCTGCTCTTGATGTTAAAAAAGCAATGATTGGTTGTGTAATGTTTAAATCTTTACGAATAATTTGACATGTCTCAATACCATCCATTACAGGCATCATAACATCTAAAAGAATAAGAGAAGGACTAACTTGCTGTGCCATTCTAACTCCTTCTTCACCATTCGATGCTGTGAAAATTTTGAATCCTTCTTTTTTCAATGAATAAGATAAGAATTCTAAAATATCTGGTTCATCGTCAATTAATAATAAGGTATGTCCTTTTAGGTTTGTCATATAATTTCTTTAGCATTAAAAAGGGCTATCCTTTATTAGATAGCCCTTACTTATGTATGTGTT
This sequence comes from Flavobacteriales bacterium, assembly GCA_947470515.1. Lineage (GTDB taxonomy): Bacteria > Bacteroidota > Bacteroidia > Flavobacteriales_D > Crocinitomicaceae > M0103. Next base: position 2,429 of record CANITF010000009.1, read on the forward strand.
TAAATTATTTTTGAATAATCAATCTACGGTTAACGCTGTTGTTTTCTGTTTGAAGAACTACAGTGTATAATCCATTGTTTAATTCAATTGTGTTTAACTCTATTGAGTTATTTCCTTGCTCTAATTGTACATTTTGAACAGTAATGATTTGACCTAACTGGTTGATGATTGTTACTGTCGCTTCATTAGCTGATTGATTCTCAAATTCTAAAGTAGTATTAGCACTTGTTGGATTTGGATACAATTTAACATCAGCGAAGTTTTCTACTTCATTCAATCCAACAGAGATTACAAGTGTATATGTAATCACATCAGTACAGTTTCCATTTGTAGCAGTTAATGTAACAGTATATGAACCGTTAGCAGCAAAGGCATGCGATGGAGATGTAGCTGAAGAATTAGATTGATCACCGAAATCCCAAGAGTAAGAAGTTGCATTTGTTGATGTGTTTGTAAATGTTACAACATTACCAGAAGTTGTGTTTGTAGCACTTGCAGTTGGCGTTTGTGTAAATGTTAAAATAACATCTGCAGATTGACCAACACCGTCACATAAATTTGCATTTGTTGTTGTTACATAGTACGTTCCATTAGCTGTTGCATCAACAGTTTGAGTCGTAGCACCATTACTCCACAAATAAGTATCAGAAGTAGAAGCTGTTAATGTAATCGTTTCGCCTGTACATGCTTGAGTTGCTGTAGAACTGATTGTAGGTACTGGTGTAGCACTTACATCTACAGTTGTAGCAGAAGAAGTTGCTGAACAACCATTTCCGTCTGTAAAAGTTACAGAGAAAACACCTGATGCAGTTACGTTAATCGCTGCAGTAGTTTCAGTAGATGACCAAGTATTACCGTTAGCAGCACTTGAAGTCAATGTTACAGAACCACCTGTACAGAATGAAGTTGGTCCACTAGCTGCAATAGTCGGTGCAGACGGCAAAGCATTTACAGTTACAACAGTTGCAGTTGAAGTTGCTTGACAACCATTTGCATCATTTACAGTTACAGTATAATTTCCATTTGATGTAGCAGTAATTCCTTGTGTTGTTTCTCCACCACCCCAAGTATTGTTAGATGCAGCACTAGAAGTTAATACAACAGAACCACCTTGACAGAAAGTTGTTGATCCTGTTGGAGTGATTGTTGGTGTAGTTGGCAAAGCATTTACAAGAACAACAATAGGAGCTGAAGTTGCAATACAACCAGCAGCATTTGTAGTTGTTACTGTATAAGAACCACTTGTTGAAACTGTAATACCTTGTGTTGTTGCTGTATTGCTCCAAGTGTTGTTAGATGCAGCACTAGAAGTTAAAACAACATTTCCTCCTTGACAGAAAGTAACAGGGCCTCCAGCAGTAGCTGAAACAGCTAAGTAAGAAATACCTGGTGTATCGTAGTCTGTAAATATAGGATTAAAGTTTGACCAACAAGCCGTCCAGTCATTTGATCCATCAAAAGCACCTTTGTATGTTGTAGGTGTAAAAAATGAATTATTCAAGTTTGGATACGTAAAGTTTGCTCCTGCTAGTGCTGGAGAACCTGCTTGTAATAAAAAGTTAGGTGCAAAATAATTTGTTGGTGCAACTGCCATCACTCCTTGAGGATTTGCAATAATTGAATTTGCACCTGCATTGAACCAAAGGTTCATGCCGAATGTAGATGGCGATATTGCTGCAGAATCTAAAGGTAATGTGCAACCTGCAATGATATTATTTTTGAATTGCAAAGTACCAGATTGAGCATTATTTGCCGTGTTCGCATTTTCGATTTTCAAACCAACCGGAAACCCAACAAATACTGAATTATATGTACAAGTTGATGTACTTCTTCTTAAGTGTAATGCTCTTTTGAAATTAGGAGCGAAATCAGTACTAGTTGCTGTAGCTCTTGGGCCAAAAATACTTACGTTTGTAAAAATTGGCTTCGTTATTGGACCATTTGTTGTTCCTGTAGCATCATTATCTGATTCAAAACCATTTGAACCCGAAATATCTGCTACTGTTGAATCACTAACACCAACAGCAAACTGAATACGGCCTCCAAAACCATAATCTGTGTCAAACATATCATCTACGGTCTTGTTTACAATTAAATGTTTGCAGTTCACTGTTCCACCAAACCATTCAAAAGCGTCGTCCCCACCATAACTAACTTGTACATAGTCAATAGTAGTTCCAGCTCCAACGCCACCCATGGTTAAACCATTTGTTTCATTATTAGGTTGAAATGCAATACCAGCAAATTCAATTCGAACATACTTTAATATACCTGAATTGTCATTAGGATCAGTTCCACCGTACAATCCTTTAGTTGGATCAATACCACCTTCACCCAATCTTTGTCCAGCTGGATCATTGATAGGTGCTTTGCCTAACATTAAAATTCCACCCCAGTCACCTGCAGCTCTACCCCCAATTCCTCCAGTATTTGGTTTATATGAAGTAAAAACAATTGGTTGTGTTTGTGTTCCTTCTGCTATTATTTTGGCACCACGAGTGATTACTAAAGCAGTTGCATTTCCTTTGATAATTGTTCCCGGCTCAATTGTCAGAGTAGCATTATTAGTAACATATACAAATCCTCCAGTTAAGGTGTAGATGTTGTTACTTGTCCATGTCGTGTTCGACACAATGTCGCCCGACACACTAACTTGTGCATTGATGCTGAAGATGTTTACTAAAGCAAATGCAATAAATAGTAATTTTGTTTTCATTTTCATTTTAAGTTTTTTTTCGCAGTATTTTTTGGGAAGCTGCGTTACCCATTTTTATCGAAGCAAAAGTAGAGCGGATGTCTTCCATGAAGGTTAGCTAGGAATTATTCTTAGTTTAAGAAATGATTAATAAATAATACCGCAATGTTAACATGTCTAGAAATTGGGAATTGAGGATTTATTATTTGGGATTAAAAAAGCCCCGAATTTTATTTCGAGGCTAGATTTAAATGAAAGAAGGAGATGTATTTTTCTTAATTTAGAAATTATAGGCGAAAGAAAGTGTTATATTTCTACCATATTTAATTCCGTTAATTTCATTGTCTTCAGTTTCTTCATATTTCTTTGAACGGTTAAAATCTTGATAGAAAACAGCCCTTTGATTAAAAATATCGCTAACGTTTAATTTCAATTCACCTTTCTTAAAGATTCTTTTAGTTACTTGAAAATCCAAAATATTTCTTGGGTTTTCATAAATATCTTGGTAACCATTTGTTCCAACAAAGGCAATTCTTCGTCCTATTTTATTATACATCAAACTCACTCCAAATCCTAAAGAATCATTTTGATACATGAATCCTGCATTGATTAGGTAAGGAGATTGACCTTGCATTGGTCTTAATTTTTCTTCTTCAGTAACTGCTTGGGGAACATTTGATAAATCAACAACCGATTTTACTAAGGTTAAGTTTGTAAAGAATGTAAAATTGTCTAATGCTTCTGTATTAAACAGAGAATCAATGAAACTCAACTTAGTTCTTAATTCAATCTCCATTCCATAGTCTACTGCACTTGCAACATTTCTATATGTATAAGTTCTAGACCCTGAACCACCAAAGAATACAGTGTTTTCAATTGGGTTTGTGAAATCCTTGTAAAAGAAGGAAGTAGAAATGATTTGTCCATTACCTGGGAAATACTCAAAACGTAAATCTAAATTCGTGATATTGGAAGAAATTAAAGTATCGTTACCAACAACTGCTGATGATGTGTTGAAATCATAGAATGAAAACGGCGCTAATTCTCTAAAATCTGGTCGAGCAACTGTTCTGGATGCAGCGCCACGTATATTGATTTTTTTAGTTGGTGAATACGTTAAATTTATAGATGGTAAATAACTTAAAGTAGTGTTATCAATCGTCACAGTATCGCCTCCGTAGGTCAACGAGTTTAATTTTTGATTGAAATTTTCAACTCTTAATCCATAAACTGCTCTGATTTTTGCACCAAACTTTTGATCTGTCATCAAATATCCAGCATGTAAATCTGTCGATGCAGTGTAGGAATCAGAGGGGTTTGTCGATTCGCCAAATTTGAAACCATTAGCACTTATATTGTCATTTGAAAAAATAGAATCTTGAGGTTGATATAAAAGATTGTAGTCAAAAAGTGAAGTTGCGCTAACGGTGTATCCAAATACACGGGCGTCGAATGTTCTGGCTTTAATAGATCCAGCATAACCAACTTTGATTAAACTCTGCTGACTTAACATCTTATAAGGAATAGAGATTTCTGCCATCCCCGCGTATAAATCTTCGTTCAAATCAGAGAAAAAGCGTCCTGCAAAATCAGGAGAAGGAGCACCAAAAGGTACATATGCAGAATAAACTGAATCAGCATTAGTTCCTTGTGGTGTTCTATTCTTGTAATACAACATTCTTTTCAAATTTGGAACGGCAGATTGTGTTTTACTGTAATTTAATCCCCATTTAAGTTTGATTTTAGACTTTTCTAATAAATGATCTCCTGAAAGTTGTGAAGATAGCATTTTATTAGATGTATATTGCTGAGTAGTTGCTGAAACAATTTGATCTGCATCAATGTTTTCCCCTGTTCTATGGATTACCTGATCAGTCGAGTTATTACTGAACATATTTTTAAAAGCGATTTTGTTGTTTTCCCCAATTTTATAAGCAAAGTTCAACATCGCTCCCCAAGTAACATTTTCTCTGTAGGTAGCGTCGTTGTAATCGAAAAGTCTTGAACCATCTTCGTTAAAATCTCTTCGTGTTACATCTAAAAACCTTCTGTTATAGTTGTAAGTGAGACCACCTATAAAACCAAATTCATTCTTTTTTAGTTTTAAGTTTTTAGCAAAACCAACCTGATAACTTTGACCTAAAGGTGATGATTTCTTTGTGTCAATTCCCCAGTCATTTGTAAAAATCTTACTGTTTTCAAGAACTGTGTTTGGATCTGAAAGTAATAGTTTAAATTTTGAAGTACTCAACATACCTGAAGGTAATGCTCGATCCGATGCACCTAATCCTATCCAATCTTTGCTGCTTCCTTGGTAGGTTGAATATTCCTTGAAAGTTGATTGAGTATTGAAATTAGTTCCAGCAGTTACGGAAATAAAATCTTTTTCAGGAACGTCTTTGGTATTAATTTGAATAACACCTCCTGCAAAATCACCAGGTAAATCTGGACTTGCCGTTTTAAAAATCAACATATTATCAAGCATTACAGAAGGAAAAATGTCAAAAGAAAATGCTTTTCTATCTGCCTCTGTTGATGGTAATGGTAATCCATTTATCATGGCTGTGTTATATCGGTCATTCAAACCACGAATAATTACAAATTTATTATCCTGTATACTAGCACCACTTACTCTCTTTAAAACATCACTTGCAGCTCTGTCTGGAGATCGTCTTATGTTTTCTGCAGTTATTCCATCAACCATACCTGCACTGTTTCGTTGAAGAATAATCAAGTTTTCATTTGATTCTTTGTCAATTTTAACACGAATCGTCACTAAACCAATTTCCTTAACAACAGCTTCCATCGATACAACAAGTTCTGTCGTTTCTGCATTTTTAACGATAACATCTGTTATAATTTTAGTGTTATAGTTATTGTATGAAAAAGACAATGAGTATGTTCCTGCTTTAATATCATCAAATACAAAATGACCATCTAAATCACTTAACGCTTTTGTCTCAGATCCTTCAATGGAAATTTTAATTCCTGGAATTGACTCTCCAGAAATAGCGTCTGTTACTTTTCCCTTGATTATTCCTTGCGTGAATCCTATGGAAGTTAATAATAATGATAAAAGTAAACCAGCGAATTTTGTATACATGTGTCCTTTGTTTTTTTCGACACAAAGAAACGTTGACACAGTTATTCTAGAATTATTGAAACGTTACTAGATTGTTAATTCAAGGTAACGTTTAGTTAATAATGAAGATAAAATAATTTAACATGAGGTTGAGTACTAATTTTGAACTTCTACAAATTTATACCCAATTCCTTTAACTGTTTTGATATAATGCACACCAATTTTTTCGCGTAATTTTCTTACATGAACATCTATTGTTCGATCACCGACTACGATATCTGAACCCCAAACTTTATCTAGGATAGTATCACGTTCAAATACGTAATCTGGTTTTGACGCAAGCAATGCCAATAATTCAAATTCTTTTCGCGGTAAATGGATAACAGCGCCATTTTTTTCAACTACGTATTTTTCACGATTAATAACAAGATCTTTGGCATGTCCAGATGTTAATGAGATCATACCTTTTCTGCGCAAAAGAGCATTAATTCTACTAACTAATACTTTTGGTTTTACAGGCTTAGCAACATAATCATCTGCACCGGCATCTAATCCAGCAATTTGGCTATAATCCTCATTTCGTGCTGTAAGAAAACAAATTAATGTTTTTTGAAATCCATCTGTTCTTCTGATTGCTTCACAAACTTCGATACCATCCATTCCAGGCATCATAACATCAAGAATTATCAAATCAGGTTTGTTATTAACCATTAATGCTAATCCTTTTTCACCATTTTCAGCCGAATAGACGTCATAACCCTCCTTCTTGAGATTGTAGCACAGCAATTCTCTAATGTCTTCTTCGTCGTCTATAACTAATATTGTTACCATCGTTGTGTGAAAATAAGTTAAGTTTTGCTTTTATGCTTATAAATATAGGTAGAATATTGGAATCTTAAAAGATTTGAATTTATGGTATTCTTAATTGTGTTTTTTTCAAACTATAATAAAACCAGCGATTTAGGCCATTTAACACAAAATTAATTGTACTAAATGATCCTATTTTATATCTTAATTATAAATTTTTTATTTATCTATTTTAAAAAGATCTTCTAAAAATGTGTTGAACAAAGCTAAAAAATACTTAGCTTTGTGCTAGTAGTAGTAGGTTAGGTTGATTAGTATAGCAAGAGCTTTGGACGCCCGTCCAAGGCTCTTGTTTCTTTTTACACAAGTTCAACATAAGTAGTTTACGATTTTTTATTGAAATGCTTCAATAGATAGTGCAATAAAAAAGAGCTCTGTGCAACACATTTTTTAACAAATCGCACTAATTTTCAAAAAAGTTTTAACTGAGAAATTTTTATATTTACAGTATATTCGACCCCATGAAAATTAAAATACTTTTAGTTGAAGATGATACAAGTTTAGGCTTTATTATTTCAGATCAGTTAAAATCGGACGGTTACAGCGTTACGCTCTGCACAGATGGCGCAGAAGGGTTTAAACGGTTTAATGAAGAAAGTTTTCATCTCTGTATTTTTGATGTAATGATGCCGAAAAAAGATGGTTTCAGTCTTGCTCGAGATATACGTAAAATAAATTCTGAAATTCCTATTCTGTTTTTAACAGCAAAATCAATGACTGAAGATAAAGTCGAAGGGTTTAAAGCTGGTGGAGATGATTATTTAACCAAGCCATTTAGTATTGAGGAATTGCAAGTTCGACTTTCTGCTCTATTGAAAAGGGTCAACATTATTGTTGAGACTCCAGAAGAAACAATCATTCAATTAGGCGAATATGCTTTCGATACAATCAATTTTAAATTGGTTCATCCTAATTTCGAGAAAACATTAACTAAAAAGGAAGCTCAAATTTTAAAAATTCTTTGCCGGTTGAAAAATCAAGTTGTACCAAGAGATATCGTTTTGAATGCCGTTTGGGGTCAAGATGATTATTTTGTGGGTCGAAGCTTGGACGTTTTTATCACCAAATTGAGGAAATATTTCAAAGAGGATGATTCGATTCATATTTCAAACGTTCACGGTATCGGGTTCAAATTAGAAATTGTAAAATAGGATGATTTACATTCTTCATCTTGAAACATCTACAAAAGTTTGTTCTGTAGCACTCTCGTGTGATGGAAGACAACTAGCAATCAAAGAAGATTTGAGCAATGAATATTCTCATGCGGAAAATTTAACAAGCTATATTCAGGATGTTTTAAATCAAAGTAAAATTTCTTTGAAAGAATTAAGTGCGGTTTCTGTTGCTTCTGGACCTGGTTCTTATACTGGTTTAAGAATTGGCGTTTCAACTGCTAAAGGTCTGTGCTATGCATTAGAAATCCCATTAATTGCTGTAGATTCTTTAATTTCATTAGCTACTCAAGCGAAAGAAAAACACCAAGACATCAACTTATGCGCGCTAATCGATGCACGAAGAATGGAGGAGTTTAATGGGTTTTATAATTCAAATCTAGAATCCTTAAAACCAATTTCCGCAGATATTATTATAAAAGATAGTTACAAAGAATTTGAACCATTCGTTTATTTTGGCGATGGAGCAAACAAACTTGAGGAAATTTGGAAGGATAGAAACTGCACTATTGATTCGTCAATTTATTCATCGGCAACAGGACAAATTCCTTTGGCTTATGAAAAATTCAACAAGAAACAATTTGAAGATGTTGCTTATTTCGAACCATTTTATCTGAAAGATTTTATTGGCTTGAAAAAAAATAATTAATCGATTATTTTTTGTTTTTCCGGAACGTGTGCTCGTAAGATAAATTCAGTATTAAATTGGTATTGTTCGTTGTTTGATAATCGCGCAGTAATAATCCAATCGTAAAAGTATTTGAATTATTAATTTCTAAATCAGTTCCAATAGAATAACGCATTTCATTCATTAATCCCTCAGTTACAAATTCATCTCCTGACAAAAAGTAATATTGATTGCTGCGATAAAATGATTCAGCACTTAAAAAAGGTTTAATAATTTTACTTTTAAATTGCGGTCTTAATGTTAATTTGTTTCTCCAATAAAGCTGTTCTCGTTTAAATTTAAAATTTTCATATTGAATTTTACTTGTAATTTGAATTCCAAGATATTTATCAATTTTTAGCCATTTAGAAGGTTCTATTTGAATTCCAAATGAAATTCGCTGTGAAGTCATTTGTCTTTTTCCATCCAAGAGTGCATAATCATTGGTTTGCCAAGAATTACGGTATAACAAACCAAATTTTATTGATTGAGTCAAGGCAAATTTTGACTCCAAGGTGACAAGTGATTTTGAATAACTTCTTTCCGTTAAATTCCACCTACCTTGTAATTCAGCACTGATAGATAGTTTTTTTATTAAGTAAAACTTAGCAGCTATAGAAGATCGATTGTAAAAGGAATTATTTTGAGAAAATGAATACCCAACAACAAAAAGTAAGAAGAAAATTGGCAGAAGTAGTTTCATTATTGTACGATTGAAATCACTCCAATTTCAGTAACACTTGCTTTTTCGGTAATTTCAATTTCCTTATAAACTGGAATTTTTTCACCTGAAATGGCATCTTTCGTTAAAGCGTAAACTTTATATTTTCCAATTTGTAATCCTTCAAAAGAAAAATAACCATCTGCTCCAGTGCGTGCAATATCATTAAAAATTGTGCCGTCACCGTAAATTAAATATACGCGTTCTTCAGTAATTGCCATTTCAGTGCCATTAACATCCGGTTTTCCTTGATGAGTAACATCAACATTGAAATTTGTTGTACCATTATCTGCATCTGTAATTTCAGTATGACTTGTACTAACCAATGTTAATATATCATTGATTTGAGATATTGTAAAATCACCATTTAAAGAAGCTTCAATTGCTGTTAAAGTTGCATTCGCAATTTCTAGGTTTGAAGCGCTATAATTGTAATTAACTTGAATGCCGACTCTTCCTTGTAATTGAGGGTCACCATTACTAACCCATGTTGGATTATTATACCAGACATAATATAAAGAACCACCTGCAGGACCATTAAATAAAAAATAATCACCGTGCTCAATATCAAGACCTTGTTTTATAGTAATGTCAATTGTTTCAGCATTTCCAGTTGAATTATTCACACCAACAACGGTTCCTCTAATAGCTGATGTACCTCCAGGTCCAGCAACTTTTTTACAACTTGAAAATGCTCCAATCAATAGGATAGATAGAATACTTGCTTTTAAATATGAGTTCATTTTATTGTAATTTTAATTGTTTGATAAAATTCATTATTCTGAAGAATTGTCACGAAATACATTCCTTCACTGAAATTTGAAACATCAATTGTTGTTTCGTCGAAGTCTTTAAATTCAAAGGTTTGAATCTTTTTACCGTGTGTTGAAATTATATTAATTGCAACATTTTTCAAGTGTTGGTTTGTTTTAATGGTAAGTTTTCCTTCTGTTGGATTAGGAAATGCAATAACCTGATTTGTGTTAGTTATTTCTTTAATTCCTAAATCATTACAAATTCCAAACATGTTATTATCCATCCAGATTAGTCGACCTGCAATCCATTCTTTCATGTAATCAATTTCTTCTTGGTAGGTATTTCCAATGAAGTTATTCGGCCATACATATGTTCCTAAAATTGGCCAGCGGTTATAATTTCGAGCAGCCGGGTCAGCTAAAACTGCTGCCATACTATCAATGTAAGAAAGTATATAATCGGTATTCAAACTAGTTTGACGCAATTCTAACCACCTGCATTTTAATGCATGAGAATAGGTAGAATCTTCCAGTAATCTTCCCCACCAGAAAGGATTTTGCCAGCCACCGCCGCAAACGGAATTAAAATTAATTTCCCAACCTGTTGTATCAGAACCTTGACAATAATTTGAATTTCCAAATGCTAAATTAAAATCCCAAAGTGGTCCGGCCACAAGTTCTCCTCCTTCACTTACTCTATTTTTATGTAAATAAGTTGAAATTCGATAACCATCAACATTTTTAGATAATTCATTAACCAACATAAAATCGATAAAAGATGCTTCATCAATGAAGGGCTTATAACCTAAAACTGGGTCAGTGAAATTTGGTCCAGCTAGAGCATTTTCCCAATTCGTAACTAAATCTTCAATATACTGTAATTGAGAAGGATGCATGGCAATTGCATCTGGTTCATGCAATTGAAAACCAATGTTACTTGAACCAGGAGCCGCGCTCGTATAAGGAGAATTCCATGAAATTACTCCTCCTGCAGTTGTTTTATCAATTTTAACAATGTAACCGCCTGTTAATTCATTATTGAGCGTGTCAGAATAATTTAATGGATCAATATTTACGCGTCCTGGATTCACTTTTATACGTTCCATGAAAACATAAACACCTATATAATCTCCGTTCAGAATGACTTCACACATTTGCGTGCGAGGTGCCCAACTTCCCATTTCGTTGCCGATTTTATAAGTAAGCACATTTCTGATCATTGCTTTATCGGTGTATGGCGCGTATAATATCCAATCATTATCTGCTGGCCAATCAAAAATTGATGCGTTATAATTTATGTTGGTATCTGGCCCTCTTGTTTCTAAACCATATGATTTCATTGGAAAAGTGTTTGAAGAAGAACCTCTTCGTTCAATCGCTATTTGACCATAAAATTCATTTGTCGCATCTGTTATATTATTAATTACTCCAGGACCATTGTATATGATTCCCATGAACCCATCAATTTTTGGTTCATCTGGAATTGTAATTCCATTTGTATTCAAAATAACAATTGGCAAGTTTGAGCTAGATAATTCAACCGGGGGAATAAACCATAAAGGAGTTGGGCCATAATTGGATGAATTATCGGATATCCCAAAAGACAAAAAAGCTCTTGAAGTGAAATCAGAAGAAGTTGAAGTTTGATTATGTGTTTCTACACAAAGAACATTTGGGCCATTTACAAGCGCACTTTGCACTTGCGCTTGGTTAAAGACAAATTGGTCTGGATAACCACCAGAATATAAAACTGCTTCGTGCGAGATTGATGCTAACTGATTATAATTTGGCTGTCCAGTGCCTGCAATTCCATTACGAGCAATTTCAACACCATTTAGATAAGCAACAAATCCATCATCATAATCCATGTTAAATATTGCCTTTGTAATCAAAGAAAGATCTACAACATTAAATGTTATGCGCTGATAAACTGAGATTGTGCTTGTTGGTAAAGGAGTATTGTCATCACTGTCACCGAAGCCAAATCCTCCAGGCCCAACGCTCCACAAAGAAGCATCATATGAAGGTGAAATCCAGCTGGCTTGTGTTGTTGCCGTGGGAATGGAATAGCTCCAATTACTATTGTCATTCACAACAGTTTCCCAATGGTCAGATTGTGCATTTAGGTTTAATGCAAAAAACAATAATAAAGAAAAAAGAGTGGTTTTTTGTATAATTTTCTTCAACATATTTAAGAGAATGAGATTTTACAAAAGAATGCGTTAAATTAAATTAATTTAATCAAATTATTAAGAATTAATTAATTTATTTTTCTAGGAATAGATTGATAGCATTTAAAAATTTGGAGTTTTTTTCAAAATCATCGTGTCCTTGATTCGTAATCGGATAAAATTTATCCCCTTTTTTCAAGAGTTGAGACAATTGTTGCGATGCTTCAAAAGGAATAACTGAATCAATGTCTCCATGAATAATTAAAATTGGACTTTTAACTTTTTGAATGTATTTATATGTCTCAAATTTATACTTCAATAAAAACGTTGGGATAATTTTATACTTTCTAACTGTCATATCAACCAACGAATAATAAGGGGCAATTAAAACCAATTTTTTCGCGTCGTTTGTTGAAGCCAACATTGCTGCAGGTGCTGTTCCAACAGAATAACCTATAATTGTGATTGAATCTTCACTATAACTTTTCTTAATCAAATCATACGTTGTTTGAACATCTTCGAAAAATTGTTTTTCATCCTTCATTTCACCAGTACTCTTGCCAAAACTTCTATAATCAACAGTGAAAAAATCGTAACCTAAATTTGTGTAAAATTTAGCTGCATTTTCTTGGTCTAGTAAATTCCCAGCATTGCCATGTAAAAAGAAAATTAGTCCTTTTGGTTTTTCCACCTTGAAAAGAGCACCACTTAAATTTGCGGCTTCAACAGGAATGTTTATTAATTCAGCAGGAAGAGAAAATTCAATTTTTGTATTACTGGAAATTTTTTCTGGATGGAAAATAAAACTTTCTTGAGCAAAATACATATAACCGCATCCAATTGTATAAATAAGCGCGGCAAAGATAAGTAGACGGGAGATAAATTTTTTCATACGGTATAAGATTCAAGAATGGGAAATGTAAAGATAGAGATTCTTCAATCAATTTTAGGCAAAGATGGTAAGAACATTGTATTTTTATAGTCTAAATATTTTAGTGTTGCAAATTCAAAAATTAATATCAGAATCGCCACGACCATTTATCATTGCGGGTCCATGCAGTGCCGAGACGGAAGAGCAAGTATTCGCGATCTCAAAACAAATTGCGGATAATAAGTTGGCGAGTGTTTTACGTGCAGGAATTTGGAAGCCACGCACGCGTCCTGATTCTTTTGAAGGAGTGGGTGAGGTTGGATTGAAATGGTTAGTTGACGCTGGTAAAACTGTTGGTTTGCCTGTTGCGACAGAAGTAGCGAATAAAACACATGTTGAATTGGCTTTAAAAGCTGGAGTTGATGTGTTATGGATTGGAGCAAGAACAACTGTAAATCCCTTTGCAGTGCAAGAAATTGCTGATGCACTTGTTGGAACTCAAATTCCTGTGCTAATAAAAAATCCTGTTAATCCAGATTTGGAATTATGGATCGGCGCCTTTGAACGACTTGAAAAGGCTGGATTAAATGATTTGGCAGCGATTCATAGAGGTTTCTCCGTTTATAAACACCCAAAATATAGAAATGTGCCGAATTGGGAGATTCCAATTGCTTTGAAAGAAAGAAGACCAGATTTGTCAATTATTTGCGACCCAAGTCATATAACTGGGAATCGTTCATTGATTGCTGAAGTTTCTCAAAAAGCAATGGATTTGAATTTTGAAGGATTAATGATTGAAACGCATGACAATCCTGATAAAGCATGGTCGGATGCAGCGCAACAAGTTACGGTTGAAAAACTGAATCTAATTATTCGAAATTTAGTTCTCCGTACTAGTCAAGTGTCAAACGAATTTGCATCTTACTTATTAGAAGTTCGAGAAAAAATAGACATTTTGGATGACAGATTATTTGATTTGTTGACTGCTCGAATGGCACTTAGTGAAGAGGTCGGACAATTCAAGCGAGAAAATAACATTATGATTTTACAGCAAGAACATTGGGCTAGAATCATTAATAAGCGCTTGGATCTTAGTGCTGATTATGATTTGTCAGAAAAATTTGTACGCCAATTTATGGATGCAATACACCAAGAATCTATTCGTCATCAAATAAAAGTGATGAATCCTAAATCTGAAAACGATAGTTCAAAATAATGATTCAAGAAATTCATCCCTCAATTCTAAAAGGTGAAATTCTTATTCCATCGTCTAAAAGTGATTCACAGCGTGCAATTTTATGTGCTGGTTTGGCTGATGGAAAATCAATGCTAAAAAATTGTGGTGAAAGTGACGATGAATTGAACATGTTGAAAACTATTGCTGATTTAGGAGCAAGAATTCAACATATCGATTCTAATTCAATTGAAATATATGGGATTCATACATTTCCAAAAAGTAAAACAATTCACGTTGGAGAAAGCGGTTTGGGACTGCGTTTGCTAACAAGTATTTGTGCAGCGCATCAAGGCGAATTTATGCTTGAAGGAAGCGGAACCTTATTGAAAAGACCAATGAACTTTTTTGATATCACATTCCCAAAATTGCATGTTGATTTTAGTTCGAATAATGGATTCTTGCCTTTTAAAATCAAAGGCCCAATGATTGCAACTTCGTTAACTGTTGACGGTTCTCAAAGTTCACAATACATTTCAGGTTTGTTAATGGCTTTTCCTTTTTTAGATGGTACAACATATTTAAAAGTAGAAAATCTGAAAAGTATTCCTTATTTGGAAATGACCTTGAAGACATTGAAAGCATTTGGTATTACAATTGAAAATCAGAATTTTGAAGAGTTTATAATTGCAGGAAATCAATACTATTTGCCAGCAGAATACAGAATTGAATCTGATTGGAGTTCAGCCAGTTATTGGATTGTTGCAGCAGCTTTAGGATCTGATATTTTGATAAAAGGATTGTCCACGGATAGTTTGCAAGCTGACAAAAAAATCCTTGAAGCCTTAGCAATAGCAAATTGTACACTAATCAATTTTGAAAATGGATTTAAAGTTGAAGGTGAGAATCGAAAACCATTTCATTTTGATGCTACTCATTGTCCAGATTTGTTCCCTGCATTAACAACATTAGCAGCAGTAACGCCAGGAATTTCAAGAATTGAAGGAATTCACAGACTTGCAACAAAAGAAAGTAATAGAGGTGAGGCATTGCAACAAGAATTTCAGAAATTGGGAATTAAAATCGAATTTCAAGCGGATAAAATGGTGATTCATGGACAATCAGCTATTGCAGGTGGAAGTGTAATATCGCATCACGATCACCGTATTGCTATGTGTTTAGGAATAGCTGGTTTATTTGCAAATTCACCGGTTATTATTGAAAATGCAGAGGTAGTTGCTAAAAGTTACCCTAATTTTTGGAATGAATTGAAAGAATTGTCGTTACCTTGATCGTTGTAACCAAATCAGTATACATCGTTATTCCCACCAAACTCAAACTATGAAAACAGCTACATTCTTCACTTTTATCTTACTAGTCACTTTTTGCATGTGTTCTGTACTTTTTGCTCAAAATGATGCAAAAAAGATCGTAAAAAGTTTAAAAGATGATTTTTCCTTTATCCCTACGGGTAAAGCTTTTGTTGAAGGAAAAGAAGTTACAGTGCAATCTTTTTATATGCAAAACGGTGAAATCACCAACAGGCAATACTTGGTTTTTTTGAATAGTTTAAAAACTTCTGGTCAATTGGAAAAATTTAAAATTGTACAGATTGACACAAATCAGTGGGCTAGACCTGATGGATTTAATACGGCTTATGCTAAATACTATCATAGTCATCCAGCATATTTGGATTATCCAGTTGTTAATGTGAGTCACGCGGGAGCACTTCTATATTGTGAATGGTTGAATGAAAACATGGGTACTGTTAATGGGTTACCTGGAGGTTATAAATTTAGATTACCTGAAAGAGCGGAGTACATCCGTGCAGCTCGTGGAGATAATCCTTCCGTGAATTATTCTTGGGGGTCAAATTTATTAAGAAACGAAGACGGGCAAATACAATGTAATTTTCTTCAATTCGGTTCTGAAAATATTCATAAAGATTTAAAAACTAATAAATATGAGCTTGTAAATTTGGATGTTGATTTCGGAGATTTATCTGGTTCAGTTGATATTGTTGCTCCTTCTGAGTCTTATTGGCCAAATGAATATGGAATTTATAATCTTAATGGTAATGTTGCGGAAATGATTTCAGAAGATGGAATCGCCTTAGGTGGATCATGGCAAAATACTGGTTATGATGTGAGAATTGAATCAAAGAGTATTTATAAAAGTCCAAATCCAACAACTGGTTTTAGGGTAGTGATGACGTTTATTCCTTCTGAAAAATAATTGTCAATAATTCTTGATAACTAGTTCAATCGATATTTTCATTTAGTTCTTGATAGCTGTATTTTTGGAGTTCAAATAGAACAAACATGACACTTAAAGAAACGATTGAAGCAGTCGAGCAATTTCACAACGCTTTCGGAATAGAAAACAATTACGAGCAAACAACATCACTTTCTGAATCTGAAATTTTATTGCGTCACAGATTGATGGCAGAAGAAAATGAGGAATATCTTGAAGCAGCATTGAATGGTGATATTGTGGAAGTTGCAGATGCTTTAGGTGATCAATTGTATATTTTATGTGGAACAATTTTAAAGCATGGTTTGCAACATAAAATTGCCGAAGTATTTCAAGAAATTCAACGTTCGAATATGAGTAAATTAGATGCCGATGGAAATGCTATTTACCGTGAAGATGGAAAAATAATGAAATCTGAATTGTACTTCCGACCAGATATTAAATCAATTTTGGAAAGTATTTAATGGAGAAATTCAATCTTCGTGTTTATGGCTTACTGGTCAATGATTTGGGTCAAGTATTGATTTCTGATGAATATAGAAATGACTATGCTTTTACAAAATTTCCAGGTGGAGGAATGGAATTTGGCGAAGGATTTAAACAAACCTTGAAACGTGAATTCCAAGAAGAATTGAACATAGATGTGGAAGTTGGAGATTTGTTTTATTTCAATGAATTTTATCAGGCATCAGCTTTTAACGAAAAACACCAGCTCATATCATTTTATTATTTCGTTGATTACCCAAATTGGAAATCAATTGAAACTAATAAGCATGAACTACCATTGAAAGAGGATGGAGAGAAACACCGTTGGATAGATTTAAAAAATCTAAATCCAGAGGAATTTACATTTCCCATTGATAAAATTGTTGGTGAAAAATTAAAAACTGCGATAAAAGGATTTCAATAAAACGTATCTGAAACACGTTGGCAAACCATTTGGTGTATGCGCTTGTTCACTTCCGTTTGATTTTTCCAGTAAAAGTCCAATTCGTTTTCTGTCAACAAACCAAGAATAGAACCAATCAATTGATGTTTAATATTGGGTTGATTCCCTATAAATTTCTTAACCGTTTCTTGAAATTCTGTTCGCGACGTTTTATTGATAATCAGCGGTTTGAATTGTGAATTTGCTTCAAAATACGTCTTCAGAAAACCTTGTTGAAATTTAATTACTGGACGTAATATGTTATTTTGAAAAGACTCTAACGTTTTAGTCCCTTCTAATGTTAGACCAGGTAATAAAGGTCGAAATTCAGTTAATAATTCTCTTTCCATGATATACTTTTAGTGTTAATCAACCAAGTCAACTTTTGTTATTCTGTTTCAATTGAAACGGCATAGGGAATAAATTGCTCAATGTATTCTTGAACTCTGTAATCCTTCATCGTCGTTGAAAACAAGATTTGTTGGCATTTTGGCAAACTTTCAACAACACGTTCAATTTTCATTTTGTGACCATCTTTGAATAAGGTAAGCGCATCGTCTAAAATAAACATTTTTAATTGGCTCACATTGATTCCGTTCTGTATGTACAAATCATAAATACGACGCATTGTACCCACAATTATTTCTGTACCATCAAAAATGTCGTTGCGTTGTTGAATTTGATTTCCTTTTTCATTTGCTAAATCAACAGTTAAATCTAAGTTTCTGCAAATTCTATGAAATTGAGCATGTAATTCGATGGCTTTTTGATCGGTGGAACAAACAACAATTGCTCGCGGAGAACCTTCTCCTGGTTCAGTAATTTTTTGCAATACGGATAATAGGATGGCTGTTGTTTTACCGCTTCCTTCCGGACCTGTTCCAAGAATGTTTTTCCCTGCTTTTGCGGCATCAATTATTTTAACCTGAAATTCGTTGATTTCTGAAATGCCTTTATCAGGTAATATTTCAGCAAGTTCTGCACGTAATTTTGATAAAGCCATTAGTCTAATTTTTTATTTTCTTTATGTCGTGAGTGATCACGTTCTGTTTTCTTTTCTAAATTCTTCTTCATTGCCTCTTCCAAATCAATTCCTGTTTGATTAGCTAAACAAATCAATACAAATAACACATCCGCCATCTCATCTCCAAGATCTTTCCCTTTATCGGATTCCTTTTCACTTTGTTCACCATAGCGTCTGGCCATTATCCGAGCAACTTCACCAACTTCCTCCATCAACATCACTGTATTGGTCATCTCATCGAAATAACGAACACCATATTCTTTGATCCATTGATCTACTTTTTCTTGCGCTTCTTTGAATGTCATATTATACTAATCTATATTTAAATTAAACCACATAGGCACATAGTTCACATAGAAATTTAAACTATAAACTATCACTTCTAAACTCAACACAAATCACTTTGCACTCTTTCTAAACCACATAGACACATAGCTCACATAGAAAGTTAAACTATAAACTATAAACTATCAGTTCAACACTCATCACTCATCACTCTTTCTAAACCACATAGGCACATAGTTCACATAGAAAGTTAAACTATAAACTATAAACTATCAGTTCAACACTCATCACTCATCACTCAACACTTTGCACTCTTTCTAAACCACATAGGCACATAGTTCACATAGAAATTTAAACTATAAACTATCAGTTCTAAACTCCACCTCGACTGTCGCTCGGCGTTCGTTTATCAATCCTCACTCCCTATTCTTCGAATCAATCACAATCGTCACAGGACCATCATTGACCAGGCTTACTTTCATGTCTGCGCCAAATTTTCCAGTTTGAACCTTAATTTCTGAAACATGTTGAAGTTGCTCACAAAAATAGTCATATAATGGAATTGCTTTTTCAGGTCGTGCAGCTTGAATGAAACTAGGTCTATTTCCTTTTTTCGTTGACGCGTGCAATGTAAATTGACTTACAACTAAAAATTCCCCTTTAATTTCATTGATTGAAAGATTCATTTTATCATCCGAATCACTGAAAACACGCATTCCAATTACTTTTTGAATCAACCAATCTGCATCAGATTCTTCGTCTTCATGTTCGATTCCTATCAATAACATTAGGCCTTGAGAAATTTCTCCAACAATTTGATTGTCGATTTTAACAGATGCTTCTGAAACCCTTTGTAACACTATTCTCATCCGTAAATATTTTTACGAAAAGTTTCGTTCTCATCTTCAATCATCAATTGGTGATATGAAGTGTATCTACTTTCTGAAATTTGTCCACTTTCTACCGCATCTTTTACAGCACATTTGGGTTCATTCAAATGCTGACAATTGTGAAACTTACAAGCGCCAATCAACGCCCTCATCTCAGGGAAATAATGGGATAAAAATTCTTTTTCTAAGTCAACTATTCCAAATGCTCTGATTCCCGGCGTATCAACAATATATCCACCAGTAGTCAATTTGTGCATCTCTGCAAAAGTAGTTGTATGCTGACCTTGTAAATGTGATTTTGAAATTTCTCCTGTTCTTAAATCAAGATTTGGATCTAAAGCATTTACTAAAGTACTTTTCCCAACACCACTATGACCAGAGATCATCACTTTTTTATCCTTAATCTCTTCTCTTAGAAAGTCAATGTTCAACTTGTTTTCAGCCGAAATTTTATAACAAGGATATCCGATCGATTCATATAAATCGCACAGCGCATCTATATAAAACAGTTCATCTTCATCATAAATGTCAATTTTATTGAAAAGTAAAGTTGTAGGAATTCTGAAGGATTCAGCTGCAACTAAAAAACGGTCAATAAAAGCTAAATGTGTATTCGGAGATTTTGTGGTAACCAATAAATAAGCACGATCTACATTGGCAGCAAGAATTTGCATTTGCTTACTCAGATTCGTTGATTTTCGAACAATATAATTCTTCCGAACATCAAAATCGGAAATCATGTATTTCCCTTCGTCATCAGGTGCCTCATCCATAACAACAACGTCACCAACAGCAATCGGGTTGGTTGTACGTAATCCTTCCAAACGAATTTTACCTCGAATACGTGAACTTACTACAGAACCATCCATGAGTTCTACAGTGTACCATTTACCCGTCGATTTTAATACGTTTCCTTTGATTGACATTGTTGCAAAGATAGCTTAGAAATCTGAGTTTTGATTTTTTATTAAGAAGTAAAAAGTAAGAAGTAAAAAGTAATTTGGTTCTCTGGAATTACACTTTTTCCTTTTTCTCTTTTACTTTTTTTCCTCCTTCATCTATTATTCCTTATCTTCGCAATTCAAATTTTGAATCATGTCAATAGAGGTAAAAAACCTATTCAAATATTACGGTGAACAAGCAGCAGTGCGTGATGTAACTTTCTCCGTTGCTAAAGGTGAAATAGTTGGTTTTCTTGGTCCAAATGGAGCTGGGAAATCAACAACAATGAAAATATTGACTGGATTCATTTCAGCTTCTTCTGGAGAAGTAAAAGTATGTGGAATGCCTGTTGATGTTGATTCATTGGATACCCGTCGAAAAATTGGTTATTTACCAGAAAACAATCCACTATATCTTGACATGTATGTCAAGGAATATTTGGAATTTGTTGGAAAAATCTACCATGTTAAAAATTTGAAAGCTCGCGTTATTGAGATGATCAAAGCGGTTGGTTTGGAATTGGAACAAGATAAAAAACTAGGCGCTTTATCAAAAGGTTACCGTCAACGTGTTGGTTTAGCAGCTGCAATTATTCATGATCCTGAGGTTTTGATTTTGGATGAACCAACATCAGGTTTGGATCCAAATCAAATGGTTGAAATCAGAGAGCTCATTAAAAAAATTGGAAAATCTAAAACGGTTATGCTTTCTACACATATCATGCGTGAAGTTGAAGCTATTTGCGACCGCGTTGTGATTATCAATAAAGGTCAAATTGTTGCCGATGATACTGCTTCACATTTACAAATTGATTTATCTCATCAGACTGTTTATGCTGAATTTGACGGCACAGTTTCTAAAGCAATGCTTTCTAAGATTAATCATGTTGGAAAAGTTGAAAAAGTCAACAACGGATGGTTATTGGAAACTACGGATGAGGTAGATTTGAGAAAAGTAATTGCTCAACATGCTCAACAAAATAATTTATTGGTCTTGACGCTGAAAACAGAAGAAAAGACACTTGAAGAAGTATTTAAAGAATTAACGAAATAAGAAAACGCGATAGCGTTTGATGAAAACAAGCGTTAGCGCAGTTTATCGCTAGTTTTCATTAATATACAAACGTTATGTAGATTATTGTAATTTATGAGTAAAATGCCAGCAAATTTTATCGAAGAATTGAAATGGAGAGGAATGGTGCACGACATCATGCCTGGAACGGAAGAAGCACTGAATAAAAAAGTTTCTAGTGGATACATTGGTTTTGATCCAACGGCTGATTCATTGCACGTTGGACATTTAGTTCAAATCATGACGTTGGTTCATTTTCAGCGTGCTGGTCACAAGCCATTTGCATTGGTTGGTGGTGCAACAGGAATGGTTGGCGATCCTTCTGGTAAATCGAAAGAAAGAAATTTGTTAGATGCAGATACATTGAATCACAATGTTGCTTGTGTTAAAGGGCAATTAGAAAAATTCTTAGATTTCAACAGTGGTGAAAATTCAGCAGAGATGGTGAACAACTATGATTGGTTCAAGGATATGAGTTTTTTGGATTTCATCCGTGATGTTGGAAAACACATTTCAGTAAATTATATGATGTCGAAAGATTCTGTTAAGTCGCGACTTGAAACAGGAATGTCATTTACAGAGTTTTCTTATCAACTTGTTCAAGGGTACGATTTCTATTATTTGAATCAACATAAAGGGTGTATTTTACAATGCGGTGGTTCTGATCAATGGGGAAATATTGTAACTGGCACTGAATTAATCAGAAGAAAAGGTGGGGGAGAAGCGTATGCTGTAACAACTCCGTTAATCAAAAAAGCAGACGGAACGAAGTTTGGAAAAACGGAAGGTGGAAGTGTTTGGTTGGATCCTGAAAAAACATCTCCTTATGAGTTTTACCAATTTTGGTTGAATTCTAGTGATGCCGATTCTGTGAATTACATTCGAATTTTCACCTTGAAAGCGCAAAGTGAAATTGAAGCGCTAGAAAAAGAACATAATGAAGCACCACATTTACGCATTTTGCAAAAAGCAATAGCTGAAGACATTACAATTCGTGTTCATGGAGAAGATGCTTTGAAAACGGCTATTCTTGCCTCTAATATATTATTTGGAAAATCAACTTCAGAGGATTTAAAGTCACTTTCGGAAAAAGATTTCTTTACGATTTTTGACGGTGTGACTCAAGCAACAATCAGTCGAGCTGAGTTTGGAACTTCTTTTTCAATTGTCGAAGCATTAGCTGGTAAGGCAGGATTTTTATCTTCTAACGGTGAAGCACGTCGTGAATTAAAAGCAAATGCGATTTCAGTGAACAAAGAAAAAGTAGGCGAAGAATTTATGTTGACGAGTGAAAACTTAATCAATGACAAATATGTGTTGTTGGGGAAGGGGAAGAAGACGAATTATATTTTGGTGGTCGAGTGATTATTTAAATGATTTACAGCTATTAAATATAGCAATTTTCCAAAATAGCTATATTACGTAGAAAGTCTGTTTTTATTGACCTACAGGTCTACTTGGATTTTTAATCCCGTAAAAAGAAATTTATTTCATCCAGAATTTCAGGAACTAAATTTATGCGATATTCATGATGAAAATATTGAAATTCAACAATGTTTGCAGATTTTAGTTTAACCAAATGATCATGAACAGTAGTAGATGAAAGATTTAAAACGGACATAAAATCTACATTTCTTAAATATGGGTTTTCTTTGAGTGTTTTAATAATTGTGATTCTTGCTGGATGACCAAGTGCATTAGCAAGTTGAGCCAATTGAATGTTTTCAGTAGAATAATGATTGATTTTTGATGCGCCCATAAATTGTATTTGAAATGATTTTCTATTGAATATAAGAAAAAAGTTTAGTATTTCAATAACAATTAGCGTATTTCTAATTTTCCAAAATAGCTATTTTCCAAAATAGCTATATTACGTAGAAAGTCTATTTTTATTGATCCTTCAATACTCAATCTCCCACAAAAACAATCCACGTGCCGGAACCGATGTCGATGCTGCTTGACGATTTTTTGCGTCAATAATTTCATTTATCGCTTCCGGTTCAATTTTACCTGCACCAACTTCAATCAGAGTTCCAACTGTTGCACGAACCATATTGCGCAAAAAACGATCTGCACTAATTTCAAAATAAAGTTGATTCCCATCTTCTACCCAATGCGCTTTATCAATCGTGCAAATATTGGTTTTAACGTCAGTATGTAATTTAGATAAAGAAGTAAAATCTTTTGTTCCAATCAATAATTGAGCAGCTTCATTCATTTTAGAAATGTCCAATCTTTGTGGAAAGTACCAACTCGTTTCAGTGATAAAAGGATCTTTTTTTTGATGCATAAAATAACGATACGTGCGCCTTTTCGCATCGAAACGTGCATGTTTTTCGCTGTCAACTAATTCTGCATTATGGACAACAATTGAATCTGGTAACATGCGATTCAATTTGAAAACAAATTGATCAATGGAATCTACCGGTTCTAAATCAACATGAAAATAATATTCTTTGGCATGAACGCCTGTGTCTGTTCTACCGCATCCAAGAATTGTTATTGGCTTTAAAGAATACATTTTTGAAAGCGCATTTTCAATAACCTCTTGCACAGAAATTTCTTTTGGTTGACGTTGCCAGCCGAAATAATTTGTCCCTTTGTAAGAAATATTGATAAAATACCTGTTCATTCAACAAAAGTACTATTTCTTGTGGTTCTATAAGTTGTAAGCCACAGATGCACTGATTAAATTTTTCTAATCTGTGTATCTGTGGCAATTATTAAATATTGCAACTGGCCTTTAAGGCTAAAATTGCTTATTCAATGTATAAGACACTTCCATGCAAATAATCAACTGAATAATTGAATAACAATGATTTACTTTGAGATGAATTCAACAAGAAATTCCAAGTTAAAATCCCTGTATTTTCGTCAAATTTAGCATCTGTATAATCACCATTTTTTACTTTGATGTCGTTATTTGTTGAAATTGGGAATTGGTCTTTAATAATAATTGGAATTAGTGCTCCACCATTATTTTTCACTTTGATTTCCCATGTAACTTCAAACTTTTGACGAGAACCAATGGTTCTATTTGTACTTTTTTCTTGAATACGTTTGCGTTCAATCTGAATTTTGTTGTCTTTTCCTAAAGAGAAGGATAAGGTGTCTTTCGTTGAATTAACATCGATAAATGTTTTCCCGATAAATGTTCCATCGAAATATAAATTTGATTCACCATTTAATAAATTCAATTTTTCCCAGCCTGATACTTGTGCTGCTAGATAAACCGATGGATCCATTTTTGGCGCAGCATGGTATTCATACTTAGCAGGTAATTCATACGTTGCAATTTGAACACGGTGATCAATGCCATCAGAAGGAATCGTAAATTTAGACTGAATAGCATATTCCATGCGTAAATCTTTTTGTGTAGCGACACTCACTGCATTGGATGAGTAATTGTAAGACTCTCCAGATGATGCACCTGCTAAATTTGAATTATATGCAGCAGAGTAATCTTTATCTGCTTTTCTTTTTCTGCCTCCTCTTCTATTAGAACTAAATAAACCTTCTTGGTTACTTGTTGATTTAGAAACACTCATTACATCCGCAACTTCATAATCATAACTTTCAGCGGAAATCATAACTTCTTCCAAAACCAATTCTTGAGAATGAATAAAGAATTTCAAATACGGAGCAGTGATTCCTAACTGAACTGGATTGTATCCAACATAATTTGCTGAAACAAATTTTTCACCACGAGGAACAATAACTTCGAATTTACCATCAAAGTCAGTTACTGCGCCAACGTTTGGATTAGAAGGGAAAGAGATTTTTGCAAAAGGCAATGGTTCACCAGTCGATGCATCAATAACTTCACCACGTAATTTTTCACCTGAATAATCATTTTGAGGAATCTGACGCTGGTAAACTTGTTTTTGTGGAGGATAATTATAGTAAGTCAAATACCAAGGATTTAAAGTCGGCTCTTTTGAATTTTCATAAGGATCATTGGTTGAAAGCACCAAATCAATATTGTTCCAAGAAATACCAGAAGTTTGACTCACCAATGCTTTTGCTTCTAAACGAACTGGCTGACCTATACCATCACTGCGCATGTCATAATAAGGTTTCCAAGATGCATTTGGTGTAATATACGTAAAGAAAAATTCTCCTTTCGTTGCTTTTTCAACGTCTATTTCGACGATTATTTCAGTGAAGTTTGTAACTGGTTTACTGCGCTGACTAGTAATCTCTTGTTCAATTCGATTCATTTCCTTGTTCAAATCTTCCAACTGATTATAGATGGCAGATTGACGCGTATTAATTTCTGTAAGTTTTAAATGCATGAACGCAAAAGCTTCTTTTAATTCAGCTACTTTTAATCCATCAGCATTTCCTTTTAAATCACGATTTTTCAAAAGTAAATTTTTGTCCAACGCTAAAATGTCGTATTCATCTCGTAAAATTTGATCTTGAAGTTCTAATTTATGTTTTTTGGTATTCAAACTTGCAATTTCTTCGTTGGACATTTTTAAATCTTCGAAGTTCTTGCGCGTTCGAACGGAAAGGATTGTCATGTCACCAATTGCTTTAACTTGAACCGAATTAGGATCTAAAAAATCTGTTAATTTCTCAAAAATAATTTCTTGCTTTCCGGGTTTCAAATCGGTAGATTTTTGATGTTCTATTTGTGCTCCCTGGAAGAAGACGGTTACTTTCTTAATTTCAGAAGGTAACGTAGTTTCTTTTTGACCGAAAGAAATAATTGAAATTAGGATAAAGAGAAAAGTTGTTTTCATAGTTTAAAATTTAAGTTATAAAAAAAGCACCACTTGAAAGGTGGTGCTTTCAGGATGCACTTACACCCTTAATTCCATAAAGTTCATTATTTTCCTGTTTGCATAACGAAATTTGTCATGTCCACCTCATATAAATCCATACTTGCTTTTTGACCAATAATTTCAAAACTTGACATTACGGCTTTGTTCATTTCAGGATAATATTGAAAATGTGAATCGTTATTAACTGTGTTTACGATAATCCCTAGGTTGATTGGGTCTCCCCAAGTTGAACCTAAATTTTCAACAACATAAATATCCAATCCACCCATTCCTTGACGACCATCTGAACTGAAAAATAAATAGCGTCCATCTCCAGAAATGAAAGGAGTAGTTTCTCTTCCTATTGTGTTGATTGTAAAAGGCAATGGTTTAGCTTCACCCCATGATTTTCCTGCTTTTTGAGAAACATATATATCAGTAGAACTTTTATCTCCCTTTCGATCAGAAACAAAATACATCGTATTCCCATCATTCGTCATTGTTGCAGATCCCTCAAAGAAAGAGGTGTTAACAGACTTAGAGTTTATTCTTTTTGGAGTTGACCATTTTCCTTTTGTACTCATTTCAAAAGTAAAAATATCTGACCCTTTGGTCGTCTTTTTCGCATTTGTAGCAGTAGTGTTTACAGTCATTAAACCTTGCATTCCGTCTCTTGAAATAAATGTGATTGCATCAAAACCATCAGAATTAATTCTACCTAATTCATTGGTTAAACTGTCCCAATCTTGGGTATCATTATTCCAAACAGCACAATAAGTGTCTTCAAAAAATTCCTGATCATCTGGATTCATACTCCCTCCTTTTGTGTCACTTCTTCGAGATGTAAAATATAAGTTTTTTCCATCCCCAGTTATGATAGGACAATAGTCACCATAACCAGAATTAATTGTTTTAATATCAACTCGTTTTGATTTATTTGGGCTAGCTAATTCTGCTTTTGCAAACAAACATTGCTCAATTCTTAATTGTAATTGCAAGTCTTTTAAACGACTAGCTGAAAGTTTCGTAATAGCAATGTTGTAATTGAACATCGCTGAGTCAAGATTTCCAATTCGGTGATAAGATCTACCTAGTAATTCATAGACATCTGCATCAATTTCATCATCATCCAAAGTTACTGCTTCGCTGGCATATTTTAATGCCAATCCATAATTGTTCATGGCATAATGACACTGACTTACCCAGTATGGTGCTCGCCAAGTGTATGGGTCTTTTACTGCGGCTTCTCTAAATTTTACCAAGGCATCACGCACTTTTCCCTCATTAAATTGAGTTTTTCCTTCTTCGATCATTAATAGTGCTGTCGTTTTATCAACAATGCTACTTACGGTATCTGGTGGTGAAACAAAATTTCTTGAAAAAAGTGTTTGAGTGGATAAAACCAATAAAAACAAGGAAAAACAAATTTTAAACATAGTTTTCTGAATTGTGTAAACGTTATATTCTTTAAAAGAATTTACAAAAGAAAGCAATTTTTACGTCTCATGGAAATTTGCGTGATACTATTTTACTGGGTTTCAGTTTTTTTACTTTTTCTTTCTGATTAATTTTAAATCGACAAGTTCATTCATACCAATAGTTGAAGCAACAATTGCTAAAATTGGTGCTGTTGAAGCAGAAATCCAAAGCGTAATATGTATAATAAATTGTCCTAGTCCAAAGAATAATCCATTCTGTTTAAATCCAGATAAATTGAAAATTATATGAATATCTACCGGCACAAGAATTAAAAGCGAATAAATAAGCCCAATTGAAACGGCAAAACCACTATGCTGTCTCACAAAAATGATACTTTCATTTATATTTAATTTCCTCCTTTCGTTTACATAATCCATGAAACTAAACCCGTAATAATAGAAAGCGATGACAAAAATAAGGTAAAATACAGGTGAACTTTTCGGATCTTGCCATCCAATCATTGAGACGAAAAAAATGATGATAAAGAAGAGATATTGCCAAAAGAAATTCCTTAAAACAATTCGTATTCCGCGCTTTATATCTCTTAAAAATTGATTCAAATCAAATGGGTATTTATTTCCCGTTAATATTCTTTCAGTTTTTTGACTTAGATGGGCAAGAAGGGGAGACAGAATTATCACTACAACATATTTCGCAAAGTTCATTAAAAGCAAGGCAATGGAAATTTCAAAAAGTAGTTGAATCATTTGCCAAACAATCTCATTCATGTTTTCAACTTGAGGAACAAATGTTCTTTGTTGAATAATTGCACCTATTTTATAAATACCAAGCATGAAAATTGCCGGAATCAAAATATACCAATAGAATTTTTGTTCTTTTATGAAAAGGATAGCCTTCCAATAGCTTTTCAGCCCTAAGAAAAAATGAGTCAAAAATTTCATAGTCAAAAATAATCAAACTGAAAGTATAAGACGAAGATTACTTAGGGTTTTGTTATCTTTGTACTTTATAACTAAAATGAACCTTAAATGGCTATAATTCATCTAATTAAGTAAAAATGGAATTCAGTAGTTTGACAGCAATTTCTCCTATTGACGGAAGATATCAAGCAAAAACAAAAGAATTACAACCGTATTTCTCGGAATTTGGACTAATAAAATATCGAGTTCTTGTTGAAGTAGAATATTTTATTGCTTTAGTAGAGTCAGGAATTGAACCATTAAAATCCTTTCCTAAAAATTCTTTTTCCGCTTTACGTGAATTATACACCAATTTCTCTGAACAAGATGCAAACTGGATCAAAGACACTGAAAAAGTCACGAATCACGATGTTAAGGCTGTTGAGTATTTCTTAAAAGAAAAATTGACGAACCTGGGATTGACTGAATATTTAGAATTCGTTCATTTTGGCTTGACGTCTCAAGATATTAATAATACATCAATTCCATTATCTTTAAAGGATGCACTGACAGAGCAATATTATCCGCTAATTGAAAAATTAATTGAAAAATTGGAATTGCTTCAAACTACTTGGAAAGATATTCCGATGCTCGCAAGAACTCATGGTCAACCAGCTTCTCCAACGCGATTAGGAAAAGAAATTAAGGTTTTTTCTGAACGATTATCTATTCAATTAAAACAATTAAAAGCTGTCCCTTTTTCTGCAAAATTTGGAGGAGCAACGGGAAATTTAAATGCGCATCATGTTGCTTTTCCAAATCACGATTGGGTAGCTTTTGCTAACAATTATGTCAATACTATTCTTAAATTAGATAGAAGTCAAACAACTACGCAAATTGAACATTACGATAATTTAGCAGCGCTATTTGATACGATGAAACGCATTAACACGATTATTTTAGATTTAGATCGTGATATGTGGACGTATATTTCAATGGAATATTTTAAACAGAAATTGAAAGAAGGAGAAATTGGTTCGTCTGCCATGCCACATAAAGTGAATCCTATTGATTTTGAAAATTCAGAAGGAAACATTGGCATTGCAAATGCTCTTTTTGAACATTTAGCAGCAAAACTTCCAGTTTCAAGATTGCAACGAGATTTAACTGATTCTACTGTTTTGAGAACTGTTGGAATGCCAATCGCGCATACGTTTATTGCAATTAAATCAACCTATGCAGGCTTAGAAAAACTCTTGTTAAATGAAGCTGCTTTCCAGAAAGACTTAGCAAATAATTGGGCAGTTGTGGCCGAAGCAATTCAAACAATATTGCGAAGAGAAGGATTTCCTAAACCGTATGAAGCATTGAAAGGTTTGACGCGAAAAAATGAAGCAGTAACAAAAGAAACTGTTCACCAATTTATAGAATCTTTGCCAATTTCAGAGAATCTAAAACTTGAATTAAAAAATATTACACCAGAAAATTTTACTGGAATTCAATTAGTTTATTAAAAAGTATATTATGAAAATTACAACACTTTTATTTTGTTTTGCGACAGTTACTTCTGTTTTCAGTCAAGGTTATGACATTGAATGGGGAGCAATGGAGAATGGAACCGGAAGAATGGTTTCAATTTTACCAAAGGCTGGTAAAGATTTTTATGCCTTAAGATGGTCTGGAGGCTTTTTATTAGGTTCATATAAGTTTTCCAATCACGAAAATTTTACTGTCACAGCAACAGGAAAATTAGATATGAAAGCTGATGGTGGAATGGCAAATTTCGAAGGTGCTCAAGTAGTTGGTCAGAAATTAATCGTTTTCCTTTCTGATAAAAAAGAAGGTGCAAATCATTTTTTTATGCAAGAATATGGAAAAGATATGTTGCCAAAAGGTGCTTCTAAAGAATTGGCACATTATGAATTAGAAAAAGGAAAATCAAAAGGGTTTTTTAATGCAATTAGCTCAAGAGATAATGAATTTTTTGGTGTAGTTTGGGAAATTCCGGGCAAGAAAGACGAAAAAGATAAATATGGATTTAAAATATTTGATAGTGAATTAAATGAAGTTTCTGATGGTGATTACAAATTGCCTTACGAAGGGAAACTATCAACAATAAATCAACATTATCTTTCGAATACGGGTGATTATTTTATCTCAGTAACTGAGTTTGAACCTGCTGAAGAAAAGAAAATTTTCAAAAATTATTTGAATTACAAAGCAATGCATATTTTGCATATTACGCCAGATGATTTAGAAGATTTTACAATCGATTTAGAAGGAAAAAGAGTCGAAGCGATGACGATGAATTCCGACAATGACAGAATTTTCACGTTTACTGGAATTTATGGGGATCAAGGAAAAGCTGGTGTAACGGGATTATTTTATATGCGGGCAAACTTTGACAAACAAGAAATTATTGATGAAGGTTTTGAGAAATTTGGAAAGGATTTTATAACGCAAGATTGGTCTGACCGACAAAAAGAAAAAGCGGAGAAAAAAGAACAAAAAGGGAAAGGTGAACCACAATTGTACAATTATGTAATGCGGCAAACTGAAGTTTTAAAAGATGGAAGTGTTGTTGGTTCCTTAGAACAATACTATGTTGTAGTAAATACTTATCGTGACCCTAAAACTGGAGCTACAACTACAACGTATACGTATTATTACAACGACATCATTGCTTTTAAGGTTGGTGTTGATGGTGGATTTGATTGGTTGAAAAAACTGAACAAATATCAAGTGTCAACAAATGATGGAGGACCTTATAGTTCGTATGCCCGTTTTGTTGATGAAGGTAAATTATGTTTTATTTTCAATGACCATGTTAAAAACTATGACGAGCAAGGAAAATTTCTGAATGCAGACAAAACGTACCCGGCAAATTTTGGAAAGAAAAAGAATGTTGTTGCTATTGTAGAAGTTGATTTAGAAGACGGAGCTATTTCTAGAAAGACGTTCTTCGACCGACAAGAGATAACTGCGTTAGCAGTTCCTAAAATGTTTCATATCGATTTCAAAACGAATGAAATGTTGCTTTATGCTGTTTATGGTAAAAAAGAACGATTTGGTATTTTGAAGTTTAACGAATAGAAAGTTAGCTTCTTTTAACATATCGAAACACCGTTGCAAAAAGCAACCCAAACGCTATAAAAGCAAGGAATTTACCAAGTAAATCACCGAACGTGGAATAAAACGTGATGTCATTGTTCAGGTTGATTTTTTGTTTCAAAGCAATTGGTTTCCACCACTTAGATTGTTCCATCACATCACCTTTTTGATTGATAAAACAACTTGTTCCTGTATTAGCTGAACGCGCAATTGATCTTCTGTTTTCAATTGCCCTTAAACGTGCAAAACTCATATGTTGTTTGTAGCCTGGTGTATTCCCCCACCAACCATCATTGGTAATGATAAAAATTACTTGGGCTCCTTTTTTACATTGAGTCCCGATGAATTCTCCATAAATAGATTCATAGCAAATCGAAGGAGCAAATGTAAATTTAGAAGTCTTTAATACTTTCGGTTCTTTTTCAATTCCAAGTGTTCCTGATGTACCTCCATTATTAATAGAAAATTCTTCCAAAAAAGGAAGCCAACTCGAAAAAGGTATTTTTTCTACACCTAAAACAAGTTTTGATTTGTGTAAAAAGGTAGAAACATTCTCCTCATCCATCAATAAGGAACTATTGTAACTCTCATAAAAACCTGGGCCACCTTCAATTTTTCTTGAAGCATGTGAATGTTTGTTTTTGAAAAACTTTACTGTCGATGCACCAGTATAAAAAGCAATGTTCCCCCAGCTCTTTTTGCGCAATTTTAAATACTTATAAAACGGTAAAAGATGCAAATCTTCCTCCCAAAAACCAACACTAATAGCTGTTTCTGGTGCGATAACAATATCTGTAGATTTGGTGACAATTGGATCAGCTAAATCACACAACTTTTTCAATTGAATGCTAAGTGGGGAGATAAATTTCTCATTGGAAGGATCAATATTCGGTTGTAAAACAACTACTTCAATTGGATTGATTTTTTCAGAATAGGAATAATATTGAATTTGTGAAATGCTAATAGGAATAAGTAAAACTGCTATTAGTTGGGTGAGTAAAGTACGTTGAATTTTTTTATTTGCCCTCTTTATGATTTTTCCTTCAACTAATTTGTAAACAAGAATATTTGTGATTAACACCCAAAGTGTTCCGCCTAAAACACCTGTATAAGAATACCATTGCACAAAAGATGGCACAATGGAAAAGTTATTCCCCAAATTTAACCATGGATAGGACAATTCCCAATGGTAATGGAAATATTCAAATGCAATCCAATATGCGATTAGAGAAAAATATCCAATTTTTGAACCCAGTTTTTTCTTCGTTAAATGGAACAACAAAAATGTAATCGACATCAATAAAGCATTTAAGGTAAAAGCCATTATTGCACCTCCTAAATCAGCGTTCCAAATCCACCAAGTTGTTCCAATATTGAAGATGAAAAAAACAATATAGGCATGAATAAATACTTTGCCAGAACGGTATTTCTTCTGACTGATGTTGTTTTCAATCATTAAAAGTGGAACCCATGAAAGAAAAACCAAAGGAGTTAGACTTCCTGTAAATGGAAAAGAAACTATCATCAATAAGCCTGAAAGAATACTAAAAAGATAACGGTGTTTCTTGGTAAAATTTATCATGGGCTAAATTTATATCAAAAAAATCAGAAAGGCATAAAAAAAGGGCCGACTATTAAAGTCGACCCTTATAAAACTATAAGTGATTCTTATTTAAAAATGATTTTCATTTCCACACGTCTGTTTTTCTGACGTCCTTCAGGTGTATCATTTGTTGCAATTGGCATTGTTTCACCGAAGAACAATGTGTTCAATCTACTTGCATCAATTCCTTTATAAACCATGAATGCTTTAACAGCCTCAGAACGTTTCTTAGAAAGAATCAAGTTTTTCTGATCATCACCAACATTATCTGTGTGACCTGAAATTTGTAGTCCCCAAGCAGTTTTCTTCATTAATACACCAGCTAACTCAGTTAACGAAGGAATAGAAGAAGATTTAATGATGTCTTTTCCAGTTTCAAATTCTAAGTTGTCGAAAGCCATTTTCAAGATTTCTTCAACTTCTTTTTCAATTACAGGACAACCTTTGTTTGAAATAGGTCCTGGAGTCGCTGGACAATCATCATCTTTGTCTAACACACCATCATTATCAGTGTCTTGGAATGGACAACCTTTGTTTTTAATTGGACCCGCAAGATTTGGACAATCATCGTTTTTGTCTAATAATCCGTCATTATCTGTATCTGGCCATGGACAACCTTTGTTCTCTTTTGGTCCATAAACTTCAGGACAGTCATCTAAGAAATCAAAAATTCCATCTTTATCAGTATCTGGACATCCTTGATTCACAAGAGGACCAGCGACATCTGGACAAGCATCTTCGTCATCTTTAATTCCGTCACCATCTGTGTCTGGACAACCTCTAAATGCTACTAAACCTGGAGTGTCTGGACAGTCATCATTGGGGTCAATGATGCCATCATTATCTCTATCTGGGCAACCTTTAAATTTAGCATCTCCAGCAAGATCTGGACATAAATCATCTTTGTCTGGAATTTTGTCGCCGTCTTTATCTGGACAACCTTGGAATTCAGCCAAACCAGCTTCTTGTGGACAATAATCTTCAATGTCTTTTATTCCATCACTATCGGAATCAGGACATCCTTTAAATGCCCAAACTCCTGGTATAATTTTACATTCGTCCACCTTGTCTGAAACTTTATCACCATCCATATCTTCTGGTTCAGTGTAAAGAATTGGAACACGAAGCCCTGCGTATACCATTCCTCCATTAATTTTTTTGCCAGAAGCGAAAAGGAGACCGAAATCATTTACTCCAACTGTCAAAGGTCCTAAACGGGTTCCGATTCCAGCTTTGAATCCTGAATAACCATTATAAGATAAAGGTAAATGCAATCCAAACCAAGCATGATCTAAACTTGGAGTAACGGTTATTTGATTAGGAACACGAACACGATGAGGATTGTTTCTATTTTGAACGCTTATCATTCCAGTAGCATTCACATAAAATACTTTCCAAATATGGTAATCTAATTGTAAACTAACAGCTGTTGGAAGTTGCATGAAAAATGTTGAACCTGCATCTTCTTTTGCAGTCCAATCTGCATCATTTTGTATTAAACTATCAATTGTACCGTCAACAGCAACAATTGAAGTGTCTCCTTTAAAAACTGTTCTGAAATTGAAAAACTTATCAGTATTTACTGAGAAGTCTCTGCTTAATCCTCCTTTAGCAAATTTCATCCCTCCAATATCTAGAATAGAAACACCAGCTCTAATTTTATACTTCTCTTTATCTTGTCTCCAGATGTTTGTTTCACCATCCATGTCATATTTGTACTCTTTCCAGTCTGGACGCCATTCGTAAACAAAACCGAGGTCTAAACCTAAACCGAATTTTGAAGCTACAGGAGGCATCCCACCAGTAGAATTACTTGTACCAAGATCTTCAAGCATTCCAGTTGAATGACCATAAGATATATCTCCAGATAAATGTTGCAAAGAATCTTGATTGTAAACATTGTACTGAAAATTGTTGGTGTGCATGTAGGCAGCGGCAAAACCTGTCAAGTATTTTGCTTTACCACCAGCTTTCATAAAATGCTCACCATCGTCTTTTATAACTTGAGAATACACAAAACCATATTCAGCCCATGTTAAGTGATTGACGTTTAATAATTTTTCATTCCATTGTTGATTCCACAAAGATGAAATATCCCAATCCTTTTCTAAAAGGGTTGCTAATTTTGGATCAATATCATCAATGTTTGTAATTGAACGAACCTTTACAGCTAAACCAATTGCAATAGTAGGCTTGATATGAAACATGAAATTTAAAACGTCAACTTGCACATTGTTATATATTCCTAAAACTTTGGTCGAGTTAGCGTCATAAGATCGCTTTATATAACGATCCATAAAAGTGCTATCTGGGCTGATCCAATCATTATATGGGTTTGGAGTAGGTTTATCACTTCCGAACGATTTCGTCCACCATTTTGGCATATCAGCAGTGGTGAAAGACATTGCATTATTCCATGCAGCTCCGCTGAAACTTGTCAAATTAACATCAACAACAAAACGGCTATCTACGAAGCTTGCAGGTTGGATATCAGTACCCATGACGCCTGAATAGTTGCTGCCATAGATGCCTAAATAGTTTTGTGAACTTACTTGAAAAACAAGTGAAACACTAAAAAACAAAATTGCTTTTTGGATAATTCTCATAAAGTGAAGTTTAAAGTTTTAATTTGTATTGTATCAAATAGTTATCGACTATCGTTGTCAGAATTAAATTACCATCTGCCCAATTGAGCATGCTTTTTTTCATTCCTTCAAACGATTGGTCGAGTAGTTTCTCACCATTTAGTTGGTATAAATATACATTATTTTCCAAACCATCAATAAGTGAAACATAAGTTCGTCCATTTATTGTTTGAACATCACTGTATTCAATGTCTGTGAAATCTGTATTTGTTGTGCCCAATTGTAAGCCTAACGAACTAAAAACAGAAATGGTTTGATTGCTACTATTTATTAAAAAGCTTTCCTTTCTCCCGGTTGCAGTTTTAATTAATTTTCCAGAAAGAGTTGAATTCATGGTATGTTTGTTTCCTTTTTGATCGAGGTACATTAAATTTCCACTTTCTTTGGTAAACAAGAATAATTCATTCGATTTGGTAAAAGATTGGCTTTCGCCTGGTAAATTGAATGATCTAAATTCTTTTTTACCATTGGCGTCAATCATTTTAAAAAGTGATTTAGAATGTGCTCCAAAAAATAATTTATTTTGACTCACCCACGCATCGATAGGTGCACTTATATCACTCATATTTGTTTTTATACTCCCTTGTAATGTTCCTTTAGAATTATACATAATCAAATTGCCACTTTGATCAGGGTAAACTAAGTACATTTTATTTTTCCATTTATAATGCGTTGCAATCTGCGAAGGAGTTTTTCCTCCTAAGTTTATAGATCCTCCAAATACATATGACCCTTGTTTGTCTAGTAAATGAATAGAATTTTTACATGTAATTAGAAGAAGTTGAAATTCTTCAATATAGGTAATAGAACCAATTGCTTTTGAATTTAAGTTTTTAACCCATGCTGGCTTTCCATTGATATAATACATTAATTCACCTGTTGCTGTTAAAACTGCAGCATTGCCTTTTCCATCAAAAGAAATAAAATCTTGAATTACGGCATCAACACTAATTGTTAATGTTTCACCATTTGCAATAACAATTTGTGCGTCTTCGCTTTGGTGAACCATTAATTGCGTTTCTAAAATTTTTGATTTATAAATTGTCCTGCTTGATTTTTGTTTTGAGTTTACTATTCTCTCAGAAACTCGAGCTGGTAGGCCATCGTATAAAAACGCCAACGCTGGCGGATTAGAAGACAATGTATTACCAAGCTTATTTTGAGCAATAATTTCTTCACAAGCAGATTGATCTTCTGAGATAACAACATAATCATTCATCGAATAGACATAAAAACCAGTTGAACTTCGGCTCGGAAAGTCTTTTGTTAATTGCACATTTTCAAAAAATGCATGTGATTCATTCTCTGCATCTTTCTTGAGGTAATCACACAAAACATTTATAGGATCTTGACCTGTTATAAAATCAGTGAAAAGCACTTTGATACCTTTGAAATCGATTGTTACATAGCCTTTGCTTACCCATTTCGACATGACATTAATTCTGAAAATCGAATCCGTGCTTTTAGCATATTCCTTTTCCATGAAATGATAATCTGTAATATTTTTAGGCAAAACAGAAGAAAACAACTCTTGATCTACCACTTGATTTCCAAGGATTTTTTTATCATTTTTTGTGTGAAATTCAATAGTATTCGCACCTTTAAAATAGATTTCTTGGAGCGATGGAATTTCTGAATTAAAATCAATTAATGCAGCGCTTGATTTTCTATCGAAGGTAAACCAATTTTCTTGCGCCGTTGTTGTGAAATTAGATTCATGAAAGTACAAGTAATTCTTGTTAAACTCAATTTTGTAGTTCGTGATTTTAAAAGATTTCAAACCATCTGTTTCGAATTTCAGACCACCTTTTCGAAGTAATTCAATTACTTTGTTCTTATTCCAATGATACTTTGATTCAATTAAAAAATGCCTCCGTTCTGCACTTATATAGATTGATTTTTCATCCTTTATAAAGGGCAATAGTGAATTTATTATTTCGTGGTTTTTAGGATTTGTTTTGAAAGGAATTGCATTTAAATCCACCTCTGCCTTCCTATTGATTATCAATAATTGATGATCTTCTTTTCCAAAAAGATAAGAAGGCGATAAGGCATCTTTTTTATCAATTAGATCAACTGCTACAAAGCCAATCCAAAATAGACTTATTATTCCTAAAGAAATTAAAAGGTAACGTGCTCGCATGGTGATTCAATTTATCCAAAATTAGCAGTTTAAATTGCAAAATTTGAGCTTCAAAATTATTTAAATCAACAATGATTTGTTTACTCAAATAATGAAAGTTGATGAGGAGCTAGTAAGGTAAAAGACATTCGGTGATGCACAGTTGGACCATATTTCTGAATCGCTGCTCTATGCGCAATTGTTGGATAACCTTTATTTTGTTTCCATGAATAAGCTGAAAACTCTTCGTTCAACCTTTCCATATATTCGTCTCTATATGTTTTTGCCAATATTGAAGCAGCCGCAATATTTAAATATTTTCCATCACCTTTTATAATGCATTCATGAGGTATATTGGAATAAGGCTTAAAACGATTCCCATCAATTAATAATAATTCGGGCATTATTTTTAATTGTTCAACGGCACGATGCATGGCAAGAAAACTGCCTTGTAAGATGTTGATTTCATCAATTTCTTCTGGTGAAACAAAAGCTACACCAAATGCTATCGCTTCTTTTTCAATTATAGGTCGCAACAATTCTCGGTGTTTTTCACTTACTTTTTTAGAATCATTTAATAAAGGATGATAAAAATCTTTCGGTAAAATTACTGATGCAGCAACAACTGGTCCGGCTAAACAGCCCCGTCCTGCTTCATCGCAACCGGCTTCAATTTTGTGCTCGTCGAAAAATGATAAAAGTTTAAACATCAGAAAACAAAATTGGCAAAAAAATTGTACATTAGCTTTCAGATGTTAATACAACTTTTTAAACACAACTATCGTCTACCTAAAAAACAAACAATATGAGAACATTATTTTTATCAGTTTTAGCAGTCGTAAGCATGGTTACAATCTCTTATGCACAAGACGTTACTAGTGCAACTGCACAATCAAAAACTGAATTAATTTCAAGTAAAAAAACTGGTGATTATTCTTTTATTCTAGGAAATAAATTATCTGCTGATGAAGTAGCAAAAAATGCTCAGTACTATGTTCATTATTTTACAGTTGATTATTCTGAAAAAACAAATGAAGCAAAAATAACCATGATAGAGAATGATGAAAAAACAAGACACGTTGCTGTCCGGTTTTTAACAGCTTGTGGTATTCAAAATGTAATTATCGATGGTAGAACTATTTCAACTGAAGAGTTCTATATTAATTTCATGAAATAAGAAAAATTTGATTTTTTGAAGGTCATTCGTCAGCTGACGGATGACCTTTTTTGCTTTTTACATGACCTTAGTCATTGTATTGTTACAATAAACGATGCATCTTTGCTCAAAAATCTAAAAAAATGAAAAAATTATTATTTATTGCAAGTTTGGCTTTTGTCGCAGTTTCTTGTGGTAACAAGGAAAAAATCGAAGATCAATCAATAGAGCTGGGGAAAAGTTATGGTCCAATTAAAATTGATACTTCAAAAGCAATTTCAGTAAGTCAAATGTTAAAGTCATTTGAAGGGAAAACAAAGGAAATGGAATTTACTATTTTTACTGAAATTTCAGAGGTATGTTCGAAAGCAGGATGTTGGATAAATATTCCAGTTGAAAACGGTGATCCAATCATGGTTCGTTTTAAAGACCATTTTACCATACCCCCTAAAACAAAAAAATGCACTGAAGTATATATACATGGAATGGCACATTGGGATACTGTAAGTGTCGAGCTTTTACAACATTTTGCTGAAGATGCAGGGAAAAGTAAAGAAGAAATTGCAAAAATTACCGAACCTAAATTCGAATTAGGTTTTGAAGCAGATGGTATTGTTCTGAAAAAATAAATAGTAAATAATTTAATGGAAGCAGGTTATTTATATCCTGCTTTTTTTGTTGGAGATTATCGAAGGTTTGAAGTAACTTTACATTATGATTAAATCCGTTTCGATTGAAGAATTTATTGAATTAGCCGACCGGATGCCGATAATCGATGTTCGCAGTGAAAATGAATTTTTTAGTGGTCATTTTCCAAGTGCTGGTAATATTCCAATTTTATCTGATGATCAGCGGAAAATCGTAGGTACGATTTACAAACAAAATGGTCGAGAACCTGCCGTTTTTAAAGGGTTGGAATTACTTGGGCCATTAATGAGCATCCGCTTAAAACAAGGAGTTAAACTTGTGAAAGACAATCATGTTTTGGTTCATTGTTGGAGAGGTGGAATGAGAAGCCAATTCTATGCATTTCTGTTAGAATTCTATGGAATAGAACCTGTTTTATTAAAAGGTGGCTATAAAGCGTTTCGCGGAGTTGTGCTAAAATCGTTTGAGGAGCCATTGAAAATTATTGTTTTAGGAGGAAAAACAGGTTCTGGTAAAACAATTTTATTGAATTTCCTGAAGGAACAAGGTGAACAAATTCTGGATTTGGAACATGTTGCAAATCATAGAGGTTCTACTTTTGGGGCCTTAGGAATGGAGGATCAACCCTCTCAAGAACAATTTGAAAATAATTTATTTGCTGCTATTCGTAAATTGAATAAAAACAAAATTATTTGGATTGAAGATGAAAGTCGAACAATTGGAGCTCGTGTTATTCCAGAAGGAATTTGGTCGCAAATGAAAACGACAGTAAAAATTTATTTGGATCGCGATTTTGAAGAACGACTAAATCAAATTATGGCTGATTATTCTAATTTTTCAATTGTAGATTTGAAAACGTCTATGTTGAGAATTGGAAAAAGGTTGGGGCCGCAACATGTGAAACGAGCAATTGAATTGTTGGAAAACGGAGAAATTCGAGAAGCCTTTGCAATGGCCTTGATCTATTATGATAAAACATATTCATATAACTTAGAACAAAACACAACGAATAAAATAACGAAAATTGCTGCCCAAGGAATTAGTTATTTAGAAATTACAAAACAACTCATTTCTTTGAAAGATGGAAATTAAAACGACAATTCGATTAACGGAATTCACAAAAGGCGGAGGCTGTGGATGTAAATTACCACCGGCTGCTTTGCGAGAAATTTTATCCAATCAACATTCATCTGACGAATTTGGATTGATTGTCGGTAATTCGAAAGGAGACGACGCGGCTGTTTGGGACATGGGAAATGATAGTTTTTTGGTGAGTACCACCGATTTTTTTACGCCTATTGTTGATGATCCATACGATTTTGGTCGAATTGCTGCAGCAAATTCTATTAGTGATGTTTACGCGATGGGAGGGACTCCTGTGATGGCTTTAAGTATTTTGGGTTGGCCAACAAATAAATTACCAAACGAAATTGCAGCGCAAGTTTTAAAAGGAGCACGCGATGTTTGCGCAAGTGTCGGAATTGCAATTGGGGGTGGACATTCAATTGAAAATCCTGAGCCAATTTTTGGACTTGCGGTTAATGGGATTGTGGCAAAGAAAAATTTAAAAAGAAATCATTCGGCTAAAGCTGGAGATATTTTAATTCTTACAAAACCTATTGGATCAGGAATTTTATCTGCCGCAATGAAACGAGGAATGCTTTCCGAAGAGTATAAATTGGAACTTGTTCAACAATTGGTGCAATTGAATAAAATTGGTGAAAATTTAGGGAAATTGGAAGAAGTGCATGCCATGACGGATGTCACAGGATTTGGATTAATTGGCCATACAATTGAAATGGCTGAAGGAAGTAGTTTGTCTGCACAACTTACTTACCAAGAAGTTCCATTGATGAATGGCGTTTCAGCCTATGCTTCTCAGATGATTTACCCAGATAATACCATGAGGAATTGGAAAGAATTCAGTGAAAAAGTAGTTGGAATTAGCGGTGAATCCTTATTGACTTTATGTGACCCACAAACAAATGGTGGATTGTTAATTGCAGTTGACAAAAACGGTCTGAATAACGTAATTAACCTTTTGAAAACCGAAAATCATTTCTTTAAACAAATTGGTGTGCTTGTTGAGCAGCAAGAAAAAGTGGTTGAGATTGTATAGAATTGTTACTTTTTCAAATTTTATCATTTCCAGTTATATGAAAATAGGATTAATATTTTTTTTCTTGAACTTAGCTTTGATTTGCCAATCACAAATTAAGCTTTTAAATGCATCATTAATTACTCCTGAAGTTCAAATTGCCTATATCCGTATTGATAATAAAATTGAAGTAGATGGAATTGAAATAGACTCCACTTTCCATTTAGTGATAAGTAATGACACTTTAGAAAACCACCATGGTTATTTTATTTATAAACCAACAAAAAAAATAGGGGCTGAGAGTTTAAGCTTGATCAAGAATAACCTGGTAGTTTATTCTGCTGAATTTAAGCTTGAGTATTTATTTGACCCTCAATTTTATTTAGGTCAAATAAGGGATTCAATGGTGAGCAAAAAGGAATTAAGTTTAAATCCTGGATTAATTGCGAGTTATGAGCCTCAGGTTTTAAAGTCAGAGATAAGAGTTACGAGTTTTGAAGCAAATATTCAGAAGAAATGTGGACGGGTCATTCTTTTGAACGACTCTTCGTCATTAGGTTGGGAAAATTGGTCTGAAAAAAAAATACTTCGTTATGAAATAAAAAATGACCCGTTTAAATATGGAGGTAAAAAATTTTCAAAAAAACAATTGAGAAAAATATGTAGAATGAATAAAGGGGACATTCTTAATATCACAACATTAACATTTCTTTCTCCTAGCTCGTGCAATAGGAAAAAAACCGTAAATCTTAAATTTATAATAGAATAAAAAAGGCCACTTTTTCAAGCAGCCTCTCCATAAGAAATTATCTTTTTAAAAAGCGTATCGATTTTCAGCTATCAACTTTTCAGCGATTAATTGGCGGCTTGCTTTTGGATTGAAAGGTTCGGTTTTCGTGAAACGTTTCATTCCCATCAACATCATGCGTAATTCATCTCCTTCAGAAAAAGAATTCAATGCATCTTTTCCTGCTTTGTCAATTTTATCAGCAATGTCATAGAAGTATGTTTTTACGATTGCGATTTGTGCTTCGCATGCTGCTTCACCTTTCATCTCAATCATTTTTTCAACGCGCAATAAAACAGATTCAGCTTGGTACGTCCATATTGCCATATCCGCAATATTCATCAAAACTTCTTGCTCTTTCGCCATGGATTGCATCAATTTTTGAACGGCACTTCCTGCAACCATGAGAATCGTTTTCTTGAAACCTTCCAAGTATTTATTCTCATT
This sequence comes from Flavobacteriales bacterium, assembly GCA_947470515.1. Taxonomy (GTDB): domain Bacteria; phylum Bacteroidota; class Bacteroidia; order Flavobacteriales_D; family Crocinitomicaceae; genus M0103. The sequence goes on from CANITF010000009.1 coordinate 45,722, forward strand.
TCCGAAAACACCCGTTGGCGCATCACCCATATCTGGGATACTCATTAAATCACCTGCGACTTTCATTGCTGGTCCCATTAAATCTAATTCGCCTTTCATTGCACGACGCAAAATCATGTCAACCGTTAAGATTCTATTGATTTCGTTTGTTCCTTCAAAAATTCGATTGATGCGCGAATCACGGTATGCTCTTTCAACCGCTGATTCTGCAGAATAACCCATTCCTCCAAATACTTGCACTGCTTCATCACAAACGTAATCCAAGCATTCAGATCCCGCAACTTTCAGCATCGCACATTCAGCTGCAAATTGTTCGATTCCTTTCAATGTTGCTTGACCTTTTGACATTCCACCAGCAATTAGTCCATTAATGGCATCGTCAATGTTTTGTCCTGCGCGATAAGTAGCTGATTCCAATACAAAAATTCTGATTGCCTGCTCTGCTAATTTATAACGAATTGCACCATATTTTGAAATAGAACGACCGAATTGCTCTCGTTGATTAGCATATTTTACCGTTTCATTGAATGCTTCTTTCGATCCACCTAATACACCTGCAGCCAATTTAATTCGACCGATATTTAAAATGTTTATTGCGATTTTAAAACCATTTCCTCGCTCTGAAAGCAAATTTTCCACTGGAACTTTAACATTGTTGTAAAAAACTTGTCGTGTTGACGAGCCTTTAATTCCCATTTTCTTTTCTTCAGGATTCAAAGAAATTCCTTCAGAATCTGCTTCAACTAAAAATGCTGAAAGGTTATCATCAGTATCTATTTTAGCGAAAACAGTCATGAAATTTGCGAAACCACCATTTGTGATCCACATTTTTTGTCCATTCAAAATATAGTGTTTTCCGTCTTCAGATAACACCGCTTTTGTCTTACCTGAATTAGCATCAGATCCAGAACCTGGTTCAGTTAAACAATATGCCGCTTTCCATTCACCAGTTGCTAATTTAGGGATGTACTTCGCTTTTTGTTCTTCTGTTCCATAATAGAGTAGAGGCAATGTACCAATTCCCGTATGTGCGCCATAAGCGACTGAGAAAGAATAACCTTTTCCTAAATGTTCGGTCGCTAAAAGTGATGTTTTGAAATCAACACCCATTCCACCTAATTCTTCTGGCACAGTCATTCCTAACATTCCCAACTCACCCGCTTTATCCAACAGCGATTGCATCAAACCTTCTTCCATTTTGTCAATTCTGTCAAGATGAGGTTTGATTTCTTGATCAATAAAATCATCACACATTTGTGCAATCATTTTTTGTTCTTCATTGAACTCTTCTGGAATAAAAATTTCATTTGGAGTTGTTTTCCGGATGATAAATTCTCCGCCTTTAATTGGGTTTGTGTTTAAAGTTGCCATTATAATAAGGTGTTTTGAATAGACTGGTACTAAGGTAATAAAAACTTTTTATATTATGCATGCATATTTAAAAAAAGAACATAGAGCCTAGAACCTAGAGCATAGATTGGCAATTGGGAAAAATAATAATCGCTCGATTGGCTTTTAAAGTAAAAAGTTTGATTCCCACGAACCAAATTACTTTTTCCTTCTTCCTTTTACCTTAATGTCTCCAAGTCCTTTGTCCTTTGTCTTTCAGTCCTTTGTCTTAACATCCTAATGTCCTTTAGTCCTTTGTCCTATTTAGAGATATCAATTTTCAATTTCTTTCCCTTCACTTTTTCTTGTCGAATAGTATTTAAAAGAGATTTTATATTTTTTCGTTTAACAGAAACATACGATGTGAAATCCAGAACGGTTATAAGTCCTATGTCTTCTTTTTTCAATCCTCCTTTTTGACCGAGAAATCCAACAATATCTATTTTATTGATTTTATCCTTTTTACCTCCACTGAAATACAACGTGATCCATGGGCTTTCAATTGGACCCATAAGATCATTCGGAATTCGGAATTCAGAATTCGGAATTTGGATGTAATCTGGCATATCTTCCTCTTTGTTAATTAAAAGATAAGACGAACCATTGGCTTTCATTCTGGCTGTCCTACCGTTTCTATGAATGAATGCTTCTTCACTGTGAGGGAATTGGAAATGAACAACGTGTTGAATTTCTGGAATATCTAATCCACGTGATCCTAAATCAGTGCATATTAACGTGTGATAACTTCCATTTCGGAATTTAATCAAGGCACGTTCTCTTTCATCTTGTTCCATCCCACCATGATAAATAACCGAGTCATAACCGTTTTCAGATAAATATTCATTGACACTTTCTGTCGCCTCCCTGAAATTGCAAAAAACGATAGTTAATTCACCATTGAAGGAGCACAACAAATCAAAAAGTCGTTCAAATTTAGTACTCGTTTTAACAGGGAAATTCCAAAAATTAATTGCTGGCTCTTCAGAATTGGATAAATGATTAATTACTGCCGGATGATCAAATGACAGATATGTCGGGAATTCTTTGTGTTCCGTTGCTGAAACAAGCGTTGTAAACGCCAAACTGGTAAACTCCTCATAAATGAATTTAATTTGATCTTCAAAACCAAACTCTAAACTTTTATCATATTCATCTACAATAAATTGTTTGACCTGAGAAAGGTCAATTGTATGACGGGTAATATGATCACAAATTCTTCCAGGCGTTCCAATTAGAACAGCAGGAGATTCAGAAAGACTATTTTTTTCTACTTGCATAGAATGTCCACCATAACAAGTTAGTACTTTGAAATTCGTTTTCATTGATCTAAAAACCCCTTCAATTTGAATGGCTAATTCTCGAGAAGGCGCAAGAATGACAGCTTGAATATCGGTTGATTTCTCGTCTAATCTTAAGAATAAAGGCAACAAAAAGGCAAATGTTTTACCAGAACCTGTTTGTGAAAGTATAAACATGTCTTTTGCTGTTTTACTCTTTTCTAATGTTTCTTTTTGAAGGTCATTTAATTCTTTGAAACCAATTTTTGAAAGTATGGAATCGATGTGTTGCTTTTCTGAATTCATGTCGCAAAGATACGGATGAAATCTTCAATGTGGCAAATGACTTTTAAAGTTGCTTTTTACTTCCAAAAATGAAAAGTGATACAGAAAAGTTTAGATAATTTGAACATGTCTGGCTGATATGTCCAGAAAAAGATAAAAAATTGGACACAACATAGCTGAATAATCAAAAATTGGACATATATTTGTAATATGTTCAGAAAATGAACTAAAATTGGACATATTATGAAGCGTCAATTTGATCGAAAAATTCCATACAATGATTTACCAGATCTTCCACCGGTCGAAACAATTCTTGATCATGAAGTTTTGCTCAAATGGGGTTTGGCATCACGAGCATTAGCAGAACTGAATAAAAACATTTTTCGCATACCAAATCCAACAATGCTGGTAAATACGATTTCATTGCAAGAAGCACAAAGCTCCACAGCAATTGAAAATATATTTACAACGGAAGATGAATTGTTTAAAGCTGTATCTGATTCAATAAAAGAAGAACGAGCAAATCCTGCAACAAAAGAAGTTTTACGGTATCGTGAAGCATTGTGGAGTGGGTACAATGCCTTAAAAATGGATGGTGAGTTTACTATTGACACGATAATAAAGGTGTTTCAAGAAGTTAAGAATACAACTCAGGGAATTCGTTCACCACAATCTTTGGTTGTGATAAAAAGAGGTCAGAGCGAATTGAGACCGGGTGAAATAATCTATACACCACCTCGGGGAGAAGGAATCGTTGAGCAAAAATTGCAGAATTTAATCCATTTTTTAAGTACGGATAGTTTAGATCCTTTGTTGAAAATGGTAATTGCACATTATCAGTTTGAAACGATTCACCCTTTTTCTGATGGAAATGGGCGGACAGGCAGAATCATCAACCTACTTTATTTAGTGGAACAAGGATTACTTTCTCATCCAGTTCTTTATTTAAGTAAATACATTATTACGCACAAAGAAGATTATTATCATTTACTTTCCGGAGTTACACAAAGACAAGCATGGAAACCATGGTTAATGTATATGTTGACTGCTGTTGAGCAAACTGCCAAACAAACCAATCAAACAATTGATGAAATAATGGCACAAATGGATGCAACATTTCGATTTGTACAACCCAAAATTAGTTGGTATTCTCTTGAATTAAATCAAGCAATCTTTGCACAACCTTATATAAAACAAGAAACAATCGCCAGAATTACTGGAGTAACAAGTAGAACAACGCTGAACTCCTACGTTAAAAAACTCATCCATCATGGAGTAGTATCACAAAAATACGATGGTAGAGAAGTGTTTTACATCAACAATGACTTGCTGAGAATACTTCAATCATAGTAACTCTTCAAACTTTCAATTCTAAATTCAAGACCGAGTTGTACATATTCTTTTTCCTTCTAAGAAAAAAACGTGTCTGATTAAAAGAAACAAGTCTTTTGTCCTCCAGTCCTTTGTCTTTTATCCTCCAGTCCTTTGTCTCTATAACATTTCTATCACCCCAGCTGCTCCCTGCCCAGTTCCAACACACATGGTAACAATTCCGTATTTTTCGTTTCGTTTTTTTAATTCGTTCATGATTTGAACAGACAATTTTGCTCCCGTACAACCAAGTGGATGACCCATAGCAATTGCGCCTCCGTTCACATTAACAATAGCTGGATTTAGCCGAGTTTCACGAATTACGGCTAAAGATTGAGAAGCAAAAGCTTCATTCAGTTCCACCAAATTAATGTCATTCATCTTTAATCCTGCAGCTGCAATTGCTTTCGGAATAGCATCAACTGGACCTATTCCCATGATTCTTGGTTCAACACCAACAACAGAATAAGAAGCTAAACGTGCAATCGGTTCTAATTTCAATTCTTTTACCATTCTTTCCGACATCACAATAACAAAAGCGGCACCATCTGAGGTTTGTGAAGAATTTCCTGCGGTAACGGACCCGCCATTTGCAAATACAGGTTTTAAACTACCGAGTGATTCTAATGTACTTGGTCTAGGTCCTTCGTCTGTATCAACAATGTAATTTTTTACGTGTCGTTTTTCATTTTCATCTAAAAAGATATGTTCAACATTTATTGGAACAATATCATCTTTAAAACGACCTGCTTTTATTGCTGCAATTGCTTTTTCGTGTGAATACAAAGAAAAAGCATCTTGTTCTTCACGTGTTACGTTGTATTGTTTTGCAACTGCTTCTGCCGTTAAACCCATTCCCCAATACCAATTTGGATTTTCTTTTCCAACCTTTGGATTAGGAACAATTCTCCAACCACCCATTGCCATTGTTGACATTGATTCAACACCACCAGCAATGATGCATTCAGCCATTCCAGCTTCTATTTTTGCAGTAGCAATAGCTATTGTTTCCAAACCTGAAGAACAATATCTGTTGACAGTCATTCCTGGAACTTTGTCGGTATTTAATCCCATTAATGAAATCATTCGACCAACATTTAAGCCTTGTTCCGCTTCAGGCGTTGCATTTCCAACAATTACGTCATCTACGCGCAATTTATCTAATTCTGGAACACTTGCCATTAAATGTTTAATTACATCTGCTGCTAAATCATCTGGACGGTAGAATCTGAAACCACCTTTTCCCGCTTTTCCAACTGCGGAACGAAATCCTGTTACTATGTATGCGTTTTGTTTCATTTTTCTCGATATTAAGACAAAAGATAAAGGACAAAAGACAGATTCTATCTTCGTCCTTTAAGATTGTCAGTTTTTCATTAAATTATTTTTAAATCCAAAAATCATTTTTTGAACTTGTTGACAGTCATTTATTATCTTTTCACAATCAATTTCAAATATATCTTGAACGAGAATTAATTGAGTTTCCAATTCATAACATGAACCCAGTGACATGCTTAAAAAATGAGAAAAATCTTTATCTGTAGACCGTCCTGAACCTTCCGCAATATTTGATGGCACAGAAACAGAACATCTTGAAATTTGAGATTTTAAACCAAATCTTTCATCATTAGGGATTTCGGGAAGTATGTTGTAAACGGATTTTGTTAATTCCATCGCGTTTTTCCAAACTTCCATTCTCCTAAAATTGTGTGTCGCCATCGTATATTTATTTAAAGTCTATAAGTCCTTTGTCTATTGTCTTCCAGTCCTTTGTCTTATTTTAATTCCGTAGGATCTTCCCATTCTTCACCAAACTTTCCAATCGTTCCAAAGTCTTTCGTTCAGCACACAATTCAACAAATGCTTTGCGTTCTAGGTCTAATAAATATTGCTCTGTAACCAGCGTGTTCTCGCTTAAGTCACCTCCACAAAGAACAAATCCAAGTTTTTCCGAAATAACCCGGTCGTGGTCTGACATATAATTTCCTGAAACCATTGAATTAGCTCCAACATAAACAATTCCTAATCCTTCTTGCCCCATAACTGTTATGTTTTTCTCACGTTTAGGAGCATTGTATCCTTTGTTAGCCAATTCTAATGTTGCTGCTTTAGCTCGTGACAATTGATGATCACGACTTACGACCACTTCATCAATGCCTTCTCTTAAATACCCAAGATCAAATGCTTCGTACGCAGAAGTTGAAACTTTGGCTTGTCCAATTGTTAAGAAACGTTCTCTTAAGCGATTGATTTTAATGTCACCAGCGTGTAATTCTTCAGAAAGTCGTTTTGCATATTCTTTAGAACCACCTCCTCCTGGAATTAAACCAACTCCAAATTCTACAAGACCCATGTAAAGTTCTGCGTGAGCAACAACTTTATCAGCATGCATTGACATTTCACATCCACCACCAAGTGCCATGTTATGAGGTGCCACAATGACTGGGATATTTGAATAACGTACGCGCATCATTGTATCTTGGAATGCTTTTACCGCAAAATTCAACTCATCGTAATCTTGTTCAATGGCCATCATGAAGATCATTCCAACATTAGCGCCAGCAGAGAAATTTTGTCCAGTATTTGAAATGACCAAACCTTTGTATTCTTTTTCTGCAAGATCAATTGCTTTGTTAATTCCTTCAATAACACCGCCACCAATCGTGTTCATTTTAGTATGGAATTCAATATTCAAAATTCCATCTCCAAGATTTACGATTGTTGTATCGGCATTTCCCCAAACTTTATTTTCACTTCGAAGTGCATCGAGAATAACAAGATTTTCAGTTCCAGGAATCGTTTTATACGATTTTGATGAAACATCATAAAACTGCTTTTGACCTTTATCTAATTTATAAAAAGAGCTGATACCGGAAGCTTTCATTTCAGAAACCCAAGTAGCAACTTGTTTATTATTATCTCCAATCAATTTTAATCCTTGATCCAAACCGATGATGTCCCAAGTTTCAAATGGACCTAACTCCCATCCAAATCCAGCCTTCAAGGCATCGTCTATTTTATAAAGATCATCTGTGATTTCAGGAAGTCGATTTGAAACGTAAGCAAACAATCCTGCAAATAATTTTCTGTAGAATTCCCCTGCTTTATCAACTCCCATGAACAACATTTTCGTGCGTTGTTTTAAATCGTCGATTGGTTTTGTCATTTCAAGTGTTGGGAATTTTACCTTCTCAGCAGAACGGTATTCTAATGTGTTTAGATCTAAAACAAGAATTTCACTTTTCCCATCAGCAGTTTTTACTTTTTTGTAAAAACCTTGATTTGATTTGGATCCAAGCCAATTATTTTCAACCATTTTTGAAATATAATCGGGTAATTCAAACAGTGCTTTTTCTTCGTCTGTTGGGCAATTTGCTTTCAGACCATTTGCTACGTGAACAAGCGTGTCTAATCCAACAACATCGCATGTTCTAAACGTTGCAGATTTCGGTCGACCCAAAACTGGACCTGTTAATTTGTCAACTTCTTCAACCGTTAAATTCATTTCTTTCACTGCATGGAATAAAGCCATGATTGAAAAAACGCCAACTCGGTTTGCTATGAAAGCAGGTGTGTCTTTGCACAAAACTGTTTTCTTTCCAAGAAATCTACTTCCATAATCCATTAAAAAATCAACTACTTCAGGTTTGGTTGAAGGAGTAGGAATGATTTCTAATAAGTGTAAATAACGTGGTGGATTGAAAAAGTGCGATCCACAAAAATGTGCTTTGAAATCATCAGAACGACCATCAAGCATCATGTGAATCGGAATACCAGAAGTGTTTGACGTAATCAAAGTACCTAGAGTTCTGTATTTTTCAACTTGTTCAAATACTTTTTGTTTGATGTCTAATCGTTCAATCACTACTTCAATAATCCAATCACAACTTCCAATTTTCGAGATATCATCATCGAAATTTCCAATGGTAATCCTTTGGGCAAATGATTTACGATATAGTGGAGCTGGATTGGAAGCAATAGCTGTTTGCAACGAACTATTTACAATCCGATTTCTAACAGCAGGAGATTCAAGACTTAATCCTTTTTTTGTTTCCTCTGGTGATAATTCTCGTGGGACAATGTCAAGAAGGAGTACCTCACATCCTATGTTTGCAAAGTGACAAGCGATCCTCGAACCCATGACACCTGAACCAAGAACGGCTACTTTTTTAATATGTCTGTTCATATCTAATAAATTAAGATGCGTTATATTTTTTTCATTTCTTCTTCAATCAATAAATCCACTTTTTCAGCCACCTCAAAAAAGGCGTTCATTTTACTTTTTGGAATTTTATTGAAAATTTGGTCGTTGAATCCAATGACAAAATTCTTTACCATTTTACGTTGCTCAATTCCTTTTTCAGTTAGAAATATTAGCACTTTACGTTTGTCAGATAAATCCTCTTCTCTACGTATTAAATTTCGCTCTTCCATTGTTTTGAGAGTTCTTGAAAGAGAGGTAGGTTCCATTCCCATTTTTGGACCTAATTGAGTGCTGGGTGTTCCTTCTTTATCAACAGACATAAGGAGAAAACCTATGGACATAGTCATGCCATGTTCTGCAGCTTTTTGATTGTACATTCTTGATATGCGGTGCCATGAATGACGCACAACAAAATCAAATAAAAATTCAGGTTTTTTTGACATAAACTATTTTTTGCACGCCTAATGTACTAAAATATTTTATGCGTACATATAATAATCTGGAAATTTATTAAATATTTTTTTACCAGAAATCTTGGGAGATATGAACTGTTCCCTTAAAAATAGAAATTTTCTTATGATCTTGATTTGCAATAATTACTTCATAAATTCCGATAGTTTTACCGCGATGAAGTTCAGTACATTTTGCTGTCAGAATGTCGCCAATTTTTGCTTGACGAAGATGTGAAATTGAAGTTTCAATGCTTACACATTTGTTTCCATAAGAATTAGACGCAAAAGCAAGAGCGGAATCAGATAACGAGTAACTAATTCCGCCATGTAAGATTTCAAAACCGTTAAGCATGTCTTCTTTTACAGTTGCCGTTAGTTCACAAAAGCCTTCTTTTATTGAAATAATCTCAATCCCCAACCAGATACTAAAAGCATCTTTCTCAAGCATAATTGAAGTAATTTCTTCAGGACTTTTCATGAAAAAAAAATTGGTTTAGAATTATATTTGTATTACACGATTCATTAATGAAATCATGGCCAATGTCACAATGAATAATTGCGTTGCCGTTTCATCGTCTAAAGAAGTTCCATCTTCATCGGAAGTTGAAATTTCCATCGCCATAAACTGAGCTAGTTCAGGTTGGTCACAAAAATTCTCTAAAATTTCATCATCGTCATCTTCGAAATACGTATCCAACATATCAAAATAAGGTTCCTCAAAAGTATCAATATCTTCTTCGGTTACGTTTCTCAATTCAATTCCTTCAATTGCAAAACATTCAGAAATTAAACAGTAATAATAAACGAGTAAACCTTCAAGTTTTTCATTCTTATATTCAATTGCAGCAGACATAACATAGCCTAACAAAATCTCTTGTTTTTTGGCTAATTGCTCAGATAATTCCTCTAATGCGTCGTCGTCTAGATTGTCAACTTTTTGAATTGCTTTTTCAATACTTGCTAATGAAACGTGCTTCATAATTTTAATATTTTTTCGTAAAGTTACTGATTCTTGAGAATTGAAAATTCAATGAGATTCATTAGTTTTGAATAAATTCAAAAAGTATGGCTTTTTTCGCACCTGATTTTCTTCAGTTTTTCATTGACTTAGCACCTAACAACAACAAAGATTGGTTTGATTTGAACAGAAAGCGCTATGAAAACTCTGTAAAAGAACCGTTTAAGCTATTCGTTCAACGTATAATTGACGAACTCGCAAAATCGGATAACGTATTCAAAGATTTAGAAGCTAAGAATTGCATTTTCCGTATTAATCGAGACATCCGATTTTCAAAAGATAAAATTCCTTATAAGATGATGGTTTCGGCCGTTGTAGCGCCTGAAGGAAAAAAAAGTAAGGCTGTAAATGGTGTTTATTTTGAATTTGGACCTGAACATGTTCGTATATATGGAGGAGTTTATGAAATTGAGAAAGACGACTTGCTTATAGTTAGAGAGGGAATCGCAAGTGATATTTCAAGTTTTCAAAAAGTTTATGAGAATCCAGTTTTCAAAGAAGTTTTTGGCGACATCAAAGGAGAGAAAAATAAAATTATTCCTAAAGAATTGCGAGCAGCAGCAGAAAAAGAACCTTTGATTTTTAATAAACAATGGTATTTTTATGCGGAATTTGATGCTGAGACTGTTTTGTCAGATGAATTAGATCAAATAGTCTTGAACTGTTATGAAGCTGGAAGGCCAGTTGAAAGTTATTTCAGTAAGTTGATTAGGCGGAACTAATAATTGCTAGTTACGAATTACAAGTTGCAAGTTATGAGTTATATTGAACATAAAACACATTTGAAAAATATCACGCCTTTGTGCCTTTGTGGTTTTAAAATGAATAACAAGCGTGATAGAATTTATATTTAATTAAAATGAAAATGTTAAAACAAGTATTATTTATTGGAGCAATCATATTGGGAACAGTTGTATTTGCTCAAAAAAAGGAATTGACATTAAAAGATGCTGTTTCGAATCAATATCGAACTTACGGACCTGATAGAATGAATGGTTTCCAATGGATTCCAAATACTGATTGTTATACTTTTTTCAGTAAAAATTACCAAACGATGTTTAAATCATCGGTAAAAAATCTCAAAGATCAAGAGTGGTTTACAATTCAAACTATAAATACTGCACTAGGTAGTGAATTATCGAGTTTCTTTGGTTTAGAATGGAAGAACTCAACTGACTTTTTTATTAATGATGGTGTTAATTTTTATTCGTTTAATACCGTAACGAGCAAAGGAAAAACAATCCATTCTCTGGGGGAAACAGCTGAAAATGCGCTTTTTCATTCTGCTTCTGAAAATGTTGCTTATACAATTGGAAACAATGTATATGTGCATACTTTGGAAGGATTAAAATTGATTGTTACGGATAATGCAGATAAAAACATAGTTTCTGGACAAGCAATTGCGCGAAGTGAATTTGGTATTTCTGGTGGATTGTTTTGGTCGCCAAATGGGCAACATTTGGCATTTTATCAAAAGGATGAAACAAATGTTCATGATTATCCTTTATTGAATATCAATGAAACTCCTGGCGAATTAATGCCGATTAAATATCCGATGGCTGGTCAAAAATCGGAAAATCCTCGTGTTGGAATTTATCATTTAATGACCAAAAAAACAGTTTTCATTAGTCCAAAAGGTGAAAAGGATGATTACTTGACCAATATAACATTTACACCTGACAATAATTATGTTGTAATTGCTGAAGTTAACCGTGACCAAAACCACATGTGGTTAAATGTTTATGAAGTCAAAACTGGGAATTTCGTAAAAACGTTATTAGAAGAAACAAATGAAAAATGGGTAGAGCCAGAACATCCAGCATTTTTTCCAAGTGAAAAGTCAACTAATTTCATTTGGATTTCCGAAAAAGATGGATTTAATAACCTTTATTACTATGATTTTACGGGTAAACTAATCAAACAATTAACTGCAAATAAGTTCGTAACGAAAGAAATCTTAGCCGCAAAAAACGATGGTAAAACAATTTATTTTGCAGCAACAGGCGACAATGCAACAAATACATTGGTCTATTCTGTGGATTTGGCAGGAAAACAAACATTAATTACAAAAGCAGAAGGAACGCATGAGTTTTCTTTAACTACGGACGGGAAATATTTTTATGATGCTTATTCTAGTCATACAGTGCCTAATAATGCTCAGATTTGGGCAACTTCAGGAAAGACGACAAAAAAGTTAATTGAGAGTAAAGAAAAGTTGAATGATGTTATAATTGGAACAGGGGAAATAAGCACATTAACTGGAAAAGATGGTTCGAAATTATATACGCGATTGATTAAACCAAGCAATTTTGATCCTTCTAAGAAATATCCAGTTATGGTTTATGTTTATGGTGGTCCACATGCACAGATGATTACCAATTCTTGGTTAGACGGTGCGAATTTATGGATGTATTGGATGGCCGAACAAGGTTATTTGGTTTATACGCTCGATGGTCGTGGTTCTGGAGAAAGAGGTTTTGTATTTGAATCACAAATCCATAGACAGTTAGGCGATTTAGAAATGGAAGACCAATTGACAGGTGTCGAATACTTGAAATCATTACCGTATGTCGATGGAAATAGATTGGCAGTTCATGGTTGGTCGTTTGGTGGTTTCATGACAACTTCGTTAATGCTCAGAAACCCTGATGTTTTTAAAGTAGGTGTTGCTGGTGGACCAGTTACCGATTGGAAATATTATGAAATTATGTACGGAGAAAGATACATGGACCGTCCAGAACAAAATCCTAAAGGATATGAGAAAGCAAGTTTAATGAAGCATGCTGGAAATTTAAAAGGAGAATTGTTGTTGATTCACGGAACTGTTGATGATGTAGTTGTGATGCAACATAATTACGCCTTGATTAAGAAATTTGTTGATCTTGGAATTCAAATGGATTTCTTCCCTTACCCAATGCATAAGCATAACGTTACTGGTAAAGATCGAGTTCATTTGATGGAGAAAGTCTTAACCTATATTATTGAGGAAAATAAATAATTTTTTCAATGGAAGAATCAATACTTTTACCCCAGCTTAATGCCGAAGAAATTCGCGTATTGGGAGTAATGATCGAAAAAAGTAAAACAACCCCGGACTATTATCCAATGACGTTAAATTCATTGGTTACAGCATGCAATCAGAAATCAGCAAGACATCCAGTTGTAGAATACGATGAGGGGATTGTTGTTTTGGCGCTTGATTCATTGAAAAAGAGACAAATGGCTGGAAATGTGATAGGTGGTGGAAGTAGAGCAATCAAATACCGTCATAATTTGGCAGTTCGTTTTCCATTGGATCCAGCAGAATTAGCAGTTCTATGCTTGTTGATGCTTAGAGGACCACTCACGGCAGGAGAAATTAATTCAAATTCAGGTAGATTATTTGAATTTGATGATCTAGCAGAAGTTCAACAAACATTGGAAAATCTTTCAAACTATGAACTTCCTTTTGTTCAACTATTACCTAAGAAACCTGGTCAAAAAGAAGGTCGATATTGCCACTTATTTTCTGAAGTTCCAGCATTTGATGAAGATTATTTTAATCACGTTGAGCCAGCTCGGAAAAATGTGAGCGAATTGGAGGAACGCCTTTCAAAAGTTGAAATTGAATTGGCAGAATTAAAGGCTGCATTTGATCAATTGATGAAAGAATTAAGTTGAAGTAGTTTAATTGTTAGGATTATCAAATAAATATGACTAAATTTGTCATGATAATATTTGACAAATGAAAACTTTACTCAAAACATCCAGAATAAATAAGAATTTCAAAACAAGAGAACTTGCACAATTTTTAGGAATTGATCAAGCTTTGATTAGTAAATTTGAAAATGGCGCTCGTATTCCTACGAAAAATCAAATAAAGAAATTGTCTGATGTTTTGGATTTGCCATATAACGATTTAATGATTTTATGGCTTAAAGAAAAGATTCTAAATGAAATAGGCGATGAAAACTATGCACACGAGGCAATTCAGCTTGTTCAAGAGGAGTTGGCTACGTATAAGCAATCAACTGTGGGTTTCTCAAGTAGTCTTCAAAATTTATTATTAGAAATTGATAAATTAAAAGCAAAATTAGATCAATTAAGGCAGTTTGATAGTTATCGAATTGCGCAAGCTTTAGAATTAGAATATACTTTTGAAAGTAATCGTATTGAAGGAAACACGTTAACCTTAAAAGAGACAGATTTAGTCATAAATGAAGGCTTGACAATTTCTGGAAAAAGTATGCGTGAGCATTTGGAGGCTATAAATCATAAAGATGCAATTGAATATGTGAAAGATTTGATGTTGAGAAAAGTACAAATAAATGAGCGAGAAATTTTAACTATTCATAATTTGATTTTACGTGGAATTATGCCTGAGTATGCTGGCAAATATAGAAACGTTCAGGTGATGATAAAGGGTAGTTCTCATTTGCCTCCTCAGCCATTCATTGTGCCAAAAAAAATGGAAGAATATTTTGAGTGGTTTCAAATAAACAAGAACATTTTGCATCCTGTTATTTTAGCTGCTGAAATGCATGAACGTTTGGTTACTATTCATCCTTTTATTGATGGAAATGGTCGTACGTCAAGATTAATAATGAATTTGATTTTATTAAAAAATGGATTTGTAATTGCTAACATAAAAGGGGATAATGAAAGCCGAATGAATTACTACAATGCATTGGAAAAAGTTCAAACTGAAAACAATAAAGAAGCATTCCATTTGATGGTAGCACAAGTCGAAAAAGATTGTCTGGAACGCTATTTAACTATATTAAGCTAAAATTCCCTTTCTGAATTTAGAGATAAATCTTGTTTAGAAAGGGAATTCAGTTAGTAATCACTTGAGTTTTTACTATATTTGAATCCATAAAATAGGATAGAGGAGAATGGGAACTACAGTTTCAAAATCAAAATCGGTTAAAGAAAAAGTTTCGAAAGAAACATTATTGAGCGCATTCACATTTATGTGTACCGCTAAAAATTTAGCTGAAAAATACGAAGCAAACAAAGAAATTACAGCAAAATATGTTCATGCCACTTCTCGCGGACATGAAGCAATTCAAATTGCTGTTGGAATGCAATTAAAACCCCAAGATTGGGTGTCTCCATATTATCGCGATGACAGTATTTTATTGAGTATCGGTATGACTCCATACGAATTGATGCTTCAAGTTTTTGCGAAAAAAGAAGATCCATTCTCAGGCGGACGAACCTATTATTGTCATCCATCTTTGAAGCGTGATAATATGCCTAAAATCCCGCATCAATCATCTGCAACAGGAATGCAAGCTATTCCAACCACAGGAATTGCAATGGGTGTTCAATACAAGGAGAAACAAGGATTGGCCGAAGATTTTGGAGGTGAAAATCCGGTTGTTGTTTGTTCGTTGGGTGATGCATCGTGTACGGAAGGGGAAGTCTCTGAAGCGCTTCAAATGGCTGCTTTGAAACAATATCCAATTGTTTATTTGGTTCAAGATAATGGGTGGGATATTTCAGCAAATGCCGCTGAGACACGTGCACAAGACATAACTCAATACGCTAAAGGGTTTAATGGAATTGAAGTAAGAACGATTGACGGAAGTGATTTTGAACTGTCTTATCAAACAATTCAAGAAGTTTTTGCCATCGTTAGAGAGGAGCGTCGCCCATTTATTATACATGCAAAAGTTCCACTTTTAGGGCATCATACTTCTGGAGTGCGCAAAGAATGGTACCGTGATGATTTAGAAGATGCAGCTTCAAAAGACCCTTATCCACAATTGAAGGATAGCATGCGAAATGCTGGTGTTGATGAATCTGATATTATTAATATTGAAGCGGATACAAAGAAATTTGTGGATGCCGAATACGATAAAGCATTAAATGCGGAAGAACCAGATCCAAGTTCGATTACAGATTTTATTTTCGCTCCAACTCCAATAACGGAAGAAAAAGGTGAACGTGAACCAAAAGGTAAGAAGAAAACCGTTATGGTTGATTCTGCCTTGTTTGCAGTGAGAGAATTAATGGAAAAACATCCTGAAGCATTGCTTTATGGTCAAGATGTAGGAGGTCGTTTAGGTGGAGTTTTTCGAGAAGCTGCAACATTGGCTCAAACTTTCGGCGATGATCGCGTTTTCAATACGCCTATTCAAGAAGCATTTATTATTGGTTCAACTGTTGGAATGTCAGCTGTTGGATTAAAACCTTTCGTTGAGGTCCAATTTGCAGATTACATCTGGCCAGGATTAAATCAATTATTTACGGAAGTTTCACGATCTTATTATTTGTCGAATGGCAAATGGCCAGTAAGTTGTGTCATTCGTGTTCCTATTGGTGCATACGGATCAGGTGGCCCTTATCATTCATCAAGTGTTGAATCGATATTAACCAATATTAGAGGAATCAAAGTTGCATATCCATCAACTGGTGCAGATTTAAAAGGCTTAATGAAAGCAGCTTTTTACGATCCGAATCCAGTAGTTATGTTAGAACATAAAGGATTATATTGGTCCAAGATACCTGGAACGGAAGGAGCGATGTCAATTGAACCTGATGAAGATTATATAATTCCTTTTGGAAATGGCAGAGTTGTTCAAGAAGCGTCTGAAACTTCAATTTCAAAAGGAGAATCGTGTGTTATTATTACGTATGGAAGAGGAATTTATTGGTCATTAGAAGCAATTAAAGCGTTTGAAGGAAGAATTGAAATTGTTGATTTAAGAACATTAAACCCACTTGATCATGACATGATTAACGCTGTTGCTCAGAAACATGGTAAAGTAATGCTCGTAACAGAAGAATCTGTGGAAGCTTCATTCACACTTGGTTTAGCAGGCAGAATCCAACGGGATAATTTCAAGTATTTAGACGCACCCGTTTCAATTGTTGGTTCGGTTGATACGCCAGCAATTCCTTTGAATTCAATTTTGGAGGCTGAATTATTGACGAATTCAGAAAAAGTAAAAACGGCACTTGGAGATTTATTAAATTACTGATTCAATCAACCGTCCAATGAAATTGCTTTTGTAAAGCGGGTAATTTTTGCCAATTTATTGTTTTTGTTTTTATCAGTAGAGTATCGCCATTTTTGGTAGATGAAAGTTTCAATAAACGATCTCTTTTTGAATAAGAATAACTTATAGTCGTTTTATTCAACTCATAATCGGTTAGTATAAAAGTGTTTTTAATTGGATTTATTTCCAATTTGTAATCTGTCATTTCATCTTGTTGGTTTTGAAAAATGAGGTAACCATCTCTGTGAAAAAAGAGCCTTTTTACAGGAGAATTTCTGGTATTTAAAATAATTCCATTTTGATTGAATTCCTGAACTACATAAGCACCATGTAAAAATGGACGTTTGGAGATATCATCATTGAAATTGCCACTATTCAAATATGGGAAAAGTGATTCAAGTAATAGGAGGCAAATCACGATGGTTTTAATAATAATCTTGGTTGACTTTGGAATTGAAAAATTAAATTGAATTTTTAATCTTATTACGCTGTTTAAAATGAATAGATTCCAAAGTATTCCTAATGTTGGAATCAGTAAATAAAGATTTATTAAAATCAGAAAAGCTGAGAAAAGTTTTACCGAAATGTCAAATGAAAGGTTAATTGCTAAAACATTTATTAGTACGCCCAATGAAATCAATAATCCGATTTGCCTAGTTCGATTAAAAAGAATTAAAATTGCAGGGATTATTTCCATAAAACCCATGAATAGATTATAAGAATAGGATGTTCCCATGGTCGACCAAAAAAGAATGTCCTTATCCAAATTACCGAAAGGCGTATAAAGAATATTAGGTTCTGGAAGATAAAATTGTGCTTTAAAAACTTTGTCAAACCCATATTTCATGAGGATAACAGCAAAATAATAAGTAGCAATCAAAACGATGTAAGTTTTGAATTTTTCAAGTTGATTTTGAGAGAAGAATCTCAAAAGAAAAGGAGTTAATATCACTGATAATATTGCCAAAAACGACAGTAAAAAATACAATCCTTTTGAGTCAGAAGAAAAATCAAAGAGTACTATTTCAGTGTTTATTGAAAAGGCAATTTGTTTTAAGATTGACCCAAAGACGAACGAGTTGATTTGGCTATGAAATGGAAATAAATTCCAAGTCATTGGAATGAATAATATTGTTAATCCAATAAATGATAGGAGAAAAATTTTCAAAAATTGTTTCATCAATTGAATGAAATCAAAAAGGTGTTTTGAAAAATTTTGAAAGAATGGCAAATATAACCATCATAAAAAGTGATGGTCGTTTGTGGACTTGTGAATTGTTTTTTCTGTCAAGTGATTTAGTACTATCAGCATTAATGGGTAATTGACTTTTTGGAGCCACAATCGCATATTTTCCATCAAAACCGATGAAAACAATACTGTCGACTGAATTATTGAAAAAATAGTTGTTTTTTAGTTTTGATTTTATTTGCTGAATGGAATTTTTTGAATTGAAAACATCGTGATTATAGACAGTATCAGTTCCAGCGCTCCATAGTTCCATCGAACCTCTATTTCTGCCGTAATCTTCCCGAAAACAAGTTTCACTTGTGATCATTACAGCAACATGTGGTGACAACAATTTAACAGTATCTAAATTGGAATTTCGAACAAATCTTTCTGGAGCCATTCCGAAATTAGATTCTCCAATAGAAAACCAACTCTTTTTGATAGAATTTGAAAATGTTGTGTTTGATCCACTATGACTTTTATGCGAAATCAATTTTGTTTGACCAAAACTATTAAAGAAAAAAAGGATAAATGCTGTTGTAATTAATTTTGAAGTTTTCATAATTTGAAGTTTGAGAAGCTGTTACATTCGTGCTTGAATTTGGTTCAAAATGAAATAGATTAATACCTGATCAGCCTTTAAAACATCAGTAAAAAAAAGCTACAATTAGTATTCTCATTAACCAAAATGCTAGGGTTTATCTATTAACAAAATTGAGAGGAAAAGTCTATTGATTTGTATTAAAAGCTGGGCTTTTTGATTGTAATTTTATAAAAAATGAAATAATGAAATTAGACAAGCCTTATTCCTTAAAAGAAATTGCCGCAATTATAGACTGCGAATTTGTTGGAGACCCGAATCATCTGGTAACAGGGATAAATGAAATTCACGTTGTAACAAAAGGTGATTTGGTTTTTGTCGACCATCCTAAATATTATGATAAAGCTTTAAAAAGCGCTGCAACAACAATTTTAATTGACAAGGAAGTTGATTGTCCAGAAGGAAAAGGTTTAATTATTTCAAAAGCACCTTTTGATGATTATAATAAACTCACAAAATATTTCGCTCCATACAAGCCTCAAACGACTGCAATTGGTGAGGACTGTGAAATAGATCCAAGTGCAATAATATACCCGAATGTGTTCATTGGACACCGTGTCAAAATTGGAAAAAATGTAACGCTTCATCCTGGAGTATGTGTTTTAGATGATTGTACGCTTGACGAAAATGTAATTGTTGGTCCAAATTCTGTCATTGGGCATTATGCCTTCTATTACAAAAAGAAACCTGAGGGATTTGATAGAATGCATTCATGCGGTGGAGTTCATTTACACAAAAATGTTGAAATAGGAGCACTTTGCACAATTGATGCAGGAGTTTCTGGAATTACAACTATTGGAGAGGGGACGAAGATTGATAACCAAGTTCAAATAGGACATGATACAGTTGTTGGGAAACATTGTTTAATGGCAGCCAATGTTGGTGTAGCTGGATGCGTTAGAATTGAGGACCGAGTTACTCTTTGGGGACAAGTTGGTTGTGCAAGCGATATTACGATTGGGGAAGGTGCAACAGTTTATGCTCAATCTGGAGTTGGTAAAGATTTAGAAGGTGGGAAAACGTATTTTGGAAGTCCATGTGGGGAAGCAAAAGATAAATTCAGAGAAATGGCTGCTGTGCGTCAATTGCCTAAAATCTTGGATAAATTATAATACCGATTATGTTTTCAATAAAGTCCAATTACATTGAACTTTTTTCAAACTATATCGGCATTACATCAGAATATTTCTTACTGCGAATTTCAAATTAATTTGGTAAAATGATTAATAAGCTAGTAAAGGATTTAGAAAATCAGATTGAACTCAAAGATTTCAAATTAAATTCTTTGCTAGAAATTACGACTGCCATAAATGCAAATTTAGGAATGGATCAATTGATTCGCATTTATGAGTTTATTTTAAAAGAACAATTAGGATTCAAACGGTTCGTTCTTTTTAATAGACAAGATGAATGGAATTGCCTTCTGAAAATTGGAATAAAAGGAAAAGTAAAGGAAATAGATGTTCAACGCGATCTTTTTCGTTTCAAAGAAATCACCGTTATTGAATCTTCTCATTCAAAAATATTGACAGAATTTGATGTGATTGTTCCTGTATTTCACAAAGATAAACCATTAGCTTATTTACTTTTTTCCGACATTATTAAAGATCAAACGTCTCCTTCAGAAAGCTTGGAGAACATGAGTTTTGTCCAAACCTTGACAAATATTATCGTCGTTGCAATCGAGAATCAACGAATGGCTCGGTTGAGCATTATCCAAGAACGCATCAAAAAGGAGCTTGAAGTTGCTTCCGAAATGCAAAAATTGTTGTTTCCATCAGATTTACCTTCCAATCGAAAAATGGACATTTCAGCAAAATATACTCCAAGGCATGAAGTCGGAGGGGATTATTACGATTTTATTCCTTTAGGAGATGACGAATACATGATTTGTATTGCCGATGTTTCTGGTAAAGGAATTGGAGCTGCAATGTTGATGGCAAATTTTCAAGCAACAATAAGAACACTTTTCAATTACCAGCGTTTTGAAATGGAATTTTTGTTGGAAGAATTGAATAAAAAAGTGATGAGAAGTGCTAAAGGGGAAAAGTTTATTACCTTTTTTATTGCCCATTACAATGCTACTTCACGTGAATTAAAGTATGTCAATGCAGGCCACAATCACCCTTTTATTACGAATGGTAAAAAGGTCGAAATGCTTTCCGAAGGGTGCATTGGTTTAGGGATGTTAGACGAATTACCGTTTATACATGTTGGTAAAAAGATACTTAAACCAAACACGACAATTGTGCTTTATACAGATGGAGTAGTGGAACTAGAAAATGAAAAAGAAGAATTTTTCGGAAGTGAAAAACTCGTCAAATTGGTTCATAGTTACTACCCGTTGAAAATGGAAGACATGAACAATCTTATATTCTCAAAATTAGACGAATGGCGTGGAGATTTGTCTTTGGTTGACGATACTGCGATTTTTAGTTGCAGGTTTTTTTAGTTATCGAATAATATACATTTTCCCAAACTCCTTCTTGAAATGAGAATCAGCACCTGTTTCCATGTGTTTGATATCCTCTCCATTGATTTGAGCTTTTACCGTATATAAATATACACCATTTGCCAAAGGATCGCCGTATTCGTCTGTTCCATCCCATGCATATTCAGAAATATTTCGGCCAATCTGAATTGTACCAATTTGATCTTCTGTAATCTCGCGAACTACTTTTCCTGAAACAGTCATGATTTGAATAATCATCTCATCAGGTACTTCACTTCCTGTTAAGGTGAAAACAAACCGAGTGCTTGTGCTAAATGGATTTGGGTAATTCATCATGTAAGTAATCATCGATTCATGGATGACTTCAAATGTTATACGGTATTCTAAATCTCCTGATAAGTTGCCACTTTCATCAGAACCTTGAACAAAAAGCGTGTATTTACCGTTCTGGGTGAACAGAGCTGGATACAAAATTTTAAATCTTTTTGACTGACTTTCAGCTGGAATCCATTGCATCACTGTATTTCCAGATGCATCCATAAATGGAATTCTCGTTTGAATTCCGTCAGGATCTGTTATGTAAATTCCAAACAATGTGGTATCAGAAATATCGTCCATGATGAGATAAGGATTTTCATCTTTTAGAGAAATCAATATTTGACTTTCAGGTGAAATGATATCTCCATTTAAAATATGTCTTCCATCAAATGTTACATCGAGAATAGGATTTATAACATCTCCATTCACAAAGAATGGTATTTGAAGTAAGTTGTTAAAATGTTGCTGTTCTGGCTGATCGGTCACATAAACACTTCCATTCACATAAGGATTTACTTCCATCCATAAGGAATTGATTCCTGCAAGACCTTGAGTTGAAAATGTAATTGTATCTCTGAATACTTCATTCACTAGCAACGAATCTTGCCGAGCATAAGCAATTGGATGTTTCACTTGATTATTGTCTTGAACCCAATAACTGATCAGCAATGAATCCATCGGTATGGTATAAATGTTTTTAACATCAACGGCAAATTGCACTGTTTGTCCTTCATTTAATGTGTCGGTTGCAGGCAGCCAAGTATATGCTGTGCTTCCGTCAATTGCCGCTTCAGGAAGAGGAGTATAAAGCACATGCCAACGATCAATTTGTGCTGGTGTAAAACTTACCGTATCTTCATAATAAGCGCCTAATTGTATGAACGGATACAAGCTTGCATCAACAATTGTATTTAAATTTAATATTGAATCATTGTGAGAAAATTGTTGTGTCGTTTCAAATTGGAACGCGCCAGTTATATCAAATGCTCGAATGTATAAAACAGTTGAATCGGTATTTACAAGCTCCAAGGAATCCTGTTTCCAATAAGCTGCTCCCCATTCAGCTGCTGGACCAATAAGAGTTGAATTTTCTTGTCCCAAATAATCCGAACCGATTAAATCTCCTTCTAAATGAAGGTCTTCCCCAGCCGTTTGAGCAAATAATTCAACAACTGTATTCGGATCACCTTTCCTACAGAAAAATGCAAAAGGTAGATTTGGTCGACCTGGAACAATACTATCAGAACCTAGATTTTGGAAGGTAGTGTATAACGATGGTGCTAAAAGATCCCATTGATCATACAAGGTTGTCATTGGAGAATATACCAAAATGTAATGACTATCAGGAACTGCTGCAATCATATTTTGGAAGTTGATTATTTGATTTGGATCATTTTGACGGAAAATAAAATAGTTTTCAACTCTAGGTCTACATGCGCCATTATCATTAGCATTTCCAAAATTATGAGTCGGATTCGCTGGTCCATATCTCGTTCCCCAAGGCTCTAATGTTATTGCATCAACAACTGCAACATAAAAAGAAGGTGTATACGAACAGATTCCATATTCTTTTTCTTGGCCATCGATTGAATAAGCATTGTAATATATGTTAGGGATAGCACTTGAATATTTGACTTCACATGTAATTTGTTTATTATTCGCCCCAAATAAACGTTTCCGTGAAGGCCTGTTGTAAAGAATACCATTGAACCCATTCTTCTTAAACTGATAAAAATGATCTTGTCCCCATCCTTCTCTACCCGTTATATATTGAAACGAACTTTCTCTCCAAACAGGAATTGGGTCAACAACAGATACTCTCCAAAAATAAACGGTGCTATCTGTACAAACCAACGTTGAAGGCATTCCGTTACTACTTAAAAACCACTGAGATGGATTTACTTCTTTAACTCCGCCATAACCTGACACAAGAGCAAAACGATGAAATGGACTTGGAGCTCCTTCAAAATCAATCGTATCCATTTCAAAACGGTAGGTGTTAAAATCAGCAATTGGGTTTATTGTTGATGCCTTTACAGTAACGCTATCAATCGGAACAACAGCAAATTCATAAGGAATGACAGGAACAATTCCGTCTACATTGATGAATAGTGTTTTTACAATTTGATTATTATTTATTTCGTCATACTGCTCATCAATGAATGTAGGTAAATCAGCTTTTATTGTAAATGTATTTATTCCTATTCCTATATTCGCTTGTAACGGCATTTTGAAAACAAGTGTGTCTGTATAATGAAGCTCAGGAATAAAGAACGTATAAACAGAATCGATTGATGTAGAAGGAAAATTTCTTGTAACATCAACAGAGAAATTTGTTATGATTGATTGACCTAAATTCTTTAAAGCAATTCTCATTTCAAAACTATCAACGGTAAGGTCAAGGTCTTGAGGAAGAAAACTGACACCTTGTTCTGTTAATTCTATTTCTGGTTTTTGATGTGGATTTAGTTTCAACATCGGATCGCCATTTAGGGCCATTTGTGAGCATGTACTTTCTATAGTTAGATTATTAGTACCAATAAGTTCAATATTTTCAATGGTTGCTTTAATTTGACTCCCTAAGGTTTTACCATAATTTGCAGCACTGAAATTACTATATAATTCACTTGAATATTGATACAAAGTACTTGCAAAACCTAAGTTAATTGTGCCAATATAAGCAATTGCACCATAATTCGGAATGTTTACAAATTCTTCTGATTTAGAGGTCCCATTTTGAAAAATGTTTCCGTTGTAACATGAATTTGTAATTATCAATGGATATTTTCCTTGGTTGTTCCAATTTGATGGATCATCAATATTTATTTCGAATCCTGAAGATGTTGCAGCAGCATGACCAAAGAATGTAATCATAGAAACACCTTCTTGTATGCGCGTCATTAAATCGTTTAATTCAGAAGGATTCAAGGGATTGTCATCCGATTTCGCGGTAGTAGAAACATGTCCGCCAAAATATTCATTTTCAATAATACTTTCCATGGAATTCATATAACTTTGAAAAGTGGCTTGCTGACTTGCATCAGTGCCACCGACAAAATGTAATATTTGCTTTTGCCAGTCTTTTGCTGCAGAATTATAGACAGATAAAGGGTCTTGTTCTAAATCATAAAGTTTGATTTTCTCTAAATAATCACTTAAGTCTTGATTTGTTTTTGCAGCAATTCTCCCTGTTGGAATTAAAGGTGCCCAGCGTGTTGTCCCAGGTAAATTCGATGTAATACAGGCATCACTTGAAGGTTGACCAAAGGAAGGAATCAAAGAAGCTGCAAAATTTGTTGAATTAGTTCTTGATCCTGGACCAGTTGAGGTAATTCCTCCAACATTGGCTTCCCGAATCCCTTTACCCATTAAAAACAATCCAACTGGTTTGTCTACTGTAGCTAAATCATAAATGTGATGTGAAAACCTTCTTATTCCATTGATATGTTTTTCAATTCCACCACCATATTGTTGATACAATTCATTGACGTTGGCTAGGATTACATTGTAATTTCCACCAGCAGCTGACATTCTATAGGATGCATAATCAACCGATGCTGCTTGCAACGCAGGATTATAAATCATCAGTAAAGCCTCTTCTGCACTTAATAGATTGAAATTTGTAAATAAACCAGAGCCGTTTACAGCTTCCAAATTTGTAACAGAAAATACGGTGCTATTTTCTTGATAAATAACCTTTTGACTTATACCATTGGCACTATTCGGAAACAGAATACTGTAACTTCCTCCATTCGCTGTTAATGAAACCTTTCGAGGAGTATCTCCTAAAATAAAAACCAATGGATTTGTAGTTGAAAGGTTCGTTAGATCAATTCGTGTTTTACTTTCTAATAAATTATTTTCTGCGTTAAAAATTGCCTTATTCGCGCCTGATAAATCTGGAATTCGAGGGTATGAAAAAGACCAAAAATTGATCGATTGATAATCTGTCAAAGCTCCTTGATCACCTACTATCGAAACCTTAAAATTTGAACCTCCTGAAGCGGGTAGAATACTCGAAGGAAAGGATTTTGTTATATGAATAGCTTTATAACCAGTAAAAATAGAGTCTTGAATAACATAATTGGATGATCCAATTGTATGCAATGTATGGTGATTACCTAATCCAGTTGAAGAAGCATTGGAAACACCAACACTTACAGCTCGGTATTGCACCAGTGGAGCATCTAATCCTTGATAAACGTTCTCAATGGATGTTGTACTCCAATCCCAGACATATCCCGAAACGCCATTTATTGGCGTACTTCCCCATCCTTCCCCAGATGTGAAAAATGAACTTGAAGCATCAGATGATTTTTCACCTTCATTATAGGATGATGAATTGGATTGAAATTTTTCAAATAAGATATAATTGGATGGAGAATAGGATGCAAAATCTAAATCAGACTCAACAGTAAATCTCAAATTTGTTGTTAAATTATTCCAAGTTAAAAAATATTGAATCGTATCATTGTATAAGCTGTATTTTGGATTTCCAATATCCGTAGGCGTATCATAAAGGGTTGAATCTAACCACCCATCATTTTTTTCTGCGTAAAATAAGATGTAATCTCCCGGATCCATTGTTAAGTCACCACCATCTTCAATGTGTAATGGAATTTCATTTTCCTTGCCAAATAATTGAATATTTTGTGATGAAAAAGTTCCTACTGGAATTCCAGAATTGGATAAAGCAGTATAATCTATTTTGTGAATCCCTGAAGTATTAACATTGAAAGCATAATATTTTTGAGAATAATTAATCCACTCGTTACCATATGTTTGACTCTCAACAAGTTTTGCACTAAATGTTGCAAGAATTAGTAGTATGTAGGTTTTAAAATTCATTTTTATTTCATGTTTTTCGGTTTTTCAAGCTTTATCCGTAAGGATATGACGTGAGAATAAAGTGCAACGGATGCATCACCTATATCTGTAAAGGCATAATCTAAATGAAAATTTTTAATTGTAACACCTAACCCAATATTTGGTTGGATATTTAATGATTTTGTATCATCGAAGTTTTTAACATACTGCATGTTTGTTACACCGGCACGAATAGCTACAAAACTTTTAAAACCAAATTCTAACCCAAAATGTGGATCCATAGAAACTAATCCAGTTCGAACTAACGTATTTCTTCTCCCGTCTGTTGTTATATCTAAATCCACTTCTCCTGCGGCATAAATTCCTTTTTTGCCTAAATTAAATTTACCGTAACTCGCTAAAATTATTCTTGGTAATGTTAATTCTAATCCATTTTGTGGCAATGTGTTTCCAGTTGCAAGGAATACTTCTTGCGTTTGTTGATCTAAGGTAAACACCCATGCATTAAATGTTGAAGTAATATCTCGTGCCATTAAACCGAATTTCCAGCGATCTTTAATTTGGTATTGTGCACCGGCATCTAATCCAAATCCCCAAGATTTTGCAAAATCACCTACTTTACGGTGAATAATTTTAAAATTACCACCTACACTTAATCCTTCAATTTTTAGTTTTCGGGCATAAGAGAATAAAAAGGCGTAATCAGCTGCCGTGAATGTAGAAATATTGTCATAATTGATATTACCCGAATTGTCAATTAATTGAGTTGTATTAGGAATGTCATCAACGGCAAAACGAATGGCAGAGAAACCAACAGTACTTTTTTCGTCAATTGCATGTGCCAACCCGAGGTAATCATATTTGGCAATTCCAGCAAAATACTCTGAATGCATCATCCCAACTTCTAACCATTTTGTGACTTTTGTCAAACCAGCTGGATTCCAATATGCTGAGTTGACATTGCCAGTTTGCGCTGCTACGGCATTACCAAGCCCAAGTGCATCTGCACCAATTCCAATTGCTAGGAATTCATTTGAATATTTTGGGGCAACTTTATCTTCTTGTGCGAAGGAGACAGAAACAATTAATGAAAAAATGACAGACGAATAAAAATTCACAGTTCTATAAGTTTTAATAAGAAAAATAGACCTTAATAACATTACTTTCATTAAAAAATTGTGTTCTTTGTAGTAAAAAGTAAATTTTACTAAATGTAAATCTAATTCAATTTGCTTACTAGGCAAAGTTAAATTAACATATTATAATATACAATGTTCAATATACCCAATCTTTTTACCGCAGCAAATTTGATATGTGGCGTTATGGCAATAATTTTAACACTTGCAGGCAGAATAGATATTGCACCTTTTGCCATTTTTTTAGGTGGATTATTTGATTTTTTTGATGGATTTTTAGCTCGAAAATTAAATGTTACAGGGGAATTTGGAAAACAGCTAGATTCATTGGCTGATATGGTGACTTTTGGATTAGCTCCAGGTATATTGATGATGGTCGTTATCATTGCTACTATTTATATTGATGGACCTTTTTTCGATATGAACTTTCCTTCGTACGTCAATTTTCAAATACACAATTGGGTGAATGCTGTATTTTATGGCGTACCAAACAACATGGATGCGTCGATAAAATATTTGCCTTTTACGGCCTTGTTTATTCCTTTTATGTCAATGTTTCGTTTAGCTAAATTTAACCTAGATAAGCGCCAAACCGAGTCATTTATTGGTATTCCGACTCCTTTAAATACAATTTTCTTCACATTTTTCCCTTTGATTTTATGGTTAGAGTTTGATACTTGGAAATACAGCGAAGGGATTTTTGGATACGTTTTTAATTCTTATTTCTTAATAGGTTTAATCGTGTTAATGAGTCTTTTATTGGTGTCAGAAATCCATTTGTTTTCATTGAAATTTAAAAACTTTAAATGGAAAGGAAATGAAATTAGATTTTCCTTTTTGTTGATAAGTGCAATATTAATTGCTGTATTTTTGGTTTGGGCAATTCCATTAATTGTATTTTTGCAATTGATTTTATCGGTTATAGAAAATAAGTATTTTAAAAAAGAAAAAAATGAAATTCAAAGCTGAAATAGACGTTATGCCATTGGACGCACTTTTAGATCCTCAAGGGAAAGCAGTAACAAACAGTATGAAAAATATTGGATTAGCAGAAATAGATGGAGTTAGAATAGGACGCCATGTGCGCTTGTTTGTTGATGCTGCTTCTATTGAAATTGCAGAAAGTAAAGTAGAAGAAGCATGTAAAAAATTACTTTCTAATCAGATTATGGAGAGTTTTTCATACACAGTTACTTCAGTATAATTTAGGTTACTTATAGGAGTGTTTTTTTAAAGTTTTGGTAAAAAAGTGTAAAAAACAATTTTACATTTTTTTGACACCAAATCTATATTTACATTTGTTTATTAAAAAAAAAAAGGATATGTCAGAAATAAATGCATCAGCAGAAAAGAAAAGCAATGGAGTGTTCATTGTAATCATACTTGCTTTATTAGTTGGACTTGCTGTGATGGCCTATCTTTGGTCTAGTAAAAACAGTCAGTTAAATGATTGTATGAATGAAAATATTACTTTGAAATCTGATATGGAAGGAATGAATCAAATGTTGATTCCTTTTTTAGGTGATGATGTTTCTAATAATTTATTGAAAGATTTTAAAAACATGCTTTCAGATTATGATAAAATTAGAGAAGAAGGTCGTCCTGAAGATCAAGAAGAAATGAAAATTCAACAGGATAAAATTCAAGGTTTAATTACAGAGCTAGAAACGGCTAAACGAAATGGTCGAGTAAGTGGATCTTTAATCGCTAAATTGAATCGTGAAAATGAAACTTTGCGTTCAATTATGAAGGGTTATGTTGTGCAAATTGACGAACTCAACACAAAAAATTTACAATTAACTTCAGATCTCGATAAATCGACTGTAGAATTAACAGATACAAAGTCAGAAAGAGACATGTTTAAACAAGACGCGGAAGAAAAAGGTGCTCAAGTTAAAAAAGGATCTAAATTGCAAGCATTTGGATTTGGTTCTGTTGGGCTTAAAATGAAATTGAATAATACAACGGAAGTTACAAAGAATGCACGTTCGGTAGTTCAAATAAAATCGAGTTTTACAATTTCTGAAAATCCAATTACTCCTTCAGGTAAGAAAATTGTTTATATGCAGGTGATAAATCCAGATGGAAAAACGATGCAGACGAAATCAAGTAATACGGTTCAGACAGATTTAGGAAATATTGCTTATTCTGATAAAAAAGAAATAGATTATCAAAACGAACGAATTGACCTTGCGATTTATTATGATTTGAAAGGTGAAGAGGCATTAAAAGGTAATTATAAAGTAAAAATTTATTGTGAAGGTAACCTGATAGGCACGGATAGTTTCACTTTAAAATAAATAGTTAAACGTGAGTTTTACTCACAAATTTAGGTAAATGGTAAATTTATTCATTGCAAATCTTGATTGGGAAATCACCTCAGAAGATTTAAAAACAACTTTTTCAGCATTTGGGCCTGTGACTTATGCACATGTAGTGTATGAAAAAGACACAAAGCGTTCAAAGGGTTTCGGATACATCGAAATGGAAGACACAGACCACGCAATAAATGCAATAAACGCATTAAATGGAATGGATATTAACGGCCGTAAATTGGATGTAAAGATTGCTTCCCCAAAAGGCAATAGACCAGCTAAAAAGGCCGAAGTTGAGAAAAAACCATTTGAGAAAAAACCTTTCAATAAAAGATAATAATCACTTTTCGATTCTTAGTAAATACATTAAGATATGTCATCAGCAATAAATCAAGGTTTTGTAGAGTTTGCAATTAGTCCATCTGGAATAGCTACAATTGAATTTGGGCACCCTTTGAGTAATTCATTACCAGGCAAAATTCTTCAAAAATTAGCGCAAACTATTACTGATTTAGGGAATGATAATTCAGTTAAAGTAATTGTTCTTAAATCGGACGGAGAAAAAGTGTTTTGCGCTGGTGCAAGTTTTGATGAATTAATTTCAATCCAAGACTTCGAAGCAGGAAAAGTTTTCTTTTCTGGATTCGCTAATGTTATTAATGCTTGTAGAAAAGCACCGAAATTTATCATAGGTCGAGTTCAAGGAAAAGCTGTTGGAGGTGGCGTTGGACTTGCTTCTGCCGTTGATTATTGCCTAGCTACTAAAACAGCCGATGTTAAATTGTCTGAATTAGCAGTCGGGATAGGTCCGTTTGTTGTTGGTCCCGCAGTAGAAAGAAAAATAGGTCTATCGGCAATGAGTGAATTGACGATCAACGCCACAGAATGGAGATCTGCAGATTGGGCAAAGAAAAAAGGATTATATGTTGATGTTTTCGAGAATGCTGTTGACATGGATATTGAAATTAAAAAATTATCAGAAAAATTAGCGCATTCGAATCCTGAAGCAATGGCTTTACTAAAAGAAGTATTTTGGAAAGGAACTGAGGGCTGGGATCAACTGCTTGCAGATAGAGCGAGCATCAGCGGAAAACTTATATTAAGTGACTTTTCAGTCAATGCAATCAATGAATTTAAGAAGAAATAAGAGCAAATATGTCAACCAGTGACCGACTGCTATTTCTATCAAATAACTTTTCTAAATTCTTTTTTCAAAATTCGTTTGTTAATAAAGTTTAGAAGTTATATCTTTGCACCCCGAATTTAGGGATATTGTCTTATTTTAATAAATGTAAAATTGTGGATACATTAAGTTACAGAACCGTTTCCGGCAACAAGGAGACCGCTAATAAAAAGTGGCTTGTTGTGGATGCTGAAGGCCAAACTGTTGGTCGTTTAGCGAGTAAAGTGGCGAAAATCATTCGTGGTAAACACAAAACGAATTTCACCCCTCATGCTGACTGCGGCGACAACGTTATCGTTATCAACGCAGAGAAAGTTTCTTTCTCAGGCGCTAAGCTTGTCAACAAAGAGTATGTACGTTACACTGGATATCCTGGTGGACAACGCTTTACTTCAGCTCAAGATATGTTAAGAAAACATCCTGAGCGTTTAATTGAAAAAGCTGTTAAAGGTATGTTACCTAAGAACACGCTTGGAAGAAGATTATTTACAAACTTGAAAGTGTATACGGGTACGGAACACAAACAAGAGGCTCAAAAGCCTGAAGTTTTTAACCTAGATACATTCAAATAATGAGTATGGAAATAATTAATACATTAGGAAGAAGAAAAACATCAGTTGCTCGTGTTTACCTTTCAAAAGGTACAGGTAAATTGATCGTAAATAAGAAAGACTACAAAGAAGTTTTTCCAGTTGCTGTTCTTCAGTCAAAAATCGAACAACCGTTCGCAGTCACTAGTACAGAAGGTCAATTTGACGTGAAAGTGAATGTATTCGGTGGTGGTATCAACGGTCAAGCAGAAGCGATTCGTTTAGGAATCTCTAGAGCTTTAGTTGTAGTTGCTGAAGAAAACAAAACATTATTGAAAGCAGAAGGATTGATGACACGTGATCCAAGAATGGTTGAACGTAAGAAACCAGGTCAACCGAAAGCACGTAAGAAATTTCAATTCTCTAAACGTTAAAATTTATTTAACGCTGTTTAGGATCCAAACATTAGTGTACCCTCGCAACCTTGTTGTGACCCTCTAAATGTTGATCTATTAAAGGAATGTAAACAATTTAAAAAAAAAAGAATGTCAAAAGTTAGTTTTGAAAAATTATTAGAAGCTGGTGTTCATTTCGGACACTTGAAAAGAAAATGGAACCCGGCAATGGCGCCGTATATCTTTGAAGAGAAAAAAGGTATCCACATTATCGACCTTAATAAGACAATAGCACATCTCGATCAAGCTTGTGCGGCAATGAAACAAATTGCAAAATCGGGTAAAAAGGTTCTTTTCGTAGCGACAAAAAAACAAGCGAAAGAGATAGTATCTCAACGAGTAGCTGAAATAAATATGCCTTTCGTAACAGAACGTTGGTCAGGTGGTATGTTAACAAACTTTCAAACAACTCGAAAGTCTATTCGTAAAATGTCAGCAATTGACAAAATGAAATCGGATGGTACTTGGGAGACATTGAATAAAAGAGAGCGTCTATTCAAAACACGTCAACGTGACAAATTGGAAAAAAACTTTGGTTCAATCGTTGACATGACTCGTCAGCCAGCTGCAATATTTATTGTTGATATCTTGAAAGAGCATATTTCTTTAAATGAAGCAAAAAGATTGAATATCCCAACTTTCGCAATGGTAGACACGAATTCAAACCCTAAATTGGTTGATTTCCCTATTCCATCAAACGATGATGCTACAAAATCAATTACCTTGATTTTAGATGCTATTTGTGGAGCAATCAAAGAAGGCTTAGAAGATCGCAAGAATACAAAAGAAACTGATAAGCAAGAAGGATCCGAAGAAGCTACTGAAGCTAAACCAACAACAAGAAAAAGAGTTGGTAATGTTAAAGCAACAACTGAAGAAATTGCGCTTGCTGAGCCTGTTGAAGCAGAAGTGGTAACTGAAGAAACTGCTAAGCCTGTCGAAGCAGAAGTAGTAGCTGAAGCAGCTGCGGTTGCTGAGACTGTCGAAGCAGAAGCAACAGAAGAAGCACCAAGTGTTGAAGCTTCTACTGAAGAAAACAACGATTAATTCATAAAAAAATAATATTCTATGGCAATTACAGCTGCAGATGTAAATAAATTACGTCAACAAACAGGATCAGGAATGATGGACTGTAAAAACGCATTAGTTGAAGCAGATGGAGATTTCGAAGCTGCAATCGATCTTTTACGTAAAAAGGGACAAAAAATTGCTGCAAAGCGCGGTGAAAATGAAGCAAAAGAAGGTGTTATCATCGCTCAAGCTTCTGAAGATGGAAAAACGGGTGTTGTTTTAACATTAAATTGTGAAACAGATTTCGTTGCAAAAAATGATGCTTTTAGAGGTTTCGTTCAATCACTAGTTGATATTGCTTCGAAAAACATGCCTGCTTCGATAGATGATTTAAAGGCTTTGCCATTTGATGATAAATTATCAGTAGACGAAAAAATTACGTATCAAATTGGTATGGTTGGAGAAAAATTAGATTTGTCTAATTTTGCTACAATGTCTGCTGATAAAGTAGTAGCTTACAATCACCCAGGAAATCAATTGGCAACTTTAGTAGCTTTAAATAGTGGTTCTGATGCAGCTGAAGACGCAGGAAAACAAGTTGCAATGCAAGTTGCAGCAATGAATCCAATTGCGTTGGACAAAAATGGTGTTGATGCTCGTACTATCGAACGTGAAATCGAAATTGGAAAAGAATTGGCAATACAAGAAGGAAAACCAGCTGAAATGGCTGATAAAATTTCTTTGGGTCGTTTGAATAAATTTTTCCAAGACAACACTTTGTTAAGCCAACAATTTGTTAGAGATAACAAAGTGACTGTTGAACAGTTTTTAGGTTCTACAGAAAAAGGATTGACAGTTACAGGATTTAAGCGCTTTTCATTAAGCTAAGAATACTTGAATATAATTGAAGGCTATCGGTTTACTGGTAGCCTTTTTTTTGAAATAAAAATTAAGAATGAGTTTGCTATGAATTCCTCTCGACCAATTTCCTTATATTTGTTTGTCCAAAAAATAAAATCATGAAATACAATCGAATACTTCTAAAATTAAGTGGTGAATCTCTAATGGGAGATAAACAATTTGGAATAGATAACAATCGTTTGGCAGAATATGCAAGTCAAATAAAAGAAATCCATGATTTAGGAGTTGAAATTGCAATTGTAATTGGTGGAGGAAATATCTTTAGAGGTGTGCAAGCCGAAGAAGGAGGAATGGACAGAACCCATGGCGATTATATGGGAATGTTAGCAACAATGATAAATTCAATGGCGTTGCAATCTTCACTTGAATCTGCTGGAATTAAAACACGTTTACAGTCGGCTATTGAAATGAAGGAAATTGCAGAGCCTTATGTAAGAAGAAGAGCAATGAGACATTTAGAAAAAGGTCGAGTTGTTATTTTTGGCGCTGGAACTGGTAATCCATTTTTCACGACTGATTCAGCAGCGTCACTTAGAGCTATTGAAATAAATGCTGATGTAATTCTAAAAGGCACACGAGTTGATGGGATTTATACCGCAGACCCATTAAAAGACCCTACTGCAACAAAATACGACATGATTAGTTTTGATGACGTTTATGCAAAAGGATTAAGTGTTATGGATATGACGGCATTCACTTTGTGTAAAGAAAATGATTTACCGATTATTGTTTTTGATATGGATACACCAGGTAATTTGAGAAAATTGATTGATGGGGAACAAGTTGGAACAATTGTTCGAAACTAAAAATTATTATTTTAGCAAAAAATATATTTAGAACATGGTTGAGGATTTACAAATGATATATGATGATTTTAAATCATCGAATGCGAAGTCAATAGAGCATCTTGAAACTGAATTGATGAAAATTAGAGCCGGAAAGGCTACTCCTTCTATGCTAAATGGTGTAATGGTTGATTATTATGGAACGATGACGGCTATTCAACAAGTGGCAAATATTACAACGATGGATGCTAGAACTATTACCGTTCAACCTTGGGAAAAATCTATGTTAAACGAAATAGCTAAAGGAATTATAAATTCAAATTTAGGTTTTGCACCTCAAAATAATGGTGAAATATTATTAATTTCTGTTCCACCACTAACTGAGGAGAGAAGAAGAGAATTAGTAAAAAGAGCTAAATCTGAGACCGAACATGCAAAAGTTGCCATCCGTAATAATCGTAAAGATTCAATGGACATGGTGAAGGATTTAAAAAATGATGGGCTTTCTGAGGATTCAACGAAGGATGCAGAAGCTGAAATTCAAACAATCACGAATGGCTTTATCAAAAAGATTGATGATTTGATTGATGTAAAAGAAAAAGAAATAATGACAATATAATTTTTCTAAAATAAATGAATTTGGTCCTAATTTAGGACCTTTTTTTTGACTAAAATGTCCAAGAATCAAAAACCGCTCTTTTAGATTTATTTAATTACAATTTCAACTCTTCTATTTGCTTGCTCCTCTGAATCTAATTTAGCATCTAGATAAATAGGTTTTGTATTTCCGTATCCAACAGCTATCATTCTATCCTTTTGGATTCCTTTATTAATTAAATAATTCATGATTCTTTTGGCCCTTGCTTCAGACATTTGTTGAGAAGCGAATGTGTTTTCACCAATAGCAAACACATGACCTTGAATTTCAATATGAATTTCAGCATTTGTTGCTAATAGATCTTTCAACCTATTAAGTCGTGATTCAGAACCAGGCAAAAACTCACTAGTGCCAGCTTTAAATTCAATTTCCTCTATTTGAATACTAGAACCTTTTGATAATCGGTTCATTTTAACAACAACTTCTTGATTTGAAATTGCGAACAAATTTACCTCCTGATCGATAAAAAAATATCCTTCTGCATCACATTTTACAAGAACTTTACTCGCCCGTAGAACATTGAAATATAAATCACTTCCTTTATATAAAGCTGCAATTTCTTTTGATCCTTCAATGGTAATATTAGCGATTATAGGTTCATTAGTTTTAGCATCTCTTATTAAAATCGAAAGAAATGGCGAAAAGTCATCTGTTCTGCTATCGTATATTTTGGTGTTATTTGCAATCTTTAATAAACCACTTTTCTCTTTAAAGTTGAAATCTAAATTTATTATCGCTTTACTTTTTTCAGTAGTTGTAAATGCAACTAATATCTTTTGACCTGCAGTTAAATCAATAGGATAGAGTGTGTTATTAGTAACATTCGTATCCAAACCAACGGCGTTTAGACCTTTCGTTTTATTGATACGCTTAATTTCTGCAGCACCCAATGTTAAGGCGTTACAAATATTGGTTTTGCTTTCAATAAAAAGAATCATTTGTAAATCACCTTGATTGACATTTGCATTAAAACTTAAAGTGCCATCATTATCTGCAATATAAGAAACCCAAATGATGTTTTTGGTATTCATATCGCTTAAAGAAGGATAATTGCTAAATTCATCAACAAAACCACCCTCACCTGTAAATTGCAAAGAATATTTTCCTGATTTGAATATGTTTACTGCGCCTGAACAATCAGAAATTGGATCAATTCCTCCCTTTTTTGATTGAGAAAAAAGAAAGAGTGAAATAAGTGAAAGAATTATCGTTAAGTGTACCTTTATCATATGTTCAACCCAAATTTAATTATTCTTTTTGTTAAAATTTTTTATTTCGTTAATAAAATGATAAAGTGATGGATACCCTGTATGTCAGAATTGGAAATGAAAATTTGCAAAAATTAATAGATCAATTTTACGATTTGGTATTTTCTTCTGAAAAAATCGCGCCATTATTTAAAAATGATAAAGAAGAGATAAAAGAAAAGCAATACCTGTTTTTATCTCAGTTTTTGGGTGGGCCACACTTGTATACTCAAAAATATGGTCATCCCAAAATGAGAGCGAGACATCTCCCTCATGCTATTTCAGAAGAAGCGAAAAATGAATGGTTAAGATGTATGAAATTAGCTATTGCAACATTGGACTTAACGGATGATCTTAAAATTGCGTTGTACAATTGTTTTCCTGCAGTCGCGCAGCACATGGTGAATCAATAATTACATTGCTAATTTAATTTCACCTTTTGAATTAACACGTAGAATTAAATTTCGGTGATTTGGGTAAATAGCATTTAATTCAATTGAATCAATTTCCCCAGTTAATTTAACACCTTTTGAAATTTCTCTGTTCATTTCTTTTTGAATCATTTTTTTCATTTCAATTAAATGAGGTTTTAAATCAAATGTGGCAGAAGTTCTCATTAAGTCAGTAATTTTTGAATTAAAAAGCCACTTTGCCGACTTAAGAAGTGCATTTTTTGTTTTTAGATCAAAAACTAAATCTGGAAAAGAAATAATTTGTTGAATCGAATCGAAAACTGGTGTTCCAACAAGATATAATGTACCTTTTCGTTTTCCTTCGAAGCCCACTTTTAAATTCAATTGATTATTCAGAGCGCTTTGGATTTCGACAGTTTTAAAAATTACTTCATTTTTTTTGATCATTATTTTCTTTCCAGCAATTTCACTCGTTAAAATTGAACTCAAAGAATCATAACTAGCAATAATATCTAAATTGATATCAAATCCATTTGCTTTTTTATGTTCAGACAGGAGAGGAAGTTTATTTGGTTTAAGCTCTGGGGGATAAGTGGTTACAACTGGTTGAATTGTTAAATTTAATTCTATTGAAGCTTGTTTGTTTTCAAATTTAAGATCACTTAAAGAGATGTTTTTTGGATGAATACTTAAAAAGCCATATTTACCTAATGAAGTTGGTTCTGATAGCATATCCCATACTTCTTCTATTTCTGATCTAATATCAATTGATGCCATTTCTTTATCAATATCATTTTCTAGGTCTTTCAAAACACCAACTACTTCTTTTCTCAATTTTCCGGTAGCATCGTAATTAAAAACTGTTATTTCACACGCATCGATAGTTTCGAATTTATATAAATCGGTAGTTGTTTTAAATTTGAAATCTGGTGTAATTTTAAACTTTGTAGCGTAAGCCACCATGACTTTTCTCATAGGTTCATTCACCCCGCAACTCGCATAAATCCTTGGAATAACACATGTTCCTTTACTGTCAAATAGATAAGTGCAATTAGGACAGTAATTTAAATTCAAGGCATATTTCCCATCAACTTCATAATATAAATAATCTCCTTTTCCATCAAATTTAATTGGGTTTCGATTGAATTTATAAGAATAACTAACACCGTCACAATTATCTTCTTTGCCAATAAAACTTTTAGGCAGTGATTTTTCAACATCAGCTAAATAGGGAGCTAAATTGATTCTTATTGGAAGATAAGTTGTTGATTCTTTTTGAGTTAATTCGGGAATCTCTTCAACAATGGTTTCAGGTATTATTGGCTCTATACTCCCACATTGTGAGAATAAAAAGCTAATAGATAAAATAAGTAGAAAACGAATCATTTTTGAGGAATAAAGAAATACCACAGAAGAATTTTGACGCATAGTATTTAAAAGTGTTTATGCTTCAATTGTGAGTTCATATAATAACTTGTTTAAGGTTTTACTTGGTCTCATCGCAGCATTCAATTTAGTTTTATCAGGGTGGTAATATCCTCCGAGATCTATATGTATTCCTTGGGAAGTATTTAAC
This sequence comes from Flavobacteriales bacterium, assembly GCA_947470515.1. Taxonomy (GTDB): domain Bacteria; phylum Bacteroidota; class Bacteroidia; order Flavobacteriales_D; family Crocinitomicaceae; genus M0103. The sequence goes on from CANITF010000009.1 coordinate 84,360, forward strand.
TCAGTCATTATTTTTTCTTCGTTCTCCGTTAATTCTTGAGCAATTTTTGAAAACGATACTTTTAATTCTAAATCTTTGTTTTGATTTGCCAATGCATTTGCCCAATAAAGTGCTATATAAAAATGACTTCCACGGTTGTCTATTTCTCCTGCATTGCGCTCGGGAGATTTATTGTTGTCCAAAAACAAACCTGTTGCAGCATCTAAAGTTTCCGCTAATACTTGTGCTTTTGTATTTCCTGTTGTTTGACTTAAATGCTCTAGAGATGCTGCTAATGCTAAAAATTCACCTAAAGAATCCCAACGTAAATGACCTTCCTCAATAAATTGTTCAACATGTTTAGGGGCAGATCCACCAGCACCTGTTTCAAATAATCCTCCTCCATTCATTAGAGGAACGATTGAAAGCATTTTAGCACTTGTACCGACTTCTAGAATTGGAAATAAATCTGTCAAATAATCTCTTAATACATTTCCCGTAACGGAAATAGTGTCTTTACCTAATATGATGCGTTCCATTGTATAAAGAATTGCGTCATCAGGACACATGATTTTGATTTCTAAACCTTCTGTATTATGTTCCTTTAAATAGTCATTCACTTTAAGAATCAATTGAGCATCATGCGCCCTATTTTTATCCAACCAGAAAATAGCGGGTGTGTTTGAAAGTCGAGCGCGTGAAACAGCTAATTTAACCCAGTCTTTAATTGGAGCGTCTTTTGCTTGACACATTCTCCAAATATCTCCAGATTCAACGTCGTTTTCCAAAAGTGTGCTGCCATTTTGATCAATAACTTTCACTGTTCCATTCGTTTTTATTTCAAATGTTTTATCGTGTGAGCCATATTCTTCAGCGGCTTGAGCCATTAATCCAACGTTAGGAACTGTGCCCATAGTAACAGGATCAAAAGCACCATGTTTCTTGCAGAAATCAATTGCAACTTGATAAATTGTCGCGTAACTGCTATCAGGTAAAATTGCTTTTGTATCTCTAGATTTTCCTTTAGTATCCCACATTTGACCAGAATTACGAATCATTGCTGGCATTGAAGCATCAACAATCACATCACTCGGTACATGTAAATTGGTAATTCCTTTTTCCGAATTAACCATTGCTACGTTTGGACCATTTTCAAAACATGCCTTAATATCCGCTTCAATTGTAGCTTTTTGATCTGCAGGTAAAGTTTGAATTTTTGACAATAAATCTCCAAATCCATTGTTAACATCTACTCCTAATTCATTTAAAGTACTTGTGTGTTTTTCAAAAACAGTCTTGAAGAAAACTTTCACTGCGTGACCAAAAATAATAGGATCAGAAACCTTCATCATTGTTGCTTTCATGTGCAATGAAAACAATACGTCTTTATCTTTTGCATCTTGTATTTGAGTATCTAAGAAAGAAATAAGTTTCTTTTTACTCATTATTGTGGAATCAATTATTTCACCAGCCTTTAAAGGAGCATCCGTTTTTAAAATTTGAGCAATTCCATTTTCATCTGTAAACTCTATTTTATAAGTTCCTGCATCTTTAAGGGTTATTGATTTTTCATTGTGAAAGAAATCGCCATCTTCCATATGAGAAACATGCGATTTAGAGTCTGCGCTCCATTTTCCCATTGAATGTGGGTGTTTACGTGCATAATTTTTCACAGAAAGTGGTGCTCTTCTATCTGAATTCCCTTCTCTTAAAACAGGATTAACAGCACTTCCTTTTATTTTATCATATCTTGATTTCGCCAATTTTTCAGCATCATTAGTTGCCGTTTCTGGATAATCAGGAATTTTATATCCTTGGCTCTGAAGTTCTTTAATCACCTCTTTTAATTGCGGTACAGAAGCACTGATATTTGGTAATTTAATAATATTTGCATCTGGTGTTGTTGCTAATTGACCCATTTCTGACAATGCATCAGTCACTTTTTGATCCTCGGAAAGAAAATCAGGAAAAACTGCTAAAATTCTACTTGCCAATGAAATATCTTTCGTTTCAATTTCGATGCCAGCTGGTTCTGTAAATGCTTTAACGATTGGTAAAAAAGAATACGTTGCCAATGCTGGTGCTTCGTCAGTTAATGTGTAGGTTATTTTGGATGATGATGTATTCATTTTGTCTGTTTTTAAGCAATAATCATTTGATTTGTGATAGTTGCAAAGGTACTGTTTTTTTAGAATTTATTGAGTTGTAAATGTTGACTTTTCTTACTTCTGTTGGTTTAAAAATTCAATCATTTTGGCAAATGCCCTTGCTCTGTGACTCATGTTGTTTTTCTCTAATAAACTCATATCAGCGAAGGTTTTACCACAATTCTCAGGTTCAAAAATTGGATCGTAACCGAAACCATCTTTTCCGGACTTTGAAACAGTAATTTTACCATTTACCACTCCCTCAAACAGATATTTTTCACCATTCCAAAATAATGCAATTATCGTTCTAAAACGTGCGGATCTATCTTCAATATCCTGTAATTTATTTAAGACCAGATCCATGTTGAGATTAGGGTCTTTCATATCACCGGCATATCGTGCAGAATAAACTCCTGGCTCACCATTTAATGCGACGATTTCCAATCCTGTATCATCGGCAAAGCAATTCACATTATAGTGGTCAATAATGAACTGCATCTTTTGATTGGCATTTCCCTCCAAAGTTGGGGAAGTCTCAGGAATTTCATCAAAACATTCGATATCGTCTAAAGTTAGTATTTGAATCCCTACGGGCACAAGAGATTGGATTTCTTTTGCTTTATTATGATTATGTGTAGCGAAAATTAGTTTCATGAAATTTATTTTACGACAAAGTTATAGACAAATTTGAACAAGAAAAATTTAATCTTTTGAGTTAAGATTTTTTCCCGCTGAAAGCGTTGAAATGCGCAGAGATTTTGTTGTTATTATCATTTGTCCATTACTTTCCCATAGAAATACGCTGATATTTTTATGGATTATTTAAGATTATTTACTTTTCTGAACATTCCGTCAAAAATGTTGTCTGTATTGAAATTTACTAGAATTCCGAGTTTGATGCCAGATAATTTTAGATAAGTCAATACTTGTTTATGATGAACAGGATTTAAATTTTCAACAGATTTAATTTCAATTATAACTTTTTCATTGACAAGTAAATCTATCCGATACCCAACTTCAAGTTTTACCTCATTGTAAATTAATGGAAGAGGAACTTGAGCTTTTACATTTAATCCTTTTTCTTGGAGTTCATAGATTAATGTTGCCTCATAAGCTGATTCTAATAGGCCTGGCCCAAGTGCAGCATACACATTGTAAATTGCCCCACGAATTTTGTAGGAAATTTCATTTTCAGTCATAATTATTTGAATATTGTTTAAGTTAGTTTACTGAAGTTACGTGAAAAGAAGAGTTAAACCAAGTGAAAATTCAAAAAATATATTGAGGCTTAAAATGCAGGAAAGACAGAGCTTTTGAAGTTGGAATTAAAATCGTGTAAATAGATTTCCCGCAGAAAACGGAGAAATGCGCAGATGGTGATTGAATATACTGACTTTTTAGTTTCTGCGGTTTTCTGTGTTTTCAGCGGGCAGTAATTTATTGAAATAGACCTAAATATTTTTCCTGATTCGCCTTAACTGAATATCGTTCCTCAACCGTTTTTCTTCCTGCTTTACCTAGGTTTTTCCTTAATTCTTTGTCTTTTAGAAGCAATATTAATTTTTCTTTCCATTCCTCCAGTGAAGTCGCTAAAAGTCCATTGATTCCATCTTGAACAATTGTTGTATTAACACCAACTGGCGACATAATAGTTGGAATTTCGAGCGCCATATATTGTAACCCTTTAAAACCACATTTCCCCTCGGACCAAATATCTTTTTGTAACGGCATCACACCAATATTCATTTTTGCCAAATCCTGAATTTCAGTTTCCTTTTCCCATTTTATAAACGCTAATGAACGTAATTCAAACATTGGATCCTCATTCGAAATAACCAAAAAAGTAAAATCGAACGTTTCTTCTAGTTCTATTAAAACAGGAATTAATTCGTTCAAATAATGCATTGTCGTGTGCGTGCCAGTCCACCCAATTACTGTTTTGTTTTGTTCGTGATTACAAGAAATTGAATGATGAAACTCTGTGTCAATAGTAGTTGGAATAATTTGAACATTTTGATTGTATTGCTTTGCATAATTAGCCAAATAATCATTTCCAGCTGAAATTTTAGAGGCCCATTTCATGCAATAATTTACTTTCCAATATGCTTTTAGGCGATGAAAACGCGCATTTGATTCGCTGTAATTAGGAAGCCATATTGCATCATCAAAATCGTAAATATATTTTTTGCGTAGAATTTTTGCTATGATCCATTCAAAAATTGGTGGTCCGACATGTGCTACTTCTCTGTGAATGAAAAGTTGATCTGCTTTATGTAATTTGAATAACAAGCCAAAACGTCTGAAGAAACTTGAAACTACTCCCCACATTTTTTTTACTGTACCTCCGCTATATAGGGATTGCCACGTTTTATAGGTGTAAAAAGAGTGAATTTCAATCGTGTATCCTTGTTCTTCAAGAAAGGGCAAATATTGTTCAAAACGAAAACGTTGAGAGGGCGCTTCTCCTTTAGGATAAGGAACTAGAAAGAATATTGTTTTCGACATTAATATTTATTTGTTATTTGTTATTCGAAAATTGATGGATTTGACGATTAATAGTTTTGAATGAGCAATTTCTCATAAACGCTCAAATATCTCCTAACACCTTCCTCCAAACCATAAAATTCTCGAGCTCCTTCGATTGTTTTAGATTTTATAAAATCAAATTCTGTTTCAAAAGATTGAAGGTAAACTTCATTGGTTAACTCCTTGAGCACTTGTCCAGCTTGATATTTTTCGACAACTAAATCGGTATCCCCAACTCCAGCATTACAAATTAACGGAATCCCCATTGCCATTATTTCTCCTTGTTTTGTTGGTGATGAAGCTTTTTTGGAATATGTCGGGCGTATGAAAAATATGGAACAATCAAATAAACTGATATTCAATGGAACCTCATTGTGTCTGCAAGAAGTAATGATGATGTCCTCCAATTTTATTTCTTTTTCTTGGGCTTTATTGATGATAGTTGATGGATTTTCTCCTGTTACAAATAAAAATTTCGCTGCGGGTTTTATCGTTTTTAATAGTTTGAAATAATCAAGCATTTCTGATAACATATACCAGGTTCCAATTGAACCAACATACCCTAAAATGAAATCAGTAGGAGCGATGTGCAGTGTTTCCCGTAAATTGGTTTGATCTGTTTCGTTGATATTTTCAGGATTGAATAATTCTAGATCCACACAGCAAGGAATAACTTCGATTTGTGGTGTATGTTCACCAAATTCTTTCCAACTCTCAATCTCTTTTTTTCCGTTATACGTTAAAGAAATCGTGTAATCTGCTTCTTTGAAAAATTGGATTTCTTTCTTTTTGAAATAATCGTAAACCCTTTTAAAGATTGGATTACTCAAATTCCAAATTTTACCATCAATTCTTTCGTTTGCCCAAAAACCACGCATGTCAAACAGGAATTTTGTCCCATATTTCTTTTTCATACCCAAACCAACCAAAGCAGCAATATAACTGCGACAATGAATGAGTTTAAATGTGTGTTCTTTATGAAGTTTATGTGCTAATCGTTTCATCCTTTGCACATCATAAATCGTTGAAAGCAAAGGAGGTTTTTTGGTATAACTTAGCGGATGCCAATTTATTCCGGCTGCATCACATATCGTTTGAATATGTTCTCGATGTTGTAAAAAGCGTTCTTCCTTTTCAAAACTTATTAAGTGAAAAGAATATCCTTCCTGTGATAAACCAGATAAATAGGGCAATACTTGCGACTGACCCAAAGGATCTGTCATGCCATCGTAAGATATGTATAGAACTTGTATCAATTAACTTATAACTTATAACTTGTAACTTGCAATTATTTCATCCATTTCGCATACCACATTTGGAACATCAATAAATACCATAATTTCACATCGTATTCTTTTTTCCCACCAAAAAAATCTGTTTTCAATTTCTCAACAAATTCCCAGCGAAAAATTCCTTGTTGCTTGATTTCTTTTTCTTGTAAATGCTCTTCAACCAATTCTCTTAAATCGTTTTTCATCCAATGAGCTATCGGAATAGCAAAACCCATTTTTGGACGATCCATCATTTCCTTTGGAAGATAGTGATGTACAATCTCTTTTAAAATGTATTTTTTATCACCATTGTGGTACTTGAAATCATCTGGTAAAGTAGCTGCCCATTCAATAACACGATGATCTAAAAATGGTTCTCGCCCTTCTAAACTAGCCGTCATTGTTGCACGATCAACTTTTTGTAAAATATCGTCAACGAGATACGTTTCATAATCGATTGACATCATGTAAGCTAAAGGCGAATAATTTTCTTTTAACAATTCAGTTGAAAGGTAGTTTGTTTCTAAACGCTCAATTGAACGATTCAAAAGCACATCTTTTAATTGTTCGTCTGTGTATTGCTGGCTTAAACTCAACATGATTTGTTGCGAAGAAGGATTTCTAAGAATACCTTTTAACTTCTCGTAGCGGTTATGAAAATTGTACTTGTTTTTAAGAATTGGAATTTTTTCAGAAGGAATTTTCTCCATTATCCCAGCAATTGATTTACGCACAAATGAAGGCATTGCTTCCATCTTTTTGCCATAACGCATCAAATAATCATACCGATTATAACCAGCAAAAACTTCATCACCTGCATCTGCACTTAAAGCAACAGTCACATGTTTTCTTGCCATGATGCTTACTAAAGTCGTTGGAATAGCGCTGCTGTCAGCAAAAGGTTCATCGTAATAGTAAGGGAGATTTACAATTAAATCGGTTGCATCTTTTTGTGTGCATTCAATTTCAGTATGGTCCGTCCCTAAATGTTTTGCAACTTCTTTTGCGTAAGGTGCTTCATTCAATCCAATATCAGGAACGGCAATCGTGAACGTTTTTAGCTTTTCTGTTCGGTTTTTCTGAAGTAAAGCTGTAACACACGCACTATCGTAACCACCACTTAGAAAAACGCCAACTGGAACATCAGCAACCATTCGGTATTCACATGCTGAACTTAGAATTTTCTCAGTTTCTATTTTTGCTTCTTCAAATGAAAGTGAAGTTTTTGGTTTGTTATATGCATCATATACATTCCAATATTGTTTTTTAGCGAGGCTTTTATTTTCAAGCGAAAAAATCAATGAATGACCTGGCTCAAGTTTAAAACAGTTTTCGAAAATGCAATGTGGTGTCGGTACATTTCCATATTGCATAAATGCCCCAACTGCATTAAGACTAATTTTTTTAACAAAACCAGGATGTTCATGAAATGCTTTCACTTCTGAAGCAAACAGAAATAACCCATCTTTGAAATAATAAAAGAAAGGTTTTATTCCAGCCCTGTCTCTAGCAATAAATACGTTGTTAGCTTTATTGTCATATATAACAATTGAAAACATCCCAATAAATTTATGTAGGCAATTTTCTCCCCATTGAGAATAGGCATGCAAAATCATTTCTGTGTCTGATCCACCTGTAAATTGATGTCCAAGAAGAGAAAGTTCGGCTTTGATTTCTTGGTAATTGTAAATTTCTCCGTTGTAGCAAATAGTTAGATTTTCAAATTGCATGGGTTGTTTTCCATGTTCGGATAAATCAATGATTGAAAGTCTGCGATGTCCCAATCCAATTTGAACATTTGGTTCATTGAATAATAACGTGTCTCCACCGTCTGGACCTCTATGAAACAAGGTGTTAGACATCTTTTCAAGAATTAATTCTGAAGAAGTTTTAGTGAAATCGAAAAAACCTGTAATGCCACACATGCGACGAAGATACGAATTATAAGAAAATTGCGTTTTTCTGATTGAGAAATGTGACAATTTTTTAATATTAATGTAATTTCAACACTTATTGAGCTTTTCTCGACCTAAGTTGTATAGCACCCATATGAAATTAATAGCGATTAAAAATTTTCCACAATCTTTTTTTGTTTGCGCTTATTCCGCTTTTCTTTTGGTGTCATGTAATTCTGCAAGTGAAAAAGAAGAATCCAATTTAAAAGATAAAACGGAAGTTATAATTCCAAGAATTAGTGTTAAGAATATTACGTTGAACAATTCAGCAGTGATTGATGGGGAAATAGTGTATTCAGTTGTGAAAGACGTATCATTTTCTAAATCAGGAAAACTTGAAATAGGAGATATACAATTGCTTGTTGGCACTCATTTTAAATTCAACGAACTTCTTGTAAAATTAAATATCGAAGAAGCCTTCAAAGAATTGGCTCAAAGTAAATTATCTTTTTCAAAAAACATTCAATCCTTCGAAGAGCAAATTGAAAAAAAGGTACCATCTGAATTGAATAAATGGAAAAATTTTGAAGCGGACTTAACGCCATCTAAACGCTTACCAGAATTCCCAACTATTTATACCGAGTTAGAGAAAGCATTGATTATTGAAGATGATATTTATATCTTGTTTTCTAAAATAAAAAATCAAGAAAGTGAAATAGAACAGTATTTTTATTTAGCTCCTTTTGATGGAATAATTACCGGAGTTTTTAAGAAAAAGAATGCATTGATTGAGCGAAATCAAACAGTAATTAAAATTGCAAAAAATGATGTTTTTAATGCGGAATTCGTAGTTTCTAAAACGGACTATGAAGCGTTGAAAAAGCCGGTAAATATTGACTTCCTTGATAAGTATAACCACTTAATAGGATTAGGAAAGATCAAAAAAGCTGTTGAATTAAATTCTGACATGAAACTTATTTGTTCTTTTCAAAAGATAAATGGAAAAGAAATAGTAAATAAGCAACTTATTCGGATTTCATTGCCGATATCAAAAACCAAAGGATGTTATTTACCAAAAGAAGCTATACTTTCCAACCAGGTAATTATGCTGAAAAATGGTAAAAAGAATAAAATCCCAATTTCAATAATCAATGCAAAGGATGATTTGGTATTTGTGACAGGATTAAAAGACGGAATGATAGTTTTATTGCGCTAATAACATCCTGTTCATTCAATTTATTGAACAGTAATAATTTTTTTTAATTCACTTTGAAGCTTTCTTAATTCTTTTAATGCTTCATTTTGGTTAACAATTTGAAAAACATACTTCCATTTGAAAGAAATGTTCTTGAGGTATTGCACAAATTGAAAAGCGATCATTCCAGTTAATGGCATTGCAATAAAATAAACTATTTTACCGATTGAATCGAATTCAAAGTAATCTCCGACAAAGTGCAGAAATAGAATGTAATTCAAGGGATAAAAAACCAACCCTAAAAGAATAGCAATTGGCGCATAATATTCTACATTCTTGACAAGCTTGGGCATTAAGAAAGAAGTAAGTTGGTAAGGAATGACACTTTGAATCAATCCGAAAATAAAAAGTGGAAGACCAAGAATTAAAAGAAAGAATGAAAGAACGAATTGTGTCAAAAATCGTTTAGATCTAAATCGCTTACTCAAGAACTCTTTTTTTATTTCAAGCTTTTCAGATTGCCAATGAATCACTTTCACAAGATTTTGAATTTCTTCAACTAAATAAGGTTGAATTAATTGTATCTCTTCCAGTTTATCTTTTATGCTTTTCAATAAGTGTGTATTTTCTTCGACATTTTTATTTTGCTTCACATCACAAATGATTTCAAAAATATCCTCAATTAGTTTTTCTTGTTCAGATGATTCGGTGGTAATCAGAACTCGTTCCAGATGAACTCTAAACTTGTCAGTCAATTTTTTTGCTGCGATAGAATGGTTTTGTTGATATTCTTCAAGGTAATCTCTTGCAAACAAACCTTGTTCAATAGTTACCATTACGGAACTTCTGAATTTCTCGGCTTTCGAATAAAATAATCCTAACGGAACAATTTTTAAATTTAGTTTACCTCCATTTCTATTTTCTGCCTCTAATGCTATTCTAGCCGTTCCTGTTCGCAATTCACGCAATTGTCTTTCTAAAATACTATTCCCTTCAGGGAAAACAACCAACGTTTTACCTGCCTCTAATACTTTATAGCATGCTTCGAATGAATCTTCATTATTTACTCCATCAGTTACGAGATCCACTTTTCTATTGATTGGAATCATGTTTAGGCTGGCTAGAAACCTTCTTTTTAACGGTGAATTAAAAAAAGTTCCTTTCGCTAAAAAGTTGATTGGTTGCCGACATGCTTGAGCAATAATCCATCCATCCATCATTGAATTAGGGTGGTTTGCAATTATAATCATTGGTCCATCGTGTTCTAAAAACTCCTTGTTTTTTACTTTGATTTCTCTGTAAAACAAGCGCGTTCCTAGTCCAATAATAATTTTAAGAATTGCGTATAACATGTGAATGTTTAATAAAGGACTAAAATACATAATTTTCACAACTGGTGTTAAGCTTAAAATTTTCCAGATTCATTGTATTTGGTTATTTTCGTTGAATGATTCAATTTCCAATAATTTACTTGAATAGCAATGACGGAACAGGCCTTTTGGCTTTTGGAGAAGGCGAAACTATTATTTTGAAAAAAAATGATACGCTTCAAAAGCTTCAAGAATTCATCGACCAACAAAAAGGTAATTATTTGTTTGGTTATCTTTCCTATGACTTAAAAGAGCAACTTCACGGCCTAAAGTCTGAAAATAATGACGGTTTATTGTTTCCTGAAACCTATTTCTGGAAACCCAAATATGTTGTTAATCTTCACAAAGAAAGCGTTGATTTTTTGCAAGGAGAAAAGAACAGTGAGAGTTTGAATTTTATTTCTCAATTTTTAGAGGAAGAAACAGATCAGAATTTTCACCCACACAATTTCGTGTTTAAAGCAAGAATATCCAAAGAAGAGTATATCACTAAAATTCTAAAAATAAAAGAACATATTCAGTTAGGCAACATTTACGAGCTCAATTTTTGCCAAGAATATTACGCTGAAAATGTCGATATACCTTATGAAATTGACACGTATTTTAAATTAAACACGATTACTCAAGCTCCTTATTCAAGTTATTTTAAGTTTGGAGATTTTGATATTTTTTGCGGAAGTCCTGAAAGATTCTTGAAAAAAGAAGGTAATAAACTTCTATCTCAGCCTATAAAAGGAACAGCGCCAAGAGGAGTGTCGGAAGAAGAGGATGTAATCTTAAAAAATAATTTGGCGAACGACCCAAAAGAACGGGCTGAAAACATCATGATTGTTGATTTAGTGAGAAACGATTTATCACGCGTAGCTTCAGTAAATTCTGTTCGTGTAGATGAATTGTGTGAAATTTATTCATTCGAAACGGTTCATCAAATGATTTCAAGTATTTCATGTGATTTGAGAGAAGGAGTCACTTTTACTGAAATATTAAAAGCTACTTTTCCAATGGGTTCAATGACAGGCGCACCAAAATTAAGGGCAATGGAACTCATTGAAGAATTAGAATCTTTTAAACGTGGTTTATATTCTGGATCAATTGGGTATATCAAACCAAATGGAGATTTTGATTTCAATGTTGTTATTCGAACGTTATTGTACAATCAAAAAGAACGTTATTTATCCTGTTCGGTGGGTGGTGCTATCACAATTAAATCGGATCCTGAAAAAGAATACCAAGAATGTTTGGTTAAAGTTAAGCGGATTATGGACGGTATTAATGATTGATATTGAACAACATATTTCCAATTTCATAGGAAAAAATACCGACAAGCAGTACTTTGTAGCATGCAGTGGAGGAGTTGATTCAATGGTGCTTTTAACTATTTTTCATCAGCTTAATGTAAACGTTTGTGCGCTTCATATTAACTATCAATTGAGAGGGAATGATTCTGAAAAGGATCAAGTATTAATTGAAGAATTTTGTAAACAAAAAAATATTCCGTACCATATTAAACAGATTGATTTGCAAAAACAGTTGGATGAGCTTGGCGGAAATCTGCAAGATGAAGCGCGAAAAGTGCGTTATTCCTTTTTTGAATCATTCAAAACCAATTCAAATTGTAAAATTGTTTTGGGGCATCATGTGGATGATCAAATAGAAACATTTTTTTTAAACCTTGCTCGAAATTCAGGGGTTATGGGTTTAGCATGTATGTTGCCCGAACACAATGGATATATTAGACCATTACTAACTGTTTCAAAAGATGAAATTCTAGAATTTGCTCAGTCAAAGAATATTGTTTGGAGAGAGGACGTTTCGAACCAAAGCAATAAATACCGTAGAAACAAATTGCGCAATGTTATTTTACCAGATTTGAAAAATCAGATTCCAACTTTACGTAAAAGTGTTTTGGAATTGACCCGTATTTTTCAAGTAAAACAGTTGGAGTTGAGCAATCGAATCAAACCGTCGATTGAAAAGATTAACGCGACTCAAATTTTAGCTTTCGATGAATTTGATGCTTTCGATGAATTTGAACAAATCGAACTTTTGCGTCAATTAGAATTGTCATCTGGATTAAGCACTGAATTGATAAAGCTTCGAGCAGCAATTAAAGGAAAGAGACTTGTGGTGACAAATAATTCTATTCAAGAAATTATTCATGAAGGAACATTTTTCTATTTCAAAAATGCAGTTGAAAAAATTACCATCCCAATTCTTCATCTTGAAAAGGTAGATTTATTGCCCCATGCGTTTTCGAAAGATGTTTTGTTTTTGGATAGCTCTAAAATAAGCGGTGAATTAAAAATTCGTCAGTGGGAAATTGGAGATCGAATAAAACCGATTGGTGTTGTTGGTTCCAAACTGATTTCTGACATTTTGAAGGATGCTAAAATTCCGAATCATTTACGTCCAAATCAATTTGTTGTGCACGACGATTTGAAAATTGTTTGGTGTGTTGGGTTGTGTGTTGGAAGGGAAGCGGTTGGTCAAAATGGCGCTGATTTATTGAAAGTGGTTTTAAATACGGAAATCTTAATTTAGAACTAAATCCTCCCCCTTAGTCCCCCTCCAAAGGGGGAAACAGGATTCTAGATAAATATCAAAATCTTATTTAAAGTAGGAGTATTTAAATCTCCCCCTTTGGAGGGGGATAAAAGGGGGAGGAAGCATACAATATCAGAATGATAGGGGGAGGAAGACATCATTGTTTAGTTAAAAGCGGTTTTTCTTATTTAATATCGAATCACGAATTACAATTCACAAATAATAATTTAATTTTACACCATGAGTATCCCTTTTGATCCAGCATTTATTCAACGTGTAGAAAAAGATCCTTTTTTGGGTGTTGATTTACTTGTTGCGTTGGATACAATTCCCCCAGTTTCAGTTCGATTTCATCCAAAAAAAACACATTCCAAATTGGATATTCTTTCCGAAGTTAGCTGGTGCGAAAATTCGGTTTATTTGAAAGAACGTCCTTCATTTACGTTGGATCCACTTTTTCATGCAGGGTCCTATTATCCGCAAGAAGCAGGCTCGATGGTATTAGATAGTGTGTTGCGACAACTAGATCTTCCAACTGATCCAACAGTGCTAGATTTATGCGCTGCGCCAGGAGGAAAAAGCACATTAATCGCTTCTTTTTTAGAGAATAAAGGACTTTTAGTGTCGAATGAAGTGATTCAACAACGGGCTAGAATTCTAAAAGAAAATTTGAATAAATGGGGTTATACGAATACGATTGTCACGAACAATGACCCCAAAGATTTTGATCGATTGCCTGATTTCTTTGATGTCATTGTAGTAGATGCACCCTGCTCTGGAGAAGGAATGTTTCGCAAAGATCCAAATGCTAGAATGGAGTGGTCGGAAGACAATGTTCAATTATGCACTGGTCGACAAAAAAGAATTGTAATGGACGTTTGGAATGCACTTAGTCCAGGTGGATTTCTGATTTATTCAACATGTACATTCAATTCAACTGAAAATGAAGACAATGTTTCTTGGTTGATTGATGAGGTAGGAGCGGAATTAATCAAGATTCAGGTTCCAGTAATTATTTCCGAAGGACGAAACGGAATTGGAAACTATTGCATTCCAGGAAAAACAGAAACGGAAGGCTTTTATATTGCCGTTCTCCAAAAACCAGCAGGTGATAAAAAGCGACAAAAATATATGCGTAAAGGCGATTTTGTTCTTCAAAAAGAATTGATGGATTTGAGTAATTTTGCGAAGACAGATGGAATTTCAATATTTAATTGGAATGATAAACTTCTTGGATTACCAAAAGGTTTAGAGGATAAAATGTTGCACGTTCAATCTCAATTACGTTTACAGAAAATGGGCACAACATTAGGTGAAATAGCGAAAAAAGGAATCATTCCAAATGAAGAATTGGCACTGAATCCATTCTTGAATTGTTATGCAGGTAAAATTGAATTGGAACATCAGCACGCTTTACAATACCTGCATGGCGATACATTTGCATTGAATGGAAATCCGGGTTTTCAATTAATGACGTTTCAAAATGAATCCTTAGGTTGGATCAAACATTTAGGTAATAGATTTAATAATTTATATCCAAAGGAGTGGAGAATAAGAATGAATATTCAATAATTTAAGATATATGATTTCTAAAAGTTTAATTTTCTTGTCTTTAATGTTAGCTGCTTTGCTTTTGGCTTGTTCAGGTGGGAATTCTAAATCACGCATTAATAATTTTCAAAGTCACTCATCTGAAATTAGACAAGGAAAGCTTTCTAAAGCACCAGTTTTCAATTATCAAATAGATACACCAATTTGTAATGATAATGGATGTACAGGGAAATATGCAGGCGTTGAATTTGTGAATGAAGAACATCAATTTAAATTGGGTTTAACAGGTACTGACATTGCACATAATTATTCCAATTTGATGTGCAAATACGTTGGAAGAAAGCTGAAACAATTGTATCGGGAGGGTAAATATTCAAAAGTTGATTTTCGAAATATAAAAATGACAACTAAAGGAATGGATGATGGTGACGATTATGTTGAATATACTTTATCTATTCCATTCAAAAGAGTTGAAAATGCATCTCAAGCAATGACAGGATTTGATCATTCTGGCGGTTGGGGACATCCACCCGAAATTGAGAAAAGAAAATACCAATTACTGCATACAAAACGAAGAATTGTTAAAAACCAACGATTGTATGTTAGCGCTTTGAAATCTACCCCAGAAGGTTTGCAGGAGTATTGGATTCAGTGGAAACATGCTGATTATTAGTTGCTAGTTAATAGTTGCTAATTAATAGTTGCTAATTAATAGTTGCTAATTACAAGTTGCTAATTAATAGTTGCTAGTTATAGGCGTTTCAGGGTTTCCCCCTTTGGAGGGGGATTAAGGGGGAGGGCATCTCGACTATCGCTCGATGACCTCATCGACTATCGCTTATTTCGACACTTCGATAAACTCAGTGGAGTCCAGCTCAGTACAAGTCGCTGTTAAAGCCTAGATTTATTCTTGTGAAATAGACTGATTTCTAGGTTTTAAAGTTGCTAATTACAAGTTGCTAGTTATAGGCGTTTCAGGGTTTCCCCCTTTGGAGGGGGACTAAGGGGGAGGGCATCTCGACTATCGCTCGATGACCTCATCGACTATCGCTTATTTCGACACTTCGATAAACTCAGTGGAGTCCAGCTCAGTACAAGTGGCTGTTAGAGCCTAGATTTGTTCTTGCAAAAAATAATAATTTCTTGTTTTTCAAAAAAGATTTTCAGAAAACGTATAAATGAATTTGATTCTTGTAATCAAGTCTATGCTCTATGTTCTAACAGCGTCAGCGGTCTCTTATTTATAATAACCATTTCCTAGTTCATAACTCTTGAAAACAATTCTGAAAACCAATTTAAAAATTCGACAAATTTGAAGAACTAACCTTGAATTCTAAATCCCGAATTCCAAATTATTTTAAGTATGCAAGTAGAACTTTCTGTACACGACCAAATTGAAGCGTTAAAATCTCAATTAACAGGTGATCTTTTTTCTGATATGGATACCAAAGATCAAATTCATAACCTTGAAATGCAAGTAAACGGAGTGAAGCCAATGGATAGTCATTTTGACTGTGTTGGTTGTGGATCGTAATGAGAGCATAGAGCATAGACCGCTTCGCTGTTAGAACATAGATTCGTTCTTGTGAAATAGTCTAATTCTAGGGTTTTTTAATTACGAATTACGAATTTTTCAATCCCAAAAAATAATTTGGTTCTTGTAATCAAGTCTATGCTCTATGCTCTATGTTCTATCAGCGACAGCGGTCTCTAAAAAGATCCTAATTTCTCCTTCTTAAAAATCTTACGGTACGCATCGTAGATGAAACTTAATTTCTTTTCGTCGTTTGGATAATGACGGTAATAATGTCCTGGGAGTTTCATGATTTCCTCAAATTCTTCAATGCTGATACCGAGTTTTTTGGCAATATAGATTTTCTCTTCTTGCACTTTTTCGTCATTGTATGGCTTTGATTCGAGTTGCTTCAGTGCTTCCTCACGCGTTATTTCACCCGTACAGATTTGAGAAGAGAATGTTGCTCTGCGGTAATCGATGCCGAATTTTTCAAAAAGGTAATAGGACTGAATAAAGCCTGTGTATTTCGATTCGTAGTGTTTCCCTCCGTAATATTTCCAATCCAATTCTTGGCGCAATAACTCCATTGCTTCATCCTTCACAAACGGCACATAATTTAAAATATACACCATTTTAATGCGACGAATGAACTTATAATACATTTCTTTTTGGAAACCAAAAGTTGGGAATTTCCGCAATTTAACTGTCCCAAATTTCTTTTGAATATGATTGAAATAGGTTAAGTCTTTCGCATTGTAATGCCATGTTTTTGGTAATATCCCTTCAGTTGCAAAGTTTCCTCCGCTGATGATGTATTTGATTTTATATTTTGATGCAACTTTGTGCAATGCTGCTAAAATAGCGATGTCTGTTGGCGTGTCTGCTTCAGGAACAGATGCCTTTAAAAATGCTAATTGCAAATCTTTGAATTCTTCCCAATCAAGCACGTAACTTTCATAGTCGACATTCAATTTTTTAGCAATATTCTTGATGTTCATTACAGCTTCTTCTGAATTCCAACCGTTGTCCATGTGGACACCCAGTACACGTAAACCCATTTTTCTGCACAGATGTGCGGCATAACTGCTATCAATTCCTCCACTTAACCCAACAACACAATCATATTCCTTGCCTTGTCCGTCTTTTTTCATACGTCCCACCCAAGCGGCTAATTCAGCATCACTTTTGGCTCCTTGGTAATTATAAAGTGCTCTGGTTTGAATGAATTCAGTGCAATGGTTACATTCTCCCTGTCCATTAAATCTAATGTCCGGATCAGTAGTATCCATTAAGCAACGGGTGCATTGCTGATAATTTGTTGAATTCATCGGGTACAAATATAATTACTAAATGTTAATTGAACGTTATGAATTATGAATTATGCGCTGCCCTGAGCTTGTCGAAGGGAATTATGCGCTGCCCTGAGCTTGTCGAAGGGAATTATGCGCTGCCCTGAGCTTGTCGAAGGGAATTATGCGCTGCCCTGAGCTTGTCGAAGGGAATTATGCGCTGCC